>CAZBBK010000011.1:23681-102618 GCA_964490075.1 uncultured Gemmatimonadota bacterium | reverse complement strand
CCACCAGGGCTGCGATTGCGGAATTTGGCGGCAGGAGCTGGGGGAACATGACACGCCGATTGCGTCTCAAAGACCGCCGTAACGATCGGCTTCGCTGCGCAGGGCGGCGATCGAGGCCGAGTCGGGCTCGCCGCTGGCCGGCAGGCCGCTGACCACCTGGAAGGCCTCCATGGCGGCCCGCGATCGCGGACCCCAAATGCCGTCCAGGGAGGAGTCGTAGAAGCCCATCAGGCCCAGCAGGCGTTGCGCCTCCTTGACGCGGTAGCTCTCGGCCGCGCGGGCGCCGCGGGCGCGCAGCGAACGGGCGTGCGGACTGCTTCCGCCGCGCGCGCCGATTCCGGCGCAGAAACCGGCCAGCTCGCTGGTTGCCGGCTGGAAGAGGAAGCCGGCGGTCAGGAAGACCATGACCTGGTCGGCGATGCGCACCGCGTCGTAGTGGACCGGCGTCCAATCGGCGGCGCTGCTCGCCAGCTCGGCGAAGCCCTGCTTGGCCGCGTCGGGGTGATAGCGCTGGGGCGAACCCGGGCGGGCGAGCGGGATTCGCGCCGCTTCGGCGAAGGAGAGCAACGCCACGACCGTGCGCGGGTAGAGCTCGACCCCGGGCCGCAGGCTCTTGGTGCGCTCCAGCTCCAGTGCCTCGATCATCCCGTGGTCGAAGGCCCGAGCGGGCAGGCGCGCGACCTCCCGCCATCCGACTCCGTCGGCGAAGCGGGCGATCTGGTCCACCGAGAGGACCGGCGCCATCAGCCCGGAGGAGGCCACCGGGAGCGGTCGCGGGGTTGCGCTCGGCGGGACGACCGCGGTGGTTTCCTGGGCGGCATCGCGCGGCATCAGCGCCGGTCTGGAGAACTGAGCCGAGGCGGCGCCGCAGGTCAGCGCCGGCAGCGCGAGCAGCGCCCAGCGGCCGGTCACGAACAGCCGGTGGTGGCTCCACAAGTTTCGCAGCGCAAGCACGAGCCGTTGCGCACCAGTGTGAAATGCCCGCATTCGGAGCAAGGATCCCCCTCGAAGCCGGCCAATCTGGCCGTCGACCTGCGCATCGCCGGCTCGGTGGCGGCCGCCGTGCGCGCCTGATTGAAGGTAAAGGCCGGGGACTGCTGTGCGAATCGGCCGTGACCGCTGGGATTTGGTCCCTTGTCGGCGCCTTTGTCGCCGCTCAGGATCACGGCGGCGCCGTTGGCCGGCGCGCCAGTGCCCGCCGCGTTCTGGGGCGGCACCTGAACCATATCCGATCTGCCCAGGTAGGAGAGCGCCAGCTCGCGGAATATGAAGTCGACCACCGAGGCGGCCATTTTGATGTGATCGTGGCCTTCCACGATGCCGTTCGGCTCGAAGCGTACGTAGGCGAACTTGTCGACGAACTCCGAGAGCGGCACGCCGTGCTGCAGCCCCAGCGAGACCGCGATCGCGAAGCAGTTGGTCAGCGACCGATAGGCGGCCCCTTCCTTGTGCATGTCGAGGAAGATCTCTCCCAGCATGCCGTCCTCGTATTCCCCGGTGCGCAGGAACACGGTCTGGCCGCCGATCTTCGCCTTCTGGGTGTAGCCGGTGCGGCGATTGGGCAAGCGCCGCTTGTGGGTGGTCTGCGCGATCAGCGTCTCGACCGCCTTGCGCACCGGCTCCACCGGCTCGGCGAGCTCTTCCTCGGTGCCGAGCTCGGAAGCGCCCGAAGTGCTGCTGAGCGGCTGCGAGAGCTTGGAGCCGTCGCGGTAGATGGCGTTGGCCTTGAGCATCTGGCGCCACGATTTCAGGTAGGCATCCTTGACCTGCTCGACCGTGGTCTCGTGGGCCATGTTGATGGTCTTGCTGATGGCGCCGGAGATGAAGGGCTGCGCCGCCCCCATCATGCCGATATGGGCGTCGACCGAGATGCTGCGCGTGCCCTTGCGCCCGCAGCGCGACGCGCAGTCGAAGACTCCGTAGTGGGCCGGCTTCACATGGGGCGCGCCCTCGACGGTCATGTGCCCGAGCACGTGGTCGTTGGCCTCGCGGATCTCGGCCTCGCTGAGGCCCAGCGCGCGCAGCAGCGAGAACTCGGGACGCTCCAGATCCTCTTGTTCGATGCCCAGGACGTCTCGGCAAAAGGCGTTGCCGACGATGAAGCGCGTGAAAACGAACTCGAGATCGAAGGCCCCGGGGATGCTGGCCTGCAGCCGATCGCGGATCGCCGGGGGGAAGCCGAGTGCGGCCAGCGCGTCGAGGTTGACGTGGGGGGCACCCTCCAGGTCCTGGGTGCCGACGATGTAGTCGGTGATCTCGCGGATCTGCAGCTCGGTGTAGCCCATGCGCCGCAGCGCCGCCGGCAGCGCCTGGTTGACGATCTTCAGGTAGCCGCCGCCGGCCAACTTCTTGAACTTCACCAGCGCGAAGTCGGGCTCGATCCCGGTGGTGTCGCAGTCCATCACCAGGCCGATGGTGCCGGTGGGGGCCACCACGCTGACCTGCGCGTTGCGATAGCCGTGCGTCTGCCCGAGCTCCAGGGCCCGATCCCAGGCGCCGCGCGCCGCCTCCAGGAGGTCGGCCGGGCAGACGTCGGCGTTGATGGCCCGCGGCAGGATCGTCAGTCCCTCGTACTCCGAGGCGGCGGTGTGGTGGGCGGCCCGCCGGTGGTTGCGGATCACCCGCAGCATGTCGCCCTCGTTGTCGTGGTAGCGCGGGAAGGGCCCGATCTCGCCCGCCATCTCGGCGCTGGTGGCGTAGGCCTCGCCCGACAGGATCGCCGAGAGGGCGGCGCAGATCGCGCGGCCGCGCTCGGAGTCGTAGGGGATGCTCATGCGCATCAAGAGCGAGCCGAGGTTGGCGTAGCCGAGCCCGAGGGTGCGGTACTGCCAGGAGCGGCGGGCGATCTCGGCGCTCGGGAACTGCGCCATGACCACCGAGATCTCGAGGGTGAGGGTCCACAGACGCACGGCGTGGCGCAGGGCGTCGAGGTCGAAGCTGTCCTCGTCGGCGTCGTGGAAGCGCGCCAGGTTCAGGCTCGCCAGGTTGCAGGCGGTGTCGTCCAGGAACATGTACTCCGAGCACGGGTTCGAGGCCTGAATCCGGCCGTCTTCGGGGCAGGTGTTCCACTCGTTGATGGTGGTATCGAACTGCACGCCGGGATCGGCGCAGGCCCAGGCGGCGCCGCAGATCTGATCCCACAGATCGCGGGCCGGAAGGGTCTTGGCGCAGGCGCCGTCGGTGCGCCGGGTCAGCTCCCAGTCGTCCTGGTCGAGCACCGCGTCGAGGAACTCGTTGGGAAGGCGCACCGAGTTGTTGGAGTTCTGGCCGCTGACGGTGCGGTAGGCCTCGCCGCGCCACTCGGTGTCGTAGGTCGGGATGAGGATCTCTTTGTAGCCCTGCGACGCGAAGTGGATGGCGCGCTGGACGACGTTTTCCGGGAGGTGGGCGGCGCGGGCGGCGCGCAGGGCTCGTGCCAGGGCGCGGTTGTGGCGCGGGTCGCGGGGATCGGCGGGGTCGCTCGCGAAGTCGGGCTCGTGATAGGCCTGCATGACGGCGCCGAGGTGCTGCTCCAGATGCTTGGAGCCGGCGACCAGCGCCGCCACCTTCTGCTCCTCGATCATCTTCCAGTTGACGAACTCCTCGATGTCGGGGTGATCGACGTCGAGACAGACCATCTTCGCCGCCCGGCGCGTGGTGCCGCCGCTCTTGATGGCGCCCGCGGCGCGGTCGCCGATCTTCAGAAAGCTCATCAGACCGGAGGAGATGCCGCCGCCCGAGAGCGGCTCGCCGCCGGCGCGGATGCGGCTGAAGTTGGTGCCGGTGCCGGAGCCGTACTTGAAGAGCCGGGCCTCGCGCGTCCACAGCTCCATGATGCCGCCCTTGCCGACCAGGTCGTCGTCGACCGACTGGATGAAGCAGGCGTGCGGCTGCGGGCGCTGATAGGCGCTCTCCGACTCGCGCAGCTCGCCGGATCGGTGGTCGGCGTAAAAATGGCCCTGCGGCGGTCCCTCCAGGCCATAGGCGGTGTAGAGACCGGTGTTGAACCACTGCGGGCTGTTGGGCGCCCCCATCTGGTGGGCCAGCATGTAGCGCATCTCGTCTTCGTAGGCGGCGGCATCATCGGGGGAATCGAAGTAGCCGTGCGACTCGCCCCAGGCGCGCCAGCAGCCCGCCAGGCGATCGAAGACCTGGCGGGCGTCGTTCTCGGCGCCCAGCAGGGGGCGGCCCTGATCGTCGCTGAGGAGCTTGCCCTCGGAATTGCGCTGGGGCACGCCGGCCTTGCGGAAGTACTTCTGCGCCAAGACGTCGGTCGCCACTTGCGACCAGTCCTCGGGGACCCGGGCATCGTCGGCCCGAAACACCAGGGAGCCGTCCGGATTGCGGATCTCGGACGAGCGTGATTCGAAGGTGATGCCCGTGTATGGCGACTGTCCGGAGGCGGTGAAGCGGCGCTGAATCTGCAAGGGCTTGTCCTGGCGTACGGGTTCGGCTGATGCTCTCGGGCGGGCTCGATCCCACTGCTCCACACCACATGCTACCCGGGGCCGGTGGCTTCGACTCGGCAGATTGAAAGGGGACCGATACGCTGTATCTAGTGTGCGCCGTGAGGAATAGACCTTCCATATTGGGATGTCAACCGAAAGGGCGGATCGTTTCTCGGGGCCCGGCGGGGGGTGCCGGGAGGGAGTGCCGGGGAGTCCGCCGCAACCACAGACGACGCTTCGAGATCGCTCGAATGTCGCCGGTAGAGGATCAAGCGCGCGCGCGCTCCGACACGCCTGAAAAGGGCCGATGGCTGTTGCTGCTATGCTGATTTCATGCGTTTCGAGTCGATTCGATGGACAGCGTCGACCGGCCGCGTTTCGCGGGAGGTCGCGGGCGGGTTCGAATTCGCGAGCTCGCCGGAGGGCGGCCGATGATCGTGCGCTTCTCCACCTTCAATTGCGGCAGCCTGCTGGCTCGGGGTGCGACCGACACCCATCTGCAGCTCTCCGAGGAGCGGCACGCGGCCAAGTGCCGCGCCATCGCCGACGCGCTCTCGCGGATCCGTCCCGACGTGGCGACGCTGCAGGAGGTGGTGGAACGCGAGTCGGTCGAGCAGGTGCTCGAGGTCTGCGGCAGCGAGATGAAGATCGTCGCCGCGTCCGATCCTGCCAGCAGAGAGACCCGCACCTGGCTGCTCTCGCGCCTGCCGGCGACCGAGGTCCGGGTCCACGACGACGGCCTCGACCTGGTTTCCTGGCGTGGCGACGCTCTGCCGAGCATCGGCTCGATCCTCGACGCCCGGGTGCGAACCGGTGATTCGTCGAGCGTGCGGGTGCTGGCGGCGCATCTGAAGTCGAAGCGCGCGGTCGATCCCGTGCTGCAGGACGAGCTCGCCCCCGGGACCTTGAGCGAGTGGGCGACGGGCGCGCTCTACTCCGGCGTGAAACGCACAGCGCAGGCCCTGCGCATCCGCCGTCTGATCGACGAGTCGCTGCACGAGGACCCCGACACCAGGCTGCTCTTGATGGGCGACTTGAACGACACGCCGGCTTCGATCACCCTGGAGATCCTGATGGGCGATCACGAGGCGGCACGGCGAGTGGCGCTGCGCAAGGCCGAGCTGGTGGCGGTCGCCTCGGCGCTCTCGGCCGATCGGCGCTTCTCTCATCTCTACCGGGGCCGGCGCCTTCTGCTCGATCACATCCTGGTGTCGCGCGCCCTGTGGCGCGGCTTCGTGCGCACCGAGATCCACAACGAGGGGTTGGACGTGCGCTCGCGCTCCGCCGAGGAGCAGCTCGGGGAGTCGGATCACGCGCCGGTGCTGGCCGACTTTCGGCTCTGAGATGGTGGCAGGAGCCGGTAGACGACGTAGTCGATCTCTTCGGTGTAGGCGAAGCGCGCCTCTTCGCGGTAGAGCGCGCGAAAGGACGGAGCCTCGATGATGGCGGAGAAGAGGGGACCGTAAGTGCCGATCACGGCCCACTCGGGGCGCAGCTCGGTGTAGATGCCGAGGAAGTCGCGACGGCGGTTGTAGGGCACCACCTCGGGCGAGACCAGGCCGACGGTGTCGAGGATGCGGGCGCCGCATTCGAGGCCGATCAGGCCGATGTCTCCGCAGGCCACCCGGTGGTCGGGAGCGGCGTGGGCGCGCAGCCAGGCGGCGACCTCGCCGTGGGCGCCGCGCATGCGCGCGGTGGATCGATCCCAGAGCGACCAGGTCGCGGGCAGGCGCGCGGCGCCGGCGGCAAGGAGCAGCAGCGCGCCGATCCGCGCGACGGAGGCGGCCGCCCGGGCGCGGCCGCCGGCGACCCGGTCGATCAGCAGCGCGCCGCCGAGGGCGGCGAAGAGGAAGAACACCGGGTAGGGGGGGGTGCGGTACCACTCGTGCACCAGGGTCCCGGCCAGGTCGTAGGAGAGGAACTGGGCCAGCGGCCAGGCGGCGATCAGCCAGGCGCCGCGCCGGGAGCGGCTAGCGACCCAGGCGCCGAGGAGGGCCGAGAGGCTCAGCACGATCCGCGCCGGGTCGCCGGCGAACCAGTCGAGGGTGGCCGCGGGACGCGGCCATTCGCTCGCGGAGTAGAAGACCAGCTTGGCGTTTACGCTGTGGGGGACGATCGATCCGAAGGTCGCCTGCGCGTAGATCCACCAGGGCAGCTGCACGGCCACCGCGGCCGCCAGCGCCGGCCACGGCCAGCGCCGGTGGCTCACGCGCCACCAGAGCAGCAGCAGCAGGGCGAAGAGGGCCAGGTCGAGCCTCAGCAACAGTGCGATCCCCATGCAGGCGCCGCCCAGCAGCGCGCGCCCTTCGAGGGCGCAGGTCAGCGTCGCCAGCAGCGCCAGGGTGGCGGCGGCGCTCTCCATCCCGGAGCCGGCGATCGCCACTACCGGAGGGCAGAGGGCGTACATCGAGGCCGCGATCCAGCCGCCGCGGCGCCGGCCCAGCCGCGCGCCCAGGCGCACCAGGAGGGGCACTGCGAGGGCGTGACAGAGAGCTCCGAGGGCCGGAGCGGCAAGCGCCGGCGGGGCCCCGAGGCGGGCGCCGAGCGCCAGCAGCAGCGTCCACAGCGGCGTGGAGCTGCCGCACACCGCGGCACCCTCCTGGTAGCTGAAGCCCAGCCCCTGAGACAGGCGCAGCGCGTAGCGGTAGGTGATCAACGCGTCATCACGCGGGAAGGCCGCGAAGGCCCACGCCGCGCCGCCGCCGGCTGCGCTCAACAGCGCCCAGAGCCATCCATCCAAGCGTTTGAGTGGCATCGGCGAAGCTTGCTGCGACGCCGCCCGAATATCCAGTGCCGCGCACGATCGTGTTCGTTTTCTGAACAGCTGGCGCTTTTCTCCAAAGGGACCGATGGGATGCTGTAAGAGGTGGAACACTGGAGCGGCCGATGAGCGAAGCGCAGATCCTGATCGTGGACGATGACGAGGGCGTGCGAGACGTCCTCGAGCAGCTCATGGAGGTCCTCGGCCATTCCGCGACCCTCTGTGACAGCCAGAAGGGTGGCATGGAGGCCCTGGAGCGCGATGTTTGGGATGCCGCCTTCTTCGACATCATACTGGGCGACGGGGACGGCCTAGAGCTGCTGCGCCACGCTTTGAGTGTGCGGCCCGCGCTGCCGGTGATCATGATCAGCGGCATGGCCACCAGCGAGCGGGTCGACCAGGCCCGCGAGATCGGCGCCGCGGGCTTCCTGCTCAAGCCCTTCCGGGCCGACGAAGTGCATCAGGAGCTGCGCCGGGCGCTGATGCGCGGGGCCTTGACGCGCCACCGCAAACGCCTGAGTGAGGCGCTCGATAGGGCGGCCTCCGAGGAGCGGCCCGGCTGATCGAGCCGGAGTCCCGGCGACTTTGCCGGGACCCTGCTGATCGAGCGCTCGTGGTACACACGGGGGAGCGAATGCGGGCTAACATCCGCCGTCCATCCGCTGCCGTCCCCGTCCCGTCCTCACCTCCGACGTCGCGAGAAGCATGAAGCACCCACGACTCGAGCCATTGCCCCTGCGGCTGCCCACCGCGCTCGCCGGTCTCGAACAGGTCGCCGCCAACCTCTGGTGCACCTGGGCGCCCGAGGCCTCGGGCCTCTTCGCACGCGTCGACCCAGAGGCCTGGGCCGCCCAAGGCAATCCGCTGCGCCTGCTCCTGGATGCGTCCGCGGAGCGTTTGCGCGAGCTGGCCGACGAGCCCTCCTTCGTCGCCGCGGCGGAGCGCGCTCAGAGGGGTTTGGAGCGCTACCTGGGCAAGACCGACACCTGGTTTCGGCGCCACCATCCGGGCCGCGAAGACGACCTGGTCGCCTACCTCTCGGCCGAGTTCGGCCTGCACCAGTCGCTGCCCATCTACTGCGGCGGTCTCGGAATCCTGGCCGGCGATCACATGAAGGCGGCCTCGGATCTCGGCGTGCCCTTGATCGGCGTCGGCCTGCTCTACCGGCACGGCTATTTCGACCAGCGCATCGACGACCAGGGCGAGCAGCGTGAGCTATTGCCCAGCCACGACTTCGAATCGATGCCGATGCGCCGGGTGCTCGATGGCGAGGGCGAGGCGCTGCGGGTGGAGGTCCCGGTCAGCGGCCGCGCCGTGCGGCTCGAGGTCTGGGCCGTCGCGGTCGGCCGCACCTGGGTCTACCTGCTGAACAGCGATATCGAAGGGGCTCCGGAGCCCGACCGGGAGATCTGTTCGCAGCTCTATGGCACCGAGCGCGACCATCGTCTGGAGCAGGAGCAGGTGTTGGGCCTCGGCGCCATCCACCTGACCCACGATCTCGGCCTGCGGCCCGCCGTCTGGCACATGAACGAGGGCCATTCGGCGCTGCAGGCCCTGGCGCGGCTGCGGCGCCGCGTCGCGTTGGAGGACCACGACTACGACGAGGCCGCGGAGATCATCGCCACGCGCAGCGTGTTCACGACCCACACGCCGGTGGCGGCGGGCAACGAGGCTTTCGACGTGGAGCTGGTGCGCGAGCAGCTCGAACCCTACTGCAAGGAGTCGGGGATCGACCTGGAGCGCTTCATCGACCTGGGACGGCAGCCCAAGGCCGACGACGAGGAGGCGGAGGAGCTCTCGCTGACGATCCTCGCGCTGCGCCTCTCTTGCGCGGCGAACGGGGTCAGTCGGATCCACGCCCAGGTGTCGCGCGAGATGTGGCGCGGGGTCTTTCCCGAACACGCGCCGGACGAGGTTCCGATCGGGGCGGTCACCAACGGCGTCCACACCCAGACCTGGATGGCGCCCGAGATGGCGGAACTGCTCAACCGGCATCTTGGCGCGGACTGGATCGATCGGCTGACCGATGTCGAGTGGTGGGAGAGGGCGCGGGAGATCCCCGGCGCGGAGCTGTGGGAGGTGCACCAGGCGCTGAAGCGGCGGCTGCTGCGTTTCGTCCACGAGCGCGATCGGGCGCGGCGCAACCGGGAATCGCTGGCGGCGGCGCCGGCGCTCGACCCGAGCGCCCTCACCATCGGCTTCGCGCGCCGCTTCGCCCCCTACAAGCGCGCCGACCTGCTCGCGCACGACCTACAACGTCTGAAGCGCATCGCCTGTGATCCGCAGCGGCCGGTGCAGTTCATCTTCGCCGGCAAGGCCTATCCGACCGACACCGACGGCAAGGCCCTGGTGGCCGCGATCGGAGCCCTGGCGGGCGATCCCGATCTGGCCGGCAAGGTGGTGTTTCTGGAGGACTACGACATGAACGTGGGCCGCCACCTGGTCCAGGGGGTCGACGTCTGGCTCAACAATCCCCGCCGGCCGCTGGAGGCGAGCGGCACCAGCGGCCAGAAGGTGCCCCTGAACGGCGGCATCAATCTGTCGGTGCTCGACGGCTGGTGGCCCGAGGCCTACGACGGCGAGAACGGTTGGGCGATCGGAGACGACCGCCCGCGGGCCGATCCGGAGCGCCAGGACGAGGCCGATGCACGCTCTCTCTACCAGCTCCTGGACCAAGAGGTGGTGCCGCTCTTCTACACCCGCGAGCAGGGATTGCCGCATGCGTGGATTCGCATGATGGTGGCCTCGCTGGCCACGGTCACCGGCCGCTTCTCCGCCGCCCGCATGGTGGCCGACTACGTCGATCGCTACTACCTGCCGACCGCGGAGCGCGGGCGGGGCTGATCAGAGCTCCTCGATCGAACGCGGCCAGTCGCGCTTGAGCAGCCGCGAGAGGGCGCGATCGGCCAGAATCCGGCCGCCGGTCTGACATTGGGGGCAGTAGTTCGTCTCGCCGTGGGCGCGCACGATGCGCTGCACGGGCGTGGCACAGACGCGGCAGGGCAGGGCGAAGCGGCCGTGGACCGCCATGCCCTCCCGAAAGGCGGTGACCTTCTCGGGAAAAGCGTCGCCGGTCTGCTCGCGCAAGATCGCCGTCCAGCGCTCGAGGGTCTCGAGCGCGGCGCCGTGCAGGCGCCGGGCCTCGTCCTCGCTCAGGGTGCTGGACAGCTTCACCGGCGAGAGCCGCGCCCGGTGCAGGATCTCGTCGGAGTAGGCGTTGCCGACGCCGCTGGTGATGCGCGGATCAGTGAGAATCCGCTTCAGGGTGTGGTTCATGGAGCGGATGTGCTCGGCGAAGCGCTGCGCCGTGATCTCGGCCAGCTCCAACCCGCCGCGGTCGAAGCCGCGCAGCGCCTCGCGCCCCTCGACGATGTGCAGCGATGCGCGTTGCTTCGAGCCCTCCTCGGTGACCGCCAGGGTGCCATGCTCGAAGTCCAGCAGCGCCAGCACCCGCTTGCCGCCGATTCCCTGCCCGAGGGGACGCCAGCGCAGCCGCCCGGCGAGCATCAGATGCAGCACCCAGAAGATCCCGCCCTCGAACTCCAGCACGATCCGCTTGCCGAGCCGCTCGGCGCCGCGCAGCCTCCGCCCCAACACCCGCTCCGGCTCGGGAACCACGGTGCGCAGCAAGAAGGGGCTGCGCAGCCGAAACTGCTGGACCGCCTTGCCTTGGAGGCAGGCGCGCAGGCTCTCGACGTAGATCGTGAGATCGGGGAGCTCAGGCATCCCTTGCTCGATCGCTGTTCAGCAGCAGCGCGCGCAGGGCCTGGCCGGCGGCCCGCTCGGAAGGACGATGCCAGCGCAGCCACTGCTCGTGGGCGTGGGGACCGACCTCGTTGGAGATCGCCAGCAGCGCGCCGAAGGGGATGCCGAGACGCTCCGCCCAGCGCGCCGCCGCGAAGAGCTCCAGGTGCTCGATCTGGCCCAGCCGACCCAGGGCCGCCGCATCGCGCGGCGCGCGGGTGATCGAGGCCGTGGTCACGCTCGACACTCGGCGCAACTCGGGCAGCGCCCGGCGCGGCGCCGGTGGTGCTGCGACGATCGGCTGGGGCTCGGGCAGATAGGCGCGTCCCTGCTCCACCGCCGCCAGCGCGAAACGGTAGGAGGTGACAGTCACCACCTCGCCGATCTCCAATCCCGACCCGGGATAGGCGCCGGCGGAACCGACCATCCACACCTCGTCGGGCGGTGGCGGCGAGGGCTCGCCGAGCCCCAGGGCGGCCTCCACCACGCCGACCCCCACCACCCGTGAGCTCCAGGGACCCGCTCCCAGCGCCTCCAGCTCGAAGGCGGCCGCCGCCAGCACCAGGGTGTTTTGCGGGGAGTGGGAAGTCATCGGTCCTCGAAGCGTGGCAGCCGGCGCGAGCGCACCGCCGCGATCCCTTCGGCCACCTGGCCTTCGGCGTAGTCGTGCGCCTGGGCCTGGGCCTCCGCCTCCAGGCGATCGGGCAGGCTGTCGTCGAGCGCGCTGCGCAGGCTCTGCTTGACCTGGCGCACCGCCAGCGGACAGGCGAGCGCGATCTCGTCGGCCAGCGCATACGCCGCCGGCAGCAGCTCGGCGCGCGGATGGGCGGCCAGAGCCAGTCCCTTCGCCACCGCCTCGGCGCCCTTCAGCTTGCGCGCGGTGGTGAAGAGCATGAAGGCCTGCTCCGGACCGACCAGGCGCGGCAGGTGAAAGGTGGCGCCCAGGCCCGGATGCAGCCCCAGGCGGGTGAAGGTGAAGCCGAGGCTGGCCTGCTCCGCGACCAGGCGCAGATCGCAGGCCAGTGCCAGGCAGAGCCCGGCGCCCACCGCCGAACCGTTGATCGCGGCGATCACCGGGACGGGAATGTCGCGCACGCACAGGAAGAGGCGGTAGTAGCGGCGCATCCGGCGCACGTTTTCGATGCGGCGCCGATCGTCGTGCGCCCCTTCGGTCAGGGCTCCGATCATCTCCAGGTCGCCGCCGGCGCTGAAATGGGACCCGGCCCCGGTGAGCACCACGGCGCGCAACGCGCGGTCTCCGGCGAGGTCTCCGACCACCTCCGCGAAACGCTCCGCCATCGCGGGCGACATGGCGTTGGCGCGGTCCGGGTCGTTCAGCGTGACGATGGCCGTTTGGTCGCGGCCTTCGACGCGCACCAGCCGGTCGGACATCGGGCCTCCCATCGAAGAGCGGGTGATTCTCCTGCGAGCTGTGAAGTGACTGCATTATAGTAAGGGTTTGCCGATTTTCACCCCTGATCGCGAAACCCACCCATCGAGCCTCGGACGGGCCCTTCCCCTGGAGACAGCCTTGAGCAACACCGATCACAAGAGCACCAACGTGACCTGGCAGGCGGCATCCGTGGACCGCGAGATGCGCGAGGAGCTGAATCACCACCGCGGGGCGGTCCTCTGGTTCACCGGTCTGTCGGGATCGGGGAAGTCGACCCTGGCGAACGCCGTGTCGGCACGTCTGCACGTCGACGGAGTCCACACATACGTGCTCGATGGCGACAACATCCGCCACGGCCTGAACCGCGATCTGGGCTTCTCTCCCGACGATCGGGTCGAGAACATCCGCCGCATCGGCGAGGTCGCGAACCTCTTCGCCGACTCCGGCTGCATCGTCACCACCGCCTTCATCAGCCCCTACCGGCGCGAGCGGCGGCTGGCGCGCGAGATCGCCGGCGCTTCTTTCGTCGAGATCTACGCCTGCCCGACGCTCGAGATCTGCGAGGCGCGCGACCCGAAGGGGCTCTACAAGAAGGCCCGCGCCGGTGAGATCCCCGAGTTCACCGGTGTCAGCGCCCCCTACGAAGCACCGGAGCACGCCGAGATCCACATCGACACCGGCGAGCTCAGCATTGCCGAATCGGTCGAGAAGGTGATCGACTATCTGAAGGACCGCGGCTTCGTCGGCTGAGTGAGGCGATGCAGGGCGAGCAGGGATTGCGGGCGCGGCTGACCGAGGTCTGCCGCTGGATGTACGAGCGCAGCTACATCGTCGCCGCCGACGGCAACGCATCGGCGCGCATGGGCGAGGAGCGGATCGCCGTCACCCCCTCGGGTCTGCACAAGGGCTTGCTCAAGCCCGCCGACATCGTGATCACCGATCTCGACGGTGCGCCCTTGCACGGCGGCCGCCCGACCAGCGAGATCCGCATGCACGTCGAGGTCTACCGCCAGCGCCCCGACGTGCGCGCCGTGCTCCACGCCCATCCGCCGCACGCGTTGGCCTTGAGCGTGGCGGGTCTTTCGCTCGGCAAGTGCATTCTCCCCGAGGCGCTCTTCGGCCTCGGCGAGATCCGCCACGCCGGTTACGCCACGCCGACCACCGACGCGGTGCCGCGCCTGATCGCCGCCCAGGTGCGGAACCACGATGGGCTGATCCTCGACCGCCACGGAACCCTGACCGTGGGCGATGATCTGCAGAGCGCGTTCAATCGTCTGGAGGTCCTGGAGCACACCGCCCGTGTCAGCTACCTGGCCCATGCGTTGGGGCCGGTGGCGCCCTTGCCGGCGGACGAGGTCGAGCGCATCCGCTCCCTGGCCGCGGGGATGGGAATCGATCGGCCTTTCGAGGGTTGCGGCGACTGCCGGGTATGTCGCCGCCCGGGCGCTCCTACCTGATCGATCCGAGTATCGCCTCGCCGGAGACCGCGCCGAAGCCCAGCGACTCCACGCGCATGATCAACTTGGCCAGGCTGAAGGGTTTGCGCAGCACCGCCACCGGATGCTCGCCGCTCTCGAAGGGGCTGAGCTCGGGGGTCGCGAACGCGGTCACGACCACGATCGGGAAGCGAGGATCTCGCTCACGGATCTTGCGCACCAGCGTGATTCCGTCCATGCCGGGCATCTTGACGTCGGTGATCAAGAGATCGGGTCGGGTCTTGTCCCAGATCTCCAGCGCCATCTCACCGTCGGACGCTTCGCAGACGTAGAACGAAAGCTCTTCCAGGAACTCCCGCAAGAGCTTACGCACGTCGGCGCTGTCGTCGACCAGCAGGATGCGCGGCGGTTTCGCCGGGGGGGGCGATGGGGATTGCAAGCTGGACCCTCCGGGGGGGAGAGAACGGGATTCTGCCTCCTATTCTAATGCACGAACCCCCGATGTGGATGAAATGGGGGGGAGGGGGGGCGCGGGAGCGGCGGCGGGAGTTGGGCCGCGCGCCGTCGAGCTCGCGATCCAATGCCCGCCGCCCGGCCGCTACTTGAGAAGCAGCATCGACCGTTCGACCCTATTCTCCCCGGCCACCAGGGAATAGACGTAGACCCCGCTGGCGAGCCCTGCGGGCCTCCAGCCCACCGTATGCCGGCCCGCGGAATGGTCCCCCTCGGCGAGGGTGGCGACCTTGCGCCCGGCGAGATCGTAGACCGCCAGCTCGATCGATCCCGCCTCGGCGAGCTCGAAGTGGATTGCGGTGGAAGGGTTGAAAGGATTGGGCGTGTTCTGCGCCAGGACCACCGCCGCCGGAGCCGCCGGCGCGTCGAGACCTCGATCCTCGACTCCGACCGCCGGCGGATACCAGTCGTCGAGGTCCAGCTCCAGCGTCGGATTGGTGTCGTCCATCTCGAAGGTCAAATTGGCTAAGCAGTCGCCCGGATAGGGATTGCGCAGATCCTGCCACATCCAGTTCGTGAGATCGTCCCAGGCGGTGCAGGGGTCGCCCAGGATGTCGAAGCGCTCCGGCTTCATGTCGGCGTGGGCGCGGTACTTATAGGCGATGGTGCCGCGCGGCGTGGTGCCCGCCGGGAAGAGCAGCGAGATGCTCCAGGTGTCGTCGCCGTTGTCGGTCAGGGTCTGGGTGTCGTCGTCCCAATTGAGTGGCGCCGCCGCGCCGCGAATCGCCATCTGGTCGATGGTGCAGCTCAGGCAGTCGTCGTTCTGCAGCACGTTGAAAGTGACCGTCACGTCCTGGTCGGTGTAGCCGTAGAAATCGTCGAAGAAGACCGTGTCGAGGATCAGATCCTCGCCCTCGAAGAGGAAGGACCGATTGTTGCGCGTCTCCCAGTTGTCGCCACCGGCGATGTAGACGTACTTGAACTCGACCGTGGTTCCGGCATCGGCATCGTCGAAGTCGACCACCACCTCGTAGACGTCCTCGTTGATCACGCTCTCGGTCAACTGCAGCCCGGTTTCCCAATCGAGCGGCGCCAGGCCGCCGCGCACGTAGACCGGATCCGTGGCGGAGTTGAAGTTGCCGATGTCCTCCTGCACCGACATGTCGACCTGGAACAGAACCGCGGAGGTTTCGGCCCACGCCGATGAACCGATTCCCAGCGCCGCAGTGACGATCAGAGTAGTGGACAGCTTCATCGCAGATCTCCTTGGTACTAGAAACTCAGCCCGAGTGTGAAGAACTGAGTCGATTCGAGTCGACCATAGTCGGCCCAGGCGTAGTCGACGGCCAGGCCGCCCACTCCGGGAATGTCGAGCGCCAGACCGAGGCCGGCCGTCAGACCGCCCTCGATCGAGTCGTCGCGCTGGAAGTCGAGGCCCAGGCTTTCGAGCGCGTTGCGCAGCAGCAAGCGATTCCAGCCCAGGCGCAAATCGAGCATCTCCGAAAGCCCGGTCTCGATGCCGATGTTCAGGCTCTCGGTGTTGTCGTTGGGATGGAGAGCGTCGATCGCCAGGCGCACGGGAACGATCCGTGACTCCACCAGATCGACGGCGACTCCGGCACGGAAGAGCAGCGGCAGGTTCCAGCGGCTCACTTCGAGCACCACCGGCGTGTTGTCGTTGTTGCCGTCGATCCGCTCGTCCAGGTCCTTGGTGGTGCGCAGATCGAGCCCCTCCATGCGCATCCGCGGTCCGAAGTTGGCGATCGAGGAGCCGATCGTGAGCCGGCGCCAGGGCACCCGGTAGAGGGTGCCGACATCGATCGCCCAGCCGCTGGCCGATTCGTGCCAGATGGTCTGCCGGATGTACTTGAGCTGGCCGCCCATCGAAAATCTGTCGGTCAGCTCCACGGCGTAGGCGATGCCCGCCGCCAGGTCTCGGGGGCGGAAATGCTCGCCCGTGCCCTCCTGCTCCTCGAGTGTCGTCACCTCCATCTCGCCCAGATCGAGCAGCGTGAGCGACGCTCCCAGCGAGCCGCCGCCGGCCGGCAGCAAGAGCGAGGCGTACTCGAAGTCGATGCCGACCAGCCAACGCGAATGCTGGAAGAAGAGCTCCGGCGCAGGCGTCTGGGCGATACCGGCCGGGTTCCAGAACAGGGCCGATGCATCGGATGCCTCGGCCACGAAGGCGCCGCCCATTCCGGTGGCCCGCGCTCCCACGCCCAGGGTCAGAAAGGGCGCCGCGGTGGTGGCCACGTTGGTCTGCGCCGCCGCCGCCGATGCGAGGGCGGCGGTCAGCGCCGCGATCAGCCGTGCTGGTTTCATTTGATCACCGCGAACTTCCCGGATTGCACGCCGTAGCCCGGCGCGTCGACGTGGTAGAGGTAGACGCCGTAGGCGATCTCCAGGTTGTCCCGGGAGCGCAGATCCCAGGTCGCCGTGCCGTCGAGCGCATCGCCTCCGTCGTGCTTGATGGTGTCGACCAGCTCGCCGCGCAGGGTGTAGACCCGGATCGTGGCGCGCGGCGGCAGGTGGGTGAAGAGCAGCCGCCGCTCGCCGCGCTCGTTGGAGAAAAGCTGGCGCGGCTCCAGCGCGTTGCCGGCCACGTAGGGGTTCGGCACCACCTTGATCCGCGCCATGTCGTAGCTGCTGTCCGGGCCGCCGGAGGCGCTCGCCGGCAGGGCGCTGAACTCGAAAAGATCGCCGTCGGCGCCGCCGCGGAAGGGGACCGTTGTGGTGGCGGTGTAGCGCGCACCGTCGCCGGGCGGCTCGCCGCCGCCCTCTTCGATCACCATCGCCCAGGTCGCCAGCGTGGTCTCCGAATCGTCCGGATCGGTCTGCAGCAGGATGATCTGATCCCCCGGCGAAAGCGCGCCGTCCGGGTTGGTCGGCTCCCAGAACGCGAACTCCACCGGCTGCTCGAGCCCCGCCGTCGTCGCCACGACATCGAAACGGGTGTCCTGCTCCGGAACCGGGATGGTGCCGATGATGTCGTCGATCTCGAAGTAAGTCGAGCGGCCGCTGATCTGGTCCGTGACGCGCAGCTCGTAGACCCCCGGCCACTCGTGGCCCTGAGTCCGCCGGAAGTTGAAGACCCGGAGTGAAACCTCGTAGGTCGCCGCCGCGGCTCCACTCCACTGCGAGAGCGAGTCGATCACCTCGATCCGGGTCTGGTTGTCGAGCACCACGCGCATTCCGGCGAAAAAATCGTCGCTGGGTCCGCCCTGGACCTTCGGCGAGGAATCGACCACCAGAGAATCGGTGTCCAGATCACGCACCGAGTAGGAAGTGGTGGCTCGCGCGAAAAGCGTGTCGCCGCTCCAGTAAGTGCTGTCCTGGAAGCTGATCTGGTAGCGACGATCGAGGACTTGTGTCGGATCGACCACCTCGACGGCCAGCGAGCCCGTTGCCCCTCCCTCATGCTGCCAGTCGCCCACCTGCGGACCTCGATAGCCGCCGGCGCGCACTCCGGGCGTCGCCGCCACTGTGTTGTCGTCGAAAATGAAGACCCCACTCTCCAGCTCGGTGATCGACTTGGTGTTCTCGGCCGGCTGCATGTTCTTGTCGACGCTGCCGTGGTCGTAGGCGACCACCGCGTAGTAGTAGGTGCGGCCGTTGGTGACGTCGGTATCTTCGTAGGTGTACCGCAGTCCGCTCTCGTTGCCGAGGAAGAACTGAATGCCGCGCCCTTCGATCGGCACCTCGAAGAAGCCGAACTTGCCGTCGACCTTGTCGAACTGCGCCAGCGGATCGTTGAAGGTCTTGCGGCCCTTGGCGTCGGTGATGGTGAAGCTCTCGTTGAAGAAGGGCTCGGTCGACTTGTAGATCTTGTAGCCTTCGAAGTCGTAGCCGAGCACGTCGTCGAAGCTGTTTTCCGAATCCTCGCCGTTCCAGTAGAGCGTCACCTTTCCGGAATCGGCCGCCGCCCAGACGGTGGGATTGGCCGGCGGGCGGGCGAAGTTGTAATTGTCGTCGTAGATCTTCTGAGCGGTGCGCTTGTTCTCGACGATATCCTCGAAATCCTCGCCGAACACCAGGGCCATGGAGAAGCGCTGGGTCTGGCCCGACTTCAGCGGGAAGAGCCCGGAACCGTAGATGAAGTCGCCGTCCTCGGGGCGCCCGGGAACGACGTCGAAACGCCCCGGCTCGAGGCGCTCCCAGAGGCCTTCGTCGTCGTTCATCTTGACCACGTTCGATGGCGCGAAGTAGTCGAAGCTGGTCAGTCCGATCTGGTCCGATTCGTCGACGTCGGTGGCGTCGAAGTTGCGCTCGCCGGCGGTGGGGATGCCGTCGCCCTCGCCCTCGTCTCCGGTGCCGGCCACGCCATCGGCGCCGGTGTCGTGCAGCAAGGGATCCCAGTCGGAATCGTTGTCGATCCCGTCGTCGCGGCGTTCGTCGATCATCTCGTCGGTGTCGCCGTCGGCGTCGTTGTCGACCCCGTCGGCGTAGCCCAGGCCGATGTGCTGCTCGCCTTCGTCGATCAAGCCATTTTCGTTGTCGTCGATGCCGTTGCCGGTGATCTCGCCGGAGAGCATGCCGCGGTCGATCAAGGGGCTGCCCTCTTCTCCGTCTCCATCGTCGTCGATGCCGTTGAAGGGGTTGCCGGGGGATTCGAGAAAAGCGTAGCCCACGTAGCCGACGTTGATGGTCTCGGAGACCGGCACCCAGCCGGGGCTGCCGATATCGTCGAAGTCCCAGGAGTAGGTGATGTCGTCTTCGAGATCGAAGAAGGCCAGATCGTCGTTGGCGTCGTCGCGGCCGCCGGAGAGGGTGCCGACCACCATGCCGAAGGCGACCCGGTCGTAGTCGTGGACCGAGATGTTGGTGACCTCATAGAGCCAGAAGATCACGTCCTCGGCGAGGAAATGGGACCACTGGAAGCCGCGCACCCGCATCACCAACCCGAGGCCATCGCGCTCCGGCTGAGACGGATCGGGCAGCCAGAGCGTGGTGCCGTCGTCGGCGGAATTGAACTCGGCGTCGGCGGCGTCGTCCATGTAGAAGAACGATTCCTGGTCGGCGTTTTGGACCCCGCGCCCGAAGAATCCGTTCCAGAAGCCGTCCCAGGAGCCGGCCCGGTCGGGCCAGTGGGCGGGCCAGGTGCCCGGCAGATGGCTCATTGCCACCCCGTCCTGGGCTTCGTTGAGGAAGTCCGGGATCGGCTCCAAGCCCCAGAAGACGCCGCCGCCGGGGCCGTCGGAGTTGCCGCGCGGGCCGTCGCAGGTGACCACGGAGTGGACTGTGTCGCCGAGGGCGTTGACGTACTCCACACCGACCACTGGAGTCACGTCGCCGATGTAGTAGTTGCCGGTGCCGATCGGCCATTCGCCGGAGATCTCGTTCAGATTCGCCACCAGCCCGAAGTTGTAGAAGACCGTGCGCACTTTGTTGCCGCTGTGGACCCCCTTGCGCCGCCAGGTCGCGTCTCCCGACCTCAGGTCGTCGTGATCGAAAGGGGCCGCCGGCGCCGCCGGCGCGCCACAGAAGAGCGCGGCGAGAATCCAAAGGATGGGGCGTTCCATGGGACTGATATCGATTCCGCTAGAAGTTCAATGAGGCGCCGATGTGGACCAGCCGCGGCGCCGAGAACAGACTCGGGTTGTCGAAGAACGACTCCACGCTGTTGACGAACTCGGTCGAGAGCTCATTCGCCTCCAGCTCGGCCAGGCTCTCGGTGGCGCGTCCGGTGTCGGCATAGACGAAGAGCTCGTTCTTGCGGTTCAGCGCGTTGAACACCGTTCCGAAGAGCTCCAGGTCCACCGACCCCAGGTCGATCTTGTAGTAGGCCTCGAGATCGAGCTCGTAGAAGGGAGGAATCCTGCCGCCGTTCTCCACCGCCGCGCCGACCTGGCGGATGTCGGGAGTGTAGGGAGTAGGGCTCCAGAGCTTGGCCAGGGCGGACAAACCCCAGCGCGCGCTGCTCCAGGCCAGTCGGCCGTTCAAATTATGACGCCGGTCCCAGTCGAGGGGCACCAGCTGCGGCAGCGGCTCCAGGTCGGCGGCCAGGCGGCGGAAGGCCTGGGCGGGATCGGAGGCCAGGCCCTCGGCGATCTGGAAGGTGTAGTCGAAGCTCCAGTAGAGCCGCTCGCCTTCGTCGGAAAAGGTGAGCGCGATGCCGCGCGCGTTGGCCTGGTCGCGATTGTTGTACTGGGCGTACTTCTTGCCGGCGGAGTAGGTCTCGACGATGCGATCGGAGGCCAGGAGATTGCGAAAATCCCGGAAGAAGAAATCGGCCGAGAGCCGCCCGCCGTCGCCGATCTGTTGCTGCAATCCGATTTCGTACTGCACCGTCTTCTGAGCCTCGATATCGGGGTTGCCCATCAGCGCCGTGATGCCGACACCGTCGCCGAGTCGCCACTCGGGATTGCTGTAGATGGTGGCGAGCGTCGGCATCTGGAAGAAATGTCCGTAGCTGACGTGGATTCCGCCCTCGTCGGTGATCGGGTAGGAGAGTCCCACGCGTGGCGAGATCTGGTACTTGACCGTAGCCGGCTTGTACATGAACTGGCGCCGCAGCTCTGTGGCCCGGGTGTCGTTCCAGGCGACCTGGTAGGCGCTCCCCTCGTAGACCGGGCGGCCGCCGCGATAGTCGCCTCCCGCGCCGGGATCGACCACGTCGTCGAAGCCGACGATCCGTCCCGAGGAGTGATCGAAGAAACTGCGCAGCGGCGACTCGACGTTCGGATCGCGTGGATCGAAGGGGATCACGCTGGCCGGATCGAAACGATCCAGCCGCACACCGATGTTCAGGATCAAGTCCTCGACCTCGAGCTTGTTCTGGAGATAGGCGCCGAGATCGCCTGGGCGCACCGCAAAGGTCTCGACGAAGGGATCGCCGACCTTGCCGTCGATCACCCACTGACTGAAGGTGTCGAGGCGGTGACGGCGCAGCTCTGCTCCGAGCTTGATCATGTTGTGCAGATCGATCTGCGAGGTCAGGTCGACCTTCCATACATCGGTGGCGGTCTCTTGCTCCCACCAACCGGGAAAGACACCGCCGGTGGAGTAGGAGTAGCCGTGCGGCGGCACCTGATCCAGAAAGTCGGAGAAGTAGTAGCGCGGATCGCGGCGGTCGGCGAAGCGCCATGACTGCTGGTGGTTCACGAAGCGCGATATGCCGTAGTCGACGAAGGTCTGGGCGTTGGCGCCGAAGGCCCAGGTGGCGGTGGCGGTGTGGGCGACGCCGGTTTTGCGGTAGGTGGGGCCGGCGCCGGGATTGTAGCGGAAAAAGTGATTGTAGCTATCGCTGCGGGAATCCTCCAGCAGCAGGTTGTAGCGTAGCTTGAAACCTGCTCCCAGGTGCGCCGTGAGCTTGGTCTGGGCGGAGTACTTGCGATAGGGATTCATCGCTACCAGGGAGCTGTCGCCGGTGGCGATGGTCTGCCAATCGTCGCTGTCGAGACTGCTGAAGTCGGCGACATCGTAGAAGTTGAACACCCGCCGGCCGTAGAGGTAGCCGTCCGATCCGACCGCCCGCGCCGAGGCGAAGAGCGACACGCGATTGTGCAGGAGCGGCCCGGAGAGCGTCGCTTGCAGATTGCGCACCGCGGTCGGCGACAGCTTTTCGATCCCCCAGAAAGTCTCGCTGCTGGGCGCGACATAGTCGCCGCTGTAGCCCGAGAAGTTGCCCGTCCACTCGCCGGCGCCTTCCTTGGTGACGATGTTGACGACGCCGCTCATCGCCTGCCCGTACTCGGCATTGAAGGCGCCGCTGATCACCTGCACCTCTTCGATCGACGCCGTCTCCACCGCCACCGCCTGGCCGCCGCTGAAGGCATCGGTGAACGACACCCCGTCGACCAGAAAGGCGACTTCGCCTGAGCGCCCGCCGCGAAAATGCAGACCTCCACCGGCGTCGGTGGTGACTCCGGCCTGTAAC
This sequence comes from uncultured Gemmatimonadota bacterium, assembly GCA_964490075.1. Taxonomy (GTDB): domain Bacteria; genus CAZBBK01. Next base: position 80,528 of record CAZBBK010000011.1, on the reverse strand, counting down.
TCCAATAGATCGCCGAGCTCGGTGGCCGGGGTCGCCTCGATCTCCTCGGCGCCGACCAAGGACTGCGAGGCGGTGAGGTCTTTCTGGAAGTACTCGCGATCGGCGATCACCACGGTGCCGCCGACCTCGATCGCCTCGGAGCGCAGCTCGAGGATCAAGCGCGTGGTGTGGTCGATGTTGACACGGACGTCGGAGAGCGTGGTCTCGGCGTAGCCGAGGTAGGCGGCGCGAACGCTGTAGCGACCGGGTGTGATGCCCAGGATCACGAAACGCCCCTGGTCGTCGGTGGCCGCCCCGGCCTGGGTGCCGACCAGCACCACGTTGGCATAGGGCAGAGGTTCTCCGGTCTCGCCATCGACCACCCGGCCGGCGATCTTGCCGGTGGTGCCGGCGCGGGCCGGCGGCGGGAGCAGCGTGGTCGCGAGCAGCGCCAGGAGAATCGCGGGCAGCGGGGAGCGTGTCATCTGCTTCCTCGTCTCTCGATGGCGCATCACGAGGGGTTCAGGTAGATCAGGCCGTCGGAGGCGGGCACCAGCACCTCGACCTCGCCGCCTGGCGGAACCTCGAGGGTTTCGTCGCGGCCGCCGGTTGCTGGATCGAAGAGCGCCCAGGCCCCCTGGCGTGGAAATCGCGCCACGACCTGGTGCTCCTCGTGGTCGAAGTTGAGAAGCACCAGCACCTCCTGGCCCTCCTCGCCGCGCAGGTACTGCAGGATGCGCGCGGTCTCGTCGGGCGCCGAAGGCGCGCTGCCGGCGGCCCACAGGAACTCGATGGCGTCGGAAGCCAACGCCGGCTCGCCGAGCCTGAGCTCGATCAAATGGCGGTAGTGGTCGCGCAGTGACGCGTCGCCGGCGGTCCAGTCGATCGGGCTCGGGGCCGGATCGGCCGCGATTGGGTTGTCCACCCCGATCTCCTGACCGTGGTAGAGCAGCGGGATGCCGACGCAGGTCATCAGGCTGATGGCGCCCAGCCGCGACTTCTGCAGCCCGCCGATGGCGCGCGCCGCCGACGATCCCGAGCCCTCGACCTGCTCGACCACGCGCCGCTCGTCGTGGCTCTCGAGGTACTTGATATCGCGCCAGGAGCCGCGCCCGGGGTGGAACTCGGTGACGTCGGCGGTGGCCAGCATCGGCGAGGCATCGGGCGAGAAGGTGCCGATCACGCCGCCGTAGCGGTTGACATAGGCCGACTCGGCCAGGTTGGCGTTGAGCCGCTGGTGATAGTTGTTGACCGATCCGCCGTAGGACGAGGACTGGCCGCCCCACTGGGCGTCGAAGCCGATCGCGGGGTCGAGCGCCCCACCGCTGGAGTCGAAGCTCTCGGCGATGTGAAAGGTCTCCGGAAAGCGCTCTTTCAGCGGCAGCACCACTTTCGCCCAGTCGGAGTAAGCCTCGCCCTCGACGAAGTCGTAGCGGAAGCCGTCGATTCCCAGGTCCTCGATGAAATGCGCCAGCCCCTCGACGAAGTAGTCGATCAGGTCGGCGTTGTCCCAGTCGTACTCCGGCAGGCCGAACGCGTTTTCCTTCGAGGGGTCGTAGTAGTAGTAGCGACCGGTGAGCCACTCCAGCTCGGAGATCGGGTGATGGCCGCCCGAGTGGTTCAGCACCACGTCGAGCAGCACCGCGATGCCGCGCGCGTGGCAGGCGTCGACCAGGTCGCGCAGGCCCCGTGCCCCACCGTATCCGGGGTCGACCGACCAGTGCGAGCCGCAGTCGTAACCCCAGGAGAAGTCGCCCGGAACCGGGTGGACCGGCATCAGCTCGAGGGCGTTGATGCCGAGCTCGACCAGGGGGTGATCCCCGCCCTCCAGCGCCTCCACCACCTCGGCGAAGCCGCCTCCCGCGGAGAAGTCGGAGACCAGCATCTCGTAGATCACCAGGCGGCTCGGATCGATCGGCGCCGGCAGCGGGCGCGGCGGGGTCAGGCCGCGATCGACCCGGGTCTGGAAGGGATCGAGGCGCAGATCGCCGCTGGCGGTGCCGAAGGGGTCTTCGATCCGCCCCTCGCGCCCCTGGGCGTAGACCGCGTAGTGGTAGGAGAAGCGCTCCGGCAGGTGGTCGGCTTCGATCGCCTGCAGGGTCGAATCGGAGCCCTCCACCCAGTCCATCCGCCACTCGGGATCGCGCGGCGCCCATTGGTTGAAGCTGCCCTCCACGAACACCGAGTCGGCGCCCGGCGCGCGCAGCTCGAAGCGGTAGGGGCCGCCTCCTTCATCGGTCGACGTGGGGTCATGGAAACAGCCGCTGGCGGTCGACAGAGCGCAGAGGACGGCGGGGAGGAGGCGGCGCAATGAGGCCCTCCGGTGGAGGCTGGGGACGGGCGAGAGCCCCGCGATTTGACCAGATCGCCGGCGAGCGGTCAACAACCTACGCCCGCAAGAATTAGCGCCAGACGCGGATATCGTCGACGCGCATCTCCGAGCCCATCGCGAGGCCGAAGTAGGTCGCTCCGGCGATGCCTTGGTGGGTCGGAATGCTCAAGAGATCGCGGCCGCCGATGTTGACGGTCACGGTGTCGCCGTCGTTGGTCACCACGATCTCCTGCCAGGCGTCGAGGCCGAAGGGGTAGGCGACCCGCCCCGCGTCGACATTTTCACCATCGGGCAGGTAGCTCCCCAGACCGATCGAGTCCGGCTCGATCGTGACCAGGTATCCGGGGCGGAACTCGAAGTTGCTGTAGAAGAACTTGCCCAACGCCGAGAGCCCCAGGTAGCCGATGCCCTCGTTCAGCTGCATGCGCAACGAGAGGTTGTAGTCGGGCAGGATCTCCTCGATCAGCGAGCCCGGCATGCGCAGATTCTCCGGCTCGCCGGGCGGCGACTGGCCGTACATCACCCGGTTGCTGTCGGGGTCTTCGTAGATGAAGCCCCAGCCGTAGTCCTCCACCAGGCGCATCTTGCCGCTCACGTAGAAGAACTCGTCGGTCTCCGCGGGGTCGTTGAGATCGCTGTGGTAGAGGTCGCCGGTGGGGTAGAAGGGGGGCTGGATCGCCTCGAGCTGGAGGGTGATGCCGAGCATGATCGCCTCCAGCGAGTCGCGCAGCGCCGTCATCGGTCCGGAGAGGTCGTTCTGCTCGTCGGGGTCGGCGGCGATGTCGTAGAGCCCGGTATCCGGCCCCGGCTCGACCTTTTCGTTCTTCTGCACGACCTTCCAGTTGCCTTCCTGGTAGGAGCGGCCCAGGTGGTTGTGTCCGATGCGCCGATCGGGTTGCGGAAGCTCGATCAGGCTGCGCCCTTGGGCCTGGGCCGGAGTCTCGACGCCGAGCAGGTCGAGGACGGTCGGCAGGAGATCGATGTGGTTGGGCAGCCCGCCGAGCGCCAGGTTGCGCAGCGGTCCGCGCGCCTCTTGCACCTCTTCGGGCAGCAGAACGATGAAAGGCAGGCGGATGTTCGACTGGTACTGGTCGGTGTGGCAGAAATAGTAGTTGTGATCGCCGGCGAGGTTTTCGGCATGATCGGCGGTGATGACGATCAGGGTCGAGTCGATCAGGCCTTCGTCCTCGATGGCCTCGTAGATCCGGCTGAACTGGTAGTCCATGTAGGCCATCAGGCCGTCGTACTGGGCCACGTACCAGTCCATGGAGAGGATGGAATCGATGACCACCGAGCGCTGCATCCCGCCGTCGCAGTTCTCCGAGTCGTTGATCTTCGGCAGATCGCCCAGTCCGCCGTAGAAGGCATCGTCGACGAAGAGCGAGTCGAAGGGCGGCGGGCAGACGTAGGGGGCATGACCGGCCACCGGTTGGGCGTGGATGAAGAAGGGGCGGCCAGCGGGATCGCGAATGGCGTCGATCACCACGTCGGTCAGGGTTTCGTCCGGTCGCAGGGTGGCCACGGAGACATCGAAACGGTCGGAGAGCTGGCGCCCCAGGTCGGTGAGCAGGTGGTTGCTGGAGACCAGAACGCTTTGGTACCCGAAGGGCTCGAGGATCTCGGGAAAGCTGGCCCAGCCGCGCGGCATCGCCAGCGACGAGGCCAGGGTCTTGTGGGTCGGGACGGTGAGGCTGCTCATCATGCTGACCACGCTGGGCCAGGTCCAGGTCGACGAGGTGGTGTAGTTGTCCCAGCGCAGGCCGAGCTCGGCGAGCTGGTCGATGAAGGGGGTGGTGTCGCGGTGGTAGCCGTAGATGCCGAAATGGTCGGCGCGGGTGGTGTCGAGGGCCCAGATCAGCACGTTGTACTTGCGCAGGCCGTCGGGAAGCTGGAACAGGGGCGCGCTCTCGATCTGCCCGGTGGGCGGGGGAGCACTGCTCGGGGTGCTTGCGCCGCGGCCGGGCGCGGCCAGCGCGAGGCTCGCGAGTGTGCAGAACAAGTGCTTTGATGTCATGGGATTACGCTTGTGCGGAGGGGTTCGGCGGGGCGGGCTCGACACGGGAAGAGGAAGTTGCAGCCACCAGCATAACTTGGTTCTCTTCTGTACATGGTCGGTGCGCTGCTGAATCTCGCCAGTATTGGTGCGTGAGGCGGGGCGGGCGCCACCCGAGCGCGGGACCGCCGCGTGCCCGTGCCCTGCCAGGTCCGGCGGCGGGAATCGGGCAATGACAGGGGCGGGGCAGGGCAGGGGCACGATGGGAGGCGCTCCCGGCGCTCTCCGCGTAGGCAGCCGCTGAATCGAAACCCCGGTCGCCCCTCCAGATCTTGCATCCCCCCCGCGGAGCGGCGATCCTGCTTCACCCGTCGCATCTCCCTCTTTTCCGAGGAGCCCGCATGACCCAGCAGAGCCAAGGCCGCGTCGAGCTCTTCGAGCTCGAGAGCGCGCTGCTGGCCGGCAATCCCCTGGGCGATCCGACCCGGCGCGCCACGCCGGTCTATCTGCCGCCCTCCTACGACACGCAGCCGGAACGGAGCTACCCGACGATCTTCGTGCTGGCCGGCTTCACCGGCCAGGGGCGCATGATGCTGCACGAATCGGCCTGGGGCGAGACCCTGCCCGAGCGCCTCGATCGCCTGATCGCGAGCGGCGCGATGGACGAGGCGATCGTGGTGATGCCGGACTGCATGACGGCGCTGGGCGGCAGCCAGTATCTCGATTCGTCGGCCACCGGGCGCTACCAGAGCTATCTGACCGAGGAGCTGCTGCCGGAGGTCGCTCGTCGCTACCGCGGCAAGGGCGCGCGCGGAGTCGCCGGCAAGTCGTCGGGCGGCTACGCGGCGTTGCGCCTGGCGATGCTGCGTCCCGATCTCTTCCAGGCCTGCGCCTGCCACTCCGGTGACGCGGCCTTCGAGTATTGCTACCTGCCCGATTTCCCGCACGCACTGGTGGCCTTCGAGAAAGCCGGCGGGCCGGCGGCCTGGTTCGAGGAGTTCCGGGCTCGACCGAAACACGGCTCGGGCGACCACGCGGTGATCAACGTGCTCGGCATGGCCGCGGCCTACTCGCCGAATCCCGCGGCCGAGATGGGGATCGATCTGCCCTTCGACCCGGGGACCGGCGAGCTGCGCCCGGAGGTCTGGGAGCGCTGGCTGGAGCACGATCCGGTGCGCATCGCCGCGTCGGAGCGCTGCCGCGCCGCGGAGTGCGCGGGGATCTTCATCGACTGCGGCACCGCCGACCAGTTTCGGCTCTACGCCGGGGCCCGGCAGGTGGTGGCGCGCCTGCGGAGGCGCGGCGTCGCGGTGATCCACGAGGAGTTCGCCGACGACCACTTCGGTCTTTCCTACCGCTTCGACCGCTCGCTGCCCTGGCTGGCCCGGGTACTGCGCGATTTCCACCACGAGGAGCCCTAGCCCCATGATGCGCCCGCCTTCCACCGTCCTCGCCCTCGGTCTCTTGATCCCGTGCGCCGCCGCGGCGGCTCCCGGCGACCCGCAGCCGCTTCCCAGAGGTGCCGCCGGTAGCGCCTCGACCGCCGCCACGCCGATCTTCATGGAGACCGTGGTGCGCGACCCCGAGGCGGTGGCCGACCTGGCCCAGAGTCGCTTCGAGAGTGACGCCGAGGTGCTCTTGCGCGACCTGGTGCGGATTCCGACCCTGGCCGGCGACGCCGCCGCCCGGCGCGCCTTCGGCGATCGGCTGGAGCGGGCGGCGAGCGAGCAGCAGCTCAGCTTCGAGCGACTGGACGAGGACCACGTGTTCCTGGTCGGTCTCGACGGGCGGGCGCTGGCTCCCGATTTCTGGGTCCTGGCGCACGGTGACGTGGTGCCAGTGGGCGATCTCGCGGCGTGGCCGGCGCCGCCCTTCGCGGGGGAGGTGCGGGGCGATACCCTCTTCGGCCGCGGCACCTTGGACGACAAGGGAGCGGTGGCAGCAGCCTTCTACGCCCTGGCGGCGCTGCGCGAGGGCGGCGCGATCCTGACCCGCAAGCCGCTCCTGGTGATCGGCATGGACGAGGAGACCGACTGGCGGGGCATCGAGGGACTGCTGGCGGAGCGCGAGGCGCCGGAGCTGGCGCTGGTGGTGGACGGCGACTTCCCGTTGACCATCGGGGAGCGCGGCTACCTGGACCTGGCGCTGAGCGCGGGCGGCGGAGGTCGCGCCAAGCTGCCGCGGATGAGCTCGCTGGAAGGGGGCAGCGCCGCGAACGTGGTGGCGGCCGAGGCGTCGCTCGTGGCCCAGGCTCGCGAGGGTCGAGGGGAGCAGCTGGCACGCGACCTGGAGCGGCGCGCGGCGCGTCTGACGGGGGAGGGGAGGGGACTCTCCTTCGAGGTGACGCGGCGCGACGAGGAGGTGACGCTGAAGATGCGCGGCAAGGCGGCCCACGGATCGACCCCGGAAGCCGGGCGCAACGCGGTTGCGCCGCTGGCGCGCATCGCCATCGAGGCGGAGCTGGTGACGGGAGACTGGCGGCGGCTCTTGCGCGTGCTTGCCGCGCGGGTCGATGCACGCGGCGCGGGACTGGGCATCGCGTCGACGATGCCCTGCCTGGGGGCGACCAGCGTCAACCTTGGGACGATCGAGACCAGCGGCGAGGAGCTGCGCGCGGTGCTCAACATCCGTCCCACCAACGAGTGGCCGCTCGCCGCGCTGCGGGCGCGGCTGCGCGCCGCGCTCGCCCCGGAGCGCGCGATCGCCATCGAGACCGTCGGCGGCGAGGGCTTCGAGGCCTTTGCGAGCAGCGCCCGCCATCCCTGGATCGACATCCTGATCGAAACCTACCGCGAGGAGACCGGACGCGACGCGGAGCCCGGCTGCATCGGCGGCACCACCTACGCCAAGGCCTTCACCGGCACCGAGGCGCTCACGGTCGGATTCGGCCCCGCCGAGCCGGCGCTGGGCGAAGAGGCCCAGTACCACGCCGACCCGGAGTTCATCTCGCGCCGGGCGCTGAGCCGCAACCTGCGGATCTACGCCCGCGCCTTCGCGGCGCTGGCGACCACGCCGGAGGGCCTCGAGCGCGGCGCTACTGGACGTAGCCCAAGGCGTTGAGCTGCTGGCTGACGGTCGGCCGGACGCCGCTCTTGGCGGCCTTGCCGAGCCGGATGCGCCGTCCGCTGAACTCCTGGGCCAGGTCGAGATACCGCTCCGCGACCGGACGCTCGCTGTAGAAGAGGTTGCGCAGTTGCTGCGGATCGTCGGCGATGCGGAAGAGCTCGACGTTGTGGTTGGGTACCATATCCTTCAGCGGGTGGATGAAGGCCCAGGTCGAGTCGACGATGCCCAGCGCGCGGTAGCTCTTGCCTTCCAGAAAAGCGTGGCTGCGCACTTGCGCCGCTGGGTCGGAGAGCAGCGGCGCCAGGCTGGTGCCGGAGGCCAGCTCGAGAGGCGGCAGGCCGAGTAGCTCGAGCACCGTCGGCACCAGGTCGATGGTCTGCACCAGGGCGCCGGAGCGGAGCCCGGCCGGCACCAGGTCTGGCGCGTGGAGGATCAAGGGCACCCGCACGTCTTCCTCGTAGAGGGCGTCGTGGCTGTAGAAGAGATCGTGCTCGCCCAGGCTCTCGCCGTGATCCGCGGTGAGCACGATCAGGGTGTTGTCGAAGATCCCCAGCTCCTTCATGCGCGCGAAGAGAACACCCAGCTGCTCGTCCTGGTAGCTGGTCTCGCCCTTGTACATCGCCGGCAGGTAGTCGATGTCGGTGACACCGAAGGGACGCGGATGGAAGCTGGGGATGCGCGTGAACGAGAGGTTGTCCGGGTCGTCGGGCACGTCCTGGTAGTAGAGCGTGTCGTAGGGCGGCACGGGCTCGTAGGGACGATGCACGTCGTAGCTGTGGACCCAGGCGAAGAAGCGCCGGTCGGCGACCGACTCCAGCCACACGGCGGCGCGCGTGAAGGCCTCTTCCGACGCGGTGAAGCCCCGCTCCGGTGCCCACCATGTATCGACGCCTTGCATCAATCCCGAGTAGCCGCCGTCGAGGATGAAGAGGCTGGTGAAGGCGCCGGTGGCGTAGCCGATCTCGTGCAGGATCTCGGGCAGGGTCAGGTTCGACGCGGAGAGGGGCGGGGAGAAGTTCGATTCCATGCCGTGCTCTTTCATCCAGCGCGCGGTCAGGATGGTGGCGTGCGAGGGCATGGTGACGTTGGTGGTGCTGTAGGCGCGGTCGAACTGGGCGCCGGCGCGCGCCAGGGCGTCGATATGGGGGGTCGAGACCTCGGCCCCGTAACAGCCCAGGTAGTCGGCGCGCTGGGTGTCGAGGGTGACCAGGAGCACGTTGTAGTCGGCGCGCGGCGTGGCTTCGCGGTAGGTGGCCAGCGCCCGGGCCTGGGAGGTGGTGGTGCGGCCGTGCAGGGTCCAGGCGCCGAGCAGTGCCAGCAACAGAAGCACGACCAGGAGGGCGCGGGGACGCAGCAGGCGCCCGATTCGCACGCGGACGACCAGAAAGTATACCAGCACGCCCACGCAGGCGCCGAGACCGGCGGCGCGCACCAGCACGCTCAGCTCCAGACCGAGCCCCTCGATGCTGCGGGCGCGATCGACCAGGGGATGGTTCTTCACCCAGACCTGGCCGGCGGCGAACACCCACCACGCGACCGCGGCGGCCGCCAGCGGGGCCTGGGTTGGGGCGCCTGGGGGCGGCGTTCGATCGCGGCGCGCCAGCAGGGGGGGCAGCAGCAGCGGGGCCAGCAAGAGCGCGACCGCTGTGGCCAGTGCGAACTCGCCCGGATCGCCGCCGCCGGTCGATCGCCCACCCGCACCGAAAGTCGCCGGCAGCACACGCTCCAGGCCGACCGACCAGCCGGCTGCTGCCGCGGCGGCGGCCCAGGCGATCGAGCTGAGGCGGATGGCGAGCTTGCTCACGGTCTTCTCCTGCGGGGCGGGGGCGGCGCGCTCGGTGGCGCGCCGCACGGGGACATAGGCGGCATCCTAGCAGGGCGGCCGGGTATCGGGATGGGCAAGGAACGCCCGCAGCACCTCCACGCCGCCGAGCGCCGCCAGGCTGCTCTGGTCGAGGCGGTTCCAGGGGTGCCCGGCATCGGGCTCCGGATTGTCCTCGATGAAGGCGCGATCGGCCTCGGGATGCCACTGCACGCCGACGATCGGCAGATCCCCGGCGCTCAGAGCCTGGATCGGGCAGTAGTCGGAGCAGGCCGCGACCGACCACCCCGGCGGTGCCGCGACCACCTGGTCGGTGTGGCTGACCAACGCCTCGATCGTGTCGCCGCCGAGCCACCGCGCGCTGGGGTCGGTGATGCGCAATGCCCGGATGCCGCGCACCTTCCGCGCCGGCCGTGGAGTCTCGACCTCTCCGCCCCATGCCGCGGCCAGGATCTGGTGACCGAAGCAGATGCCCAGCGTCGGTAGACCGGTCGCGGTGAGCACCCGCAGCTGATCCCGCAGGATGCGCACCCAGGGCCGGCCCTCGTGCACTCCGGCCTCGCTTCCCGAGATCAGCAGGGCGGCGGGGACCAGCCGCGCGGCTCGCTCGGCCAGAGCGGCGGGACCCGCCGAGTCGGCCATGCGCAGCACCACGCTGTCCAGGCCGGGCGGGGCCAGGCGTAGGACGGCATCTTCGAAGACCCGGCCCGAGGCTGGGCTGACGGTGCAATCGAGAATCAGGAGGGGTTGATGAGACATCGGGATCGGCCGGAATCGCTGGGGCTCTCTGGGGCGCGGTTGCTAAGATCGTACTTTTTTCCCCATCGACCGCAAGCCCAGTGCCCCAGCAATCGCCGTGACCCGTGCCCCAAGCCCGCCCCTCTTTGCCCATCTGCGCTCGTTCATCGATTCCTGCCCGGCCCGGCTGCGGGTCGATCTCGATTCCGCCACCCGCAGGGTCTTGCAGTCGGAGGTCGAAGCCGAAGGAGTCGAGGGCCGAGTGCGCTCGGCGCGCGGGCGGCGTGCGGAGACCACGCGAATCCGGGTCGAGGACGGGGTCCTGGTCACCCGCTGCACCTGCCGCCCGGGCAGCCGCCGGCCCTGCGATCATGCCGTGGCGCTGGCCGTGCGCAGCCTCGACCAGGTGCCCCATCAGAGCGAGATCGGCCGCCGCGGGGCCGCGGCCGCGCCTCGCTCGGCGCCCCGCAAGCGCCCGGCCAGGCCCGCCGCGCCACGCGCCTCCCGCACCGCGCCGCCGCCCACCGCGCCCGCCATCTCCGCGGCTCCCACGCTGCCGACCTGGATGGTCCATGCGGCCCGGGACCTGGCGCCTCGGGTGCGGGTCCGGCGCGGCGCCGCGGGGCTGGTCGAGGCGCAGGTGGCCGGAGAGGGGCGGCCCCTGCAGGTGACGCTGCGGCGCGGTGAGCAAGGCTGGGAGCCGCTTTGTTCCTGCCTGGTGGCACGCGGCGAATGGTGTGTGCACAGCGCCGCCGTGGCACTGGCGCAAGATCCCGCGGATGCTCCGGCCCCCGCCCTCCAGGAGCCGCGCCCGAGCAGCGGCGAGTCCTTCCCCGGGCGCAACGTTCGAATCGGCGCCGCCACCGTGGGGCCGACCTACCGAATCGACCTCGCCGCCGACGGCGCACTGCGGGTCGAGCTGCGCGCCGAGTCGGGTGAGACGCTGGAAGCGCGGCACTGCGTGGAGCGTCTGCGCGCCGGGCTGGCCGATGCCGCCGAGCTCGATTCGGGTCTGTTCTCGGAGGGCGAGAGCGGCGACCTGGAAGCGATCGATCTGCAGGCTCTGGCGTCGCTGGTGGCGATGGGGGAGATCTGCGACGACGGCCGGATTCGGGTGGCCTCCCGGGCGGCCGGCGGCTGTCTGGCCGCCATGGCCGGCACCGCCCGGATGGTCGATCGCAGCGACCAGCGGCTGCTCTGGTCGGCCGACTCGGCGCGGGTAGAGATCGAGCTGGTGGAGCGGGAGCGCTGCTTCCATGCCACGGCCGCGGTGGGCGCGGGGGAGGCGCCCCCGGCCGGGCGCCCGGTGGGCGGGATCCCAGCCTGGGCACTGATCGGTCGCACCATCCACCCGCTCGATCCTGCCGCCGCGCGGCTGGCGATCACCCTTCGCGACGGCGCACGCTTGAGCGACGACGAAGCGGGCCGGCTGCTCTTCGGTGGCGATGAGCTGCCGCGCGCGCTGGTGGTCCACGGACCGAGCGGGCAGCGCCTGGCGCCGGCGCGGCGGCCGCGGCCGATCGTGCGACTCGAGGCCGGCGCCGCGGAGATCCTGGTGGCGCTCACGCTCGACTACGGAGGGATCGAGGCGGCGCCCCGCGCCGAGCGCAACGGCAGCCCGAACGAGGGCTGGGAGGAGCCGCTGAGCCGCCGCTCCCATGTTGGCTGGGTGGTCGGCCGATCGCCGGGGGAGAATCTGTGGGTTCCGCGCGACGGCGCGGCGGAGCAGCTTTGCTTGCAGGCCCTGGTCGATGCCGGCCTGGCGCTCGACCGCAAAGGGCAGTGCCGGGTCCGCGGCGACCGGGCCGTCGATCTGGTCAACCGCTCGCTGGGCGACGAGCTGGGCGCGGGCTGGAGCATCGAGGAGCACGGTGAAATCGATCGCTGGCGTCTGCTCGGCACCGCGATCGAGCTCGAGGTCGCGGTGCGCGAGGGCGCGGACGACCAGCTGGTGGAGATCGAGGTACAGGCGTCGGCCGACGGCCGGGCGCTCGACTTCGAGCGCCTGCGGGCGGCGCGGCAAGAGGGTCTGCGCTACCTGCCGGCGGAAGGGTCCGGACAGCTCGATGCCGGCGACCCGCGGCTCGATCCCTTGCTCGACGTGCTGGACGAGCTCGACCTGGTGCCGCTTCCGGCACAGGAGAGCCGGCCGCGGCGCTTTCGGGCCCCGCGCAGCCGCCTCGGCCTGCTTCCTCCGGCCGCCCACTCACACGGCGTCCACATCGGCTACGACCAGCGCCTCGCCGACCTGGCGCAGGGCCTGTCCGGGACCGCTCAGTCGATCACGGACGCGCCCCATCCCGGTCTGCGGACCCGGCTGCGCCCCTATCAGGCGCAAGGCGTCGCCTGGATGTCCTTCCTGGCCGAGCATCGTCTGGGCGGTGTGCTGGCCGACGACATGGGCCTGGGCAAGACCGTGCAGGCGTTGGCCCTGCTGCTCGACCAGAACACCCGGCTCGGCCCCGCTCCTTGTCTGATCGCGGCGCCGGCTTCGGTGGTGCTGGGCTGGCGCGACCAGGCGGCCGCCATGACGCCGGATCTGCGCCTCGAGCTCTTGAGCGGCCGTACCCAGGAGCAGGTGCTGGAGCGCGCCCGCGCCGCACAGGTCGATCTGGTGGTCTGCAGCTTCGCCGGCCTGCGTCTCTACGGCGAGCGGCTGGCCGAGATCGACTGGCGGACCTTCATCGTCGACGAGGCCCAGTTCCTGAAGAACGAGAACACCGAGTCGGCGCGCTGTGCCCGGGCGATCCGCGCGGAGTCGACCTTCGCCCTGACAGGCACTCCGATCGAGAACCACCTCGGCGAGCTGCGGGCCATCGTCGAGCTGGTGGTGCCCGGACTGCTGGGCTCCAGGGAGGCCTTCCGCCGGCGTTTCGCGGAGCCGATCGCCGCCGGCGGCGAGCGCGCGACCCAAGGCCTGCAGCGGCGCCTGCGCCCCTTCCTGCTGCGCCGCGTCAAGGACGAAGTGGCGCCCGATCTGCCCGAGAAGATCGAGGTCGAGCTGCGTCTGCCCTTGCCGCCGGGGCACGAGGCCGCCTACCGGCAGATCGCCGAGCAGGTGCGCAGCGGGCTGCGCAGCGAGATCGAGAGCCGCGGCCTGGCGCGCTCCGGCGCCCACGTGCTGGCCGCCCTCACCCGCCTGCGCCAGGCCGCCTGCCATCCGGGCCTGGTCGACATCGCGCGCCCCTTCTCATTGCTCGACACCGCCAAGTCGCTGGCGCTCGAGGAGCAGCTGCCGGAGATCGTCGAAGAGGGACACCGCGCGGTGCTCTTCTCGAGCTTCACCTCCTACCTGGATCGGATCGAGGAGTTGCTGGCGAAGCTGGGGATCGACTTCGTCCGTCTCGACGGCTCCACGCCGCGCGAGGAGCGGGGGCGGCGCATCGAGCGTTTCCAGTCATCCGGCGGGCCGCCGCTCTTCCTGATCAGTCTGCGCGCCGGCGGCACCGGCCTCAATCTGACCCGCGCCGACTACGTCTTCCATCTCGATCCCTGGTGGAACCCCGCGGTCGAGAGCCAGGCCACCGATCGCGCGCACCGCATCGGCCGGATCGGCAAGGTGATCGCCTACAAGCTGATCGCCGCGGGCACCATCGAGCAGAGGATCCTCGAGCTGCAACGCAACAAGCGCGACCTGGTCGACCGAACCCTGGGGGCGGCCGAGGTGTTCGGTGCCGAGCTCACCCTCGAAGAGCTGCGGGCGCTGGTGCTCCAGGAAAACGGCGAGGGTAGGTAGCGCCCGCCCTCAACCGTGGAAGGGCAGCCCCGCGGCGCGGCAGGCGCAGCGCCGGTAGCCGGCCGGAAAGAGCGTGCGCAACTCGTCGAGATCGAGATCGCACGCGCTGCAGGTCTGGTAGATGGTCGGAATGGTGTGGTTTTCGCCGTAGAAGTCGCGCAGATACCGGATCACCTGCCAGTGGCGCTCGGTCAGGGCCAGGGGCGGCTCCAGCTGTGCCAGGGCGAGCTCGGCGAAGTCCTCGTCCCAGGCGTCGGCGCTCTTCAGGAAACCCATCGGGTCGAGCTCGAAACGGGGCTTCGGCGGCGGCGCGGTCTCGTAGGTCAACCAGTAGTTGGTCTCGAACATGAAGCGTTGGTTGATACCGGCGATCTTGCACGCCCCGCGATGGTAGCCGGTGGGGAAGAGTCGTTTGAGCTCGGAGAGTCGCATCCGGTTGTCGGCGGCGGCCTCGACCAGCACCGGGACGGTGCTCTCGTCCAGGAACTTGTGGCGCAGATAATGGACGATCTCCCAGTGGCGGGCGCTCAGCCCGCCTTCGATCCCCAGCGTGCGCGCCATTCCTTCCGCGAACGCTTCGTTCCACTGCTCTGGCGGATCGAGGAATCCATAGTGGTCGAGAGTGTAGATATGGCCCCCGAACGCCACTTTCTCCGCGGGCGCGTCGGTCATGGTGTCGACTCCGGAAAGGTGGGGGCTCGCCCCTGAAGCGGGGCGTGCCCTACATGGACCTGCCCGACGTCGCGCCGCGGCTCTCTTTCAGAGTATCAGGCGCCGCCCGATCAGGTGAAGTCCTGCCGCACCGCCGCCTTTCCGTTCACCAGGATGGCCCGCGAGAGCATGTCGTGCACCCCGCCGACCTCGATCTCCTCTTCGTGGTGCTCCATCAGCTGGGTGAGCTGGCGCTTGCAGTTCGAGCACGCGGTCGCCACGTAGCGGGCCTCGGTGTCGCGCACCTGCTCCATCTTCTTGGTCCCCGATATCGACATCCGGAAGTCGTGGATGTCGTCCATCGCCGACAGGCCTCCGCCTCCGCCGCAGCACCAATTCTCGTGGCGGTTGGGTGCCATGTCCTGGAAGTCGGTGCAGGCCGCCTCCAGGATCGCCCGCGGCTCCTCGGTGATGTCGCAGGAGCGCCCGAAGTTGCAGGGATCGTGATAGGTCACTCGTTGCGGGTTCTTGCTCTTGTCGAACTGCAGCCGGCCGGCCTCGATGTGCTCCGCCGTCCACTGCATGCAGTTGGTCACCTCGAAGGGCAGCTCGCCCCACCAACCGGCCTTTTCCATCATCATCTTCATGATGCGATGGGCATGGCCGCATTCGCCCATCAGCAGCACCTTGGCGCCCAGTGCTTTGGCCTCGTCCACGTACAGCTTGTTGTCGGATTTCATCGCCGCATCGTCGCCCGTGAACAGGCCGTAGTTCGCCCCATCGAAGCACTTGGAGCTCATGGTCCACTTGTCGGCCATGCCCAGCACGTGGAACACCTTGGCCACGCCCATGGTGGCCTCGGGATTGACCAGCACGTCGCCGGAGGGCGGCACGTAGAAGTACTCCGCGCCCTTCACGTCGACCGGGATCTTGATCTCGACGTCGTGCTCGTCCTGCATCTCCTCCTCGAGGAAGTCGACGGCGGCCATGAAGGCCTGCTTGGAGGCACCGTCGGTGTTGCCGGTCTCTAGCGAGATCTCGACCACCTTCTTCATCGTCTCCGGCGTGTATCCGGTCTGGTCCAGAATCGCCCGGCCCTTGCGGGTGATCACCGAGTGATCGATGCCGAAGGGGCAGAAGACGGCGCAGCGCCGGCAGCCGGTGCACTCGTAGAAGATCTTGGACCATTCACCCAGCACCGCCGGATCGAAGTCCTCGGCCCCCGCGAGACGCCCGAAGACCCTGCCGGCGAAACTGTTGTACTTGCGATAGACGCGCCGGATCAGGTCGGTACGCTCCGCCGGGTTGTAACGCTTTTCGCCCTTGCCGTAGTAGACCGGACAGACTGATGCACAGGTGCCGCACTTGGTACACATCTCCATGTACATCTGCATCGCCCGCGGGCCTTTGTCGATGGCTCTGATCGAGTCCACCACCTTTTGCTTGACGTCGTTCTCCGTCATCATGTTCTCCCGTTCCTGCTAGTGCTTGCGGATCATTTGGTGGGTGAAGAAGATCCCACCGAAGTGGAGGATCTTGCTGAAGGGCATGAACATGACTAACAGCAACGCCAGCAGCATGTGCACCAGGAAGGTCGAGTTTCGCAGGGCTGGAGAGCCCATGATGTTGCCGAATGTCGCCAGGCTCTTGAAGTACTCGTGGGTGAGCGCCAAGTTGAAGTGCTCCGCACCGAAGCGCATCGAATTGCCGGTGATGATGATCGCGACGATCAGCAGCAGCGCCGCGTAGTCCGCGAAGCCGGTGATCTCGCGCACCCGGGGAATCGCCACGTGTCTCAGGATCAGCACGCCAAGGGTGATCAAAATGATGATGCCCGCCGCTCCGCCGGCCCCGCTGGACATGCCCTGGATCGCCTGTTCGCTCATGCCCAGTCCCATGAACAGGGCGTCGATGTTGGTGAATACACGCAAATGGCCGACGAAGATCAATGCCAGCACCACGTGGAACACCCAGGCCAGCAGCCACAAGCCACGGTCGCCCTTGAAAAGGCTCCTGAAAAAAAACGTCTCCATCAAGACGTTGCTCTTGTTGTCCCCCTCGGTGGGCGGTGCGGGGGTCAGCGTCATCGCCGGCGCGGGTAGCTTGAGCCAGGTCCTGATTCGATACACCATTCCGAATACAAACACCAAGAGCGCCAGATAGGGGAGGATCGCTCCCACCAGAAATCGTACGGCTTCCATCCACTCGTTCCTTTGTTCACTGCATGCGAGTTGGCCGCGCTTGCGACAGTCGTCTCCGGCTCAGACACATCCCGGGGGGCGCGGCAGCCCCGCGAGACGGTAGGCGCCCTTCACGACGCCGCAGGGAAAGAGATCGCAGATCGTGGTGGCCCTGAGGCCGGTCTCCTTGCCGATTCTGACCACGGCGGGGCCCCGGCCGTAGGTCTGGTAGTAGTCCTTGACGAACTCGATCACTTGCCAGTGCTGGTCGGTCAGGGGACCGATATCGTTGGCCTCGGCGAGTTCCTCGGCCCGCGCGCGGGTCCAGCTCGCCATCTCCTTCAAGTAACCTTCGGCGTCCAGATCCTCATTCAGAGGCTCGGAGGGTAGGTTCGGCATCGGCACTGCCTCCTGGATGCAGGGCGACCGGCGTCTCGGCGTCCGGCGCCTGCAAGGACTCGACCGGGAAGCGTTCGATGATCTCCTGGACCTCTCGGAGCTCGAACGGCTTCTCGATGCTGCTGACGAGGAACTCCGGCCTCGTCTGGTCCCTCTTCCGTTCCGTCCGTCCCTTCGGAACCGCGAGGATGATCTTCAGGCCGGACAGCCGTGGGTCGCGCGCCAGGTGGCGCAGCAAGTCGGTTTCCCCGGACCTGATCAGCGCTTCGTCGACGATCGCGAACGCCGGACGAAAGCTCTGAATCGTGGTGGATGCTTGGTAGCCGCTGGCGGCCACGCGCAGGCTGAGGCCCTCGACCGTGGCCTCGGAGAGCGACTGGGTGAGCTGGTCGTCGCGTGAGACCAGCAGCACCTGGGTCGGCAGGTTCATGACCCGCCGGTAGTAGACGCAGTCCTGGCAGGAGCTGGCACAGAGTTGGCGGGAATGGTCGATGTCGAGGCCCATCCCGGCCATCGCGAAGCACCATCCGGCGCGCACGTGATAGATCGAGCAGTGCGTGCACTCCTCGCGGACGCCGTTGGTGCCGCCGAGATACTCCCAGCAACGCAGGGGGGAGGAAGGGCCGGCGACGGGAGGCGGCTGCGGCGTGCTGGCGGCGGCCGAGCGCGAGCGCAGCAGTCCCTCGATTTCGGCGCGCGCAATTCGGTGATGCCCGCCGGCGGTGCGGATCCCCGAGATGTGGCCCTTGCGGATCCACTTCAGGACGGTGTCCGAGGTCACGGAGCAAAGCTCGGCTGCTTGCCCCGTGCTCAGCCACTCTCGCTCTTTTCGAGCCATCTTGTGGGTGCTGTCTGGGTTTTATGGCCCGAGCTGCACAGCCCGGCGACCGCCTGCCGGTATTTTAGGGATTCGGCTCGCCCGCGTCAAACAAAAGAGCCGAAAGCCGCGAGTCGGTGGCGCGAGCGGGGGGGCGGAGCCGGAAAAGCCGCGTTTCAAGGCCCGAAGGGGGCGCGCCGAGGGTTGCGGGACGGGCCGTGGGGGCCGCGGAGGGGGAGCGCGGGCCTAGATGTTGAACCAGGGTGTGACCCAGAGGTACTTCAGGTTCAGCGTGTAGCGCAGGACCATCTTGATCGGCAAGAGCCACATGGTCAGGAAGAGGAAGGCGGTGAGCGCGTAACGCGGCAACCCCAGCTCTTTCAGGGCCGGGCTCTTGTCCTTCTTGAGCCGCCAGTAGAGCACTCCCAGGCCGTAGTAGAGGGCGATCGGGATGGCGCCCACCAAGCCGATTACCACCGGATTGCGAAGTCCGAAGAACTCGTGGAAGTCGACGTTGGTCAGGGCGACCACCTTGCGCGGATCCCATTCCTGCCAGGGCAGGAAGAAGTTCCATCCGGGTCCGCGCAAGAACACCCCTTCGATGATCAGCATGATCCACAGGATCCAGAACCCGACGAAGAAGTTGACCATGGCGAAGGGGCGCTCGCGCCAGGTGTAGTAGCCGTTGCCGCGCGGATTGACGTCGATGTAGGGGATCGCCATCAGGCCGACGATGATCAAGGAGGGCAGCACCACGCCCGCCATCCAGGGGTCGAAGTAGACCAGCATCTCCTGCAGGCCGAGGAAGTACCAGGGAGCCTTCGAGGGATTGGGAGTCAGGGTCGGATTGGCCGGCTCCTCGAGCGGCGCGTCGATGGCGATCGACCAGACCACCATCAGGACCATGATCACCAGCGCACAGAGCAGCTCCATGCGCAACAGATGCGGCCAGGTGTGAACGCGCGGAATGTCGCGCACCTTGCGGCGCGGCTCCTCGGGCTGCGCCGCCTCGGAGGCGCCGTTGGTGGAGGCAGGTGCGGCCTTCGGCTCCTGAATCGTCTCGTCGGCGGCCATCGTCGTTCTCCCGCGCGCCGGTGCGGCGGCCAGGGTCTCGTCAGGATCGACTCTTGTTCTGCAACGGACTGCCCTGCAACGCTGCCAGCGACGCCGGTCCGGAGATTCCCCCGTCTTTGCGGATGCGCCAGAAGTGGAGGATCATCAGCATGGATGCGACGATCGGGATGAAGATGCAGTGCAGAACGTAGAAGCGCAGCAAGGCGGAAGGTCCGACCAGCGAGCCGCCGATCAGCGCCGCGCGAGCGTCGTAGCGCGAGGTTGCCCCCACCAGCTCGGCGAAGGGCCCCTCGTGGCCGAGCATCGGCGTGGCGCGGGCCATGTTGGTGCCGACCGTCACCGCCCACACCGCCAGCTGGTCCCAGGGCAACAGGTAGCCGGTGAAGGAGAGCAAGAGGGTGAAGGTCAAGAGCAGCACGCCGACCACCCAGTTGAACTCGCGCGGAGGCTTGTACGATCCGGTGAGAAAGACCCGGAACATGTGCAGCCACACGGCGATCACCATGGCGTGGGCGGCCCAGCGGTGCATGTTGCGCATGATCATGCCGAAGGGCACGTCGTGCTGCAGATACTTGATGTCGGCGTAGGCGTACTCGCCGACCGGCCGGTAGTAGAACATCAGCACCACGCCGGTGACGACGGTGATCAGGAACATCAGGAAGGTGATGCCGCCCATGCACCAGGTGTAGCGCACCCGCACGGCGTGCAAGGGCAGGCGCACCGGATGCAGGTGCAGCCAGACGTTGCTCAGCACCGCCAGTGCGCGGTTGCGGGTATTGTCGGTGTAGCCGTGGCGGAAGATCGAGCGCCAGAGCTGCGAGCCGACGAAGGAGTCGATCGGCGATTTCTTCTTGGTTTGGGGCGTCATGGGTGGCTCTCCGTCTCGTCGAGGGCCGGGACCGGTGACGGTTCCGGATTGGCGCGCTGGCTCAGCTGTAGTAGAGGAACGCTCCCGGTTTGTCCCAATCGCCCTTTTCGAAGCGGAAGCTCACCGACTTGTCGACGACCAAGAGACCGTCGTCGGAGAGGGTGATCTTGATTCGATCCAGGGGGCGCGGCGCGGGACCCTCGAAGTTGACCCCGCTGCGGCGGAATCCGCTGCCGTGGCAGGGGCATTTGAACTTGTTCTCGGGTGCCAGCCAGCGCGGGGTGCAGCCGAGATGGGTGCACTTCGCGAAGAGCGCGTAGAAGCCCTTCGCCTCGCGAACGATCCAGACCCGCTGGGTATCGACCCAGCCGGTGCCGACCTCGTCGATCGGGTATTCGTCGGGCGAGCCGGCCTTGAACACCTGCGAGGGCTCGAAGAGCACCCGCGGGAACATGAAACGCCCGAACGCCGCCAGGGAGACGCCGATGCTTCCGAGCACCGCGCCCCAGCCGGCGAAGCTCAGGAAATCGCGTCGCCCCCAGAGCGTCGCCTTGGGTGTGGTGGCGCCTTTGGTGGCTGGTGGGGTTGCCATGCGAGTCCCTCGGTCTGGCCCTTGTGCCACGGCCGGCCGTCGGCCGTAATCCGCGCGACCACTCTTGGCCGCGCCCGCGAAATAGTCAAAGCGCCGGGCCGGCGATGTCAAGCGATTCGCGCTCCGGCCCTCCGTTGACAGTCGCGGAGCGCAAAGGTAGGGTGCATAAACCGCTTCAGGGCACGAACTTCTCCACACGACCGCCGGAAAGCAGCCATGCGCGTGCACGATCGGATGACCGCCGACCCCGTGTGCATCGAGGCCGACGCGTTGTGCCTCCACGCCCTCGATCTGATGCACCGCAAGCGGGTGCGGCGTCTGCCGGTGATCGGACCCGACGAGACGCTGGTCGGCATTGTCACCGAAGGGGATCTGCGCTTCCTGGCCCGCGGGGCCGAGAGCGCTTCGCGGCGCCGGGTGCGCGAGGTGATGGTGCAGGAGGTCGTCACCGTGGCGCCCGACGACGCCCTGGAGGACGCGGCGCGCCACCTCTACATCGACCGGCTGCGGGCGCTGCCGGTGGTGGCGCGCGGGCGTATCGTCGGGATCATCACCGAGTCCGACATCTTCAAGGTCTTCTTGCAGATGATGGGAATCGCCGAGCACGCGGTGCGGATCAGCGTCGAGCTGGACGACGAGCCGGGCCAGCTCCACGATCTGACCGGCGTGATCCGCTCGCACGGCGCCAATATCGTGAGCCTGGTCACGGTCCCCAGCCCGGATCGGGCGGCACGCATTCTGGTGCTGCGCGTGGAGCCGCCGATCGGCGGATCGATCGACGCGCTGGTGGGTGAGCTGCGAGATCTCGGCTACAAGCCGGGTTCGGCCCACGAACGAACACCGCCCGCCACCCGCGGCGAGGATCAGCCGCCGGCGGATTCGACGGAGCTCTGATTCGATGCACGGGGGAGATCCGACGTGAAGACGACCAAGGCGACCCGGGCCGAGAAGCGCATGTACTACACCATCGGCGAAGCCGCGAAGATGATCGGCGTCAAGCCCTCGGTGCTGCGCTTCTGGGAGACCGAGTTCACGGACCTGCGCCCGCGCAAGAACCGTTCGGGGAATCGCGTCTACCGTCCCGCCGACCTGAAGCGGGTGATGCTGATCCACCACCTGCTGCACCAGGAAGGCTTCACCATCGCCGGCGCCAAGCGCCGCCTGTCCAAGATCGGCGACTCCGAAGAGATCGAGGGCTGGGCCGAAGCGATGAGCGCGCGCGCGGTGCTCGACTCGATCCGAGAGGATGTGGCGGGGCTGGCGCGGGTGCTGGAGCGGGGGGCGGAGTAGGGGGCGGGCGCGCGCAAGGCTCCGGCGAAGTCGCCGGGACCTCGCGAGGGAGCGAGCTTTCCGTTGACGCCGCTCTTCCGTGCTCGCTAGCCTCCCCGCTTTCGGGGCGTAGCGCAGCCCGGTAGCGCACCCGTCTGGGGGGCGGGTGGTCGCTGGTTCAAATCCAGTCGCCCCGACCACCTCCGCCGCCCGGCGGGCCCGAGGGTCCGTCGGGCGGCTCTTTTCTGGGAGCCCGTGCGCGTGCGTCTGTTGACGATCATCCCCGTCTTCGATGCGGCGGCGACGCTGGCGTCGGTGGTGCGCGGCTGCCCCGATCCGGTGCTGGTGGTCGACGACGGATCGACCGACGGCAGCGCCGAGATCGCCCGCGCGGCCGGCTGCGAGGTGCTGCGCCATGGCGTCAATCGCGGCAAGGGGGCGGCGCTGCGCAGCGCTTTCCAGGCGGCTCTCGCGGCCGGGGTCGACGCAGTGGTCACACTCGACGCCGACGGCCAGCACGATCCGGCCGAGATCCCGCGATTTCTCGAATCCGCGGCAGCCGGCGACTGCGAGCTGCTGATCGGGACGCGGAATCGGCGCTCCATGCCCTTCGATCGGCGCTGCAGCAACACCCTGACCTCGGCCATCTTGAGCTGGCGCACCGGCCAGCCGATCCCCGACAGCCAGTGCGGGTTTCGCTTCATCCGTGCCGAGGTGCTGGCCGCGATCGAGCTCGAGACCGAAGCCTTTCAGACCGAGTCGGAGCTGTTGATCCGCGCCGCGCGGGCCGGCTTCCGCATCGCTTCGGTGCCGATCGCGACCATCTACCGCGGGCAGCACAGCCACATCCGCCACCTGCGCGATACCTGGAACTTCGTGCGTCTTGTGACGCGAAGCCTGCGCTGGTAGCGTGGCACGTTTCCCGAGTCCAACAAGGCCCGACGGAGGATCTTTGCCCACACGAACACGCGATGGCTGGGAGGGACGGCGCCTTCGCATGGTCTCTCGGCTCGAGGGCGAGGTGTTGCGCACGCCGCGCTTGCGTGAGGTCTTCGGTCGCGTCCCGCGCCATCGCTTCGTCGATCCCGGCCTCGCCGACGCCGCCTACGATCTGCGCTCGCTGCCGATCGGGTCGGGGCAGACGATTTCCAGTCCGGCCACGCAGGCACGCATGACCGAGCTGCTCGATCCCGGGCCGCGCACGCGCGTGCTCGAGGTCGGAACCGGTTCCGGCTACCAGACCGCGATCTGCGCGGAGCTGGCCGCCTGGGTGCTCACCATCGAGATGGTGGAGTCGCTGGCGCTCCAGGCCCGCTCGCAGCTGGAGTCGCTCGGCTACTCGAATGTGCTCTTTCGGATCGGCGACGGCGCGGTGGGCTGGCGCGAGGCGGCGCCTTTCGAGCGCATTCTGGTCACCGCCGGGGCGCCGAAGGTGCCGCCGGGCCTGCTCTCGCAACTGGCCGAAGGCGGACGGTTGGTCTGCCCGGTCGGGCCGGCCGACTGCCAGGAGCTGGTGCTGGTCGAGCGGCGCGGCGAAGAGCTTCTGAGCAGGATCCACGAACCCTGCCGTTTCGTACCTCTGATCGGAGCCGATGGATGGAAATAGCCACCGAGAAGCGCGGCCTGACTCGCAGGCTCTACGACTGGGTGCTGCACTGGGCGGAGACCCCCTACGGGCTGCCCGCGCTGGCGGCGCTCTCGTTCGCCGAGTCTTCCTTCTTTCCGATACCGCCCGATGTGCTCCTGATCGCCCTGGTGCTGGGCGCGACCCGCAAATGGATCCGCATCGCCGTCGTCTGCAGCGTGGCCTCGGTGGTGGGGGGGATCGTCGGCTACGGCATCGGCTTCGGCTTCTGGCAGGCGGTCGACCAGTTCTTTTTCGCCCACGTGCCGGGCTTCACCCCGGAGGTCTTCGCCCGCGTCAGCGAGCTCTACGACGCCTGGAACTTCAAGCTGGTGTTCGCGGCCGGATTCACCCCCCTGCCCTACAAGGTGATCACCATCACCGCCGGCGTGGCGCAGATCAACTTCCCGATCTTCGTGCTGGCGTCGGCCCTCTCGCGATCGGCGCGCTTCTTCCTGGTGGCGGCGCTCTTGCGCAAGTTCGGGGAGCCGATCCGGGCCTTCATCGACCGCTACTTCAATCTGCTCTCGATCGTCTTCCTGGTGCTGCTCTTCGGCGGCTTCTTGGTGCTCAAGACCCTGGCGCATTGAGGGGTAGCGATTCTCTCATTGAATCCCGAGAACGAAGCCACCTATGCTGCGCGTTTCATCGGGGCGTAGCGCAGCCCGGCAGCGCGCCTGCTTCGGGAGCAGGAAGTCGGAGGTTCAAATCCTCTCGCCCCGACCATTCGACCGAGACGGTGCGGCAGTTCCGCACCGTTTCGTTTTTCACCCTCCGTGTGCCGAGAGCGGGAGACATGAGATGCGCGAGCGTCTGCAGAGTCGAATCCGTGACGTTCCGGACTTCCCCAAGCCGGGCATCGTCTTCAAGGACATCACGCCGATCCTCGCCGACCCCGAGACCTTCGCCGCGACCCTGAGCGCGCTGCGCGCGCGCATCGAGCAGGCGGCCGGGGAGCGTGGCATCGACCACATCGCGGCCATCGAGTCGCGCGGTTTCATCTTCGGCGCCGCCCTGGCCGACCGCATGGGCGTCGGCTTCATCCCGCTGCGCAAGCCCGGCAAGCTGCCCTGGAAGACGCGCCGGGCGGAGTACATGCTGGAGTATGGGAG
Source organism: uncultured Gemmatimonadota bacterium (assembly GCA_964490075.1). Taxonomy (GTDB): domain Bacteria; genus CAZBBK01. Next base: position 56,276 of record CAZBBK010000011.1, on the reverse strand, counting down.
CGACGCGCTGGAGATCCACACCGATGCACTGGCCGCGGGCGAGCGGGTGGCGCTGGTCGACGATCTCCTGGCCACCGGAGGCACCGCCGCCGCCGCCGCGTCGCTCTTGACCGAGATGGGCGCCGACCTGGTCGGGCTCTTCTTCGTGATCGAGCTGGCCTTCCTGGCCGGGCGAGAGAAGCTCGGCGCCCACCCCGCCGACAGCCTGGTCAGCTACGCGGGGGAGTAGGGCAGGGCCCTGCAAGGCCTTGCATGAGCCGATCAGACGGACCCGCCCGACGCCGCTTGCGAACGCGCGCGCGTCTTCGTTATAGTCCGCCGACCAACCATGCGCTGATCGCCCCTGTAGCTCAGGTGGATAGAGCAGAGGTTTCCTAAACCTTGTGCCGGGGGTTCGAGTCCTCCCAGGGGCACCAGAGTCAAGTCTCCGGAGCAGCCAAGCCGACGCCATCCCAGTCCAGAGGAGCGGAGCCTCATGTTTTCCAGGCGAATCGCCAGTGCCCTCACCGCCGCCGCGTTGATCGGAGGAGCCGCCAGCGCGGAGTCCGTAGGGGGGCGCTACAGCGTCGGCTTTTACGGCGGTGGAGCGCAGGGTGACTTCTCGGAGCTCAACAGCTTCTTCAGCTTCTACAACGAGCACTCCGGAGTCGATCTGCGGGGCGACCAGGAGTACGGGCCGCTCGAGAGCGGTGTCACCTACATGGGCGACGTGCGCTATGGCTTCACCGACAACCTAGTGGTCGGACTCAGCCTCGGCTACAGCGAGTTCTCCTTCGACGTCAACGAGAACATCTCCGTGCCCGTGAGCCTCGGCGAGACCATCGACTACATCGGGATGACGCTGGAGCGCACCATGCGGGTCCGCAGCGCCCCGATCATGGTCTCGGGCTACTACTACCTGCCGGTCATGGTCGATCTGAACGTGTATGGAGGCGCCGGCATCGGCTTCTTCGGGACCGAGCTCCGCTCCGAGAGCTTCCACGATTTCGTCGAAGAGGAGGATCGCTTTTATCAAGGGATCGAGTTCGCGCTCGATCCTTTCCAGTCCGGCAATCGGCGCTGGACCGGCACCGAGGTCGGCTACCAGGTGGCGCTCGGCGGCGAGTACTCCTTCACCTCCCACCTCTCGCTGGCCGGCGAGGCGACCTATCGCAGCATCAGCGTTCCGGAGATCGAGGATGCGCTGGAAGAGAGCTTCACCCACTACGAGCTCTACGAGGGCGACCTCAGCGAGGTGCCCTTCGGTTCCTTCGCCTACCTGCTGGCCCAAGACGACCTGCGGGTGATCTCTCCCACCGGCGACCCGGTCGCCATCGAGCTTTCCGGCATCACATTGAGCCTGGGCCTGCGTGTTACCTTCTGATTCGATCTGGCCCGCGTTGCCACGGCCCCGGGCCGCGACCGGTCGCGCCTCGCGCCGGATCGTAGGATGTGGCGGCGCGAACCGAGAGCGTCCCGGATGAGCCGTCGCTGGACCGCCGTGCTGCGCGCCGAACGAGATGCGGCACGGGCGGCCGACGATCGCATTCAGGAGTTGCTCGACACCGTCGATCTTCCTCCCGATTGCGCCTACCGAGTGCAGCTCGTGGTCTCCGAGCTGGTCACCAACGCCGTTCTGCACGGCTATCAGGGCGCCACGGGCGGACCGATCCGGCTCGAGATCACCATCGGCGCCGACCGCGTTTCGGTGGCGGTGGAGGACGAAGGGAGCGGGCTCGACGACGACCCCGGGCGCGAGCTGCCGGTCGAGAGCGACGCCACCACCGGGCGCGGCATGTTCATCGTGCGCCAGATCGCCACCGAGGTCGAGGTCACGCCTCTGGCGTCCGGCGGAACCCGGATCGTGGCGCGTTTGCCGATCCAACGAGATCAGGAGGAAGGGAAGTGAGGAAGCGAGTGCTGGTGGTCGACGACGAGGAGTCGATCCTGCGCATGCTCACCGACATGCTGGAGATCCTGGGACTGGAGCCGGTCGCCGTGAGCGGCGTCGACGAGGCGCGGCAAGAGCTCGCGCGGGCGCCCTTCGACCTGGTGATCTCCGACATCGTCATGCCCGGTCCGAGCGGGCTGGAGCTGCTGCACGAGCTGCGCAGCACCCGACCGGAGCTGCCGGTGGTCCTGATCGCGGCCTTCGAGAACCTGAAATCGAGCGTCGACCTGGGCGACGAAAAGCCCGCCGGCTTTCTGGCCAAGCCCTTCCATTTCACGCAGGTCGAGGAGTTGCTCACGCAGGTGCTCGGGCCCTTGCAAGACGACGAGGAGTAGGCGGCGGTGCCGGGCCGGCCGACGTGGATCGTGCTCCTGGGCGGCTTGGCCTGTGGCTGCGCGCCAAGCTCCGAGGGCGTCCCCGACGGCTCGGGAAGCGCGACCATCGAGCCGCGGACCGAGGTTCCGGTCGGCTCGATCGGCGCCTGGAAGATCCACTACGCCGCCGGGCCTCAGGGGCTGCCACTACAAGGGCGGGTGGTCTTTCACCTGCCGCTCTACTGGCATTGGACCCGGCCACAGAACACCCATCCGCAGCAGCCCGGCCACGTCCGGGTGGAGCGCTCCAGCGGGCTCGAGGTCGGCGAGGTCGGCGTCAGCGCGGCCAACATGTACGTGATGGTCGCTCCGGGCAGGGGTGGACTCGATCCGGGAGAGATTCTGACCCTGCACTACGGTCGCGACGATCCCGAGCGACCCTCGCCGGTGCGGGCCGACCCTTTCGCCGAGGACGCCCAGGTGTTCAAGGTGGCGGTCGACGGAGATGGGGACGGGGTCTTCGCCGACATCGCCGATCCGCCCTCGCTGCGACTGGTGGCGGGGCCGGCGCTGCGCCTCTGGACCACGCTCGGGCCCAGCCTGATCGCGCCCGGCGCCCCGGTGCGCGTGACCGTGGCGCCCCTGGACGGCTCGGACAACCTCGACGAGAGCTTCGCGGGAGAGGTGGAGCTCTTCTGGGTGCGGGAGGGCGAGCTCGTCGACAGCCTCGGAATCGCCACTCTGCGGCCGCGGGCGCGCGGCACCATGCTCTGGACCGGCCGCGCACCGGAGCGGCCGGGACGCTACCGGGCGCTGGCCCGCCACGCCGACCTGGGCGAAGCGCAGAGCAACCCGACCACGGTGCGCAGCAACCCCGGCAGCCGGCGTCTGGTCTGGGCCGACCTGCACGGCCACAGCGCCCTCTCGGACGGCACCGGGGCGGCCGACGATTACCATTTCTACGCCCGCCACGTCGCCGGTCTCGATGCCGCGGCGCTCACCGACCACGATCAGCACGGCCTCTTCCCGCTCAGCGCCGCGGCCTGGGCCGAGCAGCAGGCGGTGGCCCGGCGCTACCACGAGCCGGGGGTCTATGTAGCCGTGATGGGCTACGAGTACACCAACTGGGTCACCGGCCACCGCAACGTCTACTTCCGCGACGAAGGGGGGCCGGTGCGGGCGTGGACCGACTCGCTCTACGACACTCCGTCGGAGCTCTTCGCCGCGCTCGATTCCAGCCGCGCCCTGACCGTGCCTCACCACACCGCCGGGCAGCCGATCCCGATCGACTGGGCACACCACGATCCGGCGCTGGAGCCGGTGGTCGAGATCAGCTCGGTGCACGGAGTCTCGGAGCGGGTCGGCGCGCCCGGCGCGGTGCGCGGGGCGAAGGCGGGACATACCGTGATCGATGCCCTGAACCGGGGTTACCGATTGGCCTTCATCGGCTCGGGTGACGGCCACGTCGGCCACCCCGGCCGCCGCCTCGAGCCCTTTCCCTGGGGCATGGCGGGGCTCTGGGTGGATGAGCTCAGCCGCGAGGGGATCTTCCGCGCGCTCAAGCGACGCTCGGTCTTCGCCACCACCGGGCCGCGCATCGTGGTGCGCTTCGCGCTCGAGGGTGTGCCGATGGGCGGCGTGGTGCGGATCGACGCGGCCGAGCCGGCGCCGCTGGTGGCGATCGGCGAGGTGCTGGCCACCGCCCCCATCGAGCGGATCGAGATCGTGCAGATGGGCGAGGCCCGTGCAAACCTGGAGCCCGAGCCGGGGCCGCTCGAGCGCCGCTTCCGACTGCTGCTAGAAGTCCAGCCGGGCGACTACCTCTACCTTCGCGTGTCCCAGCGCGACGGCGCCATGGCATGGAGCAGCCCGATCTGGATCGAGGAGGCCTGAGAGCGAGTGAGTGGCCCGTTTTGATTCGGCGGTCCGCACCCAAGGCGATCTCGTAGGAGTCGGCGATGCGTCCTCTCTCCCCTCTCGCGCTTCTTCTCTGCAGCGAGCAGATCTCTCCTTTCGCGCCCCCGGCCGGCGCTTTCGTCGAGCTCGACTGTGTCGCCGGCAGCCTCGACTGTTCGCCGCTCTCGATCGAGGGCACGCGCCGGCGAAGTTCCCGAACGGCATGCCGACCAACTTCCGCGGTTTCGCCGACCCCTGCATGCGCCAGGATCCGGCCACCGGCACGCTGTGGATGGGCTACTCCTGGCCCAACGTCCATGTCGTCGTTCCCCCGGAAACCGTTATTTCGTTCCCAGCGTCGACATCCATCTCGCTCGCAGCGACGACGAAGGCGCAACCTGGCGCCTGCAGCGCAGCCTGATCGATTCCTACCGCGACCACGACGTGGAGGGCGACCGCCAGATCGGCTTCACCGGTCACGAAGTGGGCAACATTCTGCCGGTGGAGCGGGACGGAGGCACGAGCTGGTACGCGGTCTGGCTCGACTACTTCGTACCGGACGAAAGCGGCGTCGCCGGCCGTCCTCTGAGCAGCATTCGCATCCGGGTGACCCGTGCCGACTCGCCCGGCGGCCTCGGTGATCCGATCGTCGCCACTCTGGGCGCGGCCGCGACCGCGCCCGGCTGGGACATAGATACCCGGCTCACCGATCTCGCCTCGATCGACCCGCCGGTGCTGGCCCGGGGGCTGGGCGGGCATCTGAAGGTGCGCTGCGTGGTCACGGCATCGGACCAGGTGTCCCTGGGGCCGGGCGCCAGCGGCTACGATCCGGCCTCGGCGACCGCTGGAGCTGCGCGCCTGGAATGCGTACGGCCTGCTGCTCGACGGCTGGCCAATTCCGTTGCGTTGGGGGACCACCGGCGCACTGGGCGCCAGCGATATCGACAACGACGGCGTGATCGAAGTAACCGTGGCGGAAATATCAGGCAACTCCGCCAGCGCGCGAATTCATGCTATCAGTCGGAACGGTTCGGAGCCGCACGGCTGGCCGATCCTGCTCAATAAGGGCGCGCTCGCCGACCACACGTGTTTCGACCTCGACGCCGATGGCCAGATCGAGACGATCCAACCGGTGATGGTCGATATGGACGACGGTGAGGTAGACATCCTGCGCTCCAACGGTCGCGACGCCCCCGGCTCTCCACTGCAGATCGGAGAGACCCTCTGGTCCAGCGCCGCGGTCTGTGATGTCGACCTTGACGGCGATATGGAGTTTTTCTTCGGCGCCTATCGCGACCCTTTCGAGCCGATCGGCTGGGTGTACGGGTACCACCACGATGGCAGACCGGTGATCGGCGACGATGGTGTATTCGCCGAGATCGGGAGCGCAGTCATACCGGCGATCTCGTTGGTCGATCTGGCGGGCGATTCCCGGCCCGAGGTGATCGCCGCTGATTACCTGGGGCGCATCCAGGTCTGGGACGCCGAAGGAACGCGCGTGCCCGGTTGGCCTCGCGCCCCCTTTGGCGCCATCGATTCCATCCCTGTCGCCTTCGGCATCCAGAGCGGCAAGGCGACGGGCCTCTGGGCATCGACACTCGCCGATCAGGTCTACATGCGCGACGCCAGCGGCGACCTGCTCGCTGGCTGGCCCTGGGCCTGCTCGTTTCAGATTCAGTCCCAACCCCTGGCCGCGCGTCACCATCGACGACCGTCCGCTGAACGGAAAGGGCGGCACCGCCCCTTCCCCGGGCGAGTGGATCTGGTACCGAGTCGGCCGGCGCCCCCTCGAGGCCGGGATCCACGAGCTGCGCATCGCGGCCGCACCGGCGCTGGAGATCGATCGCTGGCTCCTGATCACCCGCGAGCGATTTCCGCTCTTGGAGGAGCGGCCGCACGGGTGGTGAAGGCGCGGATCGGCTCTTGAACCGACGCAGGGGCCGAAGATGGCCAAATAGCGACCAGAACCGCCGACTGAAGCGGGTCAGGCCCCTGAGCCGACCGCTGAGAGGTCCAAATCGCCTTCTGAGGGGGCTCAGTCGCTTGGGATGACCGCCGGGCTTCTGCTCGGAGATCTTCCGAGGATCGGGTGCCGGTCGGGGTCGGGCGCGGGGTCGGGGTCGAAGAACCAGCGACCAGTCTCGTGGGATCGGGCTGGGACATGGGCACGGGCACCATTCGTCATGAGCCGGGCGCTCATCGCGCAAAGCGCCGCTATATCGAAACTCCAGAAGCGCCCGCAGCACCTTGTTCCAACTCCACGAAGCGTGCTAGCCTCCCCCTTCTGGAGTGGGCCAATGGTCCACTCTTTGATTTTGTTGGCTTGCGGAGAGACCGTGGACACTGTCGAATCGCTGGAGACGAAGATCCGTGACGAGCTCGAGCCTCGGGGCATCGAGTTCGTCGAGCTGCTCTGGACCGAGCGCCGGGGCGGGCCGCGGATCACGCTCTTCGTCGACAATCCCGACGGTGCCGTGGACTTCGATTTTCTGAAAACCGCCGACGGTCTGGCGACTGCTCTGCTAGACGAGGAGATTCCCGGACGATACCGGCTCGAGGTCTCTTCCCCCGGCCTCGATCGGCCGCTGAGAGACGACCTCGACTTCCGCCGCAACCTCGGACGCAGAATCGCGGTTCGGGTAGAGGGCGGAGAGCACCAGGGGGTGCTGGCCGAGTTCGACGATGAGATGGTGGTTCTCGACCAGGGCAGGAGCGAGGCGCGATCGATCGAGCGCGCCGCGATCCTGAAGGCGGTCGCCGTACCGGACCTGGCCAAACCGAGCGCGAAACGACCTCACTGAACGGAATCGAGAGCCATGAACTACCAGATCGTCGAGGCGCTCGGCGCGATCGTCCGGGACAAGCAGATCGACAAGGAGTTCCTCCTGGAGACAGTGAAGGAGGGGCTGGTCTCCGCGGTGAAGCGCAAGATGCGGGCGCGCCGCAACCTCGACAATGTCGACGTCGAGATCGACCAGAAGCGCGGCCAGATCTCGATCGTGATGGTCAAGAAGGTGGTCGACGAGATCGAAGAGGACGAGTACGAAGAGATCCTCATCGAGGAGGCGCGCGAGATCGAGCCGGATGCCAAGATCGGCGGCGAGGTCACCATCCGCATCCCCTACGAGACCTTTGGGCGCAACGCCATCCAGACCGCCAAACAGGTCATCACCCAGAAGATCCGCGAGGCGGAGCGGGACCGGATCTACACCGAGTACAGCGCCAAGCTCGGCGAGATCGTCACCGGAACGGTGCAGCAGGTCTCGCGCGGCAACCTCATCGTCAGCCTCGGCAAGACCGAGGGAATCATCCGCGGGCGCCAGCAGATTCGCCGCGAGCGCTACCGGCAGGGCGACCGGATCCGCTGCATGGTGCTGGCGGTGCAGAGCGACGCCAAGCGCGATCCGATGATCGAGCTCTCCCGCAATCACCCGGCCATGCTGGCGCGGCTCTTCGAGGCCGAAGTGCCCGAGATCGGCGAAGGAATCGTCGAGATCAAGGCGGTGGCGCGCGAGGCCGGCGATCGGGCCAAGATCGCGGTGCAGTCCACCAACCCGGCCATCGATCCGGTCGGGGCTTGCGTCGGCATCAAGGGCTCGCGCGTGCTCTCGGTGGCCCAGGAGTTCAACGGCGAGAAGATCGACGTCGTGCAATGGGACGACGACACCACCGCGTTCCTGACCAAGGCATTGTCCCCGGCGCGGGTCTCCGAGGTGATGATCGACGAGGCATCCGAGGAGCCCAAGGTCACGGTGGTGGTGCGCGACGACCAGCTCTCGCTGGCGATCGGCCGCTCCGGGCAGAACGCCCGCCTGGCGGCGCGCCTCACCGGCTACCGGATCGACATCATCAGTCAGACCGAGTATCGAGAGATCCTCGAAGAGATCGGTCGCCGCGACATCGATATCGCCGAGATCCCCGAGATCGCGGCGGAAGAGGCTGAGCGGCTTCGCGCCGCCGGCTTCCAGAGTCTCAGAGGCCTCGCCGGCGTGACGCAAGAGAGGCTGCTCAAGATCGAGGGAATCGACGCCGAGCGCGCGAATCAGCTCGTCGGCGTGATTCAGAAGGCCTTCGTGCGCTTCGAGGAGGACGAGGAGGAACCGGCCGCCCGAGTCGAGGACGATCAAGGAGAGGGTGCGGAAGATGCCGCGCCCGCGGCCCCGGAGGCGCCCACGGAGTGACGCGATCGGTGCCGGTGCGGCAGTGCATCGACTGCCGCCGACGGCGGCCCAAGACAGCGCTCCTGCGGCTCGCGCGGGGCGATCGAGAAGAGACGATCCTGCTCACGCGGGGCACGGACTACCACCCAGGAAGAGGCGAGTATCTCTGCGAAGAATGCCTGCGGCGGGCCCGATCCCGAGGGCTGCCCAGGAGAAAGCCCGCTCTGAGGGCCGAAACGATCGAGAGGATCGCGTCGGAGCTCGAGCGGCGCGCGGATTCCGCGAGGATCCGCGAAGCACACGCCGCGCGGCTGCTCGGCCTGCTGGGGCTGGCCAGGAGGGCCAATCGGCTGCGCGTCGGCAAAGATGAATCGATCGGGGCCATCCACCGCGGCGATGCCGCGCTGGTGGTCCTGGCCGAAGACGCTGGAGAGAACCTCCGCGGAGCTGTGGAGATCACGCTCCGTGGTATACAGGGGCTGGCGATGGTTCGAGGACCGAAAAAGGACGAGATCGGGCGGGCGCTCGGTCGCCGTCCGGTCGCGGTGCTGGTCGTGACTGACGCCGGCCTGGCCCGGGCTATCCAATTGCGGCTCGAATCGAGCGGTTCCGAGGTTCGCGGTTCCCCACAGGAATCGGAGTTTTCTTGATGGTGAAGAAGAAGGTCTTCGAGGTCGCGAAGCAGTTCTCGATCCCTCCGGGGGCGCTCTTGCGCCAGCTGAAGGGGATGGGATCCGCGGCCACGAGCCCGATGAGCATTCTGGAGCCGGCGATCCTGGAAGAGCTGGAAAAGGGCCTGCAGGAGGAGCGCGCCGCGCGTCGCAAGAAGACGGCGGTGCGGAAGAAGTCCAAGACTGCCCAGGCCGAAGCCGAGCCGAAGGCCAAGCCCAAGGCGAAGCCCAAGCCCAAGCCCAAGGCCAAGCCGAAGGCCGCGCCCGAGGACCAGCCGGTGCCCGTCGCGGCGGCGGAAGATGTCGCCGCCGAGAGCCCGGCGGCGGTCGCCCAAGCCGAGCCGGAAAGGGTCGCGGTGGCGTCCGAGGCCGACACCTCGCAGGCGAGCGCCGCGGTCGAGGCCACGGCGGAGGTGGCTCCGGATCAGGCCGAGCCAGTCCCCCCGACTCCCGAGCCGGCCCCCGCGCCGGAAGCCGAGAGTGCTCCGGAGACCACCGCCGAGGTCGAGACCGAGATCCGGGTCGAGGAGGCGGAGGCTGCCGAGGCGGCGGCGAGCGCAGACGCGGAGGTGGCCGAGGCGGTGGCGGAGGCCGAGCCGGAGCCGCAACCGGCCCCCGAGGCGGAAATGGAAGCACCGGAGCCGGAGCCGGAGCAGGAGCAGCCCGAGGCCGAGGCCGAGGCCGAGGCCGAGGCTGGCGAAGCCGCGGAGCCGAAGCCGGCAGAGCCGGAGGAGCAGAAGCCGGCGCGCAAGCCGAAGCTGATTCCCGCCCCGCGCCAGACCGCGACCATCCTCTTTCGACCCACCACGCCGGTCGCCCCGACCCTGCCCTCGACGGGACCGCCGCGCAAGCGACGACCCGCCGCTTACCGCATGGATGCCGCCGATCCCTTCGCGCCGGCGCCGCCGCGCGACGGCGGTCACCGCTCCGCCAGCATGGCCGGCGCGGTCAGCCGCAGGGCGGAGAAGAAGCGCAAGAAGAGGAAGGCGAAGGGCGCCAAGGTCGACGAGAAGACGGTCCAGGACAGCGTGCGCAAGACCATGGCGCAGATGTCCAAGGGCGACCGTCGCAAGAAGCGACGCCGCGATCGAGATGCCGACCAGACGATCGAGAGCGACCAGCCGCGCTCGGTCCAGATGGCGGAGTACGCGACCGTGTCGGAGTTCGCGTTGGCGCTCCAGGTCGCCGAGAACGACGTCATTCTAAAGCTGCTCGGTCTGGGCATCATGGCCACCAGGAACCAACGCCTGGAGATGGACACCATCACCATGATCGCCGACGAGTTCGACGTCACGGTGCAGCCGCTCTCGGAGATCGGCGAGGACCGCTTGCAGCAGGAGGAGGATCTCGACGAAGATCTGCGGCCGCGGCATCCGATCGTCACCGTCATGGGGCACGTCGATCACGGCAAGACCTCGCTGCTCGATCAGATTCGCCAGACCAACGTGGTGCGCGGCGAGAAGGGCGGCATCACCCAGCACATCGGTGCCTACGAGGTGGAGACCCCGCGCGGGCGCATCACTTTCATGGATACGCCGGGCCACGAGGCGTTCACCGCCATGCGCCTGCGCGGTGCCCAGGTGACCGATATGGTGATCCTGGTGGTGGCCGCCGATGACGGCGTCATGCCGCAGACGGCCGAGGCGATCGACCATGCGCGCGCCGCCAAGGTGCCGATCGTGGTGGCGATCAACAAGTGCGACCTGCCGGGGGCCCAGCCTTTGCGGGTCAAGCAGATGCTGACCGAGCACAACCTGGTGGTGGAGGACTTCGGCGGCAGCGTGCAGGCGGTCGAGGTTTCGGCCAAGACCGCGAAGGGTCTCGACCGGCTGCTGGAAACGGTGCTGCTCGAGGCCGAGATGCTGGAGCTGAAGGCCAATCCCAACCGCCGCGCCGACGGCGTGGTGGTCGAGGCCTTCCTCGATCGCGGCAAGGGACCGGTGGCCACGGTGCTGGTGCAACGCGGAGCGCTCGAGGTGGGCCAGGCGGTGATCGCCGGGCTCCACACCGGCAAGATCCGCGCCCTGCTCGACGAGCGGGATCGTCCCCTGCAGAAGGTGGAGCCGGCATCCCCCGCCAAGCTGCTCGGCCTTTCGGGCGTTCCGCAGGCGGGCGACACCTTCCATGTGGTCCGCGACGAGCCCGAGGCTCGCGAGATCGCCTCCCAGCGCGGCGCCGCCAAGCGGACCAGCGAGCTGAAGCGGGCCAAGCTCAGCCTCGACAGCTTCATGAGCCACACCGATGGCGCCGAGATCCGCGAGCTGCCGATCATCGTCAAGGGCGACGTCGACGGCTCGGTGGAGGCCCTCTCGGACTCCCTGGAGCGGCTCTCCAACGACGAGGTGCGGGTCGAGGTGATCCGCCGCGGCGTCGGCGGCATCGCCGAGTCGGACGTGATGCTGGCCGCCACTTCCAGCGCCGTGATTCTCGGCTTCCACGTCCGCCCCTCCGACCGGGCGCGCGAGCTGGCGAGCCAGGAGCAGGTCGATATCCGCCTCTACGACGTCATCTACGACGCGGTGGCCGACGTGCGGATGGCTCTGGAAGGGCTGCTGGCGCCGGAGCTGAAGGAGCAGATCGACGCCACGGTCGAGGTCCGCGAGGTGTTCAAGGTCCCGAAGATCGGCGCCGTGGCCGGCTGCCACGTGCTCTCCGGCAAGGTCCGACGCAACGCGCGGTTGCGCGTGGTGCGCGACGATATCGAGGTGTTCGACAGCAAGGTCGCCTCGCTGCGGCGCTTCAAGGACGATGTCAAAGAGGTCGCCGAGGGCTTCGAGTGCGGCATCGGCATCGAGCGCTTCAACGACATCAAGGTGGGCGACCGGCTCGAGATCTACTCGGTGGCGGAGATCGCCCGCAAGCTGGAGGTCGCCGACTCCTGAGGTCGCGCCCGGCATCATGAGCAGCCACCGCATACCCCGGGTCGAGTCGGAGCTTCGCCGCGAGATCTCCTTGATCTTCAACGGCTACCTGAAGGACCCTCGGGTCACCTTCGCGACCGTGACCGGGGTGCGGGTGAGCCGCGATCTGCGTCATGCCAAGGTGCGGGTGAGCGTGGTCGGCGACACGGCGACGGTGCACGAAGTCATGATGGTGCTGCGCCACGCCGCCCACTCGGTGCGCATGGAGCTGGGGCGGCGCATGCACTTGCGGCGGATCCCGGAGCTCGACTTCGTCTACGACGACAGCGTCGATCACAGCATGCGCATCGGCGGGCTCCTGGCGGAGCTGGCGCAGGAGCGCGACGCGGAAGCGAGCGATGGCGACCCAGGCGGGATTTCTGACGATTGACAAGCCCGCCGGCCCCACCTCGCACACCATCGTTCAGAGGGTGCGCAGGCTCTTGGGCCGCGGCGCGCGCGTGGGGCATTGCGGCACCCTGGATCCGGTGGCGACCGGACTCTTGCTGGTCGCGATCGGGGCGGCGACCCGGCTGAGCCGTTATCTGGTCGGACTCGACAAGGAGTACCGCGCGGTGCTGCGCCTGGGGGCGGCGACCGACACCCTCGACGCCGAAGGCCGAATCACTGAAGAGGCCGAGATCCCGAGCGACCTGAGCGCCGCCGACGTGGCCACGGCCGCCGCGACTCTGGTCGGCGAGATCGACCAGGTGCCGCCGGCCTACTCGGCCATTCGGGTCGAGGGGCAGCGGCTCTACGAGCGAGCCCGGCGCGGCGAAGAGGTCGCTGTGCCGAGCCGCCGGGTGAGGGTTCACGCGCTCTCGATCGAGGCGGTGGAGCTGCCCCTGGTGCATTTCAGCACGCATGTCTCTTCGGGCACCTATGTGCGCTCTCTGGCGCGCGACATCGGGGCGCATTTGGGCCTGCCGGCGCACCTGGTGGCGCTCGAGAGATGGGCGCTGGGCCCCTTCGATCTCGAGGGGGCGATCGCCGTGCCCGAGTCGCGCGAGGCGCTGGATGCAGCACTGCGCGCGCCGGCCCGGGCGCTCGGGTTTCTGCCCGCCGCGCGCCTCGACCGGGATCAGGTGCGGCGGGTGCGCCAGGGCCATCGCCTGGCCACGAGCGAGCTGCGCCCCTTCGAGATCGATCGCGGCGACGGCGGGGTCCGGCTGGTCGATGAGGACGGAGAGCTGGTGGCGATGGCGGAGCTGCGCCGCGAGGACGGCGCCGCGCTCTTGCAGCCGAGAGTCGTGCTGCCCGGCGCGGAGCGGAGGGACTGATGCGGGTCTTCCCAGAGCCACCGGAGCCGGGCGAGGGCGTGATCCTCACGCTGGGCAGCTTCGACGGGCTGCACATCGGGCACCGGCGCGTGATCGAGCGGGTGATGCAACGGGCTCGCGCCTTCGACGGGCGCTCGATGCTGGTGACCTTCGAGCCCCACCCCCTGGCGGTGGTCGACCCGGCGCGCGCGCCGCGGCTGCTGCTGAACCGGCGCGAGAAGCTGCAACGGCTCGAATCCCTGGGGTTGGACGACGTCTACGAGATCGGTTTCAACCGCGATATCTCGCTGCTCTCGCCGCGCGAGTTCGTGCACAAGATGCTGCTAGCTCATCTCGGCATCCGCGAGATCATCATCGGCTACGACCACCACTTCGGACGCGGCCGCGCCGGCAGTGCGCGCTCGCTGACCGAGCTCGGCGAGGAGCGCGGGTTCGGTGTCGAGGTGATCCCGCCGGTGCGGCTCAGCGACGCGGTGGTCTCCTGCACCCGCATCCGCGGCGCCATCGCCGCGGGCGACGTCGACCAGGCCGCCGCGATGCTGGAGAAGCCTTTCACGCTGTCCGGCGTGGTCGATCGGGGCGACGGCCGGGGCGGGGAGCTCGGCTTCCCGACCGCCAACGTCAGCCTGACCGCGGCGGAGCGGCTCAAGGTGCAGCCCAAGACCGGGGTCTACGCGGTCGAGGCGCGCACCCCATCCAGCGAGACCTGGATCGGAATGCTCAACTTCGGGCTGCGACCGACCTTCGGCGAGGATTCGGAGCCCCATTTCGAGGTGCACCTGATCGGCTTCGAAGGCAATCTCTACGGCGAGCATTTGACGATGCGTTTTCGGCACCGGATCCGCGATGAGATCCGCTTCGCCGGCGCCGACGAGCTGCGCGCCCAGCTCGAGCAGGACCGAGAGCATTGCCGGAGGCTGCTCGCCTGAGCCCGATCCATCGTATATGTTCGAGAGGGATGGCCCGCACGTCCGGAGGATCGTCATGACCAAGAGCATCGCCGCGGCACTCGCCGTGATCGGGGTCGGCGGCGCCGCCTTCGCTTCCTCGGTGGCCCCGCCCGAGCCCGTGCCCTGGAGCGTGCAGCTGCACATGCACGGCCTCTCCAACCACAATCAGACCGACTACCCCTCGTCGATGGAGTGGCATTCCTCGGAGTCGCAACGCATCGGCATGGATCTCTTGTGGTGGACCGATCACACCACGATTTTCGACATGCGGCCGATCGCCCGCACCTGGTTGATCGATGGAGTGCTCAACCCGGCGACGCTCACCGTGAAGGGGATGCGCCATCCGATCTTCACCTTGGCGCCGGTCGGCATGGGGGAGCGCGAGGCGGAGTTGGCCGGCGGCGCGCTGACGATCACGCTCGACACCACCGGCGGCGAGCGCGGTCGCTTTCTCTACTACCTGACCGGCGACAACTTCAAGAAGATCCAAACCGAGTATTTCTGTCGCCACGTCGCCAGCGGGGCGGAGGTCAGCTGGGACGTCGATGTGCAATCGCTGCCCTCGGGAATGTCGCTGGTTCTGGTCGTCGATCTGGCCTTCCATCCCGATCCCGTCGACGGACGCATCGGGCACCAGATCCTCTACCAGTTCGTTCCTCCGGGCGACGCGCTCCCCGATACCACGGTCGAGGGCGGCCAGGTGTTGATCATCGAGGAGATCACGCCGGGACCGCATCACCTGGTGCTCGATCTACTGGAGCCGGCCCTGCTGCTGCCGCAGGGCGACGACAACACCATTCGCCAGGTCGGCTTCGGGGTTTTGGGCCCCGCGGCGGCGGAGCCTGCGGTGATCGTCTCGGGCGACGTGATCCTGTCGAGCCGCTACGGCAGCAAGAGTCATAATTTCGGCGCCGTGCAGGGGCTCGCCGACCGCTATGCGACCAGCTACGAAGTTCCCCAGCTGGTCGGCTATGAGTACACTTTGAAGTACGGGCGCGGCGAGCAGCCGGAGCACATGAACGCCTTCCTTCCGCGCTACGCCACCGGCCCGCCGCCTTTCGCGCCGACCGAGTTCCGCGCCGATGAATTCTGCGGCTACGTGCACGACCTGGGTGGGTTGGTGTCGGTCAACCACCCCTTCGGTACCAATCCCCTGATCCAGTACGAGCAGCCGCCGAAGGTCCAGGAGGAGCGGGCCCGGGCCTTCGCCCACAACCTCTTGACCTACTCCGATCTGTGCCACGGCGATCTCCTGGAAGTCGGCTACATCCGCCGTGGACAGGTCAACCTCGATTACCACCTCTTTCTCTGGGACCTGCTCAGCAGCGCCGGCGACGTGATCACCGGGGTCGGAGTCAGCGACAACCACGGCGGCAGCTACTCGCGCGACATGTTCCCCAACGCCTTCGTCTCCTGGATATGGGCGATCGACCGCCAGGCGGGCAACATGCTGCGGGCCCTGTCGCGCGGTCGGGTGGCGTTCGGCGACCCCTTCCTCTTCGACGGCCAGCTCGACATCGAGATCGCCGGCACCCGCATGGGCGAGACCCTGGAGTACTACAACCTGCCCTCGCTCAACCTCTTGATCCACGTCGAGGATCCCGACCCGAGCTGGACCTTCCTACTGGTCCAGGGCAAGGCCGGGGACGAC
Organism: uncultured Gemmatimonadota bacterium; assembly: GCA_964490075.1. Classification (GTDB taxonomy): domain Bacteria; genus CAZBBK01. The sequence goes on along the minus strand of CAZBBK010000011.1, from coordinate 40,524 downwards.
ATCGACTACCTGCGCGATCACGAGCCGGTCGATCCAAGCGAGCCGATCCCGATCGACACCGCGAGCTCGGGCTTCGTGCGGATCGAGATCTGGAACAGTGACGACGAGCCGGTGGCGTTCAGCAATCCGATCTACCTGGCGCGTCTGGACGGCGCCGGGCCGGCGATGCTGCGGCGAGGACTACGGATCGATTGACCGGCGTCCGCCCGGGCGATTGCGGTAGCGCTCCCAAAGCCGGGTCTGCTTGCTCTCCATCTCGACCTCGCGGCCGGAGATGAAGACCCGTTCGACGCGGGTGCGGATGTCGAGAGGATCGCCGTCGGTGACGATCAGGCTGGCGTCGTTGCCGGCGGCCAGCGAGCCGATGCGCTCGCCGACGCCGAGGATCTGGGCCGGGTAGCGGGTGATGGCGCGCAGCGCCTCGTCGTGCGGCAGGCCGTGGGCGGCGTAGGCGGCGGCCGCGTAGGGCAGGTTGCGGGCGTTGGAGTCCCAGGCGTAGGTGACTGCGAAAGGGACCCCGGCCTGGTGCAGGAGAGCCGCGGAACGGTAGACCGCGTCGTGACCGTCCCAGTCGAAGGCGGGCAGACGGAAGGCGCCGTCGAGCAGCACCGGCACCCGGCGCGCCGCCAGCCAGTCGGCGCAGCGCCAGGTCTCGCGCCCGCCGAGAATCACCGGGGCCAGCTCTTGCTCGGTGGCCCAACGCACCGCGGCCTTGATCCGTGGCACATCGTCGGCCTCGATCAGAACCGGAATGCGCCGTTCCAGCGCGTCGCGCAGTGCCTCCCAGCGGCGATCCTGCTCCACCAGGGGGGCGTTGCCGGTGGCAGCCGCGGCGCGGGCCTCGAGGTAGGCACGCGCCTGGTCGAAGGCATCGGAGAGCTCGCGCACCGCGGCGCGCACGGCGCCGCGCTGTTCGTCGAGCGGGGTCTCGGCCTCTTGGGAGTAGTCGATTGCGACCGAGGGGAAGGCGATGTGCAGCGCCGCCGGCGCCCGCAGGGTCATCTCTTCCCAGGTCCAGCCCTCGAGCTGGATCACGGCCGAGGTGCCCGAGATCAGCCCCCCCTTGGGCCGCGTCAGGGCGTGGGTGATGCCGTTCAGCCGCGCCACCGGCAGCAGCTCGGAATCGGGATGCAGGCCGACCTCGGCGCGAATCTGCGGGCGGATCTTCCCCACCTCGGCGACATCGTTGCTGGCGCGCACCGCGCCGATCTCGACCAACCCGAGATGGGTCTTGGCGTCGAAGAGGCCGGGGTAGATGTGCCGGCCGTCCAGGTCGATGACCCGCGCCCTGGGAGGGATCGGGAAGTCGTGGCCCACGGCCGCGATTTCGGAGCCGTGGATCAGCAGCGTGGCGCCTCGCAGCGGCGCTCCGCTCAGGGTGTGCACCGTGGCGCCGACCAGGGCCAGCGACTCGCGCGGTGCGTCCGTTGGGAGCCGAGGGAGCGTGTCGTCCCGTCGTGGCCGCACCAGGCGCGGCACCGGCGTCACCTGTTCGGCTTCCGGAACCGACTCCTCGTCCTCTCCGTCCTCTCCGTCCTCTTCGCCCTCTTCGCTCTCCTCGTCCTCCGCGGCGGCTTCGGCGAGCGCCAGGAGCTCGCCGTGCTCGCGCGCGAGCTCGGCCTGGATCTCCCGGTCGACGCCGGCGTCGAAGTAGAGCTTGCCGTCGACCCAGGTCTGCTCGCAGACCGAGAGCGTCGACAGGGGGGAGCCGGACCAGAGCGCCAGGTCGGCATCCTTGCCGGCCTCGATCGAGCCGACCCGATCCGCCACCCGCATCTGCCGGGCGGGATTGATGGTGACGAAGGCCAGCGCCTGCTCTTCGCTCAGTCCCCCGTACTTCACCGCCTTGGCCGCCTCGAGGTTCATCCGCCGCCCCATCTCGCCGCTGTCGGAGTTGAACGAGACGGTCACTCCACGGCGGGCCATCAGCGCACCGTTCCAGGGGATCGCGTCCTTGACCTCGAACTTGTAGGCCCACCAGTCGCTGAAGGTGGAGGCCCCGACTCCGGCGGCGGCGATCTCGTCGGCCACCTTGTAGCCCTCCAGAACGTGCTGGAAGCAGCCGACCTGGAAGCCGAACTCCTCGGCCAGACGCAGCAGCATCAAGATCTCGTCCTGGCGGTAGGAGTGGCAGTGGACCAAACGCTTCCCGCGCAGGATCTCGTCCAGGGTCTCGAGCTGCAGATCGATGCGTGGCGGCGGGCCGGGACCTTTCCGCTCCGCGGCCAGCGCGCGGTAGTCGCGGGCGGCGCTGAAGCGCTCGCGCATGAAGGCTTCGACGCCGTTGCGCGACTGCGGGAAGCGGGTGGTGTACTGCTCGCCCCAGTTCGACTGCTTGACGTTTTCGCCGAGGGCGAACTTGATGGTCGGCGGCACAGCGGCGAACTTCAGCCCTTCGGCGTCGGCGCCCCAGCGCAGCTTGATGGTGACGTTCTGTCCTCCCATGGCGTTGGCCGAGCCGTGCATCAGGTGGCTGGTGGTCAGGCCGCCGGCCAGCTGGCGGTAGATCGCCGGCGCATCGGGGTTGAGCACGTCGCCGATCCGCACCTCGGCCGAGCACGAGCGCGTGCCCTCGTTCACTCCGCCCTCGACGGCGATGTGGGCGTGGGCGTCGATCAGTCCCGGCGTCAAGTGCTTGCCGGTGGCGTCGATGACGCGCGTCCCCTTGGGTGCCTCGAGGGCTGGACCCACGCGCCGGATGCGGCCCTTTTCGATCAGCACGTCGCAGTGCTCCAGGATGCCGCGCGGGCCCTGGGTCCAGACGCATGCGTCGCGGAAGAGCGCGCGGCGCGGCGTGTCGATCGGGCCTGGCGGGCGGGAGCGGAAGGGTGGGGCGGCCTCCGCCCGCGCCGCTTCCGGCTCGGTCGACTCCTCCTCGCCCTCCGCCACCGGCTCGTCTTCGCTCTCCTCCAGCGAGCCGGGTCCCCAGTGGTGGCGGCCGTCGATCCACAGCTCTTCCACCCGGCTCCCTTCGTCGAAGAGCGGAGCGTCGGTGACGATCAGGTGCGCGTTCGCCCCGGCGCGCAGCGTCCCGAGCCGGTCGGCGACGCCGCAGAGCTCGGCCGGCACCGTGGTCAGCGCGGCCAGCGCCGCCTCGTCGGAGAGACCGGCGTCGAGCGCTCGACGCAGCGCGGGAAAGAGGTCGGCGGGCGCATCGAGTCCGTGAGTGGTGAGGGCGATCGGGACTCCGGCCGCGACCAGCGCCGCGGCGTTGCCGGGTGCCCGTTGCCAGCGGCGCAGGCTCCGCAGCGAGACCGCGAGCCGCTCGTCGGCATCCATCTCCTCGACCCGCAGACGCGGCGGGAAGTCGAGCGGCACCACCACCGGCACGCCGAGCGCCGCGATCTCCGCCAGGTGCTCGTGCTCGAGCCCGCTGCCCAGCAGCCGAAAGTCGAGCCCGGCCTCGACCGCCAGGCGCGCCGCGCGCAGCGCGTTGAGCGCGTTCGTCGCCTCTGCCGCCACCGGCAGCTTGCGCTCCAGGCAGGGGGTCAGCGCCTTCAGCCCCACGTTGCGCTCGGGACGCGGGAAGCGTTCTTGGTTGCGCTCCCAGGCGCTCCAGGCGCGCCGGTGGTGGTCGGCATCGAGCCAGGTCTGGCGCACGAACGCGATCGCGCCCATCAAGGAAGAGGGGTAGCTATCGTCACCGGGCAGACCACGCTGCAGCGCGACCACCTGGTGGATCCGCTCCCGCACCAGGTTGCGCGGCCCGCCGCCCTCGCCGAGCGCGACCAGCGCGGCGGAGCCCCGAAAGATGCCGCGCGCGGGGGTCAGGCAGAGAGCGGTGAAGCCGAGCTCGCGATAGGAGTCCGCGGTCTCGTCATCGAGCAAGAAGGCGTTCCCGGCCGCGAGCTCCGCGCGCATCTCCGGGTGGGGATGCTGGGCGCCGCGGGGGGTGCGGTCGGCCGCCTCGGGCAGCGCGGACTCTGCGCGAGCGTCGATCAGCCCGGCGTAGATCCAGCGGCCCTGCTGGTCCCAGACCCGGGTGCCGGCGGGAATCTCGACCCGCCGATCGAGCGCGCGGATCAGGCCGTCCTCGATCAGCACCACGGCGTCGCGCAGGGTGTCGCCCGGCGCCGCCACCACGCAAGCGCCGACCAGGGCGTGGCGGCCCGGCGGCTCGGCGGCGAAGGCGTGGCAGGCGAGGAGCAGCGGCAGGACGGTGCGCGGGACGAGGGTCATGGGCGGTTCCGAGGGAAGAGGGGGGATTGGGTGTGGGGATCGTAGCGCTTCGTTTTGGTGGTAGCGTCTACCAATCATGAACCGCCCGATCCGACCTTTCGCATGAGCACGAGCGGCGCCCCGGCAGCTCCCTATCGGCACCTGGATTGCGGCCATCGCCGCCGGCTGGAGAGTTGTGGCGAGCATCTCTTGATCCGGCCGGCGCCGCAGGCGTTGTGGCGGCCGGGCCTGGATCGCGACGCCTGGCACGCCGGCGCCGAGTTCGTGCGCAGCGCGTCGGAGGGGGGAGAGTGGCGCGGGCGCCTGCCCGAGCAGTGGCCGGTCGATTGCCTGGGTGTGACCTTGCTGGCCCGGCCGACCGGCTTCGGCCACCTGGGGATCTTCGGCGAGCAGGCCCGGTCGTGGTCCTGGATCGCGGCGATCTGCGGTGCATCCGAACGCCCCCTCGAGGTTCTGAACCTATTCGCCTACACCGGCGCCGCGACCCTCGCCGCCGCCGGCGCGGGCGCGCGGGTCTGCCACGTCGACGCCGCCGCCGGCGTGGTCAAGTGGGCGCGCGAGAACGCCGCCGCCAACGCTCTGGCGGATGCGCCGATCCGCTGGATCTGCGACGAGGCGACCAAGTTCTGTCGCCGCGAGCTGCGCCGCGGGCGGCGCTACGATCTGATCGTGCTCGATCCGCCCTCCTTCGGACGCGGTCCGAAGGGCGAGCTTTTCAAGATCGAGGAGCATCTGCCACCGTTGCTCGAGGCTTGCGCGGGGCTGCTCGGCGAACGGGCGCGGGCGCTCTTGCTCTCGGCCCACTCGCCCGGCTTCAGCCCGCGGGTGCTGGCCGCACTGGTCGACGAGGTGCGCGGCGCGCGGCGCGGATCGATCGAGGCGGAGGAGATGGTGCTCGAAGCGGCTCCCGGCGGCGGCCGCTCCTGTCCCTCCGGCGCGCGGGCGATCTGGCGGGCGGAGCCGTGAGCCCAACCATCTCCAGCACCTCCAATCGCCGCGTGCGGGCGGCGCTGCGGCTGCGCTCGAGCGCTCGAGCACGCCGCGAGTCCGGGCTCTTTCCGATCGACGGCGCGCGCGAGATCGAGCTGGCGCTCGAGGCGGGAATCGAGCTGGCGGAGGTCTTCTGTTGGCCGGAGGGGCTTCAGGGCCCCGACGTCGAGCGCGGCGAGCGGGCTCTCGCTGCCGCCGCCGCCGGCGCGACCGTCACCCGCGCGGTTGCCGAGCGGCTCTCCTACGGAGAGCGGATCAGTTCCCTGGTGGCGTGCGCGCGGCGCCCGCCGGCGCTGCCCTTGCCCCGCTTCGGCGATTCCGACCTGGTGCTGGTTCTCGATGGCGTCGAGAAGCCGGGCAACCTGGGGGCCGCGCTGCGCAGCGCCGACGCCGTCGGGGCGGCCGCGGTGCTGGCCTGCGGAGCTTGCACCGACCTCTACAACCCCAACACCGTCCGCGCCAGCAGAGGGGCGGTGTTTACGCTGCCGGTCGCCGCCCCAACCCCGGAGGAGGCGGCCGCCGCTCTGGCCGAGCTGCCGATCGTGGTCGCCACTCCGGATGCGGCGCTCGACTTCCGAGAGGCGGATCTTCGCCCACCGCTCGCCGTGGTGGTCGGCAGCGAGCACCTCGGCGTCTCGTCGTACTGGCGCGACCGGGCCGATCGTGCGCTGCGGATCCCCATGCTCGGCCGGGCCGATTCTCTCAACGTCTCGGTATGCGCCGCGCTGCTACTCTTCGAAGCGAGCCGATGAGCGCTCCGCGATTGGACCACGAGATGCCCGCCTCTTCTCGATCGAGCTCTCGCCGCAAGCTCCTGGCCACCTTCCTGGGTGCCGCCGGACCCCTGGCCGGTTGCGCGGTCGATCGCGCCGACCCGAGCGTGCTGGCCGAGGAGTTTCTGACCCGCTACGTGGTGCGCTCCGACCAGGCCGCGGCCCTGGAGCTCGCCGACCAGCACGCCCGGACGCTGCTGGAAGAGGAGCTGCGCGAGGTGCGCGAGCTGCGCGCGGCGGGAGCATCGACCGAGCGACCCGAAGAGGACCGACCGAGCTTCCTCCTGATCGAGAGCCTGCGCGAGGCGCCCGATTCGCGGCGCATGCTCTACCAGATCGATGCCGCGGGCGAGAGCAGCGGCCGCATCGTGCTGCACCTGGGGCGCGAAGGCGAGCAGTGGTCGGTCACCAGCTTCAGCTTCGCCGGGGAGTGAGGGTCGTCGCGGGCGTCAATCGAGGCGTGCGCGGCGTTGCGGGCGGATCGGATAGGCGGTCGGGCTGCGCCACATCTCCAATCCGTCGTGGGGATTGGCGGTGCCGGCGTAGAGCTCGTCGCCGAACACCTCCAGCGAGCGGACGCCGTAGTTGGTGACCCGGCCGAAGCCGCCGCGCATCACCAGCTCGCTCGCTCCCGTCACTTTGTCGTAGCTGTAGAGCTGGGCACCGCCCAGGACGTTCAGCGTGCCGAGGTAGATGCGGTCTCGAAACACCGTCATCGACCACGCATAGTGGTTCTGGGCGCTGCCCGGGTCGGGGCGCGGCAGCTCTTCCCAGAGCAGCCCGTCGCGGCTGCGATGCACCTCGTACTCGAAGAGCGCGTTCATGGTGCCGAGCCAGAGCCAGTCGTCGTGGACCGCCGCCGACCAGATTCCCTGGTTCAGGATGTCGCCGAAGCCTCCTTCCATCACCAGCTCGAAGTCGTCGCCGTTGTCGGAGCGGTAGAGCGCCGCGCCGCGCAGCACGTTGAGGGTGCCGGCGTAGAGATTCTCGAAACCGTCGTCGCCACGGAACACCGCGAGCTGCGAGAAGTCCTGGTTGGTGATCCGGCCCAGTCCGTTGCGCGCCACTCGCTCCCAGCGGTCGCCGTCGTCTGAGCGCCAGATCGATCCGCCGCTGAGCTGGTTCCACACGCCGACGTAGAGCCGCTCCTGAAACACCACCGCGCTGCGCACCGAGAGATCGCCGAAGCGTGAGGGGAACGCGGTCTGCTGCCAGTCGCGGCCGTTCAGGGTGCGCCAGATCTCGGGGCCGGTGGTCGGGTTGTTGGTGCCGGCGTAGAGCACGCCGCCGAACTCGATCAGGGTGCGGATCCCTTCGTTGAAGACGTTGTCGAAGCCCAATCCCTCGACCATCTCCCAGCTCTCGCCCTCGTCGCTGCGCCAGATCTGGCCCCCGGTGAGGAGGTTCAGGGTGCCGATGTAGAGGCGTCCGCGATAGACCTCGGAGGACCAGGCGTAGTCGTTGCCGTGGTGATCGAAGCCGTCGGTGGCCAGGCGTTCCCAGTCGCGGTAACGCGGCGCGTCGCCCTCGGTCGGCCGTGGGGGATCGGAATCGCGGGGGACGCTGGCCGCGGGGGCCGATCCGGCCAACCAGGCCAGCGCCAGGAGGACGGTTGCGGTACGGGGTAGGCTCGGATGGTGCACGGGGGAGCTCCGGATCGGCGGCGTCTCAGCCGCGCAGGGTCTGGGTCACGAACTCGACCAGGAGGGCGTTGAAGACCCCGGGATCTTCGATATGAGGAGAATGACCCAGATGATCGAGAATCTCCAGCCGCGCGTGCGGGATCAGGCGGGCGATCAATTCTGAGTTCTGGACCGGGTTCAGCCGATCGTCCGCGCCGTGGATCACCAGGGTAGGACAGGCCAGGTCCGGGAGGCGATCCTCCACATCGAAACCCTCGTTGGCGTTCCAGTAGCGCTCCAGTAGCTCGTGGTCGATCGGGCGCGCCGCTCTCCCCTGCGCGAAGGCCGCCAGGTAGCGCTGGTTTTCCTCCACGAAACGGGCGCCGAAGATCACGCGCGCGGTTCGCTGCAGCCAGGCACCAGCGTCGAGGGCGGCCGAGTCGCGCAGCGCGGCGAGCGCGCCGGGAGCGGCGGCCGTCTCGGAGGGTCCGCCGCAGGAGGTGGCGACCAGCACCAGGCCGGAGACCCGCTCCGGCCGCCGCAGGGCCAGGCTCTGGACCACCCGTCCTCCCATGGAGATGCCGACCAGGAGCGCTCGCTCCAGCGCCAGGTGATCGAGCAGCGCCAGCAGGTCGGCGGCTAGATCGGGGATGTGGAAGGGCACCCCGCCGCATTCGGAGCCGCCGATGCCGCGGCCATCGTAGGTCAGCACCTGGTGGCTGCCGGCGAGCGCCCGCACCTGGGAGAACCAGCTCTGCCGCAGGCCGCCGAGGCCGTTGACGAAGACCACGGCCGGCGCGCCGGTGGGGCCGGCGAGGGCGTAGGAGAGGCGCGGGGCGGTGGGGGCGAGGGGCATGGCGGGGGTGGGTCGTGGGGGCGACGATGCGCAACCTAGCACGAGGTGTCAGGTAGGACGCGGCTTGGGGACCGGTTCTGGCGATCTGGTCGGTGATTCCGGTTCGCTCAGCGACGATCGAGGTTCCGGGCGACCACGCCACCATCCAGGAGGCGCTCGACGCCGCCGCCGAGGGCGATCGGGCGTTGGTGGCGATGGTGCACTATAGCGAACCTCTACGCAGGGAGCGGCCGGTACGGGACAGAACCTGCCCTTGCCCCTGCCCCTGTCCGATTCGGGCAACGAAGTCGGGCAGGGGCAGGGACTCCTCACCATTAGGCAACGAAAAACTCCGGGGCTGTGACCCTGGACGCCACTTGGGGAGCATCGTTTTCGGCCGATCGACGGTCGTGGACCGGTGGGGACGCCATCGGCGGCTCGGAAGATGTAGGACTCGAGAGCGTCGCTGCTTCCGCGGGGAGTCGCCGCATGGGCTGCAGCTCCCCAAGTGCCGTCGCCGAAAGGGCCTCCGCTTCCACGACCCACCCTGCGCCGGGCCGCGGACCTCCCGCCGGATGGGACGGCCAGGGCCCCCATCGGCAGCGGACAAACGCCTCCCTCCACCAAATCACCCGAGAGGCTCGACGGCCCCTACGGCTGTTGAAACGATCCACTCACGCACCGGAGTGAGCTCCGTTACGACTCCGGATCCGCACACCGGACGGAATCCCTGGAGCTCGCTACGGTGGGATCTCGACCACCCTGCCGGTCGGAATCTCGATGCCCACCCAGACTCGCCCCGGATCGCCGTGGCAAAGCTCCAAGAGTCACTTGCACAGCCTCTCGAGCTCCCGGGCGGTGAGGGGGACAACGCCCTCTCCAAGCAGCTCGCCCGAGGGATCGATCGCACAAACCTGATGCTCAGGCGTCGCCCAATCCACTCCTACGAACACCAGTACGCTCGCCTCTTCCACAGCCAACTCCTTGCTACAAAGGATAGATAAGACCGCCGCGATGGTCGGGTCACCCCTGTACTGGCGCTCGAAGCGCCGGGCAAGAAAGGTGGCTCCCGGAGGATTGGCCCGGCCTGACTGGATCATCCCTGATCAGGGGCTCCAGCCAGGCTGGGAGAAACGGTACAGGGCAGGGGCACGCGAAGAAGTCCAGTCGAGACCGCCCCCCCCACCGCGGATCGATCCCCGGAGGCCGGCGGACTCCCGCTGGGTCCGCGCTTCTTCGCCGACGATCTCGTCCCGCGCGCCGGGAATGTGCCATGATCACGCCCAACCAAAAAGGAGGACGATGACGAGCTACTCGGCGGCGCGTTGGCGATCTTCTCGAATGGTCCCGCGACCGCGGTTACGCTCGTTGTGGACAAAATGGGGCCGGTGATTACCTGACCATTCAGGCCGCGCTGGAAGCAGCCGCGGATGGGGACACCGTTCTGGTCCTGGCCGGCACCTACGTGGAGCAACTGCTCATCACTCCACCCGCGACCAACCCGCCCGCCTACGAGATCTTCCTCTTGGCGGACATCGAGAACGGAGCTTCCGTCGTCGTGGAGCACACGAGCTCGGCGCGAGGACGGGCGACGATCGAGATCTACAACGACGCCGATGGGATCGGTCGCCCCCAAACCCGCTCCAACGATATGCGAGTGACCGTTCGTGGTTTCGAGGTCCGCGGACTGGGGGACGCCCGCGCGCTCAAGATCTTCCATCGAGAGTCCGCCCCCAACCAGGACTATCTCACCGGGCTCTTCTTGGAGGACAACTTCTTCGAGTCCGCCACTCGGGTGGAGGGCGTGTTGGACATCGGTAACAAGAGCTACCGGGCGAACGGCCTGTACTTTCAGCCGCTCAAGTGGGGCCACATCCTCAACAACGAGGTCATCGCCACCGGCTCGGGCGCCGGCGTGGACGCCTTGAGCGCTTATCATTTCGTCGGCACGATCGCCAACAACAACCCCCGGTTTCAAGGGCTCATCAGCGGTTCGAACAGCGCGGTCAGCTTCATGCTGAAGACCGATGGGCAGCCCTCGCCCTGCTACCCGGTGACGCCGGGCCTGCAGTCGGATGCGATCGATGTGGGGTTTCCGGGTATCAACCGCTACGACCTCGCTGGCGGCCCGGGGCTCGGTCTCCCCACATGCGACATCGGCGCCTACGGCGGCCCCTTCAACATGTGGGATCCCAACGGCACCCTCCCCTGCGTGGAGTACGTGGAAGGGGTGGGCGAGTGCGGCAGCCCATGAGGCGCGCCGCTCCTCTTCGGGCACGCGTCGTGGGAAGCTCGGCCGTGCTGGCGACACTCTCCTCTTCGCCGCTCCAGGCGATCGAGGAGAACGCCGGCTGGCCGGTGAGCTGGGGGCTCAGCGCGGCGCCCGCCGTGAGCGATCTGAATCGGGATCGGTATCCGGAGGTTTACGCTGGGTCATTCGCCCAGCAGCCGTACCAGCTCGGCGGCTGGGACTGGACGGGAGCTCCCCTGCCGGGGTGGCCGCGGACCATCGAGTATCCCATGTGGCGTGGCCCCTCTTCGGCCGACCTGGACAACGATGGCGTGCCGGAGCTGGTCGTCAATACCTCCGTCCCACTCGACCGCGGCATCATCCACGCCTTTCAGTACGATGGGCAAGAGCCCGCCGGTTGGCCGGTGGAGGTGCCCTGGTACATCGCTCAGGGCGCCACCCTCTTCGATCTCGACGCCGACGGCAAGCTGGAGGTGATCTTCGCCGAGGCGCGCCTGGGCGGCACCCACCACGACACGAGCTGGGTCCACGTGCGCGACTGCCGCGGGACCTCCGTGCCGCCCTGGCCCAAGAAGTTCGCCGGCATGCTGCTCGAAGACGACATCAGCGTCGGCGATCTGGACCTGGACGGCGACATGGAGCTGGTCTTCGCCGGCAACATCGGCTCCGCCTTCATTCCCCCCGGCTGGGTCTTCGCCTACCACCACGACGGCACTCCGGTGGGCCCCGACAGCGTCTTCGCCGAGCTCGACGACGGGGTGATCTGGGTGCCGATCCCGCTGGCCGATCTGCACGGGGACCCCCGTCCCGAGCTGATCGCGGGCTGCGCGAACCACCACTTGCACGCCCTGGACCACACCGGGGCTCCCATCCCGGGCTGGCCGCCGGCGGATATTGGCCCTCTGGAGACCATGCCGATCCCCTTCGGTCGCGCGGACGGGCCGATCGAGGCGGTGGCTTGTCCCTCCTACTCGGGGATCTTCACCCTGCTGAGGCCCGACGGCGAAACCCACCGCCATTGGCCCTGGTACGGTCCCGGCATCATTCAATCCCAGGCGGTGATCGCCGATCTCGATGGGGATCCCGCGCCGGAGATCTTCGTGGGTGGCAGCCAGCCGGGCTTGTGGGCGCTGGAGCTGGATGCCAGCACGGTGGAGGGATGGCCGCACGAGCTGAACGGAAACCAATTCACGCACGGCGTGATCACCGACCTGGACCGCGACGGCGACACCGAGGTGATCTTCCAGGACACCTCCGGTGAGATTCACGCCTTCGATACCCCGGGCCTCCACACCCCGGAGCGTATCCCCTGCCCCCGCTGGATGTACGATCGCTGGAAGACCGGCTCCTACCACAAAGATCTCTACCGCGAGATCGAGTCCTTCAACGACACGGGGCCCTTCCAGGTGGTCGCCGATTCCACGGCTTGGGGTGGCCGGGCGCTCAGCCTCGCCGAGGGACCCGGCCGGGTCTTCCTGCGCGCCGAAATGCCGGAATGGGACGACTACGCGCTCTGGCTCCGATTGCGTCGCCAAGGCGACACAGGGGCAGCAGCGCCTCTGGTGTCGCTGAACGGCCTGGTGCCCCACGCCGACCCCCCGATCCCCGCGCCGGCCGGTTGGTGGTGGGTGAGTCTGGGACGGATCCGGCTGCCGGAGGGGATCAACGAGTGGGGCATCGAGCTGCCCGCGGCGCCGCTGCTCCTGGATCGCTGCCTGTTCACCACCCGAGCGGGCTTTCCGATCGCCGAGTAGGTCGCGGTCATCATGGCGTTGACGGATCGCGTCGCTGCGGCCGCACGTTGGCCCCGTTGGCCGCTTCGTCGCCGGCGCCTCCGCTGCGCGGCGTTGGGGTGGGGGTGTCAATGGGTGGGGCGGTGGTTCTGGCGTTTCGATATAGCGAGTCCCCATCCACGAATGCAGCCCCGCGCCTGCCGGGCGGGACGGACCCATCTGCTGCGTTGGCGAAACCTCGAAATAGCCCTGCTATTCCTTCGGCTTCGCCGCCTTGCAGCTGGGCCCGTCGCGCTCCGGCAGCCGCAGACCTGCATTCGTGGACGGGAACTAGCGAGCCTCTACGCAGGGAGCGGCCGGTACGGAACAGAACCTGCCCGCGCCCCTGCCCGATTCGGGCAACGGAGTCGGGCAGGGGCAAGGGCACGCGAAAAAGTCCCGTCGAGACCGCCCCCCCAACCGCGGATGGATCCCCGGAGGCCGGCGGACTCCCGCTGGGCCCGCGGTTCTTCGCGAAGTGCGTCGCTCTAGAAGCGCTACGTCGAAACCCAGATTCCCCGACGCCAATTGACGCACTGCGCCATAGCCACTACCCTTGGGGCAGACCCGAGGGCAGGCGGAAGCTCCGCCGCCCCTCTGGAACGCGGCCCGAAGCGGCCGCGCTGATGACCAAGAGCCCATGCAGCCCCTCCGCCCGCACCGCAGGCTGCGCCTCGATTCGGGCCGCTCGGGAGCTGCGAACCCTTGGAGGTTCCCCACGATGGCCCGAACCATCCGGAAGGCCGCCGTTCTCGGCGCCGGAGTCATGGGAAGTGGCATCGCCGCCCACCTGGCCGGCTGCGGCATCCCCGTTCTGCTTCTCGATATCGTTCCCAAGTACGGCGACTCAGACCGCGAGAAGGGAGTGGACGAGAGCTCGCCCGAGTTCCGCAGCAAGCTGGCGCTGGGTGCGATCGAGGCTTGCAAGAAGGGCAAGCCGACTCCTGCCTACTACCACGAATCGGTTGCATCACTGGTGAGCGCCGGGAACTTCGAAGACGATTTCGAACTCCTGGCGGAGGTCGACTGGATCATCGAGGTGGTGGTCGAGCGCCTCGACATCAAGCAGAGCCTCTTCCAGCGCATCGCCCAGGTGCGCAAACCCGGCACCATCGTCACCAGCAACACTTCTGGATTGTCGCTGAAAGACATGACCGAGGACCTGGACGACGAGTTCAAGCGTCATTTCATGGTGACCCACTTCTTCAATCCGGTGCGCCACATGCGCCTGCTGGAGCTGGTGGCGTTGCCGAAGACCGATCCCAAGGTGATGGCCGATCTGGCCGAGTTCGGCGAGCAGACCCTCGGCAAGGGCGTCGTCTACGCCAAGGATACGCCGAACTTCATCGCCAACCGCATCGGCATCCACTCCACGTTGGCTTCGTTCCAGCACATGAAAGAGGGCGGCTTCACGATCGAAGAGATCGACGCGATCTTCGGCCCGGCCTGTGCGCGTCCCAAGACCGCCGCCTTCAAGACCGGTGACCTGGTCGGCATCGACACCTTGCTACTGGTATCGAAACATGTCGTCGCCTCGTGCACCCACGATCCGGAGTTGAGCTCGCTGGAGATCCCAGGCTTCTTGCAGAAGATGGTCGACAAGGGGCTGCTCGGCAACAAGACGAAACAGGGTTTCTACAAGCGCGAGAAGGGCCCGGACGGCAAGTCGAAGCGCATGGTGCTCGACATCGACACTCTGGAGTATCGCGAGGTCGTGAAGCCGAAGTTCGCCTCGCTGGGCGCGGCCAAGGGAATCGGCGATGTGACGGCGCGCTTCAAGGCGATGCTGAACCACAGCGACCGCGCCGGCGAGCTGGCTTGGAAGGCTATGAGCGGCATGATGGTCTACGCGGCCAACATCGCCGGCGAGATCTCCGACGACATCAACAATGTCGACCGCGCCATGCGCTGGGGATTCAACTGGGAGCTTGGCCCCTTCGAGAGCTGGGATGCCAACGGGGTCGCGGAGACCGCCGAGCGGCTGCGCGCCGAGGGGCGCGAAGTGCCGGCGGTGGTGACACAGCTGCTGGAGAAGGGCGAGAAGTCGTTCTACAAGGATGTCGACGGGGTACGCCATTACTGGTGCATCGAGGGGCTCGAGTACCGACCGATCGAGCTGGCGCCGAACGAGATCCCACTGGCACGGGTGAAGGCCCAGGGCGGCGTGCTGAAGCGCAACCCGGGCGCCGATCTGCTCGATCTGGGCGACGGCGTGCTGGGGCTCGAGTTCCACACCAAGATGAACTCGCTCGACGACGACATCCTCAAGATGGCCGCGCAGGCGGTCGAGCTGCTCGAGGATGGCGACGACTGGCGCGGAGTGGTGATCACCAACGAAGGCGACGCCTTCAGCGCCGGCGCCAACGTGATGGCGGTGGCGATGCTGGCGATGGCCCAGAACTTCGACGCCATCGAGCAGCTGGTGCAGGGTTTGCAGCAACTCACGCTGCGCATGAAGCACTCGCCCAAGCCGGTGGTGGCGGCCCCCTTCGGACTGACCCTGGGCGGCGGTGCCGAGGTGATGATGGCGGCCTCGCGGATCCAGGCGCACGCCGAGCTCTACGTCGGGCTGGTCGAGCTCGGAGTCGGGCTGGTGCCGGCGGGCGGCGGCTGCAAGGAGCTTCTCTTCCGCTACCTGGGCGCCCTGCCGGAGAAGACCCCGGCCGAGCCCTTCCACCTGACACAACGGGTGTTCGAGCTGATTGGGCAGGCGCAAGTCTGCCTGTCTGCGACCGAGGCGCGAGAGCGCGGCTTCCTGGCTCCGGCCGATCGGATCACCGCCAATCGGGCGCACCTCACCGGCGACGCCAAGGCGATGGTGATCCACATGGCCGAGAGCGGCTGGAAACCGCCGCCGCCGAAGAAGGTGAGGGTCGCGGGGCGCACCGGCTACGGCGCGCTGTTGGTGGGCGTGAACGGCTTCCAGACCGGCGGCTACATCTCCGAGTTCGACGCAGTGCTGGGACGTCACGTGGCACGCATCCTGACCGGTGGCGACGTGGCCGAAGGCAGCCTGGTCGACGAGCAGCACATTCTCGACCTGGAGCGGGAGGCTTTCTTGTCGCTGTGTGGCGAGCCGAAGACGATGGATCGGATCCAACATCTTCTCTCGACCGGCAAGCCGCTGCGTAACTAGCACGACGACGCCCGCCTCGCCGCGCCGCGCGGCGCGGCGGGATCCCAAGATCGCGCGGGGTGACGAGCCCCGCGCAAGCGAGGAAACACGGATATGCGCGACGCTGTGATCGTCACCACCATCCGCACCCCGGTCGGCCGGGGCAAGAAGGGCCTGCTCAAAGACACTCGGCCCGATGATCTCGCGGCCATCGCGGTCGGCGCCGCTTGTGAGCGCACCGCGGGCCTGGAGGCGGCCCAGATCGACGACCTGATCATGGGCTGTGCGATTCCCGAGTCGGAGCAGGGCATGAACATCGCCCGCATCGCTTCGTTGATCGCCGGCCTGCCGACCTCGGTTCCGGCCATGACCATCAACCGCTTCTGCTCCTCCGGGCTGCAAGCGATCGCGCTGGCGGCCCAGTCGGTCGCGGTCGACGATGCCGATATCGTGCTGGCCGGCGGGGTCGAGAGCATGTCGATCGTGCCGATGACCGGCCTCAAACCCTGTCCCAACCCCGAGCTCGCGGCGAGCTTCCCGGAGTCGTACTCGGCGATGGGTCATACCGCGGAGGAGGTGGCAAAGCGCTTCGAAGTGAGCCGCGAGGCGCAGGACGAGTTCGCGGCCGAGAGTCAGGCGCGGGCGGCGGCGGCACAAGCGGCCGGACGCTTCAACGACGAGCTGGTGCCCGTGGCGACTCGAATGCAGAGCGAGGCCGGAGTCTGGACCGAGGTCACGCTCGAGCAGGACGAGTGCCCGCGCGCCGAGACCACGGTCGAAGGCCTGGCCAAGCTGCGTTCGGCCTTCATGCTGAAGGGCACCGTGACCGCCGGCAACTCCTCTCCGATCTCCGACGGGGCGGCCTGCACCGTGGTGATGGCGGCGGAGGAGGCGAAGGCACGAGGCCTGGCGCCGCTGGCCACCTTCCGCGGCTTCGTGGCGGCCGGAGTCGACCCCGATATCATGGGGATCGGCCCCGTGCCGGCGGTGCGCAAGCTGCTGGAGCGCAAGGGGATGTCGCTGGATCAGATCGACCTCTTGGAGGTCAACGAGGCGTTCGCCGCGCAGTCGGTCTACGTGCTGCGCGAGCTGGGACTCGACCCGGCCAAGGTGAATGTCAACGGCGGCGCGATCGCCCTCGGCCATCCGCTCGGCTGCACCGGAGCCAAGCTCTCGACCACCCTGATCCACGAGCTCAGGCGGCGCGGCGGCGGGCTCGGCATCGTCACGATGTGCATCGGCGGCGGCATGGGCGGCGCCGGGCTCTTCGAGGTGCACGCGCCCTAGGGGCGTAGCGATCCGCCCA
>CAZBBK010000011.1:0-23581 GCA_964490075.1 uncultured Gemmatimonadota bacterium | reverse complement strand
GATCCGCCCATGCCACACGCGCGGATCGACGGACACCGGATCTACTACGAGATCAGCGGCAGGGGGCCGCCCTTGGTGCTGATCCGGGGCCTGGCGCGGTCGCTGCGCTACTGGGAACCCTTCGCCGACTACCTGCGCCCGCATTTTCGGATCCTGGCCTATGACCACCGGGGGATCGGGCGCTCGTCCGCGGCGGCGGGGGCGTTCGGCATCGCCGAGCTGGCCCGGGACCTGGCCGATCTGATGAAGTCGGTGTTCGCGGAGCGCGCCCACGTGTTCGGGCTCTCGCTCGGGGGGATGGTGGCGCAGCGCCTGGCCCACGAGCACGTCGGACGGGTCGACCGTCTGATCCTCGGCGCGACCTGGTGCGGTCCGCGCTGGGGCCTGCGGCCGCGGATCGGTACCATGGCCCGCATCGCCGCGGCGGGTGCGTTCTTGCGGGGGACGCCGGCGGCCCGCAGCATGGCGAGCGCGATCTGTACGCCGGAGTTCGCCCGGGAGAGCGCCGAGGTGGTCGAGCTGTGGCGGCACAACGCGGCGCTCGATCCGCCCTCGTTGCTGGTGATCGCGCGCCAGGCGTGGGCGGCCTGGCGGCATGAGATGGGGGAGGAGATGGAGCGCCTCGACCTGCCGGCGCTGGTGGTGACCGGGGACGCCGACGCGCTGATTCCGCACCAGAACTCGCTGATCCTCGCCGGGCGCATCCCGGGAGCCCGCCTGGAGGTGCTGCCCGGCGTGGGCCACGATCTCACCGCCCAGGCGCCGCGGGCGATGGCCGACCTGGTGCGGCGTTTCTTGACGCCGGGCGGGCGCCGATGATCGAGGGGCTGGCATCGGTTGGTGAGACGTTGCTCTTCAGCGCGATGGTGGTCGCCGTGGCGGTCTACACCAGCATCCGCGCGCTGCTCTACAAGCGGGATCCGCGGGCCGCCATCGCCTGGGTCGGCTTCATCTGGTTCGTGCCCTTGCTCGGCTCGGTTTTCTACTGGCTCTTCGGTGTCAACCGGATCGCGCGCCGGGCGCGTGGGCTGCGGGCACCGAGCGCACCCGAAGGGGCGGCGCGGCTCTCGCTGAGCGCGGCGCTGGCCGGATCGTCCTGGGCCCCGGCGCACCTCTGGCCGCTGCGCCGACTGGTCGATCGCATCAGCCCCTTCGGTCTGGAATCGGGCAACCGCTGCGAGCTGCTGGCCGATGGTGAGGCCGCCTATCCGGCGATGCTCGAGGCCATCGAAGGTGCGCGCCGCAGCGTCACCTGCGCCAGCTACATCTTCGACCGGGATCGAGTCGGGATCCGCTTCGCGCGGGCTTTCGAGCGCGCCCGCATGCGGGGGGTGGCGGTTCGAGTGCTGATCGACGGAGTCGGACGTCACTACTCCTATCCGACCATCGAGACCGAGCTGCGGGAGCGCGAAGTCCCCGTGGCCTTCTTCCTGCCGACCCTGATCCCCTCGCGCTGGCCCTATGTCAACCTGCGCAACCATCGCAAGCTCCTGGTGGTGGACGGTGAGGTCGGCTTCACCGGTGGCATGAACATTCGCGCCGGGCACGAGGTGGCCGCGACCGAGCGCGCGGCGGCGATCCACGATCTGCAGGCCCGTCTGCAGGGTCCCGTGGTGGCCCATCTGCAGGCCACCTTCGCCGACGATTGGGCCTTCTGCACCGGCGAGGAGCTGACCGGCGACGACTATTTCCCGGCGCTTCCGCCCCGCGGAGAGGTGATCGCACGCGGCATCCCGGACGGTCCGGACGGCCCCCAGCGCGCGCTCTCTCTGACCCTGCAATGCGCCATCGCCAGTGCCCGGCATCGCATCCGAATCGTGACCCCGTACTTCGTGCCGGACCCGGTGCTGCTCGCCGCCCTGCAGGTCGCCGCGCTGCGCGGCGTCGAGGTCGACATCGTGCTGCCGGAGATGGGCAACCTGGCGCTGGTGCGCTGGGCGATGGCCGCGCAGCTCTGGCAGGTGTTGCAGAGCGGTTGCCGCGTCTATCTCACGCCGCCGCCTTTCGATCACACCAAGCTCGTGGTGGTCGACGAGATCTGGACCCTGCTCGGCTCCGCCAACTGGGATGCCCGCTCGCTCCGGCTCAACTTCGAGTTGGACGTGGAGTGCTACGACGCCGAGCTGGCGGCCGTCGCGGGCGGCCTGATCGATGCGCGAATGGCGCGGGCGCGGCGCATCTCGCTCGAGGATGTGGACGGACGGCCATTCGCCGTACGGCTGCGCGATGGGGTGGCGCGCCTCGCCTTGCCCTATCTCTGATCGCTGTCGGACGCCCGCACCGGTCGCCCCAACCCGAACACGCACGCCACCACTGCGGCCGCCGCCACCGGCAATGCGAAGACGACCGGAACTCCCGCGGCCACCGGCAGGTAGCCGAGCGCCAGGGCCAGGATCATGGTCGCGCAGGCGTAGGGGATCTGGGTCCGTACGTGATCGACGTGATCCGCCCCGCTGGCGGTCGACGAGAGGATGGTGGTGTCGGAGATCGGCGAGCAGTGGTCGCCGAAGATCGAGCCCTCGAGCACGGCGCCGATGCTCATCACCGTCATCGCCTCGGCTCCGATCGCCGATTCGGCGCCGACGGCATGTGCCAGAAACACCGTGTTCGGCAGCACGATGCTCATCGTCGACCACGAGGAGCCGGTGGAGAAGCTCACCAGGCAGGAGACCAGGAAGAGACCGGCGGGAAACACCAGGGGCGGGATCCGTCCGGAGAGCAACGCGATCAGATAGTGAGCCGTCCCCAGATCGGCGCAGACCTTGCCGATCGCCCAGGCCAGGAGCAGGATGGCGATGGCGCCGGTAACCGCCCCGAACGACGCGAAGCCGGCCCGCAGAGCCTCCCCCGGCCGCAAGATCCTCTGCCACACCGCCATCGAGAAGGCCAGGGCGAATCCCAGCCACGACGCGATGAAGAGGGCGTAGGCGGAATCGGCGCCACCCAGCACCGCGCGCAGGTAGGCCCCGTCGAAGGGGTCGAAGCCGGACGCGCCCTCCAGGGATGCGTGGCCGGTCGACCAGATCAGCGCGATCGTCGCCCCCAGCACCAGCGCGATGGGCGCGACGGCATTGAACCAGCGCGCCGGCACACCCGGCTTCGGCTCGGCGGCATCGAGCGCCGAAGAGAGGGTGGGAGAGGCGCCTTCGCGGACCACCGCCCCGCTCTTGCGGGCGCGCCGCTCGGCCCCTAGCATGGGCCCGAAGTCGCGGCCGCTGACCACCACCAGCGCGACCATCAGCAAGGTCAAGAGGCAGTAGAAACGGTAGGGGATGGTCTGCAGGAACACCGAGTACGGATTGTCGCTCATTCCGAGCGCCGCCACCGGCTCCGCGAACATCGAAACCTCGTAGGCGACCCAGGTGGAGAGCGCGCTGATCCCCGCCACCGGTGCCGCCGTCGAATCGACGATATAGGCCAGCTTCTCACGCGACACTCGCAGGCGGTCGGTGAGCGGGCGCATCGTGTTGCCAACGATCAGAGTGTTTGAGTAGTCGTCGAAGAAGATCGCCAACCCCATCGCATAGGTCGCCAGGAGCGCCGAGCGCACTCCGGTGGCTGCTTTCAGGACCAGGTTCATCACACCCTGAATCCCGCCCGCCCGGCTGGCGATGCCCACGGTGCCGACCAGGCCCAGCACGAAGAGGATGATCTCGAGCTGGAAGCTGGCCGGTGTCCAGGTGGCAGGACGCAACAGATTTTCATAGTCGAAGAACGAAACCCGAATGATGTAATCGGCGACCAGGCTGATCGAGCCCGCGATCAACGAGCCCGGCAGCCCCCCGTCGGCCATCAGCACGGCACCGAACCAGACTCCGAGCAAGAGCGAGGGAATGGTTTTGCGCAGGGTCAGGGCCAGCAAGATGGCGACGAAAGGGGGCAGCAGCGAGAGCCAGCCGATCGCGCGCCCGTGGAGCTCGTGTTGCCAGCTCACACCGGCGCGCAGCCGCAGCAGCGGAGCCCCCGCATTCGGCGAGAGCTCTGCCTCCAGGATCGTTGCGGCGCTCGGGTCGACGCGCAGGTCACCCCCCGACTCGATCGCCTCGGCGAGGGCGCGCTCGATCTCCTGCGCCTGCGGTCCGCGGACGCGCAACGCGATGGCTCCACGGTCCGCGATCGGAGAGAGCTCGGCGACCAGCTCGGGAAGGCGCGCACAGACCGCCACCCGTGCAAGGTAGCTCCCATCGGGGCGCAGCAAGGGCCCGGCCGCGAAGAAGGCGATCAGAGCGGCGACGATCACCAGGATCGATCTGCGAGTCAAGCGCTGGTCCTTGAAAGGAGAGGTCGATTCCGGGAACTGTACAGACTCGACCCCCAGCCGCCCAGGGGGAGGATGGGGGTCGAGCGCCTGGAAGGCGAAGTAGACGGTCTAGTCGAGGCCGACAGTCACAGAAAGCTGACTGAAGAGCCCGGTGGCGACTCCGCCGACGATGTAGGGACCGTTTTGCAGCACGCCGCTCGCCAGAACGCCGTCGATCGAGACGCGGTCGTTGCCCACGCCCATGCCGTAGTTCTGCGAGAAGCTGTGCGAGATCGCTCCGTCGGAGAACGAGGTCATGCGGTCGGCGCCGGCGCGCAGGGTCACGTCGTGGCCGAACCAGTTGGCGAGATCGTATTCCACGCCCACGCGCACGTCGGGCAGCACGATCATGCTGACGCTGTCCACGTTCTCTTCGTCGTAGCTGGTGTTGCTGTAGCCGAAGAAGACTCCGCACACCACCGTGCCGCTGGTTCCGAAGGTGTGGTTGGCACCGATACCCAGCTCCGCCCACATGGTGCTCATGACGTCGGAGAGCTTCCAGAACGTGACCTCGGCCATCGGACCGAGATTGAACCAGGAGCTGACGCCGTCGAGGCCGCGGTAGTTCAGGTGTCCTTCGAACTCGCTGCTGGTGTCACCACCGCCAACGGGATCGCTGGAGGCGAAGCCGCCGCCGACCGCGAAGTCGCCGCCGAATGCCTCGGTGCCGAAGGTGGCCCAGGCGCCGGAGTAGCCGGCCAGGTCCTCGCCCGCGGACCAGTGATCGAGCTCGATGATGACGCCCCAGTTGTCGCGAGCATACATCAGGTCGAGCCAGTTGGTCGATCCCGGAGTCGCGTCGTGCATGGCGCCGACGGATGCATCGCCGTAGTCATGCACGATCGAGAAGCTGGCGCCGTCCTCGACGTTCACGTCGTGGAACTTGATCAGGTAGTGGGGGAAACGATAGCGGATCGTGTTGTCGTCGAGCAGCAGACGATCGTCACCGCCCATGGCGTTGACCCGGCTGCCGTTCGCGAAAGCGCTTCCGGCGAAGATCATCGTCAGTCCGACGCCGGAGATCAGTCCTTTAGCAATAAACCTCATTGGAGCTCCTCTCGAGGTTCGGTGTTGATCACAGTCGAGCGAGAACGCTGGTGAGACGCCGGTCGGCGTCCACCAACATCCTCGCAACAATCGTTTGTCCCGATCGGCCCGGGAGCGGATGGCGACGGCTCTGACCCCGAGCTCGCTTTTGCCACGCATCGACGATTGCCGCCACACTCGCAGGCCGTCTAGAAAGCATCGCGTGAAGCCCCCGACTCCAAGATCGATTCGCCCGATGAATTAGGCGATAAATAGTCCAGCCATCTGACAGCGTCAAGGACAAAATTGCAGGCTCACCCAGCCTCTTCGATCCCGCCCGAGCGATCCTCTCTCACTCGCCATCGGCCGTCGCTCCAGGCCGCGGCATAGTGGGTGCGCTTGTCGCCGGCCTCGAGATGCCACGAGGAGCCGACGATCGAGGCGCGCTGCGCGGTGAAGCTGCGGACCTCGATCGTCAGCACCAACATCGGTGCCTCGTCGCCGGCCACGGGCGTGAACTCCACCGGCGTTGCGGCGGTCGACGATCCACTGCGTTCGCGGGCGGCCGCCGCCTTGTTCTTGCGCGCCGTCTCGTCGCGGTCCCGCTCCTCCTCGCTTTCCTTCGCCTTGCGGAGCACATCATCGCGAGTGCCAAAAAAAGCGCGCGGCTCGATCGGCTCCAGAGCAACGAGCACTTCGTGACGCTGTTGGTCATCGAGGCCGAGCAGTCCCGAGGCATCGACCAGCGCCCCACTGCGCGGCGTCTGCTCCTTGCGCAGCACCTGGCGCAACACTTCGGCGTAGATCTCCACCCGGTCGCTGTCCTGCAACACCCTCGGCGTCTTTTCCTCGACACGGGTGGGCGCTTGTTCCGTAGCTGGCGCAGGGAGCTCCGGTTCCGGCTCGGCGCTGCGATCGTCGCACCCCGAGACGACACCGATCGTCGCCAGCAACCAGAAGATTCGTTTGGGTGAAGTCATCGCGCCGCCTCTAACAGGTTCGATTTCGACACGCGGTCTGGTCTACTTCAGCAACACCACTTTGCGGATCAGTATCCGCCGGTCCGCTTGCGCGCGGATGACATAGATACCGCTGGCCAGCCCCTGCGCGTCCCAGGAAAGACGCAGTGTGCCGCTCGCGGCGGGAGCGTCGTGCAGCAGAGCAACCGCCCGTCCCGCGACATCGTACGCGACAACTCGCAGTCGCGAAACGTCTTCCGCAAGTGTGACCGGCACCATGGTGCGGGGATTGAAGGGGTTGGGTTGCGCCGCACCCAGCGCCAGCAGGGCGCGGCCGGATGGCGGGGCTGGGTGCAGCAGATCGGACGAGGCGTTGGAGGCGCCCGGCGTCGGCTCGGCCGTCCACTGCCAATCACCGCCACCATCGGGAAGACGTGCGTACGATGTATCGGCCCCGGAAGCCCCGAAGCTGACCGAGTCGACGATCGCTCCCGCGTGGCGCAGGTAGAGACCCTCGCCCGAACCGCTGAGCTTGAAGGTGGTGTGCAAGGGGCCCTGCTCCTCATCGTCGTCGGCCCACACCAAGAGGAAGCTCTCACCGGGAATCGTGGTGTCCGGGAAGGCCCAGCCGAGCGTGTCCTCGAGATCGTCGCTGACCGAGTAGCCCAGCAGGGAGAGTGGCAGGACTGAGCTATTGTAAAGCTCGAACCAATCGTCGTATTCCTGTGCTTCGTCGGCGATTGTGCTGTCATTCACCGCCATGAGCTCGTTCAGATGCACATCGGCCGAGGCGCCCAGAGGGCGAACTGCCGCCATCAGCAGGACCATCCGAATCACAATGCTCGAGTTCACTGGTTGCTTTCTCCGGGGGTCGGGGAGTCGGTGGGCGTCCAGGCACCTTCGCCGTCGGGCATCCGGGCGTAGGCCTGGTCGGGTGCGAGAGGACCGAAGCTGACCGAGTCGATGATCGCGCCGTCGTGGGCCCAGCGCAGCACCAGGGTATCGCCCGCGGCGCTCAGTTTGAAGTCGGCGTGCAGAGGCCCTTCGTCGGTCTCGTCGTCGGCCCAGATCAGCACCCGCTCTCCCGGGTCGAGTGGAGCGGCGCGGAGCGGGGTCCAGGGGGTGGGGTCGTCGATCCGATCCGAGAGCCGAAGCTCCTCGAAGGGGACCGCGTCGCCGCCGAGATTGACCAGCTCGATCCAGTCGTCGAAATCGCCTTCGTCGTCGGTGAGCGTCGTTTCGTTGCGCGCCATCAGCTCGTTCAGCACGACCCGGGGCACCTGCTCCAGGGGCGGCGCGATGCCCTTCTCGGCACACCCCGAGGAGAACGCGATCAGGACGATTCCGAACAAGCGATGCATGATGGGTCGGCGGCGCTCCCGCTGCGAAGATCGACGGAGGTTAGGCCCGATCGAGGACGTGGGCCAGCGAATTATGGGAAATCGAGAGAGAGTTCCCCTGCGCCGGTGCAGTCGATATCCTTGGCCCATGTCAGCAACGTCAGCCACGGGATGCGCAGCCTCCGCCACACAGGGAGCCCTGCGGCGCCCTTTCCATGCCCTCCTGCCGGCCCTCTTCTCGGCGCTGGCCGCTGGCACCGCGTGGGCCGCGGGCGCCGGGCTCGAGGACACGACGGCGACTCTGGAGCTGCCGCCCCTGGGAGGGGCCGCCTTCTCCTCCTACGAGCTGGGGCAGCTGGTGGCGCGCCTGGCCATCGCCGCCCTCATCGGTGCTTTCCTGGCGCTCCATCCTCTGCGCCGGCGAGCCAGCGGGGATGGGAGGCGCGCCCGGCGGATGGCGCAGACCCAGGTGATCCTGACGATCGCCGCGGCGCTCATGGTGCTGGTGATCAACGACAGCTTCGAGCGCGCGATGGGACTGGTGGGGCTGGGCAGCTTCATCCGCTTTCGCAACGTGGTGAGCAACCCGGTCGAAACCGCGCTGATTTTCGTCCACATCGGCCTCGGCATGACCTGCGGCCTGGGCCAGTTCTGGCTCGGCGGAGTGAGCGCTCTGGCCTTCTGGGGGCTGCTGATTCCGATCCTACTTTGGGGCAAAGACGAGCCCGATTCGGGAGAGATCGAAGAGGGGCCGCGGCATGCGGCGATCGTGGTCAAGGCCAAGGGGCAGGACGCGCAGGCGCTCGCCGCCTGCATCGAGGAGGCGGTGGAGGAGTCGGCCGGCGCGAGTCTGCTCTCGCTGCGGGAGCGGCGCGACGACGGCCGTGTGCAGGCCCGCGTGCGCATCGGCGCCGGCGAGGCGGTCGAGCGCTGGGTGAAGGATTTGCGCGCGCGCATGGACCCTCTGGTCACCGATATCCAGTGGGGTGTGGACGAGGGCGAGACGTGAGCCGCCCTGGTGCTTGCGGTGGGCGGTGGATGCGCAGCTGTCGGATGGGGCTGCGCCTTGTCCTGGCGCCCGCCCTGGCGGCGGTCGGAAGCGGCGCCCCGGCCACCAAGATCGACCCCATGCTGCAGTTTCAGCTGGAGCGGACACGGAGCGGCGATCCGGTCTCCTTCGGCTTTCGGCGCAGCCGCTTCCAGATCGAAGAGGACTTGGGGAAGCAACGCTCCCTGGTCATCGAGGTGCGGGCCCGCCCCGACGAGGTCGAGCTCCTGGACGGCTACATCGAGGCGGGGATCGGAGCGGGATTCGAGATCCAGGTCGGGCGTTTCAAGCGGCCTTTCTCCCGGGGCGCATTGATCTCCGCCCGCGATCTGCGCACCACCGACCGGGACATCGTCTACGACCTCTTCGGCGACAACGATGCCGACTTTGGTGCGAACGCGGGCGAGTCCGGCTTCGTGGGGCGGGACGAGGGGGTATCGATCGGCTGGCGGTGGCGCGACGAGGAGCGGAGGAGCGTATCCGCCCGGCTCGGTTGCATGAATGGGGTGGGACCCAAGAACGAAGATCAGGACAGCGAAAAGCAGTGGATCGCCCGCGCATCGGTCCGGCTCTGCGACCAGGTCGAGCTCGGTGCCGGCGCCAACTGGGCGCGCTCGACGGCGCTGGAGCGGGGTCGTGCCTGGGCGGTGGACGGCTCGTTGCGCTGGAAGGGGTTGTCGCTGTGGGGAGAGTGGCTGGCGGGAGACAACCGTGCGGCCGGGGTCGAGATGACCGGCTCGACCGTGGAAGGGAGCGCCGAGTGGGGCCGATTCGTCCCCGGACTGCGCGTCTCGCGCATCGATCCCGACCGTGATCTGCTCTACGACGCCGTATGGGAGTGGACTCCTTTCGTCGGCGTCACGATCTGGAAGGACTCGGTCCTCATCGCCGAGCTCGACCAGGTGCGACCGGTGGCGTCTCCTCTCGCGGAGTCGCGCGCCATCACCGATCGAATCGTGCTCGCCTGGCGGTGGACACCATGACGCGGCTGCCGTCGGCGAACGACCGTCTGAGTCTCATGCTGCGCGCCGGGGAGCACGATCTCGATCTGCCCCTGGCGGCGCTCACGATCCAGGCCGATCACGGCCGTCAGATCGACGTGGACCGCGCCCTGGAGCGCTACCGGGAGTTCGAGCGGGAGGCCGCGGGGCACATCGTCGAGGGTGCGGTGGTGGGCGACGCGGTGGCCGCGCTGAATCGCTATTTCTTCGGCGAACGCAAGATGCGCGGCAACAGCGAAGACTACTTCGATCCGCGCAACTGCTTCTTGAGCGAGGTGCTCGAACGTGGTTTGGGGACTGCGGGCACGCTGGCGATTCCCTACCTGGGTGCGTTGCGACGTAGGGGGCTGAGCTGTGCACCCGTGATGTTGCCTGGCCAGCTGGTGGTGCGGATCGGTGAGGATCTGTTCGTCGATCTCTTCGACCGGGGACGGATTTTCAATGCGGCCGAAGCGTTGCGCAAGGCGCGTCAGGCCCGCGGCCAGCACATGGTGGCGCCGCACGAGCTCGCACCGCTCTCGAATCGAGATCTGACGGTGCGGATCTTGCACACACTGAAAAAGGCGTTTCGATTGAACGGCCATACCGACCACGCGCTGGCGGTGGTGATTCGCCTGTTGCAGGCTTCTCCCGGGCTGCTGCCGGAGATCCGGGACCGGGGCATGCTGCACCACGACCTCGGCAACTGGTGGCGAGCGGTGGACGATCTGTCGCGTTATCTCTCGTCTTCCACCGATGCCGAGGACAGCGACACGGTGCAGGTGGCGCTGGCGCAGGCATTCGACTTGGCTCTCAGGCTGAACTAGAAAGCTGGCGCATCGCGTGCTCCGTGCTGAGCTCGAGCCCGCTAGCGCCTGGGCAGCGCGTGCACCGCCTCGCCCAGCAGCACTTTCGCGGACTCCATCAAGCCTTCGCCCAGCGTCGGATGCGGGTGAACCGTCCACGAGAGATCTTCCACCACGGCACCCATTTCGATCGCCAGCGCCGCCTCGCTGATCAGATCCGAAGCGTGGGCGCCGACGATCTGCACGGCGAGCAGCTCGTGGCTCTCTTTGTCGGCGATGGTCTTCACGAAACCGTCGCTTTCGTTGTTGGTCAAGGCGCGGCCGAGCGCCGCCATCGGGAACTTCCCCACCAGCGTCTCGACTCCGCCGGCGGCCAGCTCCCTCTCCGATGGACCGACCGTCGCTACCTCGGGATCGGTGAAGACCACCGATGGCATCGCTTTCACGTCGAGCTCCGCACCCGGCTTGCCCGCGATCACCTCCGCCACCACCTCGGCATCCTTGGTCGCCTTGTGGGCCAGCATCGGCTGCCCGGCCACGTCGCCGATCGCGAAGACGCCGGGGAGACTGGTACGCAGCTGTCGATCGACGCGGATGAAAGGGCCGTCCATTTCGATCCCGAGCTGCTCCAGTCCGAAGCCCTCGGTGTTCGGCACTCGCCCGACGGTCACCAGGATCTTGTCGACCTCGACCATCGAGGTCTTGCCGTGCGCGGATTCCAGCTCTACCTCGAGGTCACCGTCTGCGCCCTTGGCATAGCCGAGCGCCTTGGTGTCGACGTGGATATCGGTCTTGGCCTTCTTGAGATTGCGTCGCACCACTCCGACCAGGTCGGAATCGAAACCGGGCAGCAGCGAGTCGGTCATCTCCACCACCCTCAGCTTCGATCCGAGCTTCTGGAACACCGTCCCCAGCTCCAGGCCGATGTAGCCGCCGCCGACCACCAAGAGCCGCGGCGGAAGCTCGCGCAGCGCCAGGGCGGAGGTGCTGCTCAGCACCCCCTCGTCGGTCGAAAAGGCAAAGCCCGGGATCTCGATCGGGCGCGAGCCGGTGGCCACCACCACCGCGGGCGCACGCACCTCCAGCTCCGAGTCGGCGGCCACGATCCGCACCCGATCCGGCGCCAGAAATGAAGCCTCGCCACGCACCAGCTCGACGCCGTTCTTCTTGCACAGAGTGGCGACCCCGCCGGTGAGCTTGCCGACCACCGCGTCCTTCCAGTCCTGCAGCTGCTCCAGGTCGATCGATACATCGCCCGAGATCCGCACCCCGATCGACTCCGCGGAGAGCAGCTTCTGGTAGGTCTTGGCGGCGCTGATCAGAGCCTTGGAGGGGATGCAGCCGACGTTCAAGCAGACCCCGCCCAGCCCGTGGCGGTCCACGAGCAAGGTGCTCTTTCCGAGCTGTGCCAGGCGGATGGCAGCGGGGTAGCCGCCCGGTCCGGCGCCGATGACCAACACGTCGACCTGCTTCGTCTCCATCGATCCTTATCCTCTTTCGAGCAGCATCTTGCGCTGCTTTTCCAGTAGAGCCGTCGGCTCCGCGTAGACGTCATCGACCATCGAGGAGAGGGCGGGCGGCCCCGCGGCCTCGGCGGAGGCGATACATTCTCGCAGTTCTCCTTCGAGCTCGCCAACCCAGGTCGAACGATCGGCCTCTCGCAACAGCTCCTTGGCCTCGAGCAACACCTCCAGGCGGCGCAGAGGATCGCGCTCTTCTTTCCACTGCTCCGTGACCGTCTCGTCGCGATAGCGCCGGGGATCATCCGAAGTGGTGTGAGGTCCCACGCGATAGGTGAGTGCTTCGATTAACGTCGGCCCGGCGCCCGACCGGGCGCGCCCCAGCGCGGCGCGGGTGGCCCCCAGCACTCCCAATATGTCGTTGCCGTCGACGCGCACTCCGTCGATCCCATAGGCCGACGCCTTCACCGCCACGCCATCGGAAGCGGTCTGGCGTTCGAAGGGGACGGAGATCGCCCACTGGTTGTTCTGGCAGAAGAGCACCAGGGGTGGACGAAACACCCCGGCGAAGTTGGCGGCGGCGTGGAAGTCGCCGGAGCTGCTGGCGCCGTCTCCCAGGAATCCGACCACCACCACGTCGTCGCCCCGCGCGCGCGCCGCCAGCGCCGCTCCGACCGCCTGCGGAAGCTGGGTGCCGATCACCGCCGAGAGACTGACGTAGTTGCCCTCTCGAAAAGTGTGGTGGCAGGGCATCTGACGGCCGTGCGCGGCATCGCGGCGGTTGCCGAAGAGCTGGTCCACGAACGACTGCAGCGGCATGCCGCGCAGCCAGGTCATGGCGCTCTCGCGCAGCGCCGGGAAGATCCAGTCGCGCTCCTCCAGCGCCCGACAGGCGCCGACCACCGCCGCCTCGTGACCGGTGGCCGGACCGTAGAAACCGATCCGTCCCTGACGCTGCAAGGTCACCATGCGGTTGTCGATGGTGCGCAGCTTGAGCATGTCGCGGTAGAGCGAGAGCAGCTCGGCATCGTCGACCGGGCACTCTCCGGCGAGGGTGCCGTCGGGGCGCAGGATCGTGGTGGCGTCGTTGTCGAGCTCGAGCATCAGGCCATGTCCAGCATCAACAACCCAGGGGACTCGAGATAGCGCTTGATCTCGTTGCAGAAGCCCGCGCCCACCGCGCCGTCGATGATCCGGTGATCGAAGGACAGGGCAAGATACATCATTTTGCGGATGACGATTTCGCCGTCACGGACCACCGGCCGATCGTGGATTCGATTGATGCCGAGAATCGCCACCTCTGGGAAGTTGATGATCGGCGTGGCGAACATGCCACCGATGTTGCCGACCGAAGTGATGGTGAAGGTCGAGCCGGTGAGCTGCTCGCGCGTCGCCTTGCCCTCGCGACAGAGCTGGGCCAGCTGCGCGATCTCCGCCGCGATCTGCAACAGGCTCTTGCGCTCGACCCCCTTGACCACCGGCACGAAGAGCCCCTTCGCGGTGTCGACCGCGATGCCGATGTGGTAGCTGCGCTTCACCACCAGCTCGTTGCGCGCCTCGTCCAGCGTCGAGTTCATGGTCGGGAAGAGCGCGAAGGCGCGTTCCAGCGCCTTGACGACGAAGGGCAGATAGCTCAGCTTCGCGTCGCGCGCCTCGGCCGCCGCCTTCAAGCGCATGCGCAGCGCCACCAGCTCGCTCATGTCGACCTCGTCGACGTAGGTGAAGTGCGCCGCTGTGCGGGTCGACTCGGCCATCTTCATGGCGATGCGCTTGCGCAGGCCGACGAAGGGCGTTCGTTGCTCGAGCGGGGCGCCGTCGACCGGCATGGGAATCCCGGCTGCAGGGGGAGGGCTGCCGGCAAGCGATTCCTCGGGCTTTGCGGCGACGGGCTGCGCGGGCGGCGCATCGACCGCGCGGGCGTCTCCTCGACGCGGGGTGGCCGCGGCGCCGCATTCGCGGCAGGAAGCCGCCACCACGTCGGCCTGGGTCACCCGGCCGCGGGCGCCGGTGCCAGCCACCGCCGCGACGTCGATGCCGAGCTCGCGGGCCAGGCGGCGGGTCGCCGGGGCGGCCAGCACTTTGCGCGGGCCGGCCAGGGCCTGGGCCCCGGCCAGCGGGTGGGGTTGGGGCGCCTCCACCGGCTGAACCGGACCCTCGGCCTCCACGGTGGGGGCCATCGCGGCCGCCGGCGGTTGATCCGGCGTGCTCACGGCGTCGGTGTCGATCACCAGCAGCACGGAGCCGACCGCGACCGTCTCGCCGATCTCGCCCTGCGTCTCGATGATCGTCCCGCTCTGCGGCGCCGGGATCTCGACCGTGGCCTTGTCGGTCATGACCTCGACCAGGGGTTGGTCCTCCTGCACGGCGTCGCCTTCCGCTACCAACCACTGGACGATCTCGCCCTCCACGACTCCTTCGCCGATGTCCGGCAGCTTGAA
Organism: uncultured Gemmatimonadota bacterium; assembly: GCA_964490075.1. GTDB lineage: Bacteria > CAZBBK01. The sequence goes on along the minus strand of CAZBBK010000011.1, from coordinate 9,224 downwards.
CTCGAAGCGCATCGAATGCTCCGCTCGGGGTGTTCCAGGTCCTTCAGAACCGGATGGTCTCGATCAGCACCTTTGCGAGCCGCCGCGGGCTCGGCAGGTAGGCCTGCTCGAGAGTGTAGGGGAAGGGCGTGTCCAGGCCCGAGACGCGTCGCACCGGCGCCTCCAGGCTGAGCACCGCCGCATCGGCCGCCAGCGCCGCCAGCTCGGCCGCGTAGCCGCAAAACGAGGGCGCCTCCTGCACCACCACCAGGCGGCCGGTCTTGCGCACCGAGGCCAGCACCGTCTCCTGGTCCAGCGGAGCGAGAGTCAGGAGATCGACGACCTCGACCGCCGCGCCCTGGGCTTCGACCATCGCGGCCGCGCCCAGTCCGACCTCGACCATCGCGCCCCATGCCACCAGGGTGCAGGCGTCGCCCGCGCGGGCGATCCGGGCCCGTCCCAGGGGCAGCAGATGCTCGTCGTCCGGCACCTCGCCCCGGGCCGATCGGTAGAGCCGCTTGGGCTCCAGAAAGAGCACCGGATCGGGGTCGCGAACCGCCGCCGCCAGGAGACCCTTGGCGGTGAAGGGATCGGAGGGAACCACCATCTTCAGTCCCGGCACCTGGCAAAAGAGCGCCTCGGGAGACTGCGAGTGGTAGTGGCCGCCGCCGATTCCGCCCCCGTAGGGAGTGCGAATGGTCATCGGCACCGTGTACTCGCCGCCGCTGCGATAGCGGTACTTGGCTGCCTCGCTGACGATCTGGTCGAAGGCCGGGTAGATGAAGTCGGCGAACTGGATCTCGGGCACCGGTCGCTGGCCGTAGAGCGCCATGCCGATCGCGGTGCCGATGATGCCGCTCTCGGAGAGCGGCGTGTCGATCACCCGCTGCTCGCCGAAACGCTCCTGCAGCCCGAGTGTGGCGCGAAACACCCCGCCGTAGCGCCCCACGTCCTCGCCCAGCACGACGACCCGCTCGTCGCGCTCCATCTCCAGCTCCAGACCGCGTCTCACGGCCTCGATCAGATTCATCTCGGGCATCGGGGAGAGGGGCTTTTCTGATGGTGGATGGGGAGCAGTGCCGGCGGGCTATCGGTCCGTTCCCGCGCCCTCGAAGAGCGCTCCGGCGCGATAAGACGACCGAACAAGAGGATCGGACGCGACCCGACGAAAACCAAGCTCGCGCGCCCATTTCGCCAGCGTCCGAAAGCGCTCCGGAGGGCAGTACTCGACCACCGGCGCGTGCTTCGGGGTGGGGCGCAAGTACTGCCCCAGGGTCACGGTTCCGACCCCCGCGGCACGCAGATCGCTCAGCGCCTCGCGCACCTCGGCGTCGCTCTCGCCCAGGCCGAGCATGATCGAGCTCTTGGTCTCGATTCTCGGCGCGAGGGCCCTGGCTCGGCGCAGCAGCTCGAGCGAAAGGTCGTAGTCGCAGCGCTGGTCGCGGATCGCCGGAGTCAGGCGGCGCACCACCTCGATGTTGTGGGCCAGCACCTCGGGGGCGGCGTCGAGCACCGATCCCAGGGCGCTCTCCGACCCGCGAAAATCGGGAGTCAAGAGCTCCACGCCCACCCCTGGACAGAGTCTGCGCACCTCGGCCACGGTCGCCGCAAAATGGGCCGCGCCCCCATCGGCCAGGTCGTCTCGATCGACCGAGGTCAGCACCACGTGGTCGAGCCCCATCTCGGCCACCGCCTGCGCCACCTTGCGTGGCTCGTCCGGATCGGGCGGCTCGCCCCGGCGGGCGGTCTTCACGGCGCAGAAGCGACAGCCGCGGGTGCAGATCTCGCCCAGCAGCATCAGCGTGGCGGTGCCCTCGCCCCAGCATTCCGCGAGATTGGGGCAGCGCGCCTCGCCGCAGACGGTGTGCAAACCCAGCCGCCGCACGCGCTCCTTCATCGCGCCGTAGCGCGCTCCCGAGGGGGGGCGGACCTTGAGCCACGGGGGCTTGGGCGTGGTCTTGGGACGGGCGGACATGGCGTGCTCCGAGGCTGGGGCTGCGCGCTTCGCTGTGCGGAAGCGCAACCTTGAAGCTTAGCCTGCCGCGGCTGCAGTAGACTCGCGCTTTGGCGCACCCTGCAGCTGCCTTCCCTGGAGATCGATATGTCCACCTCTCTCGCCGCGAGCAAGATCAAGGGCTCCATATTCGGAGGCGCCATCGGCGACGCGCTGGGCGGGCCGATCGAGCCCTGGTCGGGCGACGGCGACCAGATCGAGAAGAGCTTCGGCACGCGCCGCATCGAGACCCTGGTCGACTATCTCCCCGACGGACCGCACTGGTACTTCCGCGGATCCCCGAAGGGGACCTATACCGACGACACGATTCTCAAGAACATCGTCTGTCTGGCCATCGTCGACAGCAAAGGACGGATCGGCGCGCGGGAGTTCGCCCGTGCCTACTGCAAGTACATGCGCCGCGAGTACTTCACGCGCGAGCCCGGGCAGCTCTGGCCGGGCGAAGCGGTGGTCTGGTTCAAGCTCTACTTCCATATCACCAACCAACCCTACGATCAGCTCCTGAGCGAGATGCCCGACGCCCGCGACATGGGACAGGGCAATCTGCCGGCCTGCGACGCGGCGATGATGATCCCGCCGGTGGGGTTGATCAACGCCGGCGACCCGCGTCAGGCATCGATGGACGCGGTCGAGGTGAGCTCGGTGCTGCAGTCCGGGGTCTCGGCCACGGCCCCCGGCGCCCTGGCCGCCGCCGTCGCCGCCGCGATGGTGCCCGGTGCGGGCATCGACGAGGTCTTGGAGGCGGGAGCACAACACTCCGACGAGCGCACCGCCGCGCGCATCCGGACGGCGCTGGAGATGGCCCGCGAGTCGGCGGACGCGGCCGATTTCAAGCGACGCTTTCACGACAAGATGCTGCTCGGTCTGGCCGACGCTTTGGAGCTGGTCCCCGCCACCTTCGGCATCCTCGCCTTCACCCGGGGGGACTACCGGCAGTCGGTGGTGGAGGGCGCCAATTTTCGGCGCGACAGCGACACCATCGCGGCGATGGCGGGCAGTGTCGCGGGAGCGCTTCACGGTCTGGAAGCACTGCCCGAGGAGTGGGTGGAATCGGTTCGCGCAGCCAACCCCGACCAGCCCGGGCTCGACGATCTGGCGGCGGGTATTCTCGGTTCTTTGCTCGAGGAACGGACGCGGCGGACTGGCCAGTTGGAGCTCCTGGACGCACTGCTGGAGCCGAACGCGGCACCATCGGAAGGAAGCGACGAATGAGGGTTTCGGGCCGGCATTACCGAACGATCTGGTTGAAAGAGGACGACCCGCGCGTCGTGCAGATCATCGATCAACGCGACCTGCCGCACGAATTCGTCGTCGAGGACTTGAGGACGGTCGACGAGGTCGCGACCGCCATCGCCGAGATGCACGTGCGCGGTGCCGGCCTGATCGGCGCCGCCGCCGGCTACGGGATGTACATCGCCGCCCTCGAAGCATCCGACCTGGATCGCCAGCCCTTCTTGCACGCCCTGGAGGCGGCCGGGCGGAAGCTCAGAGCGACCCGGCCGACCGCGGTGAACCTGGAGTGGGGCGTGGAAAGGCAGCTCGAAGGACTGCGCGCGGCGGACCAGGTCGAGGCGCTGGTGCGCAGGGCACGGATCACCGCCGAAGAGATCGCCGACGAAGACGCGGAGTATTGCCGGCGCATCGGCGAGCACGGCGTCGGCCTCATCGAAGCGATCAGTCGCCGCAAGGGAGGGAAGAGGGTCAACGTGCTCACCCACTGCAACGCCGGCTGGCTTGCCTTCGTCGACTACGGAACCGCCACCGCACCGATCTACGCCGCCCACGACCGCGGCATCGAGGTGCATGTCTGGGTCGACGAGACGAGGCCGCGCAACCAGGGCGCGCGGCTGACCGCCTGGGAGCTCGGTCACGAGGGGGTGCCGCACACGGTGGTGGCGGACAACGTCGGAGGGCATCTGATGCAGCATGGAGAGGTCGATCTGGTCATCACGGGAACCGATCGCACCACTTTTACCGGTGACGTCGCCAACAAGATCGGCACCTACCTGAAGGCCCTCGCGGCCCACGACAACGGCGTTCCCTTCTATGTCGCTTTGCCCTCGTCGTCGTTCGACTGGACCATGCGCGACGGGGTGGCCGAGATTCCGATCGAGCAGAGAGGGGGGGGCGAGGTGAGCAACATTCGCGGCTGCCACGAGGGCCAGATCCTCGACGTCCGCTTGACCCCGGCGGGGAGCCCGGCGGCGAACTTCGCCTTCGATGTGACGCCGGCTCGCCTGGTGACGGGACTGATCACCGAGCGTGGTATCTGTGACGCCTCCGAAGAGGGGATCCTGGGCCTCTATCCCGAGCAGCGCTGAGCCGGAGAGAAGCGATGGCCTATCGAGCACTGGACGAAAAAAGTGTCGTGGATTACGTCCGATCCTGTCCAGCGATGGAGGCGGTATTCGAGAAGGGAGCGCAGCTCCGCGCGAGGGAAGTGGGGGACGGCAACCTGAACCTGGTGTTCATCGTCGAGAATGCCGCCGAGCCGAGCCAGTCCGCGGTTCTGAAGCAGGCGCTGCCCTACCTGCGCGTGGCCGGCGAGTCGTGGCCGCTGACTCGGGAGAGGATGCGTTTCGAGACCCAGGCCCTGCTGAAGTACAACGAGCTGGCTCCCGGTCTGGTCCCTCAGGTCTTCGACTCCGACGCGGAGATGTCGCTGGTCATCATGGAGCATCTGCGGATGCACGAGATCATGCGCAAGCCGCTGGTCGCGCGCAAGACCTTCCCGCTCTTCGTGGACCATATCTCCAGCTTCGCGGCCCGCGTGCTCTTCTTCACTTCCGATCTCTACCTGACCGGACTCGAGAAAAAGACGCTGATGGGCGAGTTCATCAATCCACACCTGTGCAAGATCCAGGAGGATTTTGTCTTCACCAATCCCTACATGGAGTCCCCGGAGAACCAGTGGAATCCGCGCATCGACGCCGAGGTTCGCGAGGTGCGCGCCGACGCGGCGCTCAAACTCGCCCTCGCCGAGATGAAGGCCGGCTACATGACCCATGCCCAGGCGCTGATTCACAGCGATCTCCACACCGGGAGCATCATGGTGAATGAAGGCGACACTCGGGTGATCGATCCGGAGTTCGCCTTCTACGGTCCGATGGGATTCGATCTGGGCGCAATCCTCGAAAACCTGGTGCTCAACCATCTCTCCCATTACGCACATACTTCCGATCCGGGTATGCGTCGCGAGTACCAGTCCTACCTGCTCGACCTGGTGCGCGGAGTCTGGTCCGAGTTCGCACGCAAGTTCGAGACACTCTGGATCGAGAACAACCGCGGCGAGCTGGTCCCGGATGCGTACTGGGACTTCCCCGGGGGCGACCAGGCCTTCGCCGAGTATCGGCGGCGCTACATGGCCGATCTGCTCCACGATACGGCGGGACACGGCGGGGCCAAGATGCTGCGCCGCATGATGGGAATCGTGAGCATCTGGGATCTCACCAGCATCGAGGATCTCGATCGGCGCGCCGTGGCTGAACGACTGGCCATTCGCATCGGCAGGCGTTGGCTCGTCGAGCGGGCACAGATCTCGAGCGTCGAGGAACTGGTGGGGATCGTCCTCGAGGAGACTCGGGGGGTGGAGGAGGCCCCGGCGGGCTGAGGTCGGCTCTGGTGCCAGATCTATCCACCCCACCCATCGATCAGATCGAGAATCTTCGGGCGCTCGGGCTCTCCCTCCATGTAGTCGACCGATGCCAGCCAGCCGATCCGCTTCAGGCTGCGCACCAGGACCTTGCCGTTGTCGGGATAGACGGCGACCTCGTCGGGATCGTTGGCGCCGATGGCGAGGTAGACCAGGTCTTCGGCATGGGGATTGGCGATCTGGTGCGCGATGCCGGTGCCGGCGGGGCAGGAGATGCAGTCACCGGCGCGAATCGCCCTGAGCTCGTCGCCGTAGCGCAACACGCCGCGGCCGCTGATGATGTAGAAGACCTCGTCGGAACGTTGGTGGCTGTGAAAGGGGCAGACCGTGCGCCCCTGGGGCAGGCGGGTGATGTTGACGCCCAGGCGACCGTCGGGATAGGCGCTCAGGACCGGGGTCAGCGGCTTGTAGCTGGCTCCCCAGTGCTCGCCGCGGCTGTGGGTGATCTCTTCGATCTCGTCGATATTGACGACGTTCGGAGCTTTGGGATCGGTCACGGCATGTCTCCTATTCACCGATGATTTTCACCAGCACACGTTTGCGCCGGCGGCCGTCGAACTCTCCGTAGAAGATCTGTTCCCAGGGGCCGAAGTCGAGGCGTCCCTCGGTGATCGCCACGACGACTTCGCGCCCCATGAGCTGGCGTTTGCAGTGCGCGTCGCCGTTGTCCTCGCCGGTGAGGTTGTGACGATAGCGGTCGAGCGGCTCGTGCGGCGCCAGCTCTTCGAGCCAGCGGCGATAGTCGGCGTGCAGCCCCCTCTCGTCGTCGTTGATGAAGACGCTGGCGGTAATGTGCATGGCGTTGACCAGGCACAGTCCCTCGCGCACGCCGCTGGCGGCGAGCGCCGCTTCGACCTGGGGGGTGATGTTGACGAAGCCCATCCGTTGGGGGACTTCGAACCAGAGCTCCTGGCGGTGGGATTTCATGAGCGACTCCTCGGTGATCGTTGGACAGGCTCGCAGGGTAGTCGGTCCGCGAGCTTCAGGGCCGCCACATCCGCAGCCCCAGATTGGCGGTCTGCCCCGCTCCCGCCGAACGCCCCGCCGGAAAGGTGGTGAGCAGCAGCTCCAGCTCGATTCGGGGAAACAGACGCAGCTTGGAGCCGAGGCCGAGCTGCGAGAAGTAGCCACTGCGCCCGCCGCCGGCGAATTCGGGCGTCAGCTCGAAGGGGGCGTAGAGGATCCAGCGCGGGTCGAGGCGCCAGTTGAGCGCAACCTGCATCGGAACGAGCAGCGCCTCCGCCCCGCGACCCCCGCGCAGGTGCAGGCCGCCTTCGAGATAGAGCCAGAGGCTCTCCCTCATGGGGCGATCGTAGAGCAGCAACACTTCCAGGCGCGGCCCACCCCAGTCCAGGAAGGGGCTTTCGGTCCCGCCGCCCAGCTCGCGCGCGGCGGGAAGGAAGAGCGCGACCTGCAGCGCCAGGCGCTCGCGGGCGGCCCAGGGCTGCAGCTTGACGCTGGGGACGATCGAGGCGAGCGCCAAGCGGTCCGTCCGCCCGACCGGGAAGGTGGCGTCGCGCACCGCCTTCAGGTTCGCCGCGATCCCGAGCTCGATTCCGGGACGCCATCCCCAAAGAGCCGTGAAGGTCGTGGTGGCGTAAGTCTGGCGCGGTTGGGAATCGATGCGCGCGCCGGAATCGTCGTAGTAGGCGGTCTGGGTGTAGAGATTGCCCCAGATTCGCAGCTCTAGCGCACCGGGGCCGAGCAGGGCGCTCGGGGCGTGGCGCCATGGCCCGGCGGCCGGCGCGCGCGCGGGCAGGGCGAGAAGAAGGGAGAGCAGCAGAACCAGACGGGGAAGGGGAGGGGAGGGCATCGCGGCCAGAAAGGGACAGGGGGCCTCTTCGCGCAACCGCCGTCTGCTCCTTGACCGACCGGTGCGCGGGGCCGGGGGGAACCCGCGCGGCTCTCGCCACGGGCGCCCCCACGGCCCGGACCGCACCGACATCCCGCCATCACTCCCGCGTCACCGGCAGTAGATCGCGCGGCCGATACACCGGAGAGGCCCCGATATCGGAGCGCGAGCCGTCCGGATCGAGGCGCGCGGGATCGCCGGCGTCGATCGCGGGTGAATTGGGGCGCAGGCGGTAGTCGTCCTTTCCTGGGCGCAGGTAGCTTGGGTTGGCGAAGATCTCGCCTTCGGCGGGATCGCCGTAGAAATCGAGATCGTTGTGAAAGTAGAGGTTGTACTCGCGGCGTTCTGGACCGAAGACGGCGCTGTACCACTTGTGGTCGGTAACCATGTTGTTGACGAAGGTGCCGCCCCACATCGCCACGGCGAGGCCTTCGGGGGCGACCCCCATGCGGCCCACGGCGAAGTTGTCGACGAAGGTACAGTTCGTGACGTGCACATCGGGTACGAGCCAGGCGAGGATCGCACCGCCATAGCGCGGGCCGGGGTAGCGGTCGCCGGAGGATGTGGCACGGTTGCGGACGAAGAGGCAGTTTTCTACGTAGAAGGGGCCGCCCATAACGAAGTCCAGGGCGCCGCCTTCATTGGATACGTTGTCGGTGAAGATGGAGTTGCGGATCGTGATGTTGGTGCCACCGATGTGGATGGCGCCTCCCGAGCCGTCGTGATAAACTACGTCGTTGCTTCCATCGCAGTTCCTGACGCTGATGGAATCGAGAAGGACGTCGCTCACTGCCCCCGCGTTGATACCGCCGCCACCGTACACCCCTCCTTCGCAATCGGTAATGGTCAGGCCGACCAGCTCGAGCCCTTCGCACATCGTGGCGGCGATTCCTCCTCCCCCGCCGGCACTGTCCGCGTGAAGCGCCACTGCCTCGATGCGGGCTTGTGAGTGCGTCAGATGAATCCCTCCACCGTGGGCAATCCGATACTCCCAATCCGGCTTGCAGCGTTCTATCCGTAGCTGGCGCAGGGTCGGCGACGCCTCCTCGACGAAGATACCGCCGCCCCCCATGAACCCTGAGCGGTCCGGGAAGATCCGAACCGTCCCGGTCCCACGAACGATCGACATCCGCTCTACGACGCAAGCCCGGCTCTCGCCCGACTCGATCACGATGCCCGAGCCGTTGCGGTCGGCATCCAGCACCGTGGCGCCGACGCCGGCTCCTCGCAGCACGATGTCGCGGCCCTGGAAGACCAGGTTCTCGGTGTAGGTACCGGCCGCCACCAGAACGGTGTCGCCTTCGGCCGCCAGTTCGATCGCCGCCTGGATGGTGGCGATCGCACCCGGAACGTGGATGGTGCGTCCCCGTTGGTTGTCGGCCTGGGCGGTGGCGCATGCGATGAGCGGCGGAAGCAGGAGGAAGTAGGGTCTCATCAGTCACCTCCTGGCGGTTCGCAGTTCATCTGGGTCGGATCGAAGTGGTTGAGCAGGTGTTGATTGGTGCAACCCATGGTCCCACGCAGCGGTTGGTACTGATCGACCACCGTTTCCAGAGTCGTGATCGGCTGCGGCGTGTCGTCCGCGGCTTGCAGGAGGCCGAAGTTCTGGGTGGTCGACTTGGTGCGCGGCTTGATGTCCTGCTTGGGATCCCAGTTGATCGGATGGTCAAACAGCGAGTACCAGATCGCCCCGAGCACAAACTCCGCCTGTGCCGCTCCGGATGGTG
>CAZBBK010000010.1:0-110761 GCA_964490075.1 uncultured Gemmatimonadota bacterium | reverse complement strand
CGGGCCCCGGGGCTACATCTCACGCGGCCGCGGCTGACTTCGTGGACGGGAACTCGCTATGCGGGGGGGGCCGTTCCCTGTGAATTGCTCTCTAGTATAGCGTTTCACGGCCTGCTGGCCACAGCGACTGATTTGTCGCTCCACTCTGCGGCGGATCAGGCTCTCAGCTTGTCGGCCAGACGCCGCATGGCACTGCGCAGGGCGCTGGGGCCGGCGGGGTGGATGTCTTGGGGGAAGCGGGTGCGGATCTCCTCGAGGGTCTGTTGGGCGTCGGCGCGGTGGCGCTGCGCCGAGAGGGTGTCGCCGGCGCCTTCGGCTTGCCGCGCTTGGGCCAGGTGGAGGTGCCCGGATGCCAGGGCTTGCACGCTCTTCAGGTCATCGTCCTGCTCCCCCTCCTCGGCCGCGCGCCGCAGTTCGGCGTTGGCCTGGTCGAGACGATCGGCATCGGCCAGCACGGCGGCCAGACGACAACGGATCAACGCCGAGTCGCGGGCAGCAGTCAGCTCGCAGGCAAGTGCCAGGCCCTGGCGCAGGCGGGCCTCGGCCTCGTGCAGGTGTCCGGTGGCGGCCCGCAGATCGCCGATGCGGGCCAATAGCGACGCTTCCAGGCGCGGGTTGTGGCAGTCGCGAATGGCACGCAGGGCGTCGAAAAGGAGCGTGTCGGTCTCGCGCGACCGACCCTCGGTGGCCGCGACGGCTTCGGCCAGCTGTGCCAACACCAGCCCTTCGGTGCGTCGATCGCCGAGCCGCCGGGCCATCTTCGCGGCCTCGGAATAGCGTTCCAACGCCTCCTCCGCGCGGCCGGCCAGCTCGCTCACCACACCGAGTCCCGCCAGCGCCACGGCCTCGGCGCGGATGTTGCCCGATTCCCGATGAATCGAGAGCGCCCGTTCCAGCTCTTCGCGCGCCTCGTCGGTGCGTCCCTGATCGCGCAGCAAGACACCGAAGCTGCCGCGCACCGAGCCTTCGTTCCCCTGGTCGCCCAGCTCGAGGAAGAGCGCCAGGGCCTCTCGATAGCCTTGCTCGGCCTCGGCCTTGCGGCCGAGATCGTGGGCGGCGCGGGCTAGATTGGCGCGGTAGATCCCTTCCAGAGAGCGGTTGCCGGTCTCGGCGAAGAGCTCCAGGGCCTGGCCGAAGCGCTCGGCCGCGGCGCCGAGGCGCCCGCTTTCGTGGTCGACCGCGCCGAGGTTGCCCAGGGCGACCGCCTCGAGACGCTCATCCGGCAGCCCGCGCGCCAGCTCCAGGGCGGCGAGCAGATCTTCTCGGGCCTCGTTCAAGCGCCCCTGGATGCGCCGCGCGGAGCCTCGGGCGCGCAGGGCCCGTGCTCTGAGGCGGCGCGCGATCTTCTCGCCGGCATCGAGCGATCGACTCAGAATCCGCTCCAGCTCGTCGAGCGGGCCGCCGCGGACGAGTGGGTCCTCGAGAACCAGGGCGGCGCGCGTGGCGAGCTGGTGGTCGCTCTCCAGCGCGGCGCTGTGCGCGGCCAACAGGTTCTCGGTCTCCAGCGCCAGGCGCCGGTCCGCCGCGGCGCCTCCAGGGCCGCCGCTCAGCCTGCCCAGCCGCTCCCCCAGGTCCACGAAATGAACCGCATGGCGGCGGCGCGTGGCGGCGGCCGCGCCCGATTTCAGCAGACGCCCCTCGGCGAACTCACGGATCACCTCGAAGATGGAATACCGCCACTCTCCCGGGGTTTGGGGCGGCATCGAGAAACGCAATAGCGACTTGTCCCGCAACGCCGCAACCACCTCCAAGGGATCGGAAGGGAAACGCTGATCGCCGAGGTCGATCACGGCTTCGACCGAGGCCAAGCCGAAGCCGCCCCGAAATACCGCGCACTGGGCGAGGGCAGTGCGCTCCGCGGGCGCCAGGAGGTCCCAGGAGAAGGCGATCGCGGCCTGCAGAGTGCCATCGCCGGCGGCGGCCCAGGTCGAGAGGCGCTTCAAGAGCTCCTCGGAGGTGAAGGCATTGCCGCGCGCGGCCGCCAGCTCGATCGCCAGGGGCACCCCTTCGAGCTGCTCGGCGATGGCGCGGCCGGTCGAATCATCGAGGAGCGGGGCCACCGAGCCGGCGTGCACAGCGTGGAAGCGGTCACGGAAAAGCTCAACCGCCGCCCGCGGATCGAGCGCTTCGAGCTCGAAGAGGACCTCCCCCGCCAGGCGCAGGCGCTCGCGCGAGGCGACCAGGAATGCGGTCTCCGGCGCCAAGTCGAGCCATCGAGCCAAGACGTCCTGCAGGGCATCCCGCGCGCGCTCGATGTGGTCGAGCACCAGCAGCGCCGGCCCCCGCTCGGCCAGGACCCGCGCCAGCTGCACCACTCCCGCACCCTCCCCCCGCTTCAGCAGCGGCACCCCCAAGGTCGCGGCGGCGGACGCCACGACCGAATCCCCTGAGACCGCGCCCTCGAGATCGACGATCCCCGCCCAAGCCTGCTCGCCGCGCCGATCCAACCAATGGCGCGCGTACTCCAGCGCAAAGCGCGACTTGCCGATTCCCGGCGGACCGAGCAGAGTCACCGAGCGAGTGGCCTGCTCGACCACCAGGCGATCGAGACGGGCCAATTCCTCGTCCCGTCCCACGAACCGGGTAGAGCTGGCCGGCAGCTTCGAGGGCGGGGCCGCGCCAGCGAAAAGGAACCGGTATCCGACGCCGTGCACCGTGATCACGTGGCGCGGCACCGAGGGATCGATCTCGATCTTGGCGCGCAGACGCTGCACGGTCGAATCGAGGGTGCGGGTCACGACACCGGGGCCGTAGCCCCACACCTCGCCGAGCAGCGTCTCTCGGCTGAGCTCCACCTCGGAGTGTCGGACCAAGTAGGCCAGAAGCTGCGCCTCCTTGGTGGTCAGGCGCAGCTCGCCGCCGGCCCGCGTCACGCTGCGGGCATCGAGATCGATCGTGCAGCCAGTGAGTCTGATCAGTGGTGATCCCCCTTCACGCGCCAGCGCCCCGGCTGGACCGACTGTAGAGACCGACTCGGAAGGCGATCGAGAGCCGGGCACCGTCACGGCCGGCGTCCCCGAAATAGAGGCCCAACAGCTCTCGCGCGGTCTCGATCGTCTCCAGGTGGAAGCCTTGGGCCAGGAAGGGCGCGCTGGGCTCCCCGACGTCGTAGCGCGCGAGCGCGCCGAATTCGTCCCCTCCCAGGTTGGCCACGATCGCGATCGCACCGCCGGACCCGACGACACGATCGAGCTCGTCGATACCGGTGTCGATCGAATGGTGGCTCGGGAAAAAGTAGGCCCAGGTCGAGAGAGCGCCGGCGAACGCGGCGCCGGCAAAGGGAAGCGCCTCCGCGTCGCCGCGAATCCAGCGCAGCGCTCGCGCGCGGTCGATCATCGCCGCGGCCGGCTCGAGCGGCACGACGACACGCCCCTCGCTGCCGAGCTTCTCGGCGCTGAAGCCGTCTCCAGCGCCGATGTCCCACACCGGTCCCTCGCCCGGCGGCACGCGCTCGAGCGCCCGCAACACGCGACCGGATCGATCCATGGCAGCACGTTCGATCGCGAAAAGGCGCGGGTGCTCGGTTCCATAGAAGGAAATGACCGACATGCTGCCGACGATTCTACCCTTCTCTCGGCACCATCGCCCGTCGATCCGCAGCGGCGACGATCCACAAAGCATCGACGTTCATGGCGGACTCGTTCAAGGAGTGATCTGTGTTGCCGCGATGCTGCGATCGCCGGCCAGATCGGGATCGAGGTAGTAGCCGATCGCGTACGATCCCACTTCGGTCTGCAACACACCGTCGGAATGCTGGGAATCCCCCGCCGCCGTGGGCAAGGCGTTTCGGAAGGAGAACAGCCCGGTGTCGGCCCCGGTCTCCTCCAACTCGACCCACTCGCGATCGCCGCTTGCGTAGTCCAGCACCAGCACCGAGAGTGTCTCCACCTGCAGAGGATCGAGATTCTGATCCGGCTCGTCGAGGGTGAACGCGACAGTTTCGCCGATGGCCGCGAAGGGGGCCTCCTCGGTGATGGCGTAGCCGGTGTCGCGCATGGCGCGGATGTAGGCGGCGCCCGACTCCCGCAGCTCATCCGCGTCGCGGCTGTCGCTGGTGTACTCGGGTGTGTGCACGGTCCAGCCGAGCCAACGATAGAGCTCGATCCGGGCCATCCCCTCGGCGCCGCCGCTCTCGTACCAAGACCAGTGGTCCGGGTTGTGGGCGGTGATGGTGTCGGTGTCCTTCAACGATTCCCGGTAGGTGGCCGGCGTGACCTCCGCGGGCGGCGCGCCCGTCACATAGCGGTAGCCGCCATCGGCGTAGCCCCACCAGCCGTGGTGGTCACCGCCGATGCGGATCGTGCGCTGGTGCGGCAGGGAGGCGATGTCGCTCTGCAAGAGCCAGATCTCCGGCTCCTGCCAGGGCTGCGGTCCTTGCTGCGACCAGTTGCGATTGAGGTCGACACCACGGGCGTTGTAGCGCTCGTGGTGAAAAGCGCCGTCGGGATTGACCAGGGGATAGAAGATCCAGCGCACCTGCTCGGTCTCGTTGGGATCGGGGGGGGCGGATCCGCGCCCGAGAAGGTAGTCGATCATGCCTTCGAAGACGTAGCTGGCCGGCCATTCGTCGCCGTGCTGGCGGATCAGCAGCACCACCGTAGGCTTGATCCAGGCGGGCATGATCGCGCTCTTGTCGTCGAAGACCAGGCGCTGAATCGGACGCCCCTGAACGGAGGTGCCGAGCTCGACCAGCTCCAGGCGCGGATCGGCGGGCAAGGTGGCCATGAAAGCCAGGTAGTCGGCATAACTGTAGTCCGATGCCTCATCGCTTTCGCGCTCCGCGCGCACCGGAACTATCTCGATCGTCTCGCGGGACCGGCGCTGCTCGAAATCGACCGCCAGTCGACCGGAGGCGCGGGTGGCGGGCAGCAAACGCCAGACGCCGGGCCCGTCCCAGACGCGCGCCGACCAGTCCCCGTCCAGATCCTCGAACACCAGGTGCAGCATGCTGCCGAGCGGGGCGCCGAGCGCGATCCGCGGCCGGTCGCCGGCCGGATCCTCCCGGCTGCGAATCACCAGGGTGTCGGCTCCGAGCGACTCGATGCAGAGCGCCTGACCCGATTCGCTCAGATCGTCGACGATCCAGGGGAGGGCGAAGGAGCCCGGAGCGAATTGCAGAAGGGCGAGGCTCTGGAGCAAGGCGGTCATGGAATCGGCTCCTATTGCGCTTGCTCCATCCTAGCCTCGTTTCCGTGATCAGGCGGCGGGCACCCGCGCCAGCACCGGCGGAAGCGCGGCGATGCTGGGGCGACCAGCCCGGTAGCGGGTGACGATGGTGCGCGGCTGGATCTGGTCGCCGCGGAGCCGCAGGCGCAGTTTCCAGCGCGCGGCCAGGGCGTGCAGCAGACCAATCGTCGCCTTCTCTTTCCAGGTCCGCGGACCGAAAGTCTCGGTGATGCGCCGCTCGAGATCCCAAGCGCGCTCCCGCTCGAGCTCGTTCACGGCATGGCGCGCGATCACCGGCACCATCAGCCCGTACTCCCGGGCCTGGCGCCGCAGGTTGCGCAGCCGCTCCTCGAGACAGAGGTCGCGGGTAGGCAGCGCGGCGAGGGTGCGGGCGCCGCGCAGCGAGGTTTCGGCGACGCGCAGCATGGAGCTCGAGTTGGCCGCGTAGTCCTGGGCGAAGGCCTTGTGGATCCAGCGCTCCGGCTCGCCCGCAGCGAACGCATCGTGGCGAAAGGCCAGCTCTTTCTGTCCATGCCACTCCTCGAAAGGAAGATCGTCCCTGAGCAGGCCGCGGCGCCGGTGCTCCCGGTAGAGCTTGGTCACCGGCAGCGGGGTCAACAGCATGAACTGGACGAAGTCGGCCTCCAGCCCCACCAGGTAGTCGATGTCTTCGGGCATGTTCTGCGGCGTGTGATGCTCCATGCAGAGGATGCCCGAGGCCAGCACCGAGATTCCGCGCTCGCGAAGCGCGCGCACCAGGACCTCGCCGTCGACGCCGACGTTCTTCTTGAACGCCTCCTGGCGGCTGCGCGACTCGAAGCCGATCCACACCATCGTCACGCCCAGGCGCACCAGGTTGTCGAGGCCGAAGGCGGTGATCGCCTCGGCCGACGAGAAGATGTGGAAGCGGAAGAAGCGGCCCGCGCGCTCCATCTCCTCGATCAGCTCCAGGGCCCGCTCGCGCTCTTTCAGGAAGTTCTCGTCCATCACGAAGAAGCCCTCGGTGCCGCGGGCGTCGGCGATTCGGCTCGCGGTCTCGAAAAGCGCCCGCCCGGAGTCGAGATAGGAGGTGTAGCGCAGGCCGAAGTAGTGAGAGGTGCAGCAGAAGCTGCAGCCGTTCACGCAGCCCACCCCCGGCACCAGCAGGCTCGAGGTCTTGCCTCGCAGCGGCACGCCGAAGATGCTCATGCGCTCGGTGCTCGGCAGGACCGGATGCAGCACCGGCGCGCCCGGATCCTGGCCGAGATGGCGGCGCAGCCAGCGGATCCCCTCGCCCTTCACGACATGGTCGCAGTCGATCAGCTCCTCGACCCCCTCGATCGCCGCGCCGTGCCCTCCGAGCACGATCTCGGCCCGTGGCGAGAGGCCCCGCACCAGCCCCGCCATCTCCCGGGCCTTGGCGAAGTTGGGGGTGATGAAGGAGATCCCGACCAGGTCGTAGCCGCGGCGCAACTCACGCATGAAACGCGCGCGGCTCGGAAAGTCGAGCACGGTCACCTCGGCGTCGACGTTCTCGGCCAGGAAGTAGAGGCCGAAGGAGCGGTGGTGGAAGCGAAACGAGGCGGCGCCCTGGCCCTTGGTGACCTGGTTGTGGAAGAGCTCCATGATGTTCTCTTTGCGGCCGTACTCGTCGTCGACTCCGAAGGGCCCGAAGACACCGCTCAGGAGGATGCGGCGCGGCGCGCCGGCGGGGGATTGCGTTCTCATTCTGGACTCCTCGCGTTGGGCTCCGGGCCGTCCTGACCCGGAAGAGTTGGCGGGAGTCTGGAGGCACCTACGTCATGGTCGTGTCATGGATCGGGACGCAATCGCCCCACCGCTCTACCATCTGCCCTTGCGCAGGAAAGGCGCCCCAGCCCATGGACTCGAAAGTCGCGACCCGCATCAAGATGCTCGGCCCGAATCTGAGCCTGAGCGGCGTGATCGTCACCCTGGCGGTGGGGGTGATCCTGCCGGTGCTGCTCTCGACCACGGTCGGCATCGTCAGCCTGGCGCTGGGCGAGCGCAGCAACGACCTGGTGGTCGGCGTGCTGGTGATCTGCTTCGCGGCGGCGGCGATCGGCGGGGCGGTGACCGCCACCGTGCTGGTCGGGCGCAAGGCCCGCACCGCGCGGCTGCAGGCCGACTTCCTGGCCAACGTCAGCCACGAGCTGCGCACCCCTCTGGCGGCGATCCGGATTCATGCCCAGACGCTGCAGATGGGACGCCTCGAAAACGACCCGCAGCGCACCGGGCAGAGCCTCGACACGATCGTCCGCGAGACCATCTGGCTCGAGACGATGATCGAACGAGTGCTGACCTGGCGCTCGGCGGCGAAGGACCGCATGGTGCTGGAGCGGCGCGCGGCTCCGGTGACGGCGGCCATCGCGGACGCGTGCGCGCGCTTTCGCTCGCTGGTGCCCGAGGACGAGATGAAGTTGAGCGTCGAATCGAGCGCCGAGTCCGCGGTCTTGCACGACCGAAACGCCATTGCAATGGTGTTGCTGAATCTACTGATCAACGCCTACAAGTACAGTCACGAGGACCGCTCCGCCCACCTTCGGGCCGGTGATGAAGAGGGCGCGGTGTTCATCGTTCTCGATGACAAAGGCATCGGGATCCCGCTCTCCGAACGGCGCAAGATCTTCCAACCCTTCCACCGCGTCGACTCCCGCCTGCGCGCTCAATCCTCGGGCACCGGCCTCGGCCTGGCGATCGTGCGCGCGGTGGTGGTGGCCCACGGCGGGCGCATCGAGGTCGCTGCGGCGCCCGGAGGCGGCTCTCGATTCACGATCCACCTGCCGGCGGTGGCGGAGGAAAGCGAAGCATGAGCGAGCGCACCGAGACGGTGCTGGTCATCGAGGACGATCCGGCCTTGCGCAACGGCCTGGCACTGAACTTCAAGCTACAGGGATACCGCGTGCTCAGCGCCGCCGACGGATCGGAGGGGATGCGCATGGCCTTCGACATCCGCTGCGACCTGATCGTGCTCGACATCATGCTGCCCGGCATGAACGGCCTGGAGATCCTGGTCAAGCTGAGAGAGGAGCACGAAGAGGTTCCGGTGTTGATTCTATCGGCGCGCGACTCGCTCGGAAACAAGGTCGAAGGACTCGATCTCGGGGCCGACGACTACCTGACCAAGCCCTTCGAGCTGCCGGAGCTCCTGGCGCGGGTCGAAGTGCTGCTGCGACGGACGCGCACCCGAAACCACCGCGAGCCGCCGATCGTCTTCGGCGAGGTCGAGATCCACCCGACGGATCGCCGCGTGCGTCTGCGCGGAGAGGAGATCCCGCTCTCGGCCAAGGAGTTCGATCTGCTCTGTCTCCTGGCGCGCAAGCCGGGACGCCCCTTCACTCGCGAGGAGATCCTGAACCGGGTCTGGGGATGGGGGTTCGAAGGCTCGGAACGCACCGTCGACAATTTCATCCTGAGCTTGCGCCGCAAGATCGAAACCGACCCCTCGCGCCCACGCAACCTGCTGACGGTGCGCCAGGTGGGCTACAAGCTTCGAGTCTGAGCCCGTCGAGGCTACTATTTCGAGCGGAGGAACCAAAACATGGGCCATCTCGGACACCTCAAGACCGAATACCAGGATCTCGTCTCACGGCTCGACGCCGGCCCGGTCGGCTTTCCCGAACCGAAGAGTGAAAGGGCACGAGAAGGGTGGCAGGAGATACTCGAGATTCTCTACACCCCGCAAGAGGCGGCTCTGGCGGCACGGCTGCCGGTGCGCCCGGCCGGACTGGAGACGATCGGCAAACGCCTGGGAATCGCCCCCCAGGCGCTGAAGCCGCGCCTCGACGCCATGGCCGACAAGGGCCTGGTCATGGACCTGGTGCAAGCCAGCACCGGCAAGACCCGCTACCTGCTCGCTCCGCCGGTGGTGGGCTTCTTCGAGTTCTCGATGATGCGCGCCCACGACATGATTCCCAAGAAGCGTATGGCGCAGGCACTCGACGCCTACACCCATGGAGACGACACTTTCGCGCGCGAGGTGTTCGCGGGGGACACTGTGATCGGCCGCACTCTGGTGCACGAAACAACCCTGGGCGAAGACCTGCTGCCCGACGTGCTGGATTGGGAGCGAGCGACACAAATCCTCGAAGACGCCAAGCAGATCGCGGTGGCGTTCTGCTACTGCCGGCACAAGGCGGAGCACCTCGAAAAGCGTTGCGAGTCGCCGATGGAGAACTGTCTGTCGGTCGGCGGCGGCGCGGAGTTCGTGGTGCGGCGCGGATTCGGCCGGTCGATCGAGCGCGCCGAGGCGCTCGACATGCTGATCGAATCACGGGAAAGCGGCCTGGTGCAGATCGCCGACAATGTGCAGCAGCGACCGACCTATATCTGCAACTGCTGTGGCTGCTGCTGCGGGCAGTTGACGGCGATCAACGAGTTCGATCTGCCGGCGGTCAATCCCAGCTCGTTCCGCGCCGCGTCGGATCTCCAGCGCTGCAAGGGATGCTCCAAGTGTGCGCGAGCCTGCCCGGTGGGAGCGATCAGCATGCTTCCCAGACGCCTCGAGGCGCGGCGCAAGAGCACGCTCGAGCCGCGCATCGACGAGGATCGCTGCATCGGCTGTGGGGTCTGCGTGCGGGCCTGCGGCAAGAAGGCGGCGATGAAGATGGAGCGCCGGCGGCGGACGCCCCACGTGCCCGAAAACGTCATCGAGCGGATCGTGCGCGGCACGCTGGAGCACGGGCGCCTGGCTCATCTGCTCTTCGATCAGGGAGACGGACGCGGGGCACGCTTTCTGAACCAGGTGGTGCAGGCGATCTGCGCGTTGGGGCCGATGGAGCGCGCTCTCGCATCCGAGCAGCTGCGCTCGCGCTTCGTGCGCTTCGCCCTCAGCCGGATCCCGGATCCGACCGAGTAGGTCGGCGGCCGCCAACCGATCGCCACATGAAGCGGTGGCGAATGCCGGCGTCGAGGAAGACCGCGCCTTCGGCGCTGTAGCCGCGGCGTTCATAGAAGGGGATCACCGCCACCTGGGCGTCGAGCACCACCCGCGCGCAGCCCAGGCGCCGGGCCTGGTCCTCGACCAAGGCCATGATTCGGTGGCCCAGGCCGCGGCCCCGATGGGCGGCCAGCACCGCGACCCGCTGCACCTTGGCGTCCCCCCCCGCGACGATCGAGATCCGCGCGGTGCCGACCAGCACCTCACCGTCGAAGGCCGCGACATGAACACAGTCGGAATCGCGCCCGTCCAGGTCCTCGCAGAGCGGGACCTTCTGCTCCTCTACGAACACCGCACGCCGCACCGCGAGGCAGGCCGGAAGCTCGTCGGGGTGGGCCAGTCGCACTTCCATGACGCGTTGAGCAAAACACGACTGCCGCGGCGGAGACAAGCGCCGAAGGGCGGCTTATCATGATGCCCGCCGCCGCCACCGCGCGGATGCGAAAGGAGATACCGATGAACCAGGAAGGCCGCTTCGTCTGGCACGAGCTGATGACCACCGATCCCGAGCGCGCCCAGCAGTTCTTCGCCGAGCTGCTCGGCTGGACCACCACCAACTTCAGCATGGAGGGGGGAGAGACCTACACCATGATCCAGGTGGGGGAGCAGACCATCGGGGGCTACGAGAAGATGGAGACCGGGGGACCGGCGCCGCCGCACTGGCTGGGCTATGTGACGGTCGAAGACGTCGATGCCGCGGCGGGGCGCGCCGAGGCCATGGGGGGCGCCCTCATGGTGCCGCCGAACGACATTTCCAACGTCGGTCGTTTCGCCGTGCTGCGCGATCCGGCCGGTGCGGTCTTCGCGCTCTACAAGAGCGCGAACGAGAGCAACGAGGAGATGCCTGAGCGGCCGGCGAGCCACACCTTCTGCTGGGACGAGCTGCTCACTCCCGATCCCGACGCCGTCGCGCCCTTCTACGGCGAGCTCTTTGGCTGGAGCACCGTCGTCACCGACATGGGGCACGCCAACTACATCCTGTTCCGGCGCGGGGAAAAGGACGCCGCCGGCTGCATGCCCTCGCCTCCGGGGACCGGGAATCTGGCCGCCTGGGTGCACTACGTGCTGGTCGACGACGTCGACGCCCTGGCCGAACGAACCACGGAGCTGGGTGGATCGGTCACCATGCCCCCGACCGACATCCCGGAGATCGGCCGCTTCACGGTGATCTGCGATCCGACCGGAGCGCAGCTCGGCCTCTTCCAGGCGAGCCACTGAACGCGATCCTCCGATGGAGCATCACGGCGGCGGCGTTGATGGTCGCCGCCTTTGGATCGAATCGAATGCTGCGCAAAGCGTTGACCGACGCCATGCTCTTCCACCCTGAGCAGGGCCAGTACCGCACTCCGGCGGAGCTGGGGCTCGACTTCGAGACCTTGTGGCTCGAGGCGGGCGATGGGGTCGTGACCCAGGCCTGGTGGATGCCGGCACCCCACCCTTCTGCGGTGGTGGTCTTCTTCCACGGCAATGCCGGCACCATGGCCTATCGACTCGAGAACGCCCGAGCCCTGGTCGACGAGGGCTACTCGGTGCTCTTTCCCGAGTACCGGGGCTACGGCGACTCCGAGGGCGAAGCGGACGAGGAAGGGCTCTACCTGGACGGCCGGGCGGCGGCTCGAGAGGCAATGGCGCGGGCCGGATCGGAGCCGGTGATCCTCAGCGGCCGATCACTCGGCGGCGCGGTGGCAATCGACGTCGCGACCGAAATCGAGGTCGATGGGCTGATCATCGAGTCGAGCTTCACAAACCTGAGCGCCATGGCGGGGAAGACCGGCATCCCCTTCGCGTCGCGCATGGTGGCCTACTCCTTCGCGTCGGAGCGCAAGATCGGGGCGATTCAGGCACCGATCCTCCTGGTTCACGGCGACCAGGACGACCTGGTGCCCTTCGAGATGAGCCTCGCCCTGCGCGACGCCGCGCACAGCGCCGCGTGGGTCGATCTGCACGTTGTTCGCGGCGGCACCCACAACGAGATCCCGCGCAGCGGCGGGGAACCCTACCGGAGGGCCTGGAGGGAGTTCGTGACGCGCGTGGGCGCGCGTGCGACTCAGTCGACCAGCTCGAGCAATCCGTGATCGCAGCCCAGCGCGCCGCATGATGCCTGGGTCGGCTGCCGATCGGAGTCGGGGTCGGCTGCGCCTGCGTCGTGCCAGCTCTCGTCGATGATGTGGGCCATGCTCTGCACGCGCCACAGCCGCTCGAAGCGCAGCACCAGCTCGGCGTCGAGCTGCCCATCGGCCGCTTCCACCATGATTCGGAAGGCGTGCTCGGGGCTCTTGGCGCGGTGGTAGCTGCGGGTGGTGGTGATGGCGTCGAAGGTATCGACGACCGCGACTACACGCGCGTGCAGCGGAATGCCGAAGCCGGAGAGCCGATCCGGGTAGCCGGCGCCGTCGATACGCTCGTGATGATGGCGCACCACCCGTTCCACCTCGCGCAGATCGGGAATGTTGCTCAGGATTTCGGAGCCCCGCACCGGATGTTCCTTGACGATCTCGAACTCTTCGGGGGTCAGGGCGGCCGGTTTGTTCAGGATCGACTCCGGCATGCCGATCTTGCCGACGTCGTGCAGCAGGGCACCGAAGGCGAGATTGTCGAGCTCTCTGGGACCCAGTCCCAGGTCGTTGCCGAGCCGGGTGGAGTAGAGGCTCACCCGCCGCGAGTGGCCGTGGGTGTAGGCATCCTTGGCATCCACCGCTTCGGCCAGGGCCTGGAGCGCGCCGTGGATCACCGCCTGGTAGCGGCGCAGCTCCTCCTCCAGGTTCAGAAACACCATGTCGCGGCGGCGATCGAGGTCGGAGAGTCCGTCCTCACAGGCCCCCAGCATGTCCTGAATGGTCTGAATCAGGTCGTCGGTCGGCTCGCTGGACGCGTGCTCGTGGCTCATGCAGTACCTCGGCCCGGAAGATGAGAGGCGCAACCGGAGAGGCGCCCCTCTTCTCTATCGGCCGTTTCGCTCAAGAGGTTTGGAACCACAGGGGCTCATGTGGCAAAGTCATGCAGGTGATGTTCGCCAAGACGACCCTGATGATGGTCTGCTGCGCGCTGGTGGCCGGGTGCGGCGGCGCGCGCTACCTCCACCTGCGCGACGGCACCGCGCTCGAATGCGAGCGGGTGGTGTACGTCGAGGAGCTGGACGGCTACCTGGCCGAGCTGGACGGCTCGGGCGCGGTGATCCTGGTCGAAAGAGAGCGGGTGCGCGACGAGGCGCCGATCAGCGACGCGGCGGAGGGCGGCAGGATCGTCGACGATGCCGATCCGGGAGATTCGAGCCGCGAGCTCGAGCAGGCGGCGGGCGAGCTGATCGAAGAAATGGTGGCGGCGCTCGGCCAGCAGGGCGAGACGCCGAGCATCCTCTTCATGCCCATGGAGAACCTCACGCCGCGCCGCTTCGCCCCCGAGATTCTCGACCGCGCGGCGCAAACCCATGTCGGGACGGGAGCCGAGGCGGTCACCGGCGAGCGGCGCCGGGCCCTGGCCTCGTCGCTGCGGGGGGGCTTCGACGACGCGAGCCTGCAGCGGACCGATCTCGATCTGATCGAGTTCTATTCCGTCGACTGGATCGTGCTCTCGCGCATCGAAGGGGCGGCGCAGGCGGAGGCGGAGGATGGCAGTCGCTATCGCTACCACCTGGCCTTCCGGGTGATGAACGCCGCCGGCGGCGCCGAGATCTGGTCGGGCGAGCGGGAGTGGACCGTCACTTGGTAGCGGAGGTCGACCTCGGCATCGCGGTGGTCGCCTACCGCTCGCGCTCCCTGGTGCTGCGCTGCGTGGAGTCGGTGGCGGCCGAGCTCGGTGACCTCGACTGGTGTCTGGCGGTGGTCAACAACAGCCCGGGCGACGCTACCGTCCCGACTCTGGCGGCGTTGGCCGACGATCGCGTCGTGGCCCGCGACGCGCCTTGCAATCTCGGTTTCGCGGCGGGCTGCAACCTCGCAGTTCGAACGCTGCCCGCCCCCTGCCGCCACATCCTGCTCCTCAATCCCGACACCGAGCTGCGCGACTCCTCGGTCGCCGAGCTGATCGGCTACCTCGACCGGCACGCAGGCGTCGGCATCGCAGGGGCCCAGCTCCTCTTCCCGGACGGCAGGCTGCAGCCCAGTGTGCGCCGCTTTCCCTCGTTTCCGCGTCTGCTCTTCGCCCGCCGCTCGCCGCTGGCCCGCCTGGCACCGGCCAATCGACGCACGCGGGAGTACCTCTACGCCGACCGCCCTCCCGACTCGGCCGGCCCGGTCGACGTGGTGGCCGGCGCGGCCCTGGCGATCCGCCGCGCCCTGTGGGACGAGCTGCGCGGCATGGACGAGTCATTCTTCCTCTATGCCGAGGACTCCGATCTTTGTTACCGGGCGGCGCAGCGAGGCTACGCCACTCACCTGGTGCCGGCGGCTCGGATCTGGCACGCGTGGGGCGGCGCATCGTCGCAGCACCGCTGGGCGGCCACCGTCGAGCACCAACGATCGGTGCTACGTTTTCTGCGCAAGCACCGTCGGGTGCCGCCGTCGATCGGAGTGTTGCTGGGGCTGGTGGTGGCGGCGCAGGGGCTGGTGTTTCGCTTACCGGGGCGTCGTTAGAGACCGGAAGTCGGCTCCGCTGGGCGACTGGAAGACGCGCAGCTCGAACTCCCCGATCACCGCTAGCATGTGGTCCATGATGTCGGATTGGATCGCTTCGTAGCGCACCCAGTCCTGGTCCGCGGAAAAGACATAGATTTCGATGCCCACTCCCTTCTCGCTCGGCGGAAGCTGGCGAATCAAGAATGTCATCTTTTTGTTGATCATGGGATGGGCGCGCAGGTAGGCCTGCAGGTAAGCGCGAAAAGTGCCCAGGTTGGTCAGGCGGCGGCCATTCGCCGGCAGCGACGGATCGCATTCGAGGCGCTCGTTGTGTTGCTCGACCTCGGCGCGTCGTTCGCCCAGGTAATCGCCCAAGAGCTCGATGCGCTGCAGTCGATCGAGCAGCTCATGCGTGCAGAAGCGTACGCTGTTCATGTCGATGTAGATCGCGCGCTTGATGCGCCTTCCGCCCGATTCCGACATGCCGCGCCAGTTGCGAAAGGCGTCGGTGATCATGGTGTAGGTGGGGATCGTGGTGATCGTCTTGTTCCAGTTCTGCACCTTGACGGAGCTCAGCCCCACTTCGACCACGTCACCGTCGGCGCCGTACTTCTTCATCTCCACCCAGTCGCCGATCCGCACCATCTTGTTGGCGGTGAGCTGAATGCTGCCGACCAGGCCCAGAATTGTGTCTTTGAAGATCAAGAGCAGCACCGCGGTGAGCGCGCCCAGGCCTTTGATGAATGCCCAGGGGTCTCCTTGCATGAGCGTGGAAAGAACGAACACACAGGCCAGCAAGATGGCGATTCCCCTGAGGCCTTGAACATAGGCACCGATCGGCACTTCTTTCGAGATCGGGTAGCCGCCGTAGATCTCGTGCGCGGCGTCGAGCACCGAGAGGAACACGCCGACCGCGATGATCGTGGCCAGGGCCCCGGTTAGGGAGACGACCAGGGGCTCGGGCAGCAAGAAGCCGGCGCCGGCGAAGCGTCGTAGCACGAACACCGGCGCCAGATGCGCCAGGCGATCAAAGGTGCGGGTCCGCACCAGCACATCGTCCCAAGGGGTCTCGGTCTTCTGCGCCAAGCGGCGCACCAGGCGCAGCAGGTAGCGCTTGGCGATCAGATCGGCGGCGAAAGCGAGGGTCAGCGCCAGCAGCAGAATGGCGAGATCGACCGCATAGGCGGCGAGGGTGGAATCGAGGCCGAGTGCGGCGAGACGGGCGGCGAGCAGGTCGGTCATGGGTCCCCCGGGATGGAGTTCCCGGGAATGCTAGCGGAGCGAGGCGCAGGAGGCCGGCTCGTTGTGGCCGTAGCCGAAGAAGCGCAACGCCGCGCGCCCCAGCTGCTCGAGAGGGCGCGTCGTGGCGAGGGGCTGCTGGCGCCAGCGCCCGAACGAGGACGGGGTCTGCACCTCGTCCGCCAGGCTCGGCGCCAGCGCCGGGTCGAGGCCGGCGAACTCGAGCAGACGCGCGCTCTGCTCGATGGGATGGGCGCACAGGTCTTCGAGGCGGACGCACAGATAGAGGTTCGGCATCCGAGCCTCGCCATAGACAGCGGCGCGCAGGTTCACCGTGGACCACATGGCCATCGACGCCAGAGGCGGCGGCAGCGAGCCCGCCAGCTCCTCTCCCAGCACCTTGGGTCCGAGATCGCGGAGCTGGAGCTGGTTGCGGGAGAAAGCCATGTCGCGCCCATCGCGCACCAGGTGGATGAAGCGGCAGCTCGGGAAGAGGCGGTGGAAGAACGAGATGACGAAGATGTTGCGCGGGTTCTTCCAGCCCCAGACGGCTCCGGAATCGCCCCGCTCGGCCAGGTGGGCCTGAATCCGCCGCTCCAGATCGTGGATCATCTGCTTCTCTAGCTCCGCCGGCACCGGATCGGGGGGAGCGGGAACGTAGAAGGACCCCCAGCGCTTGTAGAAGTCGGTGAAGAGCAGCGCGTCGTGCGCCGCATTGAGCTGGGCGCCCATGTAGACCTGGGCGCGCTCGAGGATGCGCGCGATCACACGGGTCCCGGAGCCGCCGGTGGCCCCGACTAGAACCGAGGGAGTGTCTGGCATGGTGCTCTGCTTCCGCAGGGACGCGTTGGCCGGTCGCTATTGGCCAGATCGGCGCTCAGTCGCCGCGCGCCACCGGAATCACCACGCTGAACGCCACCCCCCGCTCGACGCCGGTGTTCTCGACCTCGATATGCCCGCCGTGGGCCTCCGAGATGCGCTCGGCGATCGCCAGCCCGAGGCCGGTTCCTTCGTCGCTGCGGGTGCAGAAGGGATCGAAGATGCGCTCCAGGTCCTCTTCGGCGATCACCGGTCCGTCGTTCTCCAGGCGCAGCACGATCCACTCGCCCGCCGCGCCCTCGCGCAGCGCCGCGCTCAGACGCAGCAGCCCGCTCCCCCGCATCGCCGCGAGGGCGTTGCCGACGATGTGCAGAGCGACCTGGGCCAGCTGGTCGCGGTCGACCTCGACCGGCCGGCGGCACAGCCGCTCGTCGAGGGGCGCGATCTCGATTCCGACCCCCGGCGCCTGGTGGCCGCGGGCCACCACCAGCTCGCCGATGCGTTCATAGACCTCGCCCAGCGCCTGGCGGCTGAGAAGGGGCTCGGAGGGCCGCGCGAAGGAGAGAAAGCGCTCGGCGATCCGCTCCAGGCGCGCCACCTCCTGGCGCAGCAGGGTCCACATGCGGGTTTCGTCGCGGTCGCGGGGCACGATCTCGTCGACGATCTCGGCCGTGCCCCTGATGGTGTGCAGGGGGTTCTTGATCTCGTGCGCGACGCCGGCGACCAGCTCGCCGAGCGCCGCCAGGCGGCCGGCGCGCACCAGCTGATCGGCCATCCTGCGGTGCTCCTCGAAGGCGCGCTCGGCCTGCCGCCGGCGCGCCGCCTCGCGGCTCGCCAGGACTCCCGCGACGCCACCGATGACGTTGTAGAGCACGATCTCCAGGAGCTTGTTCAGCGTGGTGCCGGGATCCTGGCCACCCGGCATCATCAAGAAAGCGTGCGGGGCGTAGGTCAGAGAGGCGAAGGCGGCGACCGAGAGCCCCCCCGCCGAGCCGCGCGAGAAGGCGGCGAAGAGGATCGGCACGTAGTAGAGGCGGCGCAGCACGTCGTGCACCCAGTGGTGGTGCGATCCGGTGGCGTAGTGGAACGCGCCGATGATCAAGACCGGAAGCCAGGCCAGCATGAGCATCTCGCGGGCGAAAAGACCGGTCACCCGCGAGCTCAAGGCGGCGTCATGCCTTCGGGAGTTTCGCGATGCCATACTTCTCGATTCGGTAGACCAGGATGTGGCGCGGGATGCGCAGGTAGCGCGCGGTCTCGCTCATGTTGCCGCGTTTCATCGCCAGCGCGCGCTCGATGACCCCTTTCTCCAGGTCGAGCAGAGAAAAGCCCTCGGGGGGCAGGTCGGGCCAATCGACGCCCCCCGATCGCCGGGCCGGTCCGCCTCCCCTTTCGCCCCGCTCGGGCGGCAGATCGGTGGCCCGCAGGGTGTCGTCGGGCGCCAGGATGGTCATGCGCTCCACGGCGTTGCGCAGCTCGCGCACGTTGCCGGGCCAGCGGCGGCCGACCAGCAGCTCGAGCAGGCTCTCGGAGATGACGATGTCGCGTTCCGGCGCGATCTCGGCGGCGCAATGACGCACCAGCTCGGGGATGTCCTGGGGGCGGGAGCGCAGCGGCGGCAGGTCGATCTCGATGACGTTGAGGCGAAAGTAGAGATCTTCGCGAAAGGAGCCGGCGTCGATCTCGCGGGGCAGATCGCGGTTGGTGGCGGCGATGATGCGCACGTCGACCCGCACCGGACGGTCCGCTCCGAGCACGTCGACCTGGCCCTCCTGCAGCACCCGCAGCAGCTTGCTCTGAGCCGGCGGCGGCAGCTCGGCCACCTCGTCGAGAAAGAGCGTGCCCCCGTCGGCCTGGCGAAAGCGGCCGGGCCGGGCCCGCTCGGCGCCGGTGAAGGCGCCCTTTTCGTGGCCGAAGAGCTCCGCCTCGATCAGCGTGTCGGGCACCGCGGCGCAGTTGACGACCACGAAGGGAGCCTCGCCGCGCTTGCTTCGGGCGTGGATGCGGCGCGCGAAGAGCTCCTTGCCGGTGCCGCTCTCACCGCTGATCAGCACCGCGGCGGAGCTCGCGGCCACTCGGTCGGCACGGGCGATCCGTTCGGCGAAGGCCGCCGACCGGTAGACGATCGGACGCTCGACGCCGAGCAGCTTGCGGCGCAGCTCGCGGTTCTCGCGGGCCAGCTCGCTGTGCTGCAGGGCCTTGTCGACCGCCATCAGGAGCTGGTCGCGGCTGAAGGGTTTGAGGACGAAGTCGTGGGCGCCGGCTTTCATCGCCTCGACCGCGGTATCGATGCTGCCGAAAGCGCTGATGACCAGCACCGGGACATCGGCTGCGCGGCGCTGGATCTCACGGGTCACGTCGATGCCCGAGAGCTCCGGCATCTTCAGGTCGGTGATCACCAGCTGGTGGTGCATGCGCTCGAAGGCCGCGAGCCCGGAGCGGCCCTCGGGGGCCTCGTCGACCCGGTGGCCGGCACCGCTCAGGTTGAAGGCGGCCATCTGCCGCCCCGCCTCGTCGTCGTCGATCAGGAGGATGCGTGCCATTGCTCGTGTCCGTTGATCGGTTGCTGCGCCGCGGGTCGCCGCAGCCAACCCTCGGCGAGCAGCAGCGCCGCCACCAGGGCGACCAGCCAGGGTGCGAGCGAGCTGCCCGCGGGGTCCAGGCCGCGCTCTCTCAGCTCCTCTACGCTCTGCACCTCGATTGCGCCGAGACCGCCGGTGTCCAGAGTCGCCGGGTCGGTCCAGCGCAGATCGCCCAGCTCGGGAGAGACATTGGCGACGAAGTCGATCCGCTGCGCGCCGACGCGCCAATGATAGGGGCCCGAGGCGCGCAGCAGGTCGGCGGGCAGCAGCACGCCGCCGGCGGCGACGCTGAGCGAGTCGCCGCTCGGCAGATGGAGCGTCGCATCGAGGGCGCCGGGGGGGCCGAGCGGCGAGCGCGGCGCCGCACCCAGCGCGACCTCGTCCGCACCCAGACCGCGACCGGAGAGGTACAGCGCACACTGGTGAATGAGCGCCACCACGCCGGCGTGAGCCGGCCAGTCCCCCCAGTCGAGATCGAGTGCGGTCGCCAGCACCGCGACCCGGCCCCGGCCGAGCTGGCGGGTCGCCAGCAACGGCGTGCCGCCGGCCAGGGTCAGGACGGCGCGCGCCGTAGAGCGCAGCGCCACGGCACGGCGCAAGGGAACCTGGCACAGGGCCTCGAGCTCGGCGGGGGCGAAGAGCGCGAGCAGCGGATGCGCGGCGTCGGCGCTGGCGACGCGCGGCGCGGCCGCGGCACCGAGCAGGTCGAGCGCCTCGGCACCGGTCAGCGGCGCCAGACCCGAGCTCTGCCAGGCGCGCAGATCGGTGCGCGGACCGAGAATCGCCAGCAAGCCACCGCCCTCGCGGCGCAGCCTGCCGGCGAGCCGGTCGACCGTCGCGGCGGGAAGCTCGCGCAGATCGGCCAGCACCACCAGATCGGGGGCCTCCACTGCCCACTCGCCCTCGAGCTCCTCCGGGCGCATGCGCCGCACCGCACCCCCTTCCTCGGGGTCGAGGATGCGCGCCACCCAGGCGCCGCTGGCGTCGGCCGCTCCGTGGTCGACGATCCACACCCGCAGCGGACGCCAGGGCGGCACCACCGCGTAGCGCAGATCGTCGGCCGCCAATCCATCCTCGGCGATGGCCGCGCGCAACAGCCCGCCGCTGCGGTTCTCGATCTCGATGCGCCCGCTGGTCGTGCTCCTCGGGTTGAGCTCGATGCGCCGTAGCGGTTCTGCGTCGAGATCGAGGTCAAGCTCCAACGCGGCAGCGCCGCCGCCGGCCACGCCGTAGTCGACCCGCACCCGATCGGGGGCGACTCGGGTCGCTCGCAACGAGACCAATGCGCGGTTGGGGCGATCGCCCGCCGCCACCGGCACCGCCACCAGGCGCGGACCGGGCGGAGCCTCGGGCGCGCCTTGGCGCACCGCCGGTCCGCCCCACGCGGGCCCCCGGAAGTCGGAGACGATCACCAGCTCGAGCACCTCGCGCCGCTGCTCCGCGCCCCACTGCCGGGCGGCGCGCTGGAGCGCCTCGACCGGCTCCGCCAGACCTGGGTAGGGGCGTGGCGCCAGCCCCTCCAGCGCCCGCGCCGAAGAGCCGGGATCGGATCCGGGTCGCAGCAGGCGTTCGATGCCGGAGCCGTCGAAGCCGAGCAGCGCGACCGGGCGATCGGGCGTCGCTCGCCGCAGCAGTGCGGCGGTCGCCGCCCGCGCGCGCTCCCAGGGGCCGCTGCCCGATGCCTCGCGATAACCCATCGATCCCGAGAGGTCGAGCGCCGCGACCACCATCCCCCGCCCGCCCTCGCGTCCCCAGTAGGGCCGGGCGGCCAGCAGCACTGCGCCCGCGATGGCGAGCGTCCGCAGGGCCAGGAGCACGCGGTCGCGCAGCCGGCTCGCGCGCGCGCTGGCCTCCACCACGCCGCTCAGCTCCTCCAGCGCCGGGAAGTCGAGCAGCTGGGGACGGCGCCGCGAGAGCAGGTGGATCAGCCCCGGCAGCGCCACCAGCGGCAGCAGCCAGAGCAGCCCCGGAGCGAGAAAGCTCACGCGCCGCCGCCGGCGGCAGCGCGCCGGCCGGCGCGCGCGCGCCGCCGCAGCACCGCGCCCAGGGCCGGCGCCAGCGCCAGGTCGCTGCGGATGGTGGCGAAGTCGGCACCCGCCGCGCCGAAGAGCTGGGTCCAGCGCCGCGCGCGTCGCGCCTGGAGCTCGGCGATCGATCGCCGCGCCTCGATGCCGTGGGTGGCGAGGGTCTTGCCGGTCTCCAGGTCGCGCAGCACCACATCGGCCGCCAGGCGGAGCTCGATCTCGGTCGGGTGCAGCACCCGCAACGCCAGCACGCCGTGACCCCGATGACGCAGATGTCGCAGCCCGTCCCCCACCGCGGCCGGGTCGCAGTCCTGCAGATCGGAGAGCAGGACGATCAGCCCGCGGCGGCGCAGCGACTCCGCCGCCTGGTGCATCGCGGCGCCGAGGTCGGTGCGGGCCTGCCGCGGCCGCGCGCGCTCCAGCATCGCCAAGAGCCTGCGCCGGTGGCTGGGGCGCGACGAGGGAGGGACCACCTCGACCACCCGCTCGGCAAAGAGCATCAGCCCCACGGCGTCGCGTTGACGCAGCAGAAGGTGCGTCAAACAGGCCGCCAGCGAACGTGAGTAGAACGACTTGTTCAGCCCCTCCCGTGGCGGTCGATCGGGGGGTGGATAAGCCATCGATCTCGACACGTCGAGCAAGATGGTGGCGCTGAGATTGGTCTCCTCGTCGAACTGCTTCAGGTAGAGGCGGCCGCTGCGCCCCCAAACCCCCCAGTCGATGCGCCGCAGATCGTCGCCCGGGCTGTAAGGGCGGTGTTGCGAGAACTCGGCCGAGTAGCCGTGGTAGGGACTGCGGTGCAGGCCGGCGAAGTGGCCTTCGACCACGTGCCGGGCGATCAGGTCGAGACCCGCCAGGCGCGCCACCGCCTCGGGCGGCAGCAACCGGCCGCGATCGGCGGGCGGCTCGGCGCCGCGCATCCTCCCGCGCGCCCGCCCTCCCCCTTTCCTCACTGTGCGCGCAGCAGTCGCGCCACGATGGCATCGGCGTCGACGCCGTCGACCTCCGAGGCATAGGAGGTGACGATCCGATGACGCAGGACCGGCAAGGCCAGGGCCTCGAGATCCTGCTCGCAGGGCGTGACCCGCCCGTGCAGCAGAGCCCGGGCCTTGGCGCAGAGAACCAGTGCCTGGGTCGCCCGCGGTCCCGCGCCCCAGGCGATCCAGGAGCGCACCTCCTGCCCCGCTCGGGCGTCGTCGGGACGGGTGGCGCGCACCAGGTCGACCGCCGCCCGCACGAAGGCGTCGCTGACCGGCACGCGGCGAACGAGGGCCTGGAAAGACTCGAGCTGCTCGGCGCCGATCACCGCCTCGATCGCCGGCGGCGGGGCGCCGGTGGTGGCGCGGGCGATGCGCGCCTCGTCGGCGGCGCTGGGATAGGCGACGCGGATCTCGAGCAGAAAGCGGTCGAGCTGCGCCTCCGGCAAGGGGTAGGTGCCCTCCTGCTCGATCGGATTCTGGGTCGCCAGCACGAAGAAGGGATGGGGCAGGGCATGCGTGGTGCCGCCGATCGTGACTCGCCGCTCCTGCATCGCCTGGAGCAGGGCGGCCTGGGTGCGGGGCGGGGTGCGGTTCACCTCGTCGGCCAGCAAGATGTGGGTGAACACCGGCCCGCGCAAGAAGACCTTCTGCTTCTTGCCGGTGGACGGGTCGTCTTCAAGGACGTCGGTGCCGGTGATGTCGCTGGGCATCAGGTCGGGCGTGAACTGCACCCGATCGAAGGAGAGCGTCAGGGTGCGCGCCACCGAATCGACCAGCAGCGTCTTCGCCAGCCCGGGAACGCCGACCAGGAGCGCGTGCCCGCCGGCCAGCATGGCGACGAAGATCTGCTCCAGCACCTCGCCCTGGCCGATGACGACCTTGGCCACCTGCTCCTCGATGCGCGCCCGCACCGCCGCAAGCTCCTCGGCCAGAGCCACGTCGTGCGCCGGGTCAGTCGTCGTCATCGCCGAAGATCCGCTCCGCCGGCCGTCCCTCGCGACGCGCCGCGCCGTAGATCTCCAGCACCTCTTCGGCCTCGCGCAGCTGCTCCATCACCGACTCCATCTCCCGGGCCAGGTCGAAGCGCCAGGCGCCGTCCTCGCGAACGAAGCGCAAGCGCCCCGGGGTGCCGCCGCGGTAGACGATCTCGACCCAGGCGCTGTCGGCGCCCACCAGGCTCTGCCCGCAGGCCCGCGGCGCACCCGCCGCGAGCTGCGCCGCCAGCACCTCGGTGGGGTTGGCCGGCAGATTGCTCGCGTGCAACGCGCGTGCGCGCTCCTGGTACTCGCTAAGCATGCGATGCGACGTCGTGCTCAAGCGCGCCTCGAGCGCCGCGGCGCCGCCCGAGCCGCTGGCCTCCACCAGCTCGTCGAAGGCCGCTGCGGGATCCGGCGCAACGCTGCGGGCGCTGCAGCCGAGCACCAGCGCCGCCGCGAGAGCCGCCGTCAGAGCGCTGTTCATCGTTCCTCGGCCTCCGCCCGCGTCGAGTCGGCGACCGTCTCCACCTCCATCTCGCGCAGCACCTCGCCGAATGAGCGCCACACGTTCGCCCAACTCTGCTCCGCCGCGCTCAGCTCACGCCGTGCCGCGTAGTCGCGCCCGTAGTCCAGCGACAGTTGATCCAGCCCACCGGCCTGATCGGGCACCGTCCAGTTCAGGCCTTCCGAGCGCCGCGCCATCTCGGTTCCCAGGTCGCAGGGCCCTTCAGGAATGATGCGGGGAATATGGTCGAAGGGAGTCAGGTCGGGGGCGTCGGCGAACAGATCCCACATCGGTTGTGCGATCTCGTCGAACTGGGTCATCGGCGGCAGATCGAGGATGTGCTCGATGGTGGCGTGGATGTTGGCCTCGGAGTAATGCACCGGCGACACATATCCGCGCTTCACCCAGCCACCCGCGACCAGCAGAATCGAGCGATGGGGGTCGATATGATCGCGCCCCTGCTGCGGATCATCCTCGATCACGAAGACCACCGTGCTCTCCCAGTGCTCGCTGTGCGAGAGCCAATCGATCAGGCGCCCGGTGGCTTCGTCGTTGTCGGCAACCATCGACTCCGGAGAGGGGTAGGGCCACTGGCATCCCTGGTGATGGTCGTTGGGAAAGAGCATGTAGATGAGCTGCGGGAAAATTCCCGCTTCCCATTCGCGAATCCGCTCGTCGAGCTTGTCCACATCGCGCGACTGCATCCAGAACACCGGGGGATCGTAGAGTCCCCAGTGCACGTAGCGCGGGTCGAAGATCAACAGATCCTCGCCGAGACCCACCGCCTCGCCGTAGTCGCGGAAGCTCACGCCGTTGCGCAGACAGTTTTGGAAAATGAAGTCCTTCTTGGGATAGGTGCTCGGATTGAAGAACACGTCGAGCTCTATCGGCCGGCCGCGCATCTGCAGAGCATGATGACGCTCGGTGTAGGTGTTGACGATGGCCGCGGTGGTCAGCTCGTGCCCTTGCAACGACACTTCGGCGTTCGAGTAGTAGTTGTCGCCGCTGGCGAACTCATCGGCCAGCGCCGTCAGATTGGGCGTGACGTCGCCACAGAAGACACAATTCGCCGGCTCGCCTCGCCCGCCGTCCCAGTCGCCCAGCACCGCATCGTAGGTCTTGTTCTCGCGCACCACGAACATCACGTGCTCGATCGGCGAGGGATCGCCGCGGCGCAGCGGTACCGGTCCCGAAAAGTTGTCCTCATCGACGATGAAGAGCCGCCCCGCGGCCGAGTTGTTCTTGCGCACCTGGGCGCTCATGCGCGCCAGAGCGATGTCGTTCGGCACCGCCATCAACTGCACCACCGAGCGGTTGCGCAGCGCGCCGTCGGGCGTGGTGCCCAGTCCCTTGCCGCAACCGATCACGAGGGTCTGAGAGTCGGGCGTCAGATCGACCGACATGGGGTACCCGGCGGTGGGGATGCGGCCCAGCAGCTCTCCTCCGGGAAGCGCCACCACGGCCAGCGCGTTGTCGACGCCCTGGGCGATGTAGAGACGCATTCCGTCCGCCGAGATGGCGATCGAGTTGGGACTGGAGCCGTACTCCTCGAGGCCGCCGAAGGGCCGCAGGTCGATGGTGGCGTGCACCTGGCGAGCGATCAGGTCGACGATCGAGAAGGAGTCGTCGTCGGAGTTGACGACATAGAGCCACTTGCCGTCGGCGGAGACGATCATCCCTTCGGGATTCTTGGGTGTCGCCACCGCTCCGGTCCAGCGGATGTGGCGCGCCAGCTCGACGTTGTAGATATCGATCCGATCTTCGCGCTCGGAGCTGACGTAGACCTGCTTGAACTCGGGGTTGGCCACCACCGTGTAGGGA
Source organism: uncultured Gemmatimonadota bacterium (assembly GCA_964490075.1). Taxonomy (GTDB): domain Bacteria; genus CAZBBK01. The sequence goes on along the minus strand of CAZBBK010000010.1, from coordinate 85,159 downwards.
TCTCCGCCGCATAGCGCTCGGTCTAGCCTCTCTCCGGTCTCGACATCTTTCGAGAGCAGCGCCGGCGGCGACATGGTGACGGCATAGAGGATCTTCTCCTTGGGACCCAGATCGAGGCCGCCGACGTGACCGAAGACGTCCCAGCGAGTGCGCTCGCTGAGCTGTCCGGCGGCAAAGTCGAAGACCAGGATCGCGCCCTGACCACCGCCGGAGGCGTAGAGAGTGGAGCCGCTCTCGTCGAAGCGCAGGCCGAGAAAGAGCGCCGGCTGCTCCACCACCTGGGTGGTGGCGCGCGCCTCGATGTCGATCACGGTCAGCGACCTGCGGCCGGCCCCTGAGCAGGCCACCACGGCGTGACCGCCGTCGGGCGAGATGCTGAGCGCCTGGGGCAGGTGGTCGACCTCGATCAGATCGCCGAGGGGCGTGATCAAACGCCCGGTCGGCATCAGCCAGGCCTGGTCGTCGACCTGCCCGGTGAGGGCGCGCGCCTGCGGCCGAATGCGGATTCCCTGGGTCGCCCAGGCATCGCCGGCGAGCAGCGCCGGGGCCAGGCAGAAGGCCGATATCACGATGCGCTTCGTTGCTCTCATCGAATGTCTCCCTTCGCCCTCAGAGCTCGACGCGGAGGGCGAGGCGGGCCAGCACGCCGTCGCCGGGCGGATCGACCAGCACGCCCTCACGCAGGTAGGCGTTGCGGGTCGCCTGAATCACCGCGGCACAGTTGCCCTTGATCTCGACCCGCTCGCTGAGTCGCGCCCAGATCGTGGGGCCGGCGGCCAGCCGCGCGCCCCCCTCGGCCTCGTGGGGATCCCAAAACCCCTCCAGGTCCTGGCCCACGAGCTCCAGACCGGCGCGAGCCCCACCGCCCAGGGTGCGCATCACCGAGCTGCCCAGGATCAGGTCGACCTTGTCGCGCTCGGAGCCGAGGGGAATCTCGGTCAGGTTGTTGAGGCTGAGCTCCCAGGCCCCCGCTGGGCGGCTGGCGGTGGCGCGCAGCCGGATCACGTCGTCGTCGCGAAAGTCGTGGGCCAGGCCGGCGCCCAGGGTCAGCTCCAGAGGCGCCGAGAGGACGCCGAAGAAGAGCTCGAACGCCCCGCCGGTGCGCCGTTCGCCGCCGTCGGCGAAAAGGACGCCGCTCCAGAGCTCGGCCGTGACCCGGTCGCCGACGCCGTAACGCAGCCGCAGCCCCTGCTCGACCCCGTGCTGGCCGAAAAGCGCGGCGTCGCGAGTGCCGGCCGCGTTCTCCGCTTCCACCGCGAGCAGTCCGGCGGAGCCGAAACCGGTGCGCTGATAGAGGTAGGGCAGCTCGCCAGCGGCCAGCGCGGAGCCCGCGAAGGCCAGCAGCGCCGCCGTCGCCGGAATCATCGCGTATCTCATGCTCATGTCCAGGACTTGGCGACGCTCCGCGCCCGGCCTCCGCGAACGCATCACGACGCTCGTTGCGCGTCACCCGCCGATGATAGCCGCCCGCGACGATCACACGACCTATGATCCGCGGCATGAGTTACGACTTCGAGCACCTGAAGCAGATCATGGCCCGCCTGCTGGCCCCCGGCGGCTGTCCCTGGGATCGCGAGCAGACCCTGGCCTCGCTGCGCCGCCACACCATCGAGGAGGCCTACGAGCTCTGCGAGGCGATCGAGGAGGGCGACGTCGCCGCGACCGTCGACGAGTTGGGCGATCTGCTCTTCCACATCATCTTCTACGCCAACCTGGGCGCCGCCGAGGGCAGCTTCACGCTCGACGATGTGACCCGCGCCGCCTGCGAGAAGCTGATCCGCCGCCATCCCCACGTCTTCGGCGACGCGCGGGCGGCCACCGCCGAGGCGGTGGCGACACAGTGGGAGGCGATCAAGCGCGCCGAGCGACGAGACGCGCAAGCGTCGCCCGGCTCGGCCCTCGACGGCGTCGCCCGCTCTCTGCCGGCGCTGATCCGGGCCCGTAAGCTGAGCGAGCGCGCGGCAGGGGTCGGCTTCGACTGGCCGGAGGTCGGCGGCGCGCTCGCCAAGCTCGAAGAGGAGCTGGGGGAGCTGCGCGCCGAGATCGACGCCCCCGCCGCAAGCGAGCCGAGCCCCGGCGACCGGCGCGAGGCGGAGCTCGGCGACCTGCTCTTCGCCACGGTCAACGTCGCGCGCCTGCTGCAGCTCGATCCCGAGGTCGCGCTCGCCAAGGCCAACCAGCGTTTCGAGCGCCGCTTCCGCCAGGTGGAGCAGCGCCTCGGCGCGCTCGGCCGCGCGCCGGAATCGTCGACCCTCGAGGAGATGGACGCGCTCTGGGATGAGGTGAAGGAGGGGGAGTAGGGAGCGGCGGGGAGAAGCTCGCGAGATCTCGCGAGGGGCGCGACTGCTCGCGAAGCGCGGGCAACTCCGGGGCGCACAGCAACTGCGGCGCCGCCACCGCCGTGACCGCTCGCGTCGTGTCGCGATCCGGAGCCCTCCGGCGCGGAGCGAGCGCCGGAGCGACACGCATAACACAATGGTGTGCAATGACTTGGCTTCTCACAGAGCGGCGGCACGGGCTTTGCATGGCGCGCAGTGCAGCGAACGGATGGACCGCTCGCGTGGCCCGGAGAGCCGCACCGAGAAAGGAAGCTGACGATGCACCGACTGCCCAAGGCGATTCTCGCCATCGCCGTCGCCACACAGGTGGCGAGCGCCCTTGCGGACAACATCCCTGTGGACACCGCGACACACCATCTCGGCGACGAGACGATGCCCGATTGCGAGGCACCGGTCGCGGAGGGATCGGAGCTCATCACGACGCTCCCGCTGCTGCCCCAGCAGAGCGCCATTCTTACCGACGGCGGCGCCCGAGTCGTCGTCGACCGGAGCTGGCTGGATCGGGACGATGATCTCGAGCTCCTGGTGAACGGAGCCTCCGCCGGGACCATCCCCTCCACCGGTCCGGGATGTGATGACCTCTGGCCCTACGTCTCGGACGACGTCTCCACGCTCCTGCAGACGGGATCGAACGAAATCGCCCTGGTCCTCGCGCCGGAGCCCGATCTCGACGACGTCTGGCTGCGTGGCTTGCGACTGCGCTCGGATGCGGATCTCTGCGCGGGCTGCCCGATGCGAATCGACGGACAGACGTGGGCCGCCTATCGCTTCGAGGATCTCGGTTCCGAGCTTGCTCGAGACGGCGGTCCCGAAGCTCGCGATGCCACCATCCACGGCGCCACCTACCAGGACCTCGCATGCGGTGGAAGCGCCTTGGCCTTCGACGGCGAGGACGACTACCTGGAAATCCCCGGCGGCGATCTGTCCGGGGAGCTCTCGATCGAGATGGACTTCTGGGCCTCTTCCGGCAACCCAGATCGAGAGCAGTTCTTCATGATCTACCAGAGCGAGACGAATCGCGTCGCTCTCTACTACCTGCCGGTGGACGATGAATCGGGCCATATCGAGGTCTTCGACGATATCGGCAACGCCAACGCCTCCTACACCAGCACCCTTCTCTACGGAGCGGGCGAGCGGATCGGTTTCTCGATCAGCCGCGGCCGTTGGACGCTCTCCCGCGACGGCGAGATCGATCTGGCCCTCGATGTTCCGAGGGACCTCGACGATCTCCACGGCGACCTGGAGCTGCTGCTGGCGGCTGGCCGCTACGCCGGTGGAGTCAATCAGTTCCTGGCCTGTGTCCTGGACGACGTTCGGCTGTCGACCGTAGCCCGGGAGGTCGATGGCGATCCGGAGGTCGTTCTGAAGGACTGGCCTCGATATCCGCTTCATTCGGGGGAGCAAGTCGAGATGAGCTACAGCATCGAGACCACCGGAGGTGATCCACGGAGCTGCGACGTCCAGATCTCCGTGACCATTCCGGAGGGACCGACCGTTCCTCTGGCGACCCGGCGCACGCAGGTTCTCGATCCTTGCGGCCAGCTCCAAGGCGTGTTTCGAGCGGCGATTCCGCCCGCCACGACCCCCGGCGAGTACGAGGTCTGCTTCACTGTCGCGGAGCAGGGCGTCGAGCTCGACCAAGCCTGCGCGACGTTGCACATCTCTCAATGAGGGAAGCCGAATCGCGGATCTGACGTGCCGACATCCCCCCTCACGATCGACGAGGTAGGGCACGGTGCCTCGGGTCGAGCGCCCGAGGCACTCGTGTGCGCGGTCGAATCGCCGCCGATCAGCCGACCGGCGCGGAGGCGCGTCCCGGACGGCCCCATGGTAGCTTTGTGGTTGGATCGCGATCGTCAGAACAGGTGCAGCGCCGCAGGCTGCCGGAACGGCGCTGTGTTCTGGGTGTGCCGCAGAGAGCGCAGGCCGAGCATCTCGTCTGCGCGCTGGTGGGCGCGATCGAAGCGGGCCGTCGATGCCGATCGGTGCCCAGGACCACCAACAGAACGCTCGGCTGGAATCGTGGGGGACAACAGAAAGACCAGCGCGCGGCAAGGGTCCGGCGTCCGGCGCTCGCCTCGCCGAGCTCTCAGCTCGGCGTCGCTCAGCGGCCCGCGCAAGCGGCTCTTGCTGCGCGCGGTCCTGGTCGCGTTGCACGGGCAGCGTCAGGCGTTGGCGCCGGTGCGCAGCGCCGAGTTGCACTATGTCGGAGCCGCCTCGGAGGACGACTTGGCCGCTGCGATCGCCCGCAGCTTGCCGGGTTGGAGAGACCGCCTCGCACCATGGGAGAGCTGGTGGGACGCGGCCGACACGGAGGGTCTTTCGGATCCCGACCTCGATCCCTGGTTCAGCGGACGCCTGTGGTGGTCCGTCCCCGCCGCTCCGGACAACGGCGCCGGATTGGAGTCCTTGTGGGGAAACGGCGCGGAGAAGACGGCCGCCCTCGGACGGCCGCGTGCCGGCCACGTGCTCTTCATCGACGAGGATGGCGAGAGTCGGGACCTGTGGCCTTTCGTCATCGCCACACCGCGCTCGATAGCCTGCCTCGCGCGTTGGTCATGTGGCGGCTGCCATCGGTTCATCGAGCTCGACAGCGGCACCCGGCGCTCACTTCCGGGTTGGGCGGCCGGATGCATACTCCACGATCGTTTTCTGGCGATCGATCTTCGCGGCTCGGGCCAGTTCGCCGATCTTCTGCGCGCCTGGGATCTGTGGCTGAAGCAAGACGTGGCGCTCAAGTGCTTCCGCGCCTCTCCGCGGGACCTCGACCGATTCGTGCGCGAGGGAGAGATCGGACGCAGGCTGGATCATCCCGGCATCGCCAAGGTGCTGGACATCCACCCGTCGGGCGATCGGGTTTCGATCAGCCAGGAGTATGTCGTCGGACGATCGATCGATGAACGGCTGCGGGCGGGCGAACGCTTCGACCCCGCGCGCACTCGCGTCGTGACGCGGCAGGTGCTGCAAGTTCTCTCGCACGCCCACGCCAACGATGTCGTGCACCGAGACCTGACTCCAAAGAACGTGATCCTCGGCGATTCGGACCGGGTCACGGTCGTCGACTTCGGCCTAGCCTTCTTGGCCGACGCATCGGTGCGTCTGTCGCAGAGCAGCGACTCCGTCGGTGCCCCGGCGTTCATGCCGCCGGAGCAAATCCGCGGCGCGGTGCCCGACGCGCGCAGCGATCTTTTCGCCGTCGGTTGTCTGATGGTCGCCATGCTCACCGGCCGCAGCCCCTTCGAGACTCCGTCGCTATCGGCGACCTACAGGCGGATCATGGGCGGCGAACCTGATCTGAATCCCTTGCGCCGACGGGCGCCGGAGTTGGTCGGCCTGGTATCAACGCTCGTGGCCACGAACCCGAACCGGCGCCCGGATTCCGCCACCGCCACACTGCGCCTGCTCGATGCCCTTCCCGCCTCCGGCTCCGCGAGAACGAGGCCTTCCTGGTCCATCGGCGCGACCGCGGCCGCTGTTGCGATCGTACTGGGGACGGGCGCGGTGGTGCTCACCAGATCCAGAACCGACCAGGCGCCGCCGCGCTTCACTCCGCCGGACCGAGCAGTGGAACTCGCATCGGCCTTCCGGCGGGCGCTGGAAGCCGCGCCCCCTCCGTCCCCGCTCCGGCGCTTGCGCGTCCTCCACGACCGGGGTTTCGACGTCGACCTGATCCCCGGAAAGTCCTTGGTGCTGGTCGGTCCCGAGAGCGTGGACACCACCCGGATCGCCTGTCGGGGAGTGCGGGCCACAGCCGCGACGGGGGACTTCGACGGCGACTCGAAGCTGGAGCTGGTGGTCGTCTCGAGCGGCGAGGGGGTCCGCGACACCATTCCGCCCGCGGCGACGCTGATCGATGGGGACGGCACCGAGCTTCTGCGCCAGGTGTTGGTGGCGCCGGCCGATCTGCCCGGCGATCCGAGAGCACCGCTGCGGGTCGCGGCTCTGGTGACCGGCGAGCTGCTCGAGAACCGCACTCCGGAGATGGCAGCGGAGCCCGTCGAGATCGCATTCGAAGCGCACCACCCCGTGTCCCACGAGGGCCAGATCTCGATGCTGGTGCGCCAACCCGGATCCGGTCTCGGAATCGACTGGCGGCAGTTCCGTTGGACCACCTCGGGGCACTATCATCGATTGGCGATCGGCGATCTGAACGACGACGGTCTCCCGGAGCTGGTAGCGGCCGGAGAGGAGGTGCTGGCGGGCAAGCGGGTGAGCGTGGTGGCACTGCGACCGGAGCCGGCGTCGCCGGGGCAGCTCGCCCCCTATCGGGGCCGTGGCGAGCGTGGTCGAGCGCTGTGGCATACCTTCCTGCCTTTTCCCGCGAGCGTTCAGCCGGTGGCGATCGAGGAAGGCGCCGTGATGGTTCGGACCAGCGCCGGAACGGCCTGGTTGGACGGCGACACCGGCATCCTGATGAGCGATCTGGAGTGGGCCACGGGTGCGGGGTCGGGACCGGCGGCACGCAGCGCGCGAATCCATGGATGTCAGGATCTCTGGGCGACGGCCGAGCACGCGTTGCGGGGCGGCGACCGCCAACGGGCAATCGAGCTGCTGCGGCAGGCGCGAGGGACATTCGGTGATCTGCGTTGCCCGCGACGCGGATACCAGACCGAGTGCGGACAGCTGGCGGTGCTGGAGAGCCGACTGGCGGAGCTGCAGGTCGGGACCGATCGCGGCACGACCGCGGTGAACCGTCTGCTGGAGCTGTGGGAAGGAGGATGGCGCGATCCGGGCATTGGCCGCGTCTTGCCCAAGCTGCTCAACGCCCTGGGCCGCCACGATTCGGCGGTGAGCCTGCGATTGGAGATCGAAGGGGTCGACTCGACGGAGGACCTCTCTCTGGGCGGTTCGCGGCTCCTCTGGGAGTGCGGCCGAGAGACCGAGGCGCTGCACACCGCGGCACGCCACCTCGGCGAGGTGCCCGGAAGCGCGCTCGTGACCACCGTGCCGCTGCGCTTCTTGCTCGAATCGAGCGCCTGGGACGAGGCCTTCCAGCTGGCGACTCGCCAGGCCCAAGGATCTGTGCTGATCGGCGCGCAGACGATCGTGGAGCTGGCCGCGGCGCGCCTCGGAAAGCCACCGGGGACGGTCAGTCTGAGCGGCACCGATGCGCTGGAAGCGCGCGCCTGGAGGATGCTGCGCGCAGGCGAGGCGGACGACGCGGCGCGGATGCTGAGCGAGTCACTGCGCGAGGATGCCATCGAGTACGAGGCGGAGGACCGGACTCGGTTGGAGCTGCTTCGGGCCTGGGCCCTGCGCGAAGCAGCGGGCAACAGCGACGCCGCGATCGTGGCGATCGCGCCCATCGACTCGGGGGCCGTTCGGGGTCGCTACTGGCGCTCGCTCCATCAGGCGCTGCGGCGTGGAGATCGCCAGGCCTCCCCTTTCCCTCGGGAGATCACTCGTCGTCGCGACCCCTGGGAGTCACTTCTTCGCCGACCCTAACCAACTGCGCACCAGGGAACACCCCGCCATGTCGACCGACCAACGAGTCCCCCTGAAGATGTTGCCGCTGCTCTACGAGCTGCGCAAAGAGCTCGACGCGATCCTGCTCGATGCGATCAACGAGTCGGACGATCTCGAGGAGCTTCTCGACAGGGTGCTGAAACGGGCCACGCGCTGGTTGGTGCTCGAGCTCGACTGGCCGGTCGGACGGACGGCCCTGCTGAGTCGATTCGGCTCCGGTCGCGATGTACTGGCGAGCGTCGGCATGAGCGAAGGGATGCGGGAGGTGTCACGAACCATCGTCGAGAAGACGCTGGCCACGGGTGAGACGCAGTCCTCCGAATCGGTGGCGCGAGATCCCGGTCTGAGTACCGTACTGAGCCTGGTACAGCAGGGGACGGGCAGCTTCGTGTCGGTCCCGATCCACGGCTCCGGCGGCCTCGCGGGCGTGCTCTATCTCGACTCTCGCGAGAGCTTGCTGCTCGAGGAGGAGCTGGCCCAGGCGGTCCGGGAGCTGGCGGCGACGATCGCGCCTTATCTGGAGACCATCGCCCGCCACCACGCCAGCATTCGGCGCGTCAAGCGGGCAGGACGGACACAACGACGCAGCGACTTCATCGCCGAAGCACCCGCCATGGGCGAAGTGCTCGATTCCGTCGCGCGCTACGCCCTGCTCGATGTTCCAGTGCTGATCGAGGGTGAAACCGGTGTGGGCAAGGAGTGTGTCGCCCAGGCCTTGCACGACGGGCGCGATCCCGCCCTGGCCTTCCACAAGATCGAGCTCCACGCACGCGACGCGAACACCATCACGTCCGAGCTCTTCGGGCACGAAAAAGGCAGTTTCACCGGAGCCGACAGCGCCCGCGCGGGCATCTTCGAGGCCGCGGGCAGAGGCACCGTCCTGCTCGACGAGATCGGCGACCTGCAATCGGGTCTGCAAATCAAGCTGCTGAGAGTCCTGCAGAACAAAACCGTCAGACGCATCGGCGCCGACGCCGAGCGCAAGATCGGAGCGCGGATCATTGCGGCGACCAACCGTTCGCTGGCGGCCGAGGTCGCCAAGGGGAGCTTCCGCTCAGATCTCTTCTTCCGGATAGGGGCCCACCTGATCGAGATCCCCCCGTTGCGCGAGCGCTTCGAAGACCTGGACGAACTGGTCCGCCACTTCCTCGATGGTGCGCCTGAGCGACTTGGGCTCGCGGCGCCGCCGGTCCTGGAACCCGGCTGTCTCGATCTGCTTCGTGGCTACGATTGGCCCGGCAATGTGCGCGAGCTGGGGGGGTTCCTGGAGCGGCTCGCGATCCGCTCGAACACCCGAATCATCGCCATCGCGGAATGCAGGGGCGAGCTCGATCATTGGAAGCACCAACGCCAGGCGCTGAGCAACGCCCCCGGTGCGATGCCGGAGCAAGGCCTGGAAGCCGAGATGCGCAGGCACGAGACAGCGATCATCCGCCGCGCCCTGGCACGCCACGGCGGCGTCAAAACCGCCGCGGCGCGCGCACTGCGAATTCCAGAATCCACGCTTCGTAGCAAGATGGGCGCACTCGGAATCCAATCAGCCGCCCATTCCTACGTTACGTAGGGGCGAGAGCTCAGGCCGCCGCCCCGTCCCCCTGGCACTCCTGCTCCTGATCCTCGCCGTCGCGGCAGCCGGGCAGCCACACCGTGAAACGCGCTCCGCCCAGACGCGAACGGGTCATCTTCAGCGATCCGCCGTGGTACTCCACGATCCGCCGCGCCAGTGGCAGGCCGAGGCCGGTGCCTTGCTTGCGGGTGGTGTAGAAGGGCTCGAAGATCCGCTCGATCCGTTCGGGCGGCACACCGGGACCGTCGTCGTCGACCGTCAGCATCACCCCGCCGGCCTGATCGGCCCGGACCCCGACGCAGACCATGCCGCTGCCCTGCCGATCCCGCTCGCTCACCGCGTGGACCGCGTTCTGGATCAGGTTGAGCAGCACCTGCTCCAGGCGATCCGACTCGCCGTCCACCCGTGGCAGATCGTCGCCGACATCGACCGCCAGCTCGACATCGGCGGCCCGCGCTCCAGGGCGGGCGAAGGCCGCGGTGCGCCGCGCCATCACCCCCAGGTCGAGGCTGCAGCGCAGCTCCTCGCGCGGCGGTCTGGCATAGGCCAGAAGATCGTCGAGCTCACGATTGACGCGCTCCAGCTGGTGCTCCGCCTGGGCGATCAGCTTCTGGTGCGGATGCTCCGCGCCCAAATCGCGGCGCAGGGTCTCGAGTGTCACTCCGATGCCCGCCATCGGGTTGCGCAGCTCGTGGGCGAGCACTGAGGCGATCGTGTTCAGCGAGATCGCGTGCTCGGTCGCCACGTGGGTCTCGGTGTGGGTGCGCTCCACCGCGCGCCGCGCCGCCGCCAACCGGTCCGACATGGCGTTGAAGGCCTCGGCCACGCGCTGCAGCTCCGGCGTGGCGCCGCTGGCGTCGACCTGCACGTCGAGAATCCCGGCCTCGACCGCCGTCAACCCTTGCCGGATCCGCTCGACCGGACGGATCACCCAGCGCCGCGCCACCACCCAGAGCAGTGCAGCCACCAGCGATCCCGCGGTGCTGGCGGCGATCAGGGCCAGCGCCGCCTGGGCGCGCACGAACTCGCGCGCGTTGGCCAGAGACACCTCCATCGTCAGAAAACCGAGCGGGCTCGGCTGGCCCTCGTGACAGGAGACGCAGCGCGGCCCGTTGGGCAGTGCGCGCATGGTCACGAAGTCGACCCCTTCGGCCCCGGCGCGTCCGATCGCGCGCCCGCGCGCCTCCGCGGCCTCGGCCAGGCGCAAGTACGGCTCATCGAGCCTGTCCCCGCGTTTCTCCGCCCCCTCGGGCGCGACCAGCACCGTGCCCTGGCGGTCGAGCAGCAGCACCCGCTTCACCGGCGAGGCGCCGGCCGCCCGGGCGATGATTCCCGCGATCTCGTCGGGCTCGTCGCGCGCCAGCGCGCCCTCGATCTCGGCGCCGATCAGGTCGGTCCCGATCGCGGAAGCTCCCCCGACCACCTCCAGGAACTTGGCCCGCTGCGAGGCGATCGAAAAGTAGATCGCGCTGCCCAGCACGCACGCCAAGACCACCGCCACCAGGGCGGCGAAACGAATCCCCAGCGAGATCTTCAAGCTCTTGGCGCTCCTCTCCGGCAGGCGGCCTTCGCCTGCGACCACCTCATCCGACCCATCCGCGCCCCCCGAGCGGTCGTGGCCATGATCCGCGACAAGCGGATGCGTTCAGGCTACTCTTGACACAATCACGTGTCTTCATGATACCCATTGGCGCGTGGAGACGAGGTGAGTTCATCTTCCGCGGGACAATACGAATCGCCCGAGGAATCGTCCCGCGTCCGGAATCGGCCCGCCATGGAGCTCGCAATGCTCCGGGGAGAGACGGGCCGGAGCCGAGCTCACCAACGAGTGGCCCACGGCGGCACCGGTCTGGAGCCGTCCTTCTCCCGGAAGCTCCAGAAAATCGGATCGACATGATCTGAGTCTAGTTTAGTTCGACTGCACGGTTGTCCCGCCGATCACGTACGCCCCCCGGCTCTCGAGCCGCAGTGTCGATTCCAGGCGCGTAGGCCTGGGACATTCCGAGGGGGCATCGTAAACAGGTGATGCCGTGCGGCCGCCGAGCTCGCCCCGAAGGCAGTGGCCCGAGAGTTCGCACACGCGGGAGTCTTGACCCGATGACCGACAGAGACGACGAGCGAAGCGCTGGCGCCGGCGAAGGCGGCGGCGGATCGACCAGCAGACGCAGGCGACGCAGGCGACGGCGTCCCGGGGGGCCGGCGACTCGCGAAGGGGGAGGCGAAGAGCGCCAGGGCTCCTCTTCCGGCGGGCGGCGACGTTCCTCCGGCGGCGGGCGTGGAGGCGGACGCGGCGGGCGCGGATCGGGCCGGGGACGGGGACGCGGCCGTTCTCGAGGTGGACGCAGCGGGCGCGGCCGCAGCGCCGACGAACGCCGTCTGGAGGAGCCGACCGGACCGCCGATCGAGGTCGAAGGCGTGCTCGAGGTGGTCCCGGCCGGATCGGGCTTCCTGCGCAGCATCGAGAACTCCTACTTCCCCTCCGAGGAGGACACCTACGTCTCGAAGGAGCTGGTGCAGAGCATCAGCCTGCGCGAAGGCGACACGATCGCCGGCATCGCCCGCGAAGGCGGTCGCGGGCCGGTCCTGCGGGAGATCTCCGGCGTCAACGGCATCGCCCCCGACGCGATGAAGATCCGTCCCCCCTTCGCCGACCTGACGCCCACCGATCCGGTAGAGCGGCTGCGCATGGAGACCCTCACCGGCAACCTCACAGGCCGCGTCATGGACCTGATGGCGCCGGTCGGCAAGGGTCAGCGGGGCCTGATCGTGTCCCCGCCCAAGGCCGGCAAGACCATGGTCCTCAAGGCGATGGCCGACGCCATCGCGACCAACCACCCGGAGGTGCACCTGATCGTGCTGCTGGTCGACGAGCGCCCGGAAGAGGTGACCGACATCCAGCGCTCGGTGCGCGGCGAGGTGATCCACTCCTCCAACGACATGCCGGTCAAGAACCACATTCGGGTCGCCAAGGTGACCCAGGAGCGCGCCAAGCGCCTGGTCGAGTCGGGCCACGACGTGGTGATCCTGATGGACTCCCTGACGCGCCTGGCGCGGGCCCACAACGTCGATCTCACCCGCGGTGGCAAGATCATGTCGGGCGGCATCGACTCGCGCGCCCTGCAGCAGCCCAAGCAGTTCTTTGGTGCGGCCCGCAACATCATGGAGGGCGGCAGCCTGACGATCCTGGCGACGGCCCTGATCGAGACCGGCAGCCGCATGGATGAGGTGATCTTCCAGGAGTTCAAGGGGACCGGCAACTGGGAGCTGGAGCTGTCTCGCGAGATCGCCAACCGCCGCGTCTTCCCCGCCATCAACGTCAACCGCAGCGGCACCCGCAAAGAGGAGAAGCTCTACGACCGCACCGAGCTGATCCCGGTCCAACGGTTGCGCCGCGGCCTGGCCAGCATGCAAGAGGTGCAAGCGGTGGAGATGCTGCTGAACAAGATGCAAACCTTCGAGAACAACGCGAAGTTCTTGATGATTCTCAATACGCAGTAGGGGGTTGGGGAGGCCGGAGACGCAGCTGGGCAATGACTGCCGCACGCCCGCACGCACGGGGCTTTCGGCGCTGAGCGGCGGGGGATTTCGCCACTCTCGGACTCTCCCGGCCCCAAGCGGCTGACCGAGTAGACCTGCCAAGACCTTGTCGCACAGGTTGTTGGCCGCCTCGATCGGCTCCGGCACGGCGCTTGCGCTGCGTCGGCACCGGCAGGCTTCCTTCGGGAGCCGCGTCGGAGCCGAACATGAGAATCTCGATCCCAGTGCGCATCCTCTTGCTGACCACGGCGGCCGGCCTGGTCTTCGTCCACCGCCACGACATCGACCCTCGCGCTCGCGTGCTCAGCTACGCCGCGGTCGCCGACGGCACCAGCGAGAGCCACTACCGGCTCGACTACCGGCTGCGGCGCACCACCGATCGACCCGGTGCATCCCACGAGAGCACCGTCACCGCGTCGCTCGGTTGCATCGCCCGGCCCCTCGAGCCGACGGCGGAGCATGCCGCACGCTTCGAGGTGCACTACCCAGAGGTCGATCTGCGCGCCAGCGAGCTCGACGTCATGGCGAGCGGGGACTCGCTCCTGGAGCGCCTGGAGGTGCCGATCGCCTCCGACTTCGGCTACGAGGTCGCGCTCTCGGCAAGCGGCGAGATCCGCTCGATCAAGCGCACCGGAGAGCGCACCGCCTTTCCCAACGCGCGCCTCTACCAGGAACGCCAGAACACCTTCGTGTCATTCCTGCCCCACCTCTTTCAGCCGATAGCGGGCGGCAGAAAGGGACCGGGGTCGAAATGGAGCTCTATCCGCATCGAGGAGCTGCAGACCGCGCACGGGGTGGTGGCGCTGCTGAAGACCACCGCGCACTACGAGCTCGGCGAGTTCCTGGAGGGGGGACTGGCGCGGGTCCGGGTGCGCTTCCAGCACGCCTTCGCCGCGGCGGACGACAAGGGAAGCTCGGTGGGCAAGTTGCGGGAATCGGGAGGAGAAGGCGAGCTGGTCTTCGACCTGCGACGGGGTCGCGCGGTGCGCTACCGGGCCGATGAGCGGGCGGTCCTGGAGGTGGCGGGGAAGGGCGTCGATCCGCTGGTGATCGAGCGGGTGGTGTCGACGCGTCTCGACGAGCGCGATGCACCGGCCTCGATGGTCATGGAGCAAGGGGGCAAGGAGCGCCCGGTGGCGGAGCCGCGACCCAGTCGGACGGCGACCGACCGGCGCGGGCTGCCCTTGCCGGATCTGGTGTGAGGTTGGGCCAGACTCCGGCGCGGGCACTCAGTCGATGTAGCCGAGCGCGCTGAGCTCCTCGCGGAGTCGGCCGCTGACCTCTCGCTCCTGGCGCGAGGCCTGCATCAACCGTCCCGCCTGCTGGTCGCGCATCCAGTCGAAGAGCAGGATCTTCAAACGATCGGCATCGGGATGGTACGTGCCGCTGAGATCGTGCTGCTCCTGTGGATCCTCGGCGATGTCGAAAAGCTGGAATCGGCCTTCGGGGCGGTCCTCGTAGGCAGGCCGATAGATCAGCTTCATATTCCCAGCGCGGACCGAGCAGCCGCCACCGTACTTGTACAGCTCGGCGTAGGCCGGAGCATGATCGCCCGCCGGTGCATCCGCCAGGAGCCTGCCATCGACGCGCGCAGTCGGGGGGGCCGAGATCTGCAGCTGCTCGAGCACACTGGGAAACACGTCGATCAGCTGCACCGGCTCTTCGATCACCTCGCCCTTCCGCCGACCCTCCGGGTACTTCACGATCAGCGGCACGCGAATCAACTCGTCGTACAGCGAATGCGCGTGAAATGTGTGGCCGTGCTCGCCGAACTCCTCGCCATGATCCGACAGCACCACGATCATCGCCTCGTCGTAGCGGCGGCTCTCCTTCAGCCACCCAATCAGCTTGCCCAACTCCGCATCGAGATGCCGAACCGCGACTCGATAACGATCGGTGAGATGGGCCAGCTGATCGCCTCGTACCGCTTCGGTCAAGGGAATGCGTTGGTACTCTTTCAGCAGTGGATGAAACTGTCCAAAGGAGCTGAGCTCCGGGCGGATCGTGATGCCGGCCTGCCGCATGAGCTCGTCCGGGGCCCAGTAGGCATGGATGCCGTAGTTCTGGACGAAGAGGAAGAAGGGCTCCGATTCGACTGTGCGCAGCCACTCTCGAATCGCCTCGGGAAACCACCCGGTCGGTCCCAAGTCGAAGCGCTCGAAGCCGCGCCCAAAGCCGTACTCCTCACGCACGAAGCCGCCATTGGTGAAGGCGGCTGTCCGGTAGCCGCTCTCGCGGAGGACCTTGGCCAAGAGTACGGCCTGTCGTTTGTGGAACTTCGCGGACTTGTCCACCATGCCGTGGCGAGAGGGAAACTGCCCCGTAAACAACGACATGTGAGAAGGAAGGGTCCAGGACGCCTGAGCGACGGCGTGTTCGAAGAGCACACCATCGGCGGCGAGTGCATCCATATTCGGCGAGATGCCCGACTCGTTACCCAGCGCGCCGACGTGGTCCCAACGAAGTGTGTCCATCGAGACGATGATCAGGGGATTGCCGGCACCGGCGCGGCCGCCCGACACCCACCCCGCCAACACCAACAGAGCCGACGCCGCGAACACGAGCACCAGCGCCGATCGTGCCACCTTCGTCTTCGCGATCGCCGCGACCCCTCGCTGCCATCTCTCGGAAAGCGACAGCGCGAGAATAGCGATACCCAGTACCGCGAGTGCCCCCGCGACGATTGCATTCCACTTGCGTCCGGCCGGCGACCCGGGATTGGTGGGGAACCACGCCTGGTTGTTGATCCAGTCGGCGAATAGGATCGCTCCAAAGAGGTAAAGACGAAGCGTCGCCGATGCCGAGCGCCCGCGCTCGACGCGCTTCGTCGCCACTCCGGCGACCCAGCCAATTAGCCACGAGAGCACTTCCGCCACGCCGGCGAACACCAAATACTGCCGCAGTGTGGCGAGGAGCTCGATCGAGATGAGTCGATAGAAGCGATATTGAAAGTAGTTCTCGACAATCGCGTGGTAGAGGGTGTCCGCCAGGGTCGCGACCATGGCCACAGACACCAACGCCGCGATTCTCCGCAAGAGACTCCGAGCCGGGCTCGAAGACGGATCAGCGGATGACGTGGCTCCGTGATCCGAGTCAGCGAACTGGTTCATGGCTGATATCTGTCCCTGTTCCCATCGAGGCGGGGTGGGCGAGCTCGAGGAGGATTCGGTACCGGGAAGGCGACATCGCGCCGCATGGTAGCCAGGCACGACACGATTGGCCAGATCTTCGGACCTCGGGGGAGGCTTCGATCTAGCGGTTCGCGCGCGGATCCACACCCGTTGCGCCGCCTCCGCCTACTGGACTACTGCAACACCCGCCGCACCACGCGCATCAGCTGGTGCTCGGTGAAGGGCTTCACGACGAAGTTCACCGCCCCCGCCCGCAGGCACTCCAGCACCTTCTCCTGGTTGCCGAGCGAGGTGACCATCACCACCTTGGCGTGGGGATCGGAGCGGCGGATCTCGCGCACTGCCTGCACTCCGTCCATGTGCGGCATGACGACGTCCATCGTCACCAGGGAGGGGTGCAGGTCGCGGTACATCGCCACGGCGCTGGTGCCGTCCTCCGCCTCACCGGCCACCGCGTAGCCGAACTTCTCCAGGACCCGGCGCATCTTGGCGCGCAAGAAACCGGAGTCGTCGACGATCAGGACTCCGCCGTCCGGATCCGTCGCTGATTCGGCGTGTTCGTGGATCTGCATCATCCCTTCTCCTCGGACCGGTTGGGCACCTCTACTCTGAAGACGGTGCCAGTGCCGGGCCGGTTGTCGAGCGTGATCCGCCCGCCGATCCGCCGCACCGCGTCTTGCACGATTCCCAGGCCCACTCCCCGGCCGCTGATTTCGTCGGCCGACTCGCGGCGGCTGACTCCGGGAGCGAAGACCAGCTGCTCGAGGGGCAGATCGGCATGCTCGCCGGCCCGCGCCCGCAGCGCGCTCTCGTCGATGCCGCGGCCGTCGTCGGCCACTTCCAGCAGCCACCATCGTCCGCCCTCGCCGCCGATCGAGATCCGCAAGGTCCCGACCGGCGCCTTGCCGGCCTCGACGCGATCGCTCAACGCCTCGATCCCGTGGTCGACGGCGTTGCGCACCAGGTGCAGGATCGGATCTCGCAGAGCGTCGGCGATGCGCCGCGGCAGGCGCAGGCCGCATCCGAGATCGGTCACCACGCGCACCGATCGTCCGCGCCGTCGCGAGACGTCGCGCGCCAGGCGCTCGACACCTTCCAGGAGCCGCTCCGCCGGCACGTTCAGCAGATCGTCGAGGGCGCCGCGCAGACCTTCGATCGATGAATGAAGTGGATCTTCTATATTACTGCTGTTTTGGCTGCTACATCCGCCACAACATCCCTCGCAGGGCTCCGGATCGCGGGCCGCCATCAGCGCCTCGGCGTGGCCGATGATCTGCTCCAAGGTGCGCCGGTCGACCAGCACCGAGCTACGCTCGCCCACGGCGCCGGGAGCGACGTCGCCCGCGGGAGCGTCCAGATCGGCGCTGGTGAAGACGAAGGGCCGCACCGCCCAGTCGGCGTCGCCGGCGATCTGCTCCAAGAGCTCGCGGACCGGACCGGCACCCTCGCCGAGTCCCATCACCAGGCGAAAGGCGCCGTGCGACTCGCCCGCCTCGAGCTCCTCCAGCGGCGGCGCCGCCAGGTGGACCGCACCCAGCTCCCGCAACGCCTCGAAGACGTGGCGCGAACGCCCCTCGCGGATCGGGTCGTCGATTCCGTGGTCGATCGACACGATCCAGATCTCCTCGCCAGAAGCGGCGGCCCGGCGCAGCGCGGCCTCGTCGGCGGGTTCGATGCGCAGCCGGATCTGGCTCGGATCGGCGCCGGGCTTGAGGCGCCGCGCGTAGCGCAGGCGAACGCTGCGTGCCGCGCGCGCGGTGGTCGCCAGGTAGGGATCGGCGGAGCAGGGCACGACCAGGTAGTGGACTTCCAGCCCTTCCCGCTCGGCGCATCCGAGGGCGCGCGCCACCACCATTCCGGGCGGTGCCTGAGCCGCCCACTGGTGGGTCAGCGGCTGGTCCGCGTCGAGGCGGCGCATCACGTGCAGAATCGGCAGCCCCTCCCCCATCGCGGCCAGCAGCGCCGCGCGTCCCGGGCCGGTCAGCGCCCGGCCCAGGGGTTCGGGGATCTCGATGCGGTACTGCTCGCCGGGATCGCCGATCCGCACGCCGCGAACTCGCTCGTCGAGACGAGCCGCCAGCTCCTCGATGCCCTGCGTCGGCACTGCCCGCCCGGCATGCTCCATCGCGTCGAAGGCGCACGCCAGCGCGTCGCCGGCGGCGATGGTGAGGCCGAGCAGCTCGGATCGGCTCTGCCCTTCGCGCCGAACCAGCTCCGGCAGCGCCTCCTCCAGGAGGTGGCAGAGCCGGGTCAGGCCGTCGAGGCGGGCGAAGGCGACCAGCGACTTGATCGAGTGGGCCTCCTTGACCGCGGCGTCGAGCCGTTCGCGCTCGCCCTCTTCGAGCGCCGCGATCGAGGCCACCAGGCGGGCGTGGAAATGACGCACCTCGCGCAGCAGCTCGGGCAGCTCCTCGGCGCTGACGCCGGCGTGCTCCTCGCGCGCGCCGACCCGCCCTTCGGGACCCAGGGTCGCGCTGCGATCAACCATCGTCCGCCGCCTTCCGGCCGAAGGAAGCCACCGCCGCGGCGACGGTGCGCTGCGGACTCAGCCAGTGGATACTGCCGATCAGGGCCAGCGAGTGACGCACCGAAAGACGCATGCGAGCCACGCGGATCCCGCCCCCGGCCTGTTGCGCGGCGGCCGCGCAGCGGATCAGGGTGGCGATCGCCGAGCCGGTGATGCCGGTCACCTGCTTCAAGTCGAGCACGATTTCGGCCTCGCCGCGGCGCAGCGCCCGGTCGACGGCCCGCTGCAGGCGCAGCGCCCGCGCCCCGCCCAGCTCCCCGCTGAGCGCGATCACCAGCACGCGCCCAATGCGGGCTTCGGGAATCGCCTCGAGCAGGACGCTGCGAATCGCTGGGGCCAGATCTGCTGACATCGGGGCTCGCCTGATTGGGTGGTCGCGCAGCGCTCCTGGGAGAGGTCCAAGGCGCGGCGGGGCGGGCGGAGGCGCCCTCGTTCGAATCATCGTCTCAGCGCCGGTCCGGCTTGAACCGCGTTGGGAATTGCGGCAACGGCTTCCGGCGGGCTCCGCGGGTTACTCGCCCGCGCCGTGGTCGGCCAGCAGGCGCAGCGCCGCGCGGCGCAGCTCCTCGTCGAGGAGCCCGTGCTCCTCGAGCCGCGGCAGCAACGCGGCCACGGCCTCCTCGCGCCCCGCGTCCACCAGGATCGCCAGGCGCTGCTGGAGCTGGACGGCCGGCGCGCCGGTCAGCGCGGCGTTCATGCGTAGGGCGTCGCGCGAAGCCCCCGCGAGACGGTACTGGTCGGACGCCTCGAAGGCGAAGCGCGGTGCCGCGGCGGCCAGCTCCTCGAAGAGCCGCGCCGCGCTCCCATGCCAGCCCTTGCGGGCGTAGCAGAGCGCCAGGCGCTCGCATGCGCGGCGCTCCCGAGGGAAGCGCTGTCGAGCCTCCTCGAGGATCAGAATCGCCGCGCCGCGCTTCCGGGTTTGCTCCAGCGAAAAGGCCAGCAGCAGCCAGGCGTAGACATCGTCAGGCGCCCCGGCGAGGAAGGCGCGGGCGCGCTCGGTGGCGCTGGCGTGGAGCTCGAGCTCGGCCAGCAGCAAGGTCTCTTCGCGCAGCAGTGCCGTCGACCCGGGAAAGGCGGCGCGGCCTTCGGCCAGCGTGACGCAGGCCTGCACGCCGCGTCCCAGCCTCCGCTCCACGCGGGCCTTCAGGAGGTGGTAGCCGGCCACGCGGCGACCGGTTTCGCGGGCCCCCGCCAGCGCCTCGAGCGCCCCGTCGAGGTCACCCGCGCCGTAGCGCGCCTGCCCCAGGTAGAGCCGCAGAGCCTCGCCCGCGGCGCCGCGCCGCAGCGCCTCGTCCAGGTGCGCCGCCGCCTCGGCAAAGCGCCGCCGCTGCAGGTCGACGATGCCCACGAGAGCCAGCAGATTCGGCGCCAGCCCTTCCGAGTCCCCCGCGCCCCCTTGCCGCCGATCGACCACCCGCCGCAACAGCCGCTCGGCCGTGTCGAGCTCGCCGGCCACCAAGTAGCGGCGAACGAGGGTCAGCTGATCGCTCTCGCCCGACTCCGCGGGTCGGCTCGCCGCCTCGACCGAGGGCGCCAGGAACCAGGCCACCAGCATCGCGCGCACCCACCGCATCAGACCTGCCCCAGCTCGAAGATCAAGGTCACCCGGCACCAGGCGGCGACCGGCCGACCGGCGAAGATCGCCGGTGCGAAACGCCAGCGCGCCACCGCTCGGCGGGCGGCCGAGTCGAAGACGCCGAGCGGCTCGGAACGCTCGATGCGGATGCTCTCCACCCGCCCCTCCCGGTCGACCAGGAGACGGAAGGTGACGCTGCCCTCGGTCCCGGCCGCCTCGGCGTCGACCGGGTACTCGGCGCGCACCCTGCGGGTCGCCCGCGGCGGCCGATCGACGGTCTCTTCGCTCATGATCAGCCGCCCGAGCGCCGGCAGCTCCTCGACGTCGACGGGGCGGATGATGCCGGCGGCGTTCAGCGGCGGTCCGGAGAGGTGGCGCGCCCCGATCATCGAGGGCAGGTTCGCCAGCGCTGCCGGCAAGGGCTCGATCGCGGCCTCCTGGCGTGGCGGCCGGGTCGGGCGGCGCTCGCGGCTGCGCTGCGGCGGAGGCACCAGGAAGTCGATCGCCCTGACCTCGGCCGCGAGAGCCTCCGGCGCGGGTCGCGGCCGGGCATTGAGGCGATCCAGGAGCAGCAGTCCGGAGATGTTGATCGCCAGACTGAAAACCAGCGCCACCACCAGCCGCGCGCTCACGGCTCGCGACGCTCTACGGCCAGACCGACCTCCCCCGCCCCGGCCAGTCGGCACTGGTCGACCACCTCGACCAGGAGCCCGGTCGGAAGATCGGAGTCGGCCACCACCAGAACGCTCTTCACGCGGCTGCGCTGCAACTGCTCGCGCAGGCGGCCCTGCAGCATCCAGATCTTCACCAGGCGGTCCTCGACGTAGACCCCGCCGCGGCGGTCGACCGCGACCCGCAGCGCCCGCGGGTCGGCCACCACCACGCTCTGGGCCCCGGGCCGCTCGATCTCCACCGCCAGGTCGCGCACGAAGGTGGTGGTCACCATGAAGAAGATCAACAAGAGAAAAGTCATGTCGATCAGGGGCGAGAGATTGATCCCGCTGGTCTCCCGCAGGGCGCCCTTGCGCCGCGTGGGGATCATCGCCCGCCGGCCTTCGATCGACGGACCCACGCCCCCAGCACCTTGTGAAGCTGCGTGAGCTCGATGCGCAGCGCCGCCTCGCGGCGATCGAGGAGCCGCCCGACCAAGAGACCGGGGATGGCGACGAAGAGCCCGAGCTGGGTGGTGACGAGGGCGGTGGAGATCCCGGCCGCGACCCCGCCGCCACGGTCGATGTCGGTGGTCCGGGCCAGCGATCCGAAAGTCTCCATCATGCCGTCGACGGTCCCCAGCAGACCCAAGAGGGGCGCCGCCATGACGATCGCCCGCACCCCGCGCCCGTAGCGGCCCAGCCGCTGCTCCTCGTCGAAGAAAATCGCCTCCAGGCTGCCCTCCGACGCTGCGCCCGGGGCCTGCTCCAGGAGCGCGCGGCCACGCCCGAAGGCACGGACCAGAACGCCGGCGGCGGCGCCGCGATTCAGTCCTTCGTCGCCCTCCAGAATGCGCCGCCAGCGCGCCGGCGAGGCGCGTAGCCCGCGGCGCAAGTTGCAGCTGCGCAGCCAGATCAGGGCCCAGAGCAGCGTCGAAAGCGCGAGGATGAAGATCGCGACCAGCCCGCCGGAGACCAGGTAGTCCGCCAGCCGGGCGCTCACGAGCCCCGCCCCGGACACTCGGCGCCGGCCGGTTCCGGCGCCGGCTCCGCCTGGCGCGAGCGGCCCAGCGCCACGCTCAGGTCGAGCGCGCCGCTCTCCATGGTGCTCACCAGGCGCTCTACCCGGCCGGCCAGGAGCGCGTGCAGAAGCAGCGCCGGGACCGCCACCATGAGGCCCAGCTCGGTGGTGATCAAGGCTTCGGAGATGCCACCCGAGAGCAGCTTCGGATCGCCGGTGCCGTGCTCGGTGATCACGTCGAAGGTGGCGATCATGCCGGTGACGGTGCCCAGCAGACCGAGCAGAGGAGCGACTCCGGCGATGACCTGGAGGGCGGGGAGGATCCGCTCCATGCGCCCGGTCTCGTGCAAGAGCGACTGCCCGACGGCGTCCTCGAAGAGAGTGCGCGGCGAGTCACGATGCCGGAGCGCGGCATGCAGCACCCGGGCGATCGAGCTGGTGCGGTGCGCGACCAGGCGCTCGGCGACCTGCCAGCGGCGAGTCCGCGCGGCCTCCGCGACCTCGCGTACCAGCCCGGCGCCGCCGCCGCCCAACAGTAGCAACGCCACCACCCGCTCGACGAAGAGCAGGCACGCCAGGGCGCCGAGCCCGAGAATCGGCCACACCAGCAGTCCGCCGCGCTCCAGGGTCTCGCGCCACGCCTGGCGCGGCGCGGCCGGCGAGGAGCGGGTCAGCGGATCGAAGAGGAAGAGCTCCAGCAGCTCCGGCGCCTCGCCCTTCAGCACCCGCCGCACCGTGTCGTGGTGCTCGGGCCCGACCAGCTCCAGGCCGCCGCTGCCGGTCGGCGCCAGCACGCCTCCGGCGCCCGCGGCCGAGCCCAGGGCGGCGATCCGACCGAAGTGGAGGATCGTGCCCTCGACCTGGACGCCGCGCGCATCGAAGAAGCTGCCCGCTTCGGTGTGCACGCTGCCGAAGCGCCGCAGCAGAGCGGACGCGCGCGTGAAGATCTCGCCGAGGCGCTCGGCGGGCGCACCCTGGACAGAATCGAGCACCTCGCCGTGCCGAGCCAAGGTGACCCGCGCCTGCTCCAGGGTCGCGTCGAGCAGATCCCCCCGCGCCCCGGGCGAGGCGCCGGGCTCCGCGCCCTCGTCCAGACCCCGCTCCAGCTCGGAGGCCCGCGAACGCGCCGCCATCAAGCGCTCGGTCAGCTCCAGCACCGTCCCTTCCCCCTCCTCGCGCCGCCCTTGGCCGCGTGTTCGCAACCCGGTCAGCTCCCGCTCCAGCTCGCCGCGCTGGGCCTCGAGAAGCGCGCGCTCGCGCTGGTAGGCGCGCTCCAGCTGGTGACGGGCGTGCAGCGCCGCGCTGGAGTCGGCCGGCGGCGCGTCCGGCGGCTCCGACGCCGCCGCCCACGCCGGCAGGCAGAGCAGCAGCGCGAGCGCGGCGCGGATCATCGGGTGAGCTCCTCGGACGGCCCCGGCGCCGGCTCCGGCGGCAGCTCCAAGGGCAGTTCCAAGGGCAGCTCGAAAGGCCCCTGGCGAACGTGCCGCTCGAAGGCTCGAAAGAGCTTGTCGAGCGCGCGGATCGATGCGCCCCCCTCGACCTTCTCGAAGCGCGCGAGCGAAGCCTCGGAGAGTGCCCTGCCGTAGCTGCCCTCGGCCTCGCGGTAGAACAGGCCGACCATGCCCAGACGCACCACCCGCACCAGCTTGCGCTCGCCCTCGGAGCCGATCACATCCTGGTGGAGCGCGCATTCCAGCGTCAGCTGTAGCTCGTCCTCCACGAACTGCCAGAGCCGCGAGGCGGCGCCCTCGGCGCCCAGCGCTCCGCTCTCCAGGGTCTGCTCGATCTCCCGCAGCTCGGCCAGGCGGCCGTCCCGTTGGAAAGGCAACGAGCCCTCGACCAGCTCGCGCAGCGCCTCGACCGCCGCACCCAGCGGCTCCGCCAGGAGCCGCGCCCGGCCGGCCTGGTCCTCCAGCAGCTCCTGGCGCTGGGCCGCGCGCTGCTCCGCGCCGCGCAGCCGCACCTGCTCGCGCCGGATCAAGAGGCGCAGCTCCTCCTGCTGCGCCGCCAGCCCCCGGTCGCGGCTGCGCTGCGCGTCGCGCTCGTCGCGCAGATCGGACTCCAGGCGCTCACACTGCGCGCGCAGCGCCACCAGCTCGCGTGCCCGGGCGGCGAAGTCGACCTCCTCGGGCTCCGCCGCCGCCGCTCGCCCGAGCAAGCACGCGGTGGCGGCCGCCAAGACGACGACCCAGATACGGGTTGTGCGCTCAGTACTCTCCACGGATCATCACGAAGAGGCTGCGTCCGGGTGCCGGGACCTCGTCCCCCGCCTCCAGCCCGCCGACCTTCAAGGCCGCGGCGCGGGTCAGATGCTCATGGTACTCGGCGTCGAGCAGGTTTTCGACCCCCGCCTCGACGTGCAGCGCGTCGAAAAGGCGCGCACCGGCGCGCAGGTTCAGCGTCGCCCAGCCCTCGCTCGCGTTCTCCGGGAAGCTCGGATCGACCCGCTCGGCGGGCTGTTCGGCGGCGAAGCGGGTGCCGATCTGCGCCCACCAGGGGAGGCTCTCACCGAGCTCCAGGCGCAGCGCGGCGTCGCCGCTGAGCGGCGGAATCTGCGGCAGCGCGCCACCCTCGGAGGTGTTGTCGCCGTGCACGTAGGCCAGGGTCGCGGGGATCCTCAGGTGCTCGGCCAGGCGCAGATCGAGCGTGGTCTCGAAGCCGTAGAGCTCGGCGTCGACGTTGCGGTAGCCGCGTATGTTGTCGTCGACCTGGTCGCCGTTGATGTCCCGTTGGTCGACCGTGGTCTCCATGATGTAGTCGCGCACATCGATGAAGAAGCCGGAGAGCGACGCGTCGAGCCACGAGAGCTCGGCGATCGCCCGGGCCTCGAGCTGTGCCCCCTTCTCGGCGACCAGCGTGGGATTGCCCAGCAGGTAGCCGCCGGGGCGTGGGGCGAAGGCATAGTAGCGCTCGCTGACGCTGGCGGCCCGCATCAGGTAGCCGGCGCCCAGCTGCAGGGCCAGGTCGTCGACGCCCGACCACTCCAGGAGCAGGTTGCCCGATCCCATCTTCTCGTCGCGGTCGATCTCGTCCGCGGACCCCGCGCCATAGGTCTCGTCGTAGTGGGTGCGAATCGGCTTGTTGGCGAAGCCCGGCTCTTCGACCGCGGCGGCATCGCTGGTGACCAGGTCGGCGCGCCCGCCGGCGCTGAGACGCAGATCGTGCTCCAGCTCGAAGGTTAGCTCGGCGAAGGCGCCCACGTCGCTCTGGTGGGCGTCGGGCCAGACGTGGTCGGTGGCGGTCTGATCCTGGGCGATGATGTAGCGGTCGCGGGCGGCGTCCTTGTCCACCTTCTCGAAGCCGACGCCGGTGGCGACGCGCAGCCGGTCACCGGGACGCAAACCGAGGCGCAGCGCGCCCGCGTAGACCGCGGCGGTCGAATTGGCCTCGGCCTCCATCTGCTGCCGGGTCGGCTTCCAGAGGTTGGTCATCTGGTGCTCGACGCGCGACATGCCGCCTTGCAGGTCGATCTGCTCGACGCGCTTCCCCGGCGTGTCGATCCGGTAGCCGGTGTTGAAGAGGTAGGTATCGGAGCCGCGCTTGTTCATCGGCATGCCCGGAAACTCGGCGTCCTCCTGGCGCACGTAGCTGAAGGCGTTCCAGAAACGGTGGCCGTCGAGGGGCTTGAATCCCATCGAGAGCGACGCGTTGCGCTCGATCAGATCGGCCGGAACCTCCCGGCCATCGGGGGATTCGTAGTCGTGGAAGCGCAGCATGCCGGCGGTGGCGCGGGCGTCGACGCGCTCCGTGCCGCCGAAGAGGCCGCATTCGCTGCGATAGCCGGAGCGGGCGGAATCGTAGCCGCCGGAGACGAATCCGTGGATCTCGTCTGCGGCCCCGCGCGGCCGCACGAAGTCGGGAGAGACGGTCACCCGCCCACCGATCGCCCCGGGGCCGCCGGCGACCGAGGGCAGGCCGGTCTCGATGGTCACGGTGTTGACCGCGTGGGGAGTCAGGTAGGTGAGCGGCGGGTCCATCGACGCCGGCGAGCCGCCCAGCACCGGCACCACGCCGACCTGGGTGCGCACCCGCTCGCCGCCGAAACCGCGAACCACCAAGTCGGTGGCGTTGGCCCCGCGCCGCACCGCCCAGACCCCGGCCAGGTCGACCAGGATCTCGCCCAGGTTGACCTCCAGCTCGTCGGTCAGCCGCGGCGCGTCGAGGCGGGTGCTGCCGAGCCGCTGCGGTCCTCCCATGATCACCATCGTCTCGAGCTCGGTCGGTGCCTCCTCTCCCTGCTCGACGGCCGGCTCATTACTTGTGCTCTCCGGCACGTTTCCCTGGGCCCGGGCCGGCGTGCCGAGGGCCATGAGAAGCAGAGCGAAGGACGATATCGAGGTTCGGATCTGAGTCGCTTTGGGCTGCATGCTTGCTGGGCTCCTTCGAAGGCGAGTTTGGATTCCCCGACCTTCTCAAGGAAGCAGCCCGAGCGGCAATGACGGCTGCGGCGGGCAGTGGTGACATTTGTCACCGACCGGCCACCCGCTCGAAGCGCACCTCACCCTCCATGCGCGGCGCCGCGACCAGGTGATGGGGCTGGGTCAGCACGGTGAGCACCATGCCCGATCGATCGGGCTTCTGCTCGGCGAAGCGCACGCACGCCCCCTGTCCCTCGGCGAGCAGCTCCACGATCGCCAGCGAATGGCCGCCGGTTGGACGGGTGCCGGCGAAGGCCGCGACCACCATCCGACGCTCGAAGTCGACCCGCGGAACCGGCGGCGGCGGCTCCACGATCCGCGTGTGCTCGCGCCACAGGGCCTCCAGCTCGGCCGCGCTTCTCAGCACCACGAAGCGCTCCTCCGTGATGCCGCTGACCGTGCCCTGCACCAGGGTCTCGACGGGCAGCGGTGCGGACTCGCCTTTGGCGGGCCAGGTCGCCGGCGCCCGGCAGCCCGCCACCAGAAGAGCGATCAGCAAGAGCTTTCGACGCATCGTGCACCATTCCTTTCCGTGGCCGGACGCATTCCCTATTCTCCCGGCATCGAGCCCAGATTCGAGCCCGCACACCCGAGGAGATTGTCGCCCATGACCATCATCGAATCCATCCACGCGCGCGAGATTCTCGATTCCCGCGGCAACCCGACCATCGAGGTCGAGGCCCTCCTGCTCGACGGCTCCCACGGGCGCGCCGCCGTCCCCTCCGGCGCCTCGACCGGCGAGCACGAAGCGGTGGAGCTGCGTGACGGCGACCCGAGCCGCTTCCTCGGCAAGGGGGTGCGCCGCGCGGTCGCCAACGTCAACGAGAGGATCGCCTGCGAGCTGGTCGGCGAGGAGGCCCTCGACCAGGTGGCGATCGACCGCCAGCTCCGCGAGCTCGACGGCACCCCGAACAAGGGCGAGCTGGGCGCCAACGCCATCCTCGGCGTCTCGATGGCGGTCGCCCGCGCCGCCGCCGAGGCCACCGGCCAGCCCTTCTATCGCTATCTCGGCGGCGCCGCGGCCCACGTGCTGCCGGTGCCGATGATGAACATCATCAACGGCGGCGCCCACGCCGACAACAACGTCGACATCCAGGAGTTCATGGTGATGCCGGTCGGCGCCGAGAGCTTCGCCGAGGGGCTGCGCTGCGGTGCCGAGATCTTCCACGCCCTCAAGAAGGTGCTCAAAGGCAAGGGGCTCAACACCGCGGTCGGCGACGAGGGCGGCTTCGCCCCCGATCTCGGCTCCAACCAGGAGGCCTGCGAGGTGATCCTGGAGGCGATCCATGCGGCCGGCTACGCGCCCGGCAGCGAAGTGGTGCTGGCCCTCGACCCAGCCGCCAGCGAGTTCTTCGACGCGGGCATCTACACCCTCGGGGCCGAATCCAATCCCCAAAAGGACTCCGCGGCGATGGTCGAGTTCTACCGCTCGCTCAGCGAGCGCTACCCCATCGTGTCGATCGAGGATGGCCTGGCGGAGGACGACTGGAGCGGCTGGAAGGCGCTGACCGACGCGCTCGGCGACAAGCTGCAGCTGGTGGGCGACGACCTCTTCGTCACCAACACCGAGCGCCTGGCGCGCGGCATCGCCGAAGGGATCACCAACTCGATCCTGATCAAGGTGAATCAGATCGGCACCCTGACCGAGACCCTGGCGGCGATCTCCATGGCCCACCGCGCCGGCTTCACTACGGTGATCAGCCATCGCTCCGGCGAGACCGAGGACACCACCATCGCCGACCTGGCGGTGGCCACCAACGCCGGCCAGATCAAGACCGGCTCGCTCTGTCGCTCGGACCGGATCTGCAAGTACAACCAGCTCTTGCGCATCGAGGAGGAGCTCGGCGAGGCGGCGGTCTACGGCGGAGCGCAGACCAAGGCCCGGCTGACGCGGCGCTGAGCCCAGAGGCAAAGGAACGCGAAATGCCGCGACCGGTGATCGTCGACGGTCAGCGCTACAGTCGCCCCGAAACCCCCCCGGTGTTCCGCAGCCGGCGGCGTCTGGCGGTGCTGGGACTGATGCTGGTCTGGGGCTACCTGGCGGTGCAGCTGGTCGGCGGGCGCAACGGGCTCTTGCGGTTGATGCACCTCGACGAGCAGGTGGAGCAGCGCAGCGAGCAGGTGCACCTGGCGCAGGCCCGGGTGGAGCGACTGGACGACTGGATCGAGCAGGTGCGCAACGACGCATTGGCGCAGGAGCAAGTGGCGCGCGAGAAGCACCAGTTCACCACGCCGGGGGCGATCGTGTTTCGTTTCGAGGATGTGCCCGGGGCGGCGACGGAGGACGGGCTGCGCGGGCCTTGAGGGGCGCGGAAGGGGGCGGCGAATCGCCTCGCGTCAGTCGCCCGGCGTGTCGAGGCGGAGCTCGGCCACGCGGCCGAAGCGTCTGACGTTGCGCGTCATGAGAGGGGCGGAGTGCTGCAGGCAGATCGCCGCTATCAGATAGTCGGCCATGCCGATGCCTTCCCCTCTCGATTCCAGCTCCACACGAATCTCCGCGGCTCTGTGGGCTGCCTCCTCGTCGAGAATGAGCACCGTGTTGAGTCGATCAGGGGGTCACCATCGGAGTTGAAGCACGATCATCCCTCTGCGCGAAGACGCTCTCTAGCCCATGATCCCGGCGACTCGACCGCGACCCCGATTGCCGCCCGAATATCGGTTGACAGCGCACCCCCCCTCGGGCATAGTCACCGAACTTCACCGCGGGGTGGAGCAGTCTGGTAGCTCGTTGGGCTCATAACCCAAAGGTCGGCGGTTCAAATCCGCCCCCCGCAACCAACTGCCGAAGAGGGCTCGGACCTTTTCCGGGCCCTTTTCAATCGGTCCTTCGGCCCTCTTTCGACGGGTCGGAGGCGCTCGAGTCAGGAGAGACCGATGGCTCGCGTCTGCAAGCTCACCGGAAAGCGCCCCCTGGCGGGCAACAACGTCTCCCACGCGCACAACAAGACGCGCCGCCGCCAGCTTCCCAATCTCCAGCGCAAGCGCATCTACGTGCCCGAGCTGGGGCGCTTCGTCCGCATCCGTCTCTCGGCCCGCGCCCTGCGCACGGTCACCCGCAAGGGCCTGCTCCCCTATCTGCGCGAGCTGAACCTCAAGCTCAGCGACGTCACCTGCTGAGGAGCCGCTACCGGCACTGCCCGTAGAGGCGCTGCAGGAACCAGGGGGAGACCCCCAGGCGGAAGGCCAGGGGGAAGGTGCGCATCGCCAGCACCGCGCGCACCGGGGCTGCCTGGAAGCGGCGCGCCGAGACCCGTACGCTCGCGCGCGCGCAGCGGATCTCGCCCATGCGGCTCAGCCTGCGCGCCAGCTCCAGATCTTCCATCAGCGGCAGATCGGCGAAGCCACCGGCGCTCCGGAAGGTGCGCGAGCGCAGGAAGAGCGCCTGGTCTCCATAGGGCAGCGCGGTGCTGCGCGAGCGCAGATCGGCCAGGCGCAGCAGCGCCCGCGCCGGGGCCGGCCAGGGGCGCTCGGCGACCGTCCGGGTGCGGAAGCAGCCGGCGATCGGCTCGGCCCCGTCGCGGCCGGGAGCCAGGGTGTCGCGGATGATGCGGTGGGCATCCGCCGGCAGGCTCACGTCGGCGTGCAGGAAGAGCAGCAGCTCGCCGCGCGCGGCCCGCGCTCCCGCGTTCATCTGCGGCCCGCGCCCCCTGGGGGCCCGCAGCACCCGGTCGGCGCCGGCCCCTTCGGCCAGCTCGAAGGTGGCATCGTCGCTGCCGCCGTCGACCACGATCGTCTCCCACGCCCCGTTCTGCTCGCTCAATTCGGCCAGGGACGCCGCGATTCGATCCGCTTCGTCGAGCACCGGGATGACGGCCGAGATCAGCATGGGGGCGATTGTAGGACGGCGTGCGCGCCGGCGCGGAGGATGCGGATATGCTGCGCCCTGTCGAGCTGCCGATGTAGAGAACGAAACTCCGCCGGAGAACCCGAAAATGCTCCTCTGTCTGGTCATGGGCGCGGCCATCGGCGCCTGGCTCCTGGTCGTGGATTCGCTCCTCGTGGCGCTGGTCGACGGGACCTGGTCGAGTCTGTCGACGGCGCCGGTGCTGGCGTGGGCGCTCGGCGCCGCCGCCGGGGGGCTCGGCGCGCTGATCCTGGGGCGCGGCGGAGCGCGGCGCATGACACCGCGCCTGGTCCTGCTCGCCCTCGCCGCAATCGCCCTGATCCAGGTCAACCACCGCTGGCTACCCGACGCCCTGGAGCCGCGCAGCCTGCTGGTGACGGCGTTGATCGTGGTGGCGATGGCGGCGCTGGCCCGGGTGGTGGGAGAGGCGCTCGGCAGAGCCGTGTCGCGCCTCATCCGTGACTCCCTGGGGCGGGCGGCGGCCTGGCTGGCGGCCGCCGCGCTGGTGGCGGTGGCGGTGGTCAGCACCAGCCGCCGGCCTCCGGCGGCGGTGGAAATCTGGTCGGCGCGGGCTCAGCCCCTGCCGATCGAAGACGCGGGCGGAGCGGGCGGGCGAAGGCTCATGCTGATCGGCATCGACGGCGGCCGCTGGGAGACCATCGATCCCCTGCTCGCAGCGGGACGCATGCCCCACCTCGCGGCCCTGGTGGCGCGCGGGCGGCGCGGGGTGCTCGCTTCCTCCGTACAGTCGGCGTCGCCGGTGGTCTGGACCACCATCATGACCGGCCAGCCGCCCGAGGTGCACGGGATCAGCGACTGGGAGGTGGCGATCTCGACCAACCGCCGGGTGCTGCCGCTGTGGGGAATCCTGAGCGCCCAGGGCGTCGCCTGCTTCGTGGAGAACGTGCCGGGATCGTTCCCGGCCGACCGCCTGGCCGCGGGCATGCTGGCCGGCTTCCCGATGCCCCAGGGATCGCGCTCCAATCGCGGTTGGCTGGCCACCACCACCGGGCCTATCGACCCTCTGGGACCGGTGGCGGTCGAGCTCGAAGAGAGCGGGGAGGGCGCCCATCGTTGCTCGCTGGTCGACCTGCCGAGCCCCTTCGCGCTCGAGAAGACCACCCCCTACCTGCTGCTGCGGCGCTTCAACGAGCCGCTGGCGCTGGAGCTGGCGCGGCGCTCGTGCGGACGCAGCTACGGCGACCTGGAGCTGCGCACGGTCGAGACCGAGGGCGCCCCGGGACTGGAGCTCCGTTCGGCCGGATCGACCCTCTGCCGCCTCGCCGCGGGGGAGTGGAGCCCCTGGCTCGCGGTCGACGCCGAGGGCCAGCGTTGCCTGTTGCGCGCCCACGCGGCGCGAATCGGCGGGGGCGAGCTTTCGGTCTTCTTCACCGCGCTCTTCCGCGACGACGCCCCGGGCCTCTCCTGGCCGCCTGGGCTGGCCGGCGCGCTGCAGACCACGGGCCGGCCCTACGTGGCGGAAGGGACCGGCTGGCGCGTCTTCTACGAGCCCTCCGCCCTGCGCTCCCTCGAGGAGCACCAGGAGCAGCTCGGCGCCGACCGCAGCGCGATCGCCGAGTCGCTGCTCGCGCGCGCGCCCTGGGATGCCTTCGTCCACATCTTCACGCTCACCGACCGCACCCAGCACCCCTTCTGGAAGTTCCGCGAGCCGGAGCTCTTCGCGCGCATCCCTGAGCTCTACCCGCAGTACGCCCAGCCGGAGCCGTACCGGGTCCACGCCCCCTCGGCGGCCGAGGTGCGCGAGTTCGGCGGAGCGATCGACCGCGCCTACCAGAGCGTCGATCGCTGGCTGGGACGGCTGGTGGCCCACGCCGCCGACTCCACGCTGATCGTGGTGGTCTCCGACCACGGCGGGCAGGCGGGCCCGCATCTGCTCTCGCCCACCGCCGGGATCCACCACGAGGACGGCATCTACCTGCTCGCCGGGCCCACCGTGCCGCCGCGCGGCACCGCCGACCCCCCCCTCGGCCCACCCCTGGAGCAGGTCGACGTCGTGCCCCTGGTGCTCGCCCATCTCGGACTGCCGGGAGCCTACGATCTGCCTGGCGTGGTGCCCGATGCGCTCTTGCCGACCGGCGCCGAGGGTGTCGCGATTCCGCTGCCCGAGCCGGTGGAGTCGTACCAAGCGGACGCCGCCGAGCGCTCCTCCGGCGGGGAGATCGACGATGCGATCAGAGATCAGCTGCGCAGCCTGGGGTATGTGAAGTAGGGCGAGGCTGGGGGCGAGACGGGCTCACTCGCCAGCGTCATTCCCCTCACAACTCCTCGATCTCGATCGAGAGCGGCGAGCTACGACGCCAATGCGCTTTCGGGTCGCGTGGCCCGCGCTGGCGGCCGATCTGGTCGACTTCGCCCGCGTCAGCCCCGAGTTTCGTCGCGTCGCACTTCGCGGCGTCGAGGAGATCTGGCCGAATGCCTAGCAAGCTAGACGCCTTGATCGAGAGCTTCGCGCGCACGGTCGACGGGCTGCGCTCGGAGGGCGGGATGTCGACGAAGCCACCGAAGCAGAGCTAGTTCAGGTAGCCGAGCGCTTTGAGCTGCTCGATGCGCTCGGCGTCGAGCTCGCCGGTGCCCTCCTCGGAGGGGTAGGCGTCTTCGAGTGAAGAGGCGTAGTCGCGCGCCAGCCATGCTTCGAGGCTGTCCGTGAGCTGCGGCCAGGCGTCCGCGAGATCGCCTTCGCTCCGGTGCCTGCCGGCGCCGCGCTCGATCGCCACCAGGCGGCGACCGATCTCGTCCCCCTGCACCAGCTTCCACTCGGCGGTCGAGAGCGCGCGGTGCTGCTCTGGTCCCTCCACCCCTTCGATCGCCAGCACCCCGCGACCGGAGAGATCGAGGTCGGCGGCGACCAGCGACACCCCGGCCTGCAGCGGCGGCGTGATCAGCCCGCCCAGGTCGGCCAGAGTCGGCACGATGTCGACCAGGCTGACCGCGTCGCCACGCCGCGCGGCGGCCGCCTCGACGCCGGGACCGCGCAAGATGAAGGGGACGTGCAACGACGACTCGTAGAGTCCCTCGTGGTGGAAGCGCGGGGCGTTGGCGGCCATGTTCTCGCCGTGGTCGGAGGTCAGCAGCACCACGCTGCGCTCGCTCAGGCCGAGACGCTCGAGCGCCGCCAAGAACTCGCCGATCCGGGCATCGGCGTTGAGCACGCACTCGTCGTAACGGGCCACCACCGCATCCTCGAGCTCAGCGCTCATCGGCACGGTCTCGCCGGTGTTGCGCCCCATGCCGCCGCGCCCGGACTTGCGTGCGGTACCCATGTAGGTGCGGGTGTCGCCGGGGTCGGGGAGCCCGGCTTCGGCGAGGAAACGGTCCTTGAAGGCGGGATCCGGCCGATAGGGCTGGTGCGGATCGAGCAGGTGCAAAAAGAGGAAGAAACGTTCGTCGCGGTGGCGCTCCATCCAGCGCGTGGCGAGGCGGGTCGCCGGCTGGCGCTCGCCGGGACCGATGCCCAGCACCAATCGATAAAGCGACACATTTTGGAGCAGCAGCTCGACCCAGGCCTCGGCGGCGACCTCCAGCCGCTCCGCATCGAAATATGTCTCGAAGTCGCGGGAGAATCCGAGGGTGTAGGAGAGCCAGGGATTGTTGATGAAGCCGGCGGTGCGCAGGCCGGCCGCGCGGGCCGCGCCGGTGAGGGTCGGCACCACCGGAGAGAGGCGGTAACCGTTGCCCATCACGCCGTGGGTCGGGGGGTAGAGTCCGGTGAGCATCGACGCGTGCCCGGGGGCGGAGGAGGGCCAGGTGGTGGTCGCGCAATCGAAGAGCACGCCCGCGGCGGCCAAGCGGTCGATGTTGGGACTGGTGGGACGCTGGTAGCCGTAGCAGCCCAGGTGGTCGGCGCGCAGGGTGTCGATCGAGATCAGGATCAGGTTGGGAGCATCGGCGCTGGGCGCCGGCGCCGCGCGCTCGGCACGACCGAAGAGGGCGACGATGGCGGCTGCCACCAGCGGCAGCGCCGCGGCGCCGCCCAGCAGCATCCGGCCGCGACCCGCCAGGCGCGCCAGCATGCCGCGCTCGCGGGCCAGGCGCCGCTGAAGCCGCGGCGTGAGCCAGGCGGCCACCAAGAGCGAAAGGGCAACGATCACGAGCTGCGCCAGCAGCCGCCCCGCGTCGCCGCCGGGCAGATGGCGGAACACCAGGGTGCCGCGGAAGGTGGCCAGCAGCATCACGCCCGCGCCGCCCGCGACCAGCAGCGCAAGCGCGGCGCCGAGCTGCCAGCGCGGATCGCGTCGCTCGCGCCCCTTCGCGGCGGCCAGACGAGCCAGCAGCAGCGGCAGCAGCGAGCCGAGCATGAACGCCAACCCGACGGCGGCGGCCGAGACCGCGAGCTGGGCCCCCGCCATCGGCCTGAGACCCGGGTAGCGGATCAGGTAGAGCAACGCCTCGGCACCGCCCAGGAGCGCGCCGGCGAAGAAGGCCAGGCCGGGGGCGGCGGCCAGGGAGATGCGTTGTTTGGCGGGCATGCGCGAACCTGCGGGGAAAGGGGCGGCCGGTGGATCGGCCGGCCAGTATACCCGGAGATCGTCATCTTCCCGGCGCGCATGAAGCCACCGCCCTGATCAGGCCGCGGCCAGGCGGGCCATGGCACCGCGCAGGGTCCCTTCGCAACCCGGCATCTCCTGGATCATCCGCTCGATGCGCCGGTGGACCCGCAGCAGGCCGATCCTCGAGGCACCAGCGGAGGGCTTGCCGAGCCGCGCCGCGATCTGCTCGTGGCTGCAACGCTCCGCGTAGCGGGCCCGGAGCATCCAGCGCTCGGCTTCGCTCAGGCGGGCGCCGAGACGGGCTACCCATGCCGCGATCTGGTCCCGGTCGAAGGCCTGCTCCGGGTTCTCGGTGGTGTCGTCGGCGACCCGCTGAATCGGGTCGCATTCGTCGTCCGCGGAGCCGCGTGCGGTGTGGATCGCGCGTGTCCGGCCGCGCAGCGCCTGCTGGCGGATCAGTCGGGTCGCGATGGTCTTGACGAAGGCGAAGGGCCGAGCCTCGGCGCCGCGGTACTGGCCCGCCTCCAGAGTCCGCACCAGGGCGATGAAGACATCGTTCAGCAGGTCGGTCTCGTCGGTCGTCGACTGCAGCAGGCGGCGATAGCCCTCGCAGCGGCTCAAGTACTTGCGCACCATCGCCGCCACCGGCGAGCGGGGGCCGTCGAAGAGCAGCTCGTGGAGTCGGGCCATCTGGGGAGATGTGGGCGAGCATCCCTCGCCTCCCTGCCGGGACATCTCGGAGAAGAGCTGGTGGAGTTGGTCGGTCGCGGTCTGGAGATCTTGGGTCTGCATGGGAGCCTTCCCGGGCGTTCGGGCCGGGCCACCGTGGCCGGCCTCCGGGGGACTCCCAAGGCAAGCGCCTCGCCACCTGGGCGAAACGAGCTAATTACTTGATGTGCAACGTTTTACATGAACAGCCTCCGCACGGACAGGGCACACTTCTGCGGGTATCGCGCAGACGAGACAGCAGTTTTGCGGGGCGGCGGTGGCGCTCAGCCCACCCAGCCGGTGCCCTTTCCCGCCTCTTTGATCAGAGTCCTGAGCCGCGTGTCGCTCAGGCAGCCCTGCTCACAGGTCGCTTTGCGTGATCCCTGGGTCTCGCGATGCCAGGCGTCGAGCCAAGCGGCGAGCTCCCGCTCGCGTTCCGCGCCCGAGAGCGGGTCGAGCATGGTGCGGCGGAACTGGGGCCAGGGCAGCAAGGGCGAGGGCTTCGCGGGATCGATCAAGTCGACTGGCTCGATGACCGGCGAGTCGCGAAACGCGGCCAGCACACAGGAGCGGGTCGCCAGGTTCTTCAGCTCGCGCACATTCCCTTCCAGGGGATGAGACATGAGCCAGCGCTCGGCCTCCTCCGAGAGCGCGCCGGGGCGACTCTGCAGGGGCAGATCGGTGGACGCCATGAACTGGCGGAAGAGCAGCAGCAGATCGGCGCGCCGCTCGCGCAGCGGCGGCAGTCTCAGCTCCAGGGCCGACAGGCGATCGAGAAGATCGCGCCGGAACAGACCTTCCGCGGCGAGGCCGTGCAGGTCGCGGTTGGTGGCCGCGATCACCCGCGCCGTGACCCGCCGCGGCTCGGTCTCGCCCATGCGCCGCACCACTCCCGGGTCGAGCGCGACCAGCAGCGCCGCCTGGGCCTTGGGGTCGAGATCGGCGACCTCGTCGATGAAGAGGGTGCCGTCGGCGGCCTGCTCGAAGGCGCCGGGCTGCGACTCGATGGCACCGGTGAAGGCGCCCTTGCGCCAGCCGCGGATCTCGGCGTTGCCGGTGTCGCCCACCAGAAAGGGCCCCTGCAATCGCACCAGGCGCCCGGCGTGCCAGGGGCTCATGTCGTGGATCGCGCGCGCGAAGAGCTCCTTGCCGGTGCCGCGCTCCCCGGTGATCAGCACCGGGGCGTGGGTGGTGGCGTAGGCGGACGCCAGCTGGCGCGCCTTCTCGATCGGCTCGGCATCGCCGAGGATCTTGCGCGTGGCGCGCAGTCGGGTCTCGGCGTCGGCGCTGGTGTCGGGAAGGCTGCGCGCCAGATCGCGGGCCGCCAGCAGCAGCTCGGTGGTATCGGCGACGAACTCCTCGAAACTGCGCTGCTCGCGGCCGCTGAATGGCCGGCAGGCGATGCCGCGGCGATCGGCGTAGACCACGCCGAAGACCACTCCCTGGCGGTTCAGCATCGGTGCCGCCATCACCGAGCGGATGTTCTGGCTGGTGACGCTGCGACGGCGCTGGTAGCGCGGATCGTTCCAGGCGTCGACCACCAGCTCGGGCTGCTTGCGGCTGCGCGCGTTCTCGATGAT
Source organism: uncultured Gemmatimonadota bacterium (assembly GCA_964490075.1). Lineage (GTDB taxonomy): Bacteria > CAZBBK01. The sequence goes on along the minus strand of CAZBBK010000010.1, from coordinate 48,287 downwards.
CGCGCGGCTGGCGTCGAGCGTCTCCTGGGCCCGCTCGGGCTGGTCGTGACGCGGATGGGAGCCGGCGCGACCGAGCTGCTCGAAGGGATCGCCCTCGCCTCGGGTCTTTACCACCAGCACCAGGTCGGCGTCGATGCCGCGGGCGAGCTGGAGCGCGGCGTCCTGGGAGACCTGGGCCGGGTGGTCCCCGCGCGGCACCCCGATCCCGGGCCGCGCCGACGCCGCCTCCGCCTCGCGCGGCATTGCCGACTCGCGGCTCGGTACCGCCACGCTCATCCGCGACGCCGCGCGCGCCTCGCCCAGCAGCTTGCGCAGCCGCTCGCAGGACGCGAGCAGCGCCTCCGCGGTCTGCTCGACATGCGGCCCCTCGGGGTCGATCTCGGCCGCGCTGCGCTCGATCACTCCGAGCACGTCGCCGGCGCGCGAAATCACCTCGTCGAAGCTGCCGGCGGCGGCGCTCCCTTTCGAATCGCGCGACCGGCTCACGGCACGATCTCGAGCCTGCCCCGGCGGCGCTTCAGATGGTCGCGGCCCGGCAGGTAGCCCAGCTCCTCCACCAGCACGTAGCTGCCCGGCTCCAGGAACGAGGGAATCTCCAGGGCCCGCGCGACGACGGTGTCGTCGTCGGCCGGCATCGCCAGCGACATCTTCTTGAACTGATGCAGCACCACACCCAGGGTGTCGGTGATCGCGGCGTGCAGCCCGAACCCGGTGTCGAGGCCGGGAGTTCTGTCACGATATGCGGCGTTCATGCAGTTCGAGATCACAGCGTCGAAGGAGACGATTCCCCCCTGCGGAGCGCTGAGCGTGGTGTCGGCCCAGGTCGGCCCCAGGTGAAAGCGCGGCGGATGCCCCAGCTCGGTCAGCGCCAGGCGCACCCAGGTGACCGAATCCTGCGGGTAGTCGCCCGGATCGCCCGGTTCGGAGTTGCTCGCCAGCAGGAAGGTGGTGAAGAGAACGCTGTAGCTGCCCTGGTTCCAGAGGTGGCCCGGTATGCGCTCGGTGTCGGGGTCGACCGCCCGGAAAGGGGTGCCGACGCTGCCGAGCACGCGGTAGTCGTCGGCCTGGTTGTACTGCCGCAGGGCAGGCCGGTGGAAGCCGACCTTGAAGTGCCAGCGCTCGCCACAGGTATTCAGCAGCAGCTCGTCGCGCGAGTAGTCGGTGGTGTCGACATCGTCGATCCCGAGCGCCGTGGCCAAGGGCGACACCGCCTCGTCGCCGAGCTGCTCGTCGAGATAGTCCGGCGACTCCAGGTAGAGCGCGGGCGTCACGCCGGGCGACGGGTCGAGCAGATAGGCCAGCAAAGTCTCTTCTTCGGCCGCCGTCAGGCAGGAGACGTCTCCCGGGGACTCCAGGGTGTCGAGGCCGGTGGTCCACACCACCACGTCGCCCAGCTCCAGGGAGTCGGTGGGCGGTGCTTCCTGGGCGCTGACCTCGATCAGCTCGTAGCCCAGAGAGTCGTCGGCGATCTGCTGCCAGGTGTCGCCGATCTGCTCGGGGCCGACCAGGTCGAAGACGGTGACGATCCGCGGCGGATCGCAGTCCGTGAGCTGCGCGGGCGGGCGCGCCGGTCGGGGGATCGACGTGTGGGTGTCGCAGGCGTTGGGAGCCGGGGCGCTGCTTCGAGGCGACGAGATCACTCCCCCCGCCGCCTCGATGATCAGAAATGCCAGCGCCGCGCCGGCCACGAGCGCACGTGCCATCGTACTCTCCGGTGTTGGTGAGCCCAATCTTCCACCCAGTTCGCGACTGGCCATGCGCCTCTTGCACTCGGGTCTGCGTTGCTGGCACCGATACGCTGCCCGACGCAGCTCTGCTACGCCTGCGTTCGAATCGGCGCGGCGCCTTGCCCAAGAACGAGATTCGGAGGGTCCGGTCGCGAATTGTGTGGCGGATCAGGGGTGAATCTGGCGACGCCCAGTGCGCCCTGTCTCCATAGATGAAGCTTCACCGGATCGCGTTATCGGGGGGGGCTCATTCACGAGCCCTGCCCGCAGCCACTCTCGCAGCGCGCGTGCCGTCGCACGACATCGCAGACTCAGTTTCATATCATCCGATTTCTCGTGTACCCGCGCGGCGGAGACGAAAATCCTCGATTCCTCCCTGCGCTGGCGCAGCGCCACCGCGACGCCACGGGCGATCTTGAGCTCGCCCAGTGCGTCCTCCGACTTGCCGAGCTCGGCCTGGATCTCCGCCAGTTGGCGGCGCGCGGCGGGAGCGCGGGCGACCTGCCGGTCGGTGTCGATCCTCTGGACGCGCTCGCGGGCGATGGGTTCGGCCTCGGCTGCCCTGCCCAGGCTGCGCAAGGCCTCGCAGAGCGCCCGTGCCTGGTGCTCCACCAGGTCGGCCTGGGCAGCACCCTGCCGACCGCCGCTCGGCTCGCTGCGCAGCACCTCCAGCGATTGCCCCGCTCGCCCCTCCGCTCGGAGCAACATCCCTTCGAGGATCCGCGCCCAGGCCAGCAGCGAGTCTCGGGTCGATGGGGCGAGATCGCTCTTCTCGCGAACCTGGGTGACCAGGAGCTCGAAGGCGGCACGGGCCGCCGCGGTATCTCCGGTGCTGAGATGGGCTTCAGCGAGATTCGCTGCCACCAGGAAGCGGTGGCGGTGGCCGAGCTTCTCGAGGCCAGCCAACGATCGACTGTAATGTTCCACCGCGGAGTCCCAGAGCTCGACCCGCGCGTATAGCGTGCCGAGGTCGTAGCGGAACCGAGCCTGGTGATAGGGCCCGCAGCTTTCCACTCGAGGCTCCGCACGAGAAAACACCGCGCGGGCCTCCGCGACCTTGTCGTCGCGCGTCAGAAAGCGGCCGAAGTTGAGCGCCGTTTGCACGATCCGCAATGCGGCGCCGGTCTGCTCGGCCAGCTCCAGGGCGTCCCGAAAGGTGGCTTCCGCCTCTTCCGAGCGGCGGCGCACCGCGCGCGCATTGGCCAGGTGTTGGAGGAAGATCGACATGGCGACGTCGTCTCCCGCAGCAAGGGCGGCATCGCGCCAGTACCCCGCGTGCTCCTGCGCATCGTCGAATCGACCCGAGAAGTAAAGGGCGTAGAAGCGGTAGTCGGCCCAACGGGTCGCAACTCGGCCGAGCCCGTCCGCAGATTCGGGCGCACAGCGTTCCAGCAGCGCCAGGGCCTCGTCGGGGTGAGTCTCCAGGTTCGGTGCCGCGTGGGCCAGGAGCCGCAGCTCCTCCAGCGGGCGGTCGAGCGCTCCCATGGCATCGAGCGTCTTCAGCTCGCACGTCATCTCGGCGGGGCAGCCCATCAAACGTGCAACCACCACCATGCCCCAGCGTGCTTCGCACTCGATCCGCGGACGCAGCTCGGGCGGCGCCAGCTCGAGCCGCTCCAACACCTCCGCGTAGAGCCGGCGCGCCTCGGGCGGCTGGTGCTCGACCGCCGCGTGCGCCGCTTCCAGCAGCAGCGCCGGACGCATCTCCGGCGCCGGCCCGAGGGAGAGCGCGTGCAGGCGCTGCGCCGCGGCGGCCGGGGGGGCCACCGGATCGAGGCGTCGGGCCAGCGCGCCGAGCTTCTCGATCGCATCCTGGAGGCGGCCCGCGCGCTCCAGGTGGAAGGCGCACTTGTGCAGCGTGATCGGCTCGTCACCGGTGTCGAGCGCACCCGCGACACGCAGGTGAAAGTCCCCCTCGGCCACCGCTTCGGCGACGGCGGGATCGACCAGCATCCGCGCCGCAGGCGCATAGCTCGGCCGATCGCCGGCACCCGCGGCGATGCGCGCCAGACCACGCAGGTGGAGCCGCTCCAGCGCCTCGGAGGCCGCCTCCTGGTCGCTCCCCAGGCCGGCCGCCAGCTCCGCCGCGGCCAGACCGTGCTCCGATCCGGCACCGAGCGCCGCCAACACCCTCCGCGCCGCCTCTCCCAGCTCCTCGCTCATACGCGCGTAGGCGGCCCCGAGACGCCCCGCCACCGGCCAGTCCTCGGCCGCCAACGCCCGCGGCGAGCCGGAGTCGTCTAGCTCCAGCAGTCGCTCGGCCTGCAGCAGCGCCGCGCCCATCGAGAACGCCCGCGCGCCGCGCCCGAACCAGTCGAGCGCGCGCTCCGCCAGCTCCCGCACCGCGGCCGGCTTCGCATCGGGGCAGACCCGCCGTAGCCAGAGCGCCGCCTCGCGCGGAGAGAGCTCCGCGCACTCGATCTCGTGGATCTCGACCCAGCGCCGCCGCGCCGCCGCCAGGAAGCCCTCGAGCCCTCGCGACCGCCGGTCGAGGCCCGCGCTCGCCACCAGCGTCATGCGCCCGCACGCCTCGATCACTCTCTGCAGCGCCGCGAGGGTTTCGGGAGGCGCCAGATCGAGATCATGGATCAGGAGATGAGAACCGCCGTCGTCGAGGAAGCGCCGCAGCACCCGACCCAGCGCCTGCATCAAGGCGTCGCCGGCGCTCGCACGCTCGCCGCGCGGCGCCTCGGCTTTCTTGATCAGAAGGCGCAGCGCCCCCTCGTCGTCGCCGAGCACCCGCTCGCGGCGTGCCGCCTCGCTGGCGGCCGCCGCCGCGATCAGATCCTGCGCCAGCCGGGCGATCGGCGCAAGAGCCGCCTCGTCGCCACGGCGCACCGTGATCGCCGGCGCGTCGAGCGCCTCGCCGAGCCGATGCAGCAAGGTCGCGCGCCCGCTCAGCACCGCCCCCCGCAGCAGCACCATCCGCCCCTCTCGGCCCAGCGGCGCATCGCAGATCCGCAGCAGCTCGTCGAGCTGATCGCGGCGGACCAGCGAGTGCGGGCGGCCGCTCGGCGCCGCCAGGGGCCTGGATCCGCGCTGCTCGATCTCCGTCAGGGCCCGCCCGAGCTCGGCGGCAGAAGGAAAGCGCTCGGCCGGATCGGGGGCCAGAAGCCGCCCCAGGGCGCGTCCCAGGCGGTCGCCGACCAGCTCGCGCAAGGTGTCGGTCGAGGTCGGCTCGACCGCGGGCGGCTGCGGGCAGCCGAGCGCCGCGCATTCGAGGGTGCGGCCAAGGGAGTAGAGATCGGACTGAATCGTCGCCTTCTTCCCCAGCCGCAGCACCTCGGGCGCGGTGAAGAGCAGGGTGCCGGGAACCGCTTCGGTGCGCGAGATGCGGGTCTCTCCGGTGGCCAGACCGAAGTCGGCGATCATGGCGCGGAAGGGGGCCGCGGCGCCATGCGCCGGCACCAGGTCTGCGAGCGCCAGCGCCCCTCTCTCAGCGGGAGACGCGGGCTCGATCAAGACGTTGCCGGGCTTGATGTCGCGATGCTTCTCGCCGACCCAGCGGTGGAACCAGTCGAGGCCGAGGGCCAGCTGCAGGCCCAGCGCGACCACCCCCGCCGCCGGCAACGCTTCGCCGCCGCAACGCTCCAGCAGCGCCTCCAGCGAGGGCCCGTCGATCAGCTCCATCACCAGCCAGGGCTCGTCGCCCTCTTCGATCAGATCGAGAATCGGCAAGAGATGGGGATGGGTCACCATCTGTCCCACCCGGAACTCGCGCCGCACCCGCGCCAGCACCGCCGAAGGAGTGTCGTGGGCGCGCGCTCGTTTCAGACAGACCGGTGCCCGCGCCAGCAGATCCTCGGCGCGAAACACCTCGCCCATCCCCCCCCGGCCGATCGGCCCGGCGAGACGGTATCGACCCCCGATCAGATCGGTCATCGGCTCCTAGTCCTGGCGCCGGATCACATGCCACCCGGCGGCATCGCTGAGCAGCGCGCGACGATCCTTCAGCACCATCGGATTGGGATCCTCCACCTCGACCCGCAAGGTGTGCGACCCGACGCCGAGATCGTCCCCCTCGAGGGTGTACCAATGTCGCTCCCCGGCCTGCACCTCGGTCCCGTCGAGCAGCCAGGAATAGTGCAGGAGGTGGTTCACCGGCTGCAGCGGCCGTACCTCGACATCGATCTCCTCGCGGGCGCCGATGTTCAGCTCGGAACCGGCGGGCGGTTCGGTCCCGTCGATCGGCGAGACCACCAGGAAAAGCCCCTTGATCGCCCGCTCGCGACAGAAGGCGTCGAAGCCGAGCGGCCACAGCACGCGCATCACGCAGGCCGCGTCGGTCGGCCGGTAGAGGTTGTCGAAGGCGCAGTTGGGAAAAGCGCCGATGCCCGGTTCGCCCTCCCGGATCCAGTGGCGCCAGGGCGGCAAGAGGCGGGTCAGCGAGCAGTTCGGATTGTAGGGGACGCCGATCGGACCGACGTCCTCGGTGGCGTCGTACTCGTCCATCAGCCGCGCCAGGTCGTGGCCGATCCACTCGTGCACCGTGAGATAGTCGAAGTCGCGGTTGCTGTAGACCGGTCCCGGTGCGAAAGGCGGCATGGCGCCGGCGCGCTCGGGGTCGTTGACCAGCACGATCAGGTGGTCCCACTCCGGCAGCGCGGCGCCCGCGGTGAGCCAGGTGCCCAGGTAGTCGTAGGACATCATCCGGGTCCGGCAGGCCGGCCAGTCGTAGCTGGCGTCGAGGCGGGTCTGCTTGCGGATCCCCTCGCAAGGGTGATCGGCGCCCGACTCGGCGGAGCGCAGGGGCAGACGCCAGAGGTTGATACCGGTGGGGTAGCTGAGGAAGGGCTCGGATGCGAGCAGCGCGTCGGCGCAGGCATCGACGTCGTCGCGAAAACGCGGCCACTCCTCGACCCGGTAGCCGTCGCCCATGAAGAGCAGATCGAGGCGATTGCCCGGGTCGCCGGTGATGCGCACCGCCTCGACCACCGCGCCGGCGGCGGCGCCGGGGCGGGCCGCCAGTCGGCCGATCTCGGCGCGGTCGACGCGGTCCAGCACCTCGCGGTCGGCGCCGACCACCCGCACCTGCGAGGCGCCGGCCGGCAGCGCCAGCGGGACGAAGAGCAGCCGCTCCTCGAGCCGGGCCAGCCCCACGCGCGGCTCGGGGCCGCTCCAGTCGTCGTAGGGTGCCAGCAGAGGATCGCCGAGGTGGATCGCGTCGAGCGTCACTCCCTCGCGATCGACGATCTCCAGCCAGGTTCCCGGCAATGCTCGCGGTGCCTGCTCGAGCGGCCGCCGCGCGCCCTCACGCGCACGCGCGGCGACGATCTCTACCCCCCAGGGGTCGGCGGCCAGGACCAGGTCGAAGGCGTTTCCGGCGGCGGCCGGTGCGGCGATTCCCAGGGAGAGCGCGAGCGGCAAGGCGAGGAAGAAAAGACGCATGGGGGACTCCTGCCCTCGGCCCCTCCCCCACGACCGCTGGTGGACACGCCTCGGGCGGAGGACGAGCGAGGGGGCGGCGCGGCGATCGACCGAGTATTGCCCCTCGCCGGCGCAGCGTCAAACCGGCGCAGCGCCCTCGTCGCGCAGCAGCTCCGGCAGCAGCTCGGCCAGTCTCAGAAACTCGGCGGACTCGTGGTCAGCAGCTCGTCGCCGGGGGCCAGGGGCAGTGAGCGGATCACGGCGTTGACTGCGGCGGTGACGTTGGGCACGAAGACCAGGTCGTCGGCCGCCAGCCACAGGGATCCCTCGATGCGGGGGGAATCGGATGGCACGCGGATCGTCTCGGCCCGCGCGACGAGCGTGCTCGCGATGGCCAGGGTTGCAACGAGGACCTTGGCGATACCCATCGGCTGCTCCTATTTCATGCGCGGCCAGCGTGCCCCGCGCTCGTCCCCCAATTTCCATCGACCCGATCACGACCAGACCCCGCGCCCCCATCTCGGTCGACGCGGATCGGCGCTGCGCGGGCATTGCGGATCCGGAGTCGGGATCGTTGTATCTCGAGCAGCCCCCCCGCGATCCCACCGCCAGCGGCCTCCTCCGATCGCTATGCTCCACGCCTTCGATCTTCGGGAGTCGCCACGGGGGGTGCGACGCTCGGTCCACCTTCTGCAATACGAGAGCTCGACGCGATGCGCTTCCCCCTGCTCCTGACCCTGGCACTCCTGCTCGCGCCGGGGCCGCCCACTCGCGCCCAGGAGGCGCCGATCGAGGCGCTGCCCGGGGCGAGCGAGGTGCTCGATCTCGAGGCTTGCGTCGCCGAGGCGCTGGCCGCCAACGCGGGCTTGCGGGCGCAGCGCAAGGGCCTGGATCTGACCCGCGCGCTGGGGCGCCAGGCGCTGGCGAGCGCGCTGCCCACCCTGGAGGCGAGCGGCTCGTGGATCCGCTCGCGCGATCCCAGCTTCGCCCTGGACGCGACCTTCGGCGGCGGTGGCGGCAGCCCGCTGGATTCGCTCTTCGGCGACTTCTCCTTCCTGCCGGCGCCAGAGGAGATCCCGGCGCAATCGTTCTGGCGGACCAGCCTCGACGCTTCGTGGACGGTGCACCCGACGCGCTCGGTGCACGCCATCGGCGGCGCCCACGCCGCCCTCGAGCGCCAGTCGAACCTGGTCCGCGAGGCCGAGCTGGCGACCGAGGAGGCGACGCTCGGCGCCTACTACGACGTGGTGCGGGCGGCCGAGGCGCTGGCGGCGGTGGCGGCGGAGGTGCGGGCCCGCGCGCAGTTCCTGGAGATCAGCCGGCGGCGCCTGGAGCACGACCTGGCGACCCCGCTGGATACCCTGCGGGCGGCGATCTCGCATGCCAACGCGCGTCCCGACTCGAGCCGGGCGGCGCAGAGCCTGCGCCGCGCCGGGTCGCGCCTCAATATCGTGATGGGGCGGGCGGCGTCGCGGCCGCTGACGATCGCGTCGCGGGTCGAGATCGAGACCGGGACGATCGCCGAGGAGCGGGCGCTGGAGATGGCGCTGCGGCGGCCTTCGCTGCGCGCGCTGGAGCTGGCGACCGAGGTGCTGGAGCGCGGCGCGGCGGCGCGCGGGGCCGACCGGCATCCATCCCTGAACCTCTTCGCTTCCTACGGCTACGTCGGCAGCTCCTTCAGCCAGGTGGGCGACGCCGGCACCCAGGCGTGGAACCTGGGCGCCTCGATGACCTGGCCGATCTTCGACGGCTTTCTGGCGGGGGGCCGCATCGACGAGGCGCGGGCGGGGGTCGAGCGCAGCCGGGCGCAGCTCGACGCGGCGCGCCAGGAGGCGCGGCTGGAGATGGTGAGCTTGCTGGGCGATCTGCGCACGGCGCGCGGCATCCTGCGGGCGGCGGAGCTGAACCAGACCGGCGCCGAGCGCGCGCTGCGCGAGACGACGTTGCGCTATCGAGAGAACCAGACCGACTATCTGCAGGTGCTCAACGCGCAGTCGGAGCGGCTCCGCGCCCGCAGCCACCTGATCCAAGCCCGGCACGAGGTGCTGACCCTGAGCGCCGCACTGAAACGCGCTCTGGGGATTCGTCCCAGCCTGCCGCTGGCGGCGCTCGAACCCGAGGAGCGAGGGCCCGCATCCGGGAGAACGCGATGAAGCCTATTCGATTCCGCGCCGCGTGGCCGGCGCTGCTGGCATTGGCGATCGGAGCCGCGGGCTGCGGTGGCGCCGAGTCGTCGGCCGAGGCACCCGCCGAGCCGCCGCGCAACGTGCGCGTGGTCGAGATCGGAACCTCGACGCTGACCGAGATGCTCGAGGTGTCCGGACCGATCCGCCCGCGGCGCGCGGCCGATCTGTCGAGCCTGGAGAGCGGGGTGGTGGCGGCCACGCCCGTGGCCCATGGCGCGGCGGTGAGCGAAGGCCAGACGCTGGTGCTGCTCGACCGGACCTTGCTGGCCGCCGAGCTGAGCGCGGCCGAGGCGCGGCTCGAGTCCGCGGCCTTCGACGAGGAGCACACGCGCGGGCTCTTTCAGAGCGACGCCGTGTCGGGCCAGGAGATGGTGCGCCGGGAGGCGGCGCTGCGGAGCGCGCGCGCGGCGGTCGACATCGCCCGCCACCGCTACCAGCGGGCCGCCATCACGGCGCCCTTCGACGGGGCGCTGGCCGAGCGCTTCGTGGAGCGGGGCGAGCTGGTGGCGCCGGGCACGCGGGTGGCGCGGATCGTCGATCCCTTCATGCTGGTGCTGGAGGGGGCGGTCAGCGGCGCGGAGGTCGACCGGATCGAGGTCGGCAGCGATGCCGAGCTCAGGGTGGGCGGGCGCAGCTTCGCCGCCGCGGTCGACTGGGTGGGGCTGGAGGCCGACGCGGCGACCGGCAAGTTTGCGGTCGAGCTGGTGGTCGATAACGCCGATCTGGCGCTACGTCCCGGGGTGGTCGGGCGGGCCTCGATCCCCACCCGGGCCCACCGCGAGGTGATCGCCATTCCGCGCGACGCGCTGGTGCAGGGCGGCGCGGTGTTCGTGGTCGAGCAGGAGACCGCTCGCAGGCGGCCCCTGGTGCTGGGGGCCGGCCAGGGTGAGAAGGTCATCGTGGCCGAAGGGCTGCGGGCGGGCGATCGCCTGGTGGTGCGCGGGCAGCGCGAGATCAGCGACGGCGACGCGGTCGAGGTGCGTGGGACCGATTCCGGCGGCCGGGAGGCGCCGCTTTGAGAATCACCGAGATCTCGGTCCGGCGCGCGGTGACGATCTTCGCGGCGATGGTGATGGTGACGCTGATGGGGGTGGTCTCGTACGGGCGGCTGCCGCGCGAGGCGAATCCAGACATCAAGATCCCCTTCGTGATGATCTACGCGCCCTACTACGGCACCAGTCCCCAGGACATGGAAAACCTGGTCACGCGCAAGCTGGAGCGCGAGCTGAAGGGGCTCGCCGACCTGGTGGAGATGACCAGCACCTCGGCCGAAGGTGTCTCGACCGTGGTGCTGGAGTTCAGCCCCGACGTCGAGATGATCGACGCGATGCAGCGCACCCGCGACGCGGTCGAGATGGCCAAGCCGGAGCTGCCGAGCGACGTTCGCGACGACACGATCGTGCTGGAGATCAGCTCCGACGATTGGCCGATCATGAAGCTGGTGATCTCGGGTGACTACGATCCGGTGCGCCTGAAGAAGGTCGGGGAGGAGGTGCAGGAGCGCCTGGAAGAGATCGCGGGCGTGCTGGAGGTCGATCTCACGGGTGGGGTGGAGCGCGAGGTGCGGGTCGACATCGATCCCGACGCGCTGCGCTTTCACGACCTGGGACTGGTCGACGTGCAGGACGCGATCGCGCTGGAGAACGTGGCGCTGCCGAGCGGCGAGCTGGCCCTGGGCACCTACGACTACCAGGTGCGCCTGCCGGGCGAGCTCGAATCGATCGATGAGATCGGAGCCATCGTGGTCAACACCGGCGCCCCGGTTCCAGTCTATGTTCGCGACCTGGCGAGCATCTCCTTCGGGCTCCAGGATCGCGACACATTTGCCCGCCTGAACGGCGTCGAAGCGGTCATTCTGTCGATCAAGAAACGCTCGGGAGAGAACATCCTGGGAATCGCCGACCGGGTGCGGGAGGTGCTCGACGAGATGTCGGTCTCGGTTCCGGAAGGGACGCGATTCCAGATCATCGCCGACAGCTCGGTCTATGTACGCAACATGGTATCGGAGCTCCAGAACAACATCCTGAGCGGGATGATCCTGGTGGTGGCGGTGCTCTTCCTCTTCCTCGGTTTCACCAACTCGATCTTCGTCGGAGTCGCGATCCCATTTTCGATGTTGATCACCTTCGTGGTGCTGCGCTTCATCGGCTACACGCTCAACATGGTGGTGCTCTTCTCGCTGATCCTGGCGCTGGGCATGCTGGTCGACAACGCGGTGGTGATCGTGGAGAACATCTACCGGCACCGCGCCGGGGGCTACGGCCGGATCGAGGCGGCGCTGGCCGGAACCGCGCAGGTTTCGGGAGCGGTCGCGGCCTCCACCTTGACCACGGTATGCGCCTTTCTGCCGCTGGCGTTCTGGCCGGGCATCATGGGCGAGTTCATGAAGTACCTGCCGATCACGGTGATCATCACGCTCTCGGCCTCGCTGCTGGTGGCGCTGGTATTCAACCCGGTGCTCTGCGCGACCTTCATGCGCGCACCGGCCGAGGGTCGGCGACAGCAACGGATGCACCTCGGTGACCGGCTGATGCGCATCGGCCTCACCAGCTACGAGCCGGTGATCCGCTGGGCGCTGCGCCATCGCGCGCTCACGCTGGGTGCCTCGGCGGCGGCGCTGGTCGGGGTATTGGTGCTCTTCGGCTTCTTCAACGCCGGCATCGAGTTCTTTCCCGATACCGACCCGACCTACGCCTACGTCCGAGTCGAAGCGCCTTCGGGAACGCGCCTGGAGGTCACCGACGACTACTCTCGGCGGGTGGAGCAAGAGGTGGCGCGGGTCCCCGAGCTGGTGGCCTTCGTGACCGAGGTCGGCAGCGGCGGGGGCGGGGGCGGCGGGCTGGCGACCGGTCCGAGCGGCGGCCCGGCCCATATCGCCCTGGTCAGCATGGAGTTTCTGGCGATGGAGCAGCGCCAGGAATCGTCGCGCGCCTCGCTGGCGGAGCTGCGCAAGCGGCTGGCCGACTTCACCGGCGCCAGACTGGTGATCGACAAGCAGGAGGACGGTCCGCCGACCGGCAAGCCGGTGACGATCGAGATCACCGGCGACGATTTCGCCGTGCTGGGCGACCTGGCCGACCAGATCAAGCGACGGATTCGCGGAGTCCCCGGCCTGGTCGATTTGCAGGACGACTACGACCGTGGCCGACCGCAGATTCGAGTGCGAGTCGATGGCGACAAAGCGGGGCGCTACGGGCTGCGCACCTGGGACGTGGCCAACACGCTGCGCACCGCGCTGCAGGGAAGTGATGTCTCCAAGTTCCGGATCGGAGAAGACGAGTACGATATCGTGGTGCGCTACGGCACGCACGCCCGCGAGAGCATCGAGGATCTGCGGGAGATCACGGTTTTCCACGAGGGCGCGACCATCCCCCTGACCGCCTTCGCCGAGATCTCGTTCGATACCGGGCTCGGCGCGATCCACCGCATCGACGGCCGGCGCGTGGTCAGCGTCACCGCCGACGTGGCGGCGGGGTTCAACGCCAACGCGGTGCGCGAGCGGGCCCGGCGCCGAGTCGCCGATTTGCGTCTGCCGCCCGGCAACTCCTTGAGCTTCGCCGGCGAGAGCGAGGACGAGGAAGAGGCGAAGGCGTTTCTCAGCGACGCTTTCGGCATCGCTCTGATGCTGATTCTGATCGTGCTGATCACTCAGTTCACGTCGGTGACGGTGCCCTTCGTCATCCTCTCATGCGTAATTCTGTCGCTGATCGGGGTGTTCATCGGGTTGATGGTGATGCGCACTCCCTTCGGCATCATCATGACCGGCGTGGGCGTCATCTCGCTGGCCGGAATCGTGGTCAACAACGCGATCGTGCTGCTCGACTACGTGCTCAAGCTGCGCGCCGGAGGGCTCGATCCCTTCGACGCCATCGTCGAGGCCGGCAAGACCCGATTCCGTCCGGTGATTCTGACCGCGGTGACCACCATCCTGGGCCTGATCCCACTGACCACCGGGGTGTCGCTCGACTTCGGACTGCTCTTCGAAGGGCGCTTCGCCGACGCCTTGATCGTGGGCGGCGAGTCGAGCCAGTGGTGGGGTCCGATGGGCGTGGCGGTGATCTGGGGACTCGCGGTGGCGACCTTTCTGACGCTGGTGATCGTGCCGGTGATGTACGCCTCGATCGAGCCCCTGCTCGGGGTGGGGCGTGCGCTGCTGCGCGGGGTCGGGCGCGGGCGACGGGATATGGCGCCGACCCGATAAGGCCGCGCACAATCTCTGCCGACATCTGTGGAGGACGGTCCGGTATCGTTCCGCGACCTCGCGCGAGGCCCTCCATGAACCACCCATCCCGACTCGACTCCCGCGCCCTCGCGGCGGCGCGCGGCGCGGCGCTGGGGGCGCTGACCACTGGCGGCCTGACGGCCTGGCTGGCCCTGGGGCTGGTCGTGTTGCGGCCCTTCCTGGTGACCTCGGCGGTGCTGCGCGCCGCGCTCTGCGGAAGCGTCGCGGTGGTCGCCGTGCTGGGACTGTTGGGAGGGTCCGCCGGCGCCTGCGCGCGGCCGCGCGGTCGCTGGGCGGCGAGCAGCGGCGCCTGCGCCCTGGTCGGGGCGGCGTTGATGGCGGCTTACGCCTGGACCGGCTGGGACGGGCAGGCGCGCGGCGTGGTCTTCCAGACCGGTCCTCTTCCGTGGGCGGCGCGGCTGCCGGGGCTGGCGATGATCCTCGGTGGTGCGATCGGGGCCGGGGGACTGTGGCGGCTGGCGGCGCCGCGGCTCTTCGAGCGCCGTCCCGGGGTGCTTTGGGGCCTGTTGGCCGCGGGGCTGGTGCTCGGGGGCGTCGCGGCGGGCGGCGGCGCGCTGGGCGGACCGCGCGGCGGCGCCGAGCGCGTGGTGCTCTTCGGAGTCGACGGCGTGGGGCCCGAGCTCCTGCGCAAGATGACCGAGAAGACCGATCTGCCCAGCTTCGAGCGGGTGCTCGACGAGAGCCCCTGCGGCCCCTTGCTGCCCGAACCGCCCTACTCCCCGCCCTCCTGGTCGACCCTGGCGACCGGCAAGCTGCCCGCCAAGCACGGCGTCGACAACTGGGGGCGCAATAACCGCGGCACCGGCAAGCGCGTCAACCACTCGCGCTCCGCCATCCAGGCCGCGACGATCTTCGACATCGCCGAGGCGAAGGGTCTGGGGGGCGCGGTCTTCGAGTGGCCGATCGTGGGCCGCGAGTCGGCCGGCCTGGACTCGCCGATCAACCGCATCGCGGTACTGGTGACCGGCTTCGGCGACCGTCTGCCCTGGGTGCTGCGCCAGGCTCTGCACCTGCGCGCCGACCGACGGAAACGTATCCACCTCACCTACAAGGAGAACGAGACCGGGCTCGTGGTGCTCTCCCATTTCTTCTGGAACTACACCGCGGCGCGCGTCTTCGGGCTGGTGATCAAGAGCACCGACTCGGCCCAGCACTACTATTTCCACGCGCTCGACCCCGAACGCTTCGGACTCGACGAGCGCGGCGCCCGCGAGCGCGCCGACCACATCCCGGCCATCTACCGCATCGCCGACCGGATCCTGGCCGGCTTCCTCGCCGACCCCACCACCAACGTGCTGGTGTTCTCCGATCACGGCGCCCAGGGGATCCCCGGCGACCGCGCGGTGCACTTCAACTTCGCCTATCGCTTCGATCCCGCGCCGCTCCTGGAGGACTGGGGCTACTCGGTCTTCGACGAGGAGGGCGAGGTCGACTTCGGCGCCAGCCGGATCTACAACTGCAGCGACAAGGTGCTGCACCAACAGTTTTGCGTCAACACCACAGATGAGCGCTGCGAGGCGCTCGGGGTCGGACCCGAGGAGCTCCTGGAACGTGGCCGCACCGACATCGAGGCGTTGGCCGAGCACTTTCGCTCGTTGCGTTTCGAAGACGAGGACAGGCCGCTCTTCCCGGGCCCCTACACAAGCCGCTGGAACGGCCGCGACATGCGTGAGACCTGGCTGCAGATGAACCAGCGCGGAGGCGAGCCGGTCTTCTTCCCGAACTACGACGACTACGATCTGCTGCTCGGCGCCGGCTTCGAGATCGTGCCCTTCTCGGAGGCGCTAGAGCGCCGCTTCGTGGTCGACGGCCGCGGCGGGCGCTGGCCCCTGCTGGAGCTCCTGGAGGACCGCGGCTGGGAGGGCAACCACCGCCGCGACGGCATCGTGGCCGGCCTGGGACCGGCGTTCCGGGACGCGGCGCGGATCGAGGGGGCGCGCACGGCCGACATCGTACCGACCGCGCTGCAGATCCTCGGCCTGCCGGTGGCCGACGACATGGACGGCCGGGTCCTGGCGGCGATGCTGCGCCCGGAGCGCGCGGCCGTACCGCCGCGCTCGATGCCGACCTACGAGGGCGAGGTGCCGCGCGGTCGAAACGCGGCCGGCTCCGCCTACGACGAACGAATGCAACGCGACCTGAAGGCGCTGGGATACATCGACTGACATGCGCAGCGCAGCCCGACCCACCGCATCGCCATCGCTCCTGGTCGTCGTAGCGCTCTGGGGGCTCTCCTTCGGGGTGCTCGAGGCGGCCTATTTCACCCGAGCCAACCAGGCATTTCCGCTCGGATTCGGCCACCTGGCGCTCGCCCTGCTGCTGGGCCTGGCCCACGCCGCGCTGGCCTGGGCCGCCGGCATCGCGGCGCGCGTCGTGCCCGGCGGAATCGACCGCGCGGCCGCCCGGCTGGTGGCCGCGCCGGCGGCGCTGGCCTTCCTGCTCGCCCTCTCCCACTACCGCGACCGTCTGAACACCCGCCCGCGCAGCCTCGAAGGGACCCTGATCACGCTGGGGATCGTGGCCTTCTTCGCGCTCGCCTTCCTGGTCCTGCGGCGCCTGGCCGAGTCCCGCCCGCGGGCGGCGCGGCGGGCGACCCTGGCCGGCGGCGCGGCGCTGCTGCTCGGCGGGACGCTGTGGCTGGCGACCCTCGGCCCCGACCCGCGCAGGGATTCGAGCGAGCGGCTGCGGGCCGAGCTCGAGGCCGGCGCCACCCTCGACTGGCCGGCCGAGAGTGTCAGCGCCGAGATGGTCGGCGGCGCGGACGACACCGGGCTCAAGGTGCTGATGATCCCCCTCGACGGCGGCGCCTGGTCGGTCTTCGATCCCCTTCTCGAGGCCGGTCGCCTGCCGAATATCGCGGCGCTGATCGATCGCGGCGTGCACGCCACGCTCGAGACCGACATCCCGACCTACTCGCCGATCATCTGGACCAGCGTGGCCACCGGCAAGTACCCCACGCGCCACGGCATCCACGGCTTCATCCGCACCCGCCTGCCGCTCGGCCTGCCGCAGCTCCGGCTCGAGACCAAGCGCATGGCCGCCCTGACCAAGGTGCTCAAGCTGGGGATCCGCGCGCTCGAGATGGGCGGGGGGCTGTGGCCGGCCGTCGCGCCTCCGGTGGAGATCTACGGCTCCAACGACGTGCGCGCGCGCCCGCTGTGGGACCTGCTGGGTGAGTTCGGCATGCAGAGCATGGTGCTGGAGTGGTACATCAGCCACCCGGCGCGGCCGATGCGCGGCATCCAGGTCTCGGAGCGCTTTCACCTGATGAAGGGAGTGGCGGCCGAGATCCCCAACATCGTCTACCCCGACTCCCTGGCGCCCGAGCTCGAGGCGTCGGTGGTGGCCCCGGAGGAGATCGATGATCAGAGGCTGCTCTCCCTGATCGACCTCGAGGGTCTGGAAGGGCCGGCAGTCGACGCCTTCGTCGATCAGAATCGCGCCTGGTTCGACATGGTGCGCAAGAACATGGCGCGCGACCTGTCGACGGTGCAGCTGGCCGAGGCGGTGTTCCCCACCCTGCCCGACTGGCGCTTCGCCGCCACCTACTTCCGCGCCATGGACGGCCTGCACCACTACACCTGGAAGCGCAAGGACCTGCCGGCGGAGGACTTCGCCGCCCACCCCGAACGCCGTTTCCACGACGCCATCGAGCGCTACTACGAGTTCTGCGACCGCATCGTGGAGCGGGTCGCCCGCCACGCCGACGATTCCACGGTGATCATGGTGCTCTCCGATCACGGCTTCGAGAACACCTACGACCACGAGCGCGGCCCAGAGGGCTTCTTCATCATGGCCGGCGGACCGGTGGAGCGGCGACGAGAGCGCGGGCGGATCTCGATCTACGACATCGCTCCGACCGTCCTGGCTCTGCTCGGGGTGCCGGTGCCCGACGACATGGACGGCCGGGTCGCCGTCGAGATGCTGCCGGGCGAGCTCTGGGCCGAGCACCCGGTGCGCAACGTGCCCTCTTACGAGCACGACAGTTCCGCGCGCGTCGTCGAGCCCTCCTCGCACATGGACGAAGAGGTGCTGGACCGGCTGCGGGCCTTGGGCTACATCCGCTAGCGGCTCCGATCGATGCGATACTCTGGGGGCACCCCCCATCCGGAGTGACCTCATGTGCCGAACCCTCCTCCCCTTGGCCACCGCCCTGATGCTGTCGAGCGCCTGGTCGGCCACCGCCGGCGCCCCCGGGGCGCTCGCCCCGGATCTGCGTTTCGGCGCCGTGCTGCGCGGCGAAGCCGCCCCCGATCCCGAGTCGGGGCCGCCGCCCGCCAACGACCTGCAGTGGTTTCTGTTCGCCAACCACTGCCACTCCGAGCACAGCCACGACAGCGCCACGCCGGTCGCGGTGCTGCTCTCGCAGGCCGCGCTGCACGGCGCATCGGCGATCAACGTGACCGACCACCGCACCTTGACGCAATGCTCCGACGACGATTTTCACCCCTTCCTGGGCGTCTATCCGATGTGTGGGGAGGAGTGGGGATCGGATGGACACGCGGGTCTGCTCAATATGCCACCGGACGGCGATCCGATGGATGGCTGGACGATCCCCGACATGGTGCTCGAGGCCACCGCCCAGGGCGCCACCATCGTGGCCAACCACCCCTTCTATGAGGGCGATCCCTGGCCCGAGGAGCGCGTCTCGGAAGGGATCGAAGGGATCGAGGTCTGGAACGGCCCTTGGTGGTGGATGCTGGCGGCCACCCTCCCGAATCAGCAGGCCACGCGCTGGTGGCAGGACCACCTGGAAGAAGGGCGCAGGATCTTCGCGATCGGCGGCTCGGACGTGCACTACGTCGGTCTGAATCCCCTGCGTCCCTGCAACTACGTGCTGGCCGAAGGCCCCGAGCCGGAGGCGATCCAGCGGGCGGTGGAAGCCGGCCGGCTGGGGATCTCGGAGGACGAGAAGGGGCCGCGGGCCTTCCTCTGGGCCGACGCCGACGGGGACGGGGAGTACGAGACCCCGATGGGGACCGATCTGGAGGTCGCCTCCCCCACCTGGATCGGGATCCGGATCGCGGTCAAGAAGGGCAAGGGCGACCAGCTCTTCCTCTACACCCGCGAGGGCCTCGTGCACTCGACCAAGGTCGACCACAAGAGCTGGGAGCTGCGCCTCGCGGCACGCGTCGACGCCACCACTCGGGATTTCCTGCGCATCGAGCTGCGCGGCACCCTGACCAACACCATGAAGTCGATGACCAATCCGATCTACGTCAACTACGGCGACTGACGCGCTCGCTCAGCGCCGCCCCACCCACTCCCAGTTCTGCGGCCCTCCCAGAGCGCCCATGTCGGAGCGCTCGCCGTTGGGATAGCCCTCGGGCCAGCGCGGATGCCAATCGGAGATGCCGTCGCAGACCCTGGGATCGCCGGCGTCGATGGCGGGCGAGGCGGGCCGCAACAGGCCGGCGCGCTCGTGGCTCTGGAAAAAGAGCGGATCGGCATCGATGTTGCCCGGGCCCGGCCATCCGCCACCGCCGATGTCGGAGTAGCGCACGCTGAGGGAGTCGGGGGCGTCGGAGGAGAGGTCGGCGGGGTAGTTGCCCCAGATGATGGAGTTCCGGATGGTGGCGACGGTCGGATATTCCGCGGAGCCATCGAGCGTCAAGGCTGCCTTCTCGTAGTGGCTCCAGTTGCCGAAGATGGAGCACTGGTCCAATGTGAGCCGGCAGCCGCTGACCGTGACGGCTGCGTCTCCCGTCGCGTTGTCGAACACGCGACAGTTTCGAAGCTCCACCTGCGGCACTGGAGGGACCGGATCTCCCCATGCATAGTAGACTATATGCAAGGGCCGGCTTGAGCTGTGTCCGAGTATCGAGCAGCGAACCATCGTCAGATGCCTCGCGTCCACCACATAGCACCCCCAACGACCGTTGGCGAAGAAGACCGTATCCGTCAGGGTGAGCTCACCGCCGACGCTGTAGATGCCGTCGTAATGTTGCCGCTCCAGCTCGCAGCGGTTGATCGTCGCGATCGTCTGCTCCAGGCGGATTCCGATCCCGAAGTTCAGCGCCAAGGCGCAGTTATCGAGCAAGACCCACGAACTGTCCGCCTCGAGCGCGGTATCGGAGTTGTTGAGAAGGCGACATTCTCTCAGAAAGAGCGCCGACTTGCCGATGGCGACGGCGCCGTCGACTCCGTGGTTCCGGATCACGGTCAACTCCCTTCCGATCAACCGCGCGCCCGCCGTGGCTCGGATCGCCCCTCCCACCGTGCTGCCGCTCCCGTTGGCTTCCAGACGACACCCGCCCAGTCGCGGCCTGGCGTTGGTTCCCCGCACATAGATGCCGCCCCCGGCCAGGCTGCCGGACTCGCGTCCGTTGCGGCGAATCACACAGCGATCGATGGTCGGCGACGCTTCGAGGTAGACGCCCGCTCCATAGTGCCAGCCACCGACCTTGCGCCCGCGACCGCCGGTGATGGTCAAGCCGCGAAGCTCGGTCTCGGCACGCTCACCGGAATCGCAGGTGACCACCGGGGCGTCCAGGCCATTCGGATCGATGACCGTGGTCGCGACCACAACGCTGTCGCCGGGATCGTGCGAACTTACCACGATCCTCTTGCCGAGCAGGTCGATCGCCTCGGCGTAGGTCCCGGGCGCGACCAGCACGATGTCTCGATCGCCCGCGGCGTCGATCGCCTCCTGAATCGTTGGGTAGTCGTCCGGCACGCGCAGCGGTCCGGCGCTCGCGACCACGCCGGCGAGGCCGACCCCGAGCGCGCTGCCGCGCCACCCCATGGCGCCCATCCCGCGGCTTCCGGCCCGCCGTAAGCTCCCAGATCGGCTCGAACCCCGTTCGGGTAGCGCGGCGGCCACGCCAGACCGTCCTCTCGTTCCCGACTGCCGGCGTCGATGCACGGCGATCCCGGCGCCAGCACTCCCCTGTGGTCGCCCCAGGAGCGAAGCAGAGGATCCTGGTAGAAGTTGCCTCTCCCCCAGTAGCCCCAGATGTCGCAGTGGTCGACATCGACCACCCCCGCGCCCTCTACCTCGATCGTCGGGGCCTCCGGGAGGTTGCCCCAGAAGATGCTGTGGGAGAGAGCGGGCGTGCCTCCGTAGACAGAGATCATCGAACTGGCCTGGTACGTCGATTCGTTCGCGAAAACCGTGCAGTGCTCGATTTCGGGATTCACACCGATCAGCCGAAACTGCGGTTCAAAGGAGATGTTGTCGTGGATGATACAGTTTCGAATCGAGCTCGTCGCGCCTTCGCTTTCGTAGGACAGACCCACGAAAGAGGAGCGACTGTCTCGCAGCACACAGCGCTCCACTGTTACCGTGGCGCCGGCACTGTAGATACAGAAATAGCAGTCGCTGTCCTCGAAAACGCAGTCCTCCATCCGTAATGCGGTGTTGCGGCGCAGGTAGAGCGCGTCGGTGTGCACGTCCCTGCGCACGCATTCCCCGACGAACCTGGAGTCGGCGATTGCGACCGAGGTTCCCGGATCGGTCACATAGAGGGTCGCGCCCCAGCGCGCCGAGTTGGCACCGAATTCGCAGTCCCGAAAGGTGGGCGAGGCGACCGCTACGCAATATCCTCCGCCGCCGACCGAGTCTACCCCCAAGGTCCGATTATCGCGAATGACGCAGCTCTCGATCGTCGGTGAGGAGCCGACGCAGATCATGCCGCCTCCGGCGGTCGACTCTCCATCGTTCGGCCCCCACAGGTAGGGAGTCCCCTTGCCCCCGGTGATCGTCAGCCCGCGCACCCTGGTGTCGGGGCCCTCGCCGGACAGGAAATGCAGCGTCGACGTGTGTTGCTCCGAAGCGTCGATCACCGTCGTTTGGACCACCGCCCGGTCCAGAGGATCGACTCCGCTGAGCAGCAGCGCCTTGCCACGAAAGTCGAGCGACTCCATGTAGGTTCCGCGCTCCACCCAGATGGTGTCGCCCTCGGCGGCGGCGTCGATCCGCTCCTGCAGGCTTGGCGGCGGCTCCGGTGGGACCCGAGCCGCCGGCGCCGCGGAGACCAGAATCGAAATCCACATCCAAACCTGACGCATCATCGCCACACCCTCCTCTCGATTGTCTCGTCAGCCGCCCAACACCTTCTGCGTAGTGCGGAAGTGCAGCTTGGCGATCTCTCCCAGAATCTCCGATCCGTGCTCGCGAACCGCCCTCTTGGCGGCGGGAATCACCGTGGTGGCCCCTTTGGGCAGGTCGAAGCCGACGCGCTTCGAGAGCCGCGCCAGGTCTTGCAGGAAACGCTCGCGGGCCACGATCGATGCCGCGGCCACCGCCGGGTCGCTCTCGGCCCGCACCTCCTGCACCACGCGGATCTCGCGGGTGCGCTCCATCAGCGCCCTTTTCAGCACGTCGCCGCGGGCGAACTGGTCGACGATCGCCATCTCGACCGCGGCGCCCGACTCCAGCATATCCTCGATGATGCGGGCGTGGGCCCAGGCCAGCATCCGGTTCAGGTTGGCCATCTTGCCCTGCAGGCGGTTGTAGGTCGGCGGGCTCAGGCTCAGCACCTTCACGTCGGTGGTGCGGCGGATGATCCGCGCCAGCTCGAGGATGCGCTTGTCGCCGATGCGCTTGGAGTCCTGCACCCCCTTCGCCACCAGCGCCGCCTCGGTCTTCTCGTCGACCCGGCAGCAGGCCACCACCAGGGGGCCGAAATAGTCCCCCTTGCCGCATTCGTCGCCGCCGAGGCGCGGCGGACGTTTCCGATAGGGACCCGCCGCGGCCCCCGCCGGTGCGCCCCCATCGCCCGCTACCAGTCCCATCGCGCCCAGGTACTCCCAGGTGCCCGGCGCGCCCTTGCCCTGGACCACGATCTTGCCCGAGCGGTAGAGGGTCACATGGGTGTCGTCGCCCCGGGCCGAAAAATGGGCGTGGGCCGCCTCTCCGAGCTCGAAGCCGAGGCGCTCCAAAAAGTCGCGGATCGCCTCGTTCTTGGCGGCGTCGACCTTGGCGCTGAAGGTGTGGCTCATCGGTCACCGCCCTTCCCCCGCCGAGCGCTCAGATAGCGCTTCCGGGCCGGCGCGGTCTCGTCGTACAGGTGGCGCAACGCCGCCACGGCGGCCTGGTCGAGGCGGCGGTCGCGGCGCATCACCACGGTGCGCGCCACGTCCAGGAAACGCTCCAGGCGCACCGCCACCGGCCGCTCGGTGGCCCAGACGAAGGCCGGTACGAAGCCGGAGACCGGCGCCCCGGCGAAGAGGGTCGACGCCGGATCGACCACCGTGCCGGTGTAGAGCAGGGTGCCGATGGCGGTCTTGACGTGGTCTCCGAGCAGGCAGCCGATCTTGTTCGAGCCGGTCGCCAGGCGCCCCTCGCCGAGATCGACCTGAATCTCGCCGTAGGTGTTCTTGAGATCGGAGTTGGTGGTCATGGCGCCGAGGTTGACCCAGGCGCCGAGATGGGCGTGGCCGAGGAAGCCGTCGTGGTACTTGTTGCTGTAGCCCTGGACCACGGTGCACTGCACCTCGCCGCCGAAGCGGCACACCGGCCCGAGCGACACGCCGCCGTCGAGGCGCGCCGCGAAGAGCTGGCTGCAGCGTCCGATGAAGGCCGGCCCCTTCACCACCGAGCCGGCGCCGATCCGCGCCCCCTCGGCGACCATGATCGGCCCCGAGCGCGCATCGAGAAAAGCGCCGCCCTCGCAGCTCGCGCCCGCCCCCCACCAAAACGCGTCGCCGGCCAGGTGGGTGCCCGGGCCGAGCTCCGGCTCGCTGCTCGCTCGCGCGGCGCTCCAGAGATCGAAGTCGCGGCGAATCTCCTCGGCCGCCGCCAGCATCGGCCGCCAGGGCGCGTCCAGCAGGCGGCCCGCGACCTCGACCGACCCGGCGCCCGAGTGCGCCAAGGCGACGAGCTCCTCGCCCTCCCGCAGCCGCCGCGGCGCGTCGTCCGGCGGGTCGCCGATCAGCGCACCCACCACCCGTCCCGCGGTGTCGGTCAGCAACAGGTCGGCGTCCCGGTTCAGGTCGTCCAACCAGAGTCCCGGCGCCAGCAGCCAACGGGCGTCGAGAAAGAGCGAGGGGCCCGGGCTCCAGTCAGGGCGCGGCGCCGGCTCCGGCTCGCAGGCCTGGATCCCGGGGCGGCCGATCAGCGCCGCCTCGCGCCCCAGAAGGCGCTCCGCGCGCTCCAGGATGGTGTTGGCGCCGCAGCGCAACGACCAGACCGGACGGGTCCAGCTGAGCGGTCGTAGGTCGCGCCACCAGGGGCCTTCGAAGAGCACCGGGCGCCACGCCGCGCGGCTCATTGCGTCTCCTCCACCAGCGCCGGGCCGAGCACCGCGCTCGACGCCTCCACCTCGGCCGGGCGCACCACGCTCGGCACCACCCAGGCGTCGGGGATCGAGTCGAGCAGCGCGCCGCGGCCGAGCTCGGCCAGGCTGCGGTCCAGGAAGGCTCCGACGCGCACCTTATAGAGCCCCCCCTCCCACTCGATCGCGGCCGGCAGCTCGCTCAGGCGCCGCGCGCGGCGCAACGCCCGCTGCCCGGAAAGGGGCGAAGGGGTGGCCGCGACCTGCACCCGGAAGCCGGGCTGGTAGGGGCGCACCGGCGCCGGCGTCTCCTCCTGGGCCCGTCCCGCGCCCGCCGCCGACAGGGCTGCGGCCAGCGCGACGATCGATCGCGTCGAGCACCTCACAGGTACCGCCCTCCCTCCGGACGCTCCTTGAGCGCCTGCACCACCGCCTTCACCTCCTGGGCGCGCTCCCGCGCGCAGACCAGGAGCGCGTCGCCGGTGCGCACCACCACCAGGTCGCGCACTCCGACCAGTCCCACCACGCCGCCGTCGGAGAAGACGATGTTGGCGCCGGAATCGACCGAGATCACGTCGCCGCGCAGCACGTTGCCGGCCGCGTCGGCCTCGTGGACCCGGTCGAGGGCGCTCCAGGCGCCGACGTCGTCCCAGCCGATCGGCGCCCGCACCACGGCGATGCTCGGGGCCTTCTCCATGACCGCGTAGTCGATCGAGGTGGCCGGCGCCGCGTCGAAGAGTGCCTCGAGCGCCGCCTGCTGGCGCGACGTGCCGGCCGCCTCGCGCAGGCCCTCGAGGGGCGCGGCCATCTCCGGCACGTGGGTCGCCAGGGCGGCGAGGATGTCGTCCGCCCGCCAGACGAAGATGCCGGAGTTCCACAGATGGCCGCCGCCGGCCAGGTAGCGCTCGGCGGTGGCCGCATCGGGCTTCTCGACGAAGCGCGCCGCGGCATGGTGGCGCATCTCACCCTGGCGCCCCCGCTCCGCGCCCACCTCGATGTAGCCATAGCCGGTCTCGGGGCGCGCGGGCGGGATGCCGAAGGTCACCAGGCAGCGCTCGCTGCGCGCCACCCCCTCGGCGTAGGCGAGCGCGTCGCGAAAGGCGCCGCCGTCGGGGATGTGGTGGTCGGCCGGCAGCAGCACCATGCTGGCGTCGGGATCGGCGGCGGCCAGGAGCGCGGCGGCGAAGCCGATCGCCGGCGCGGTGTTCTTGCCGCGCGGCTCGACGTAGATCTGCTCGCGCGGCAGCTCCGGCAGCGCCTCCAGAATCGGCTCGACCAGCCCGGGCCCGGTCACCACTCGCGCCCGCTCGGGAGGGATCAGCGGATCGACGCGCCGCACTGTCTCCTCCAGCATGCTGCGCGCGCCGGTGATCGCCAGGAGCTGTTTGGGACGCTGGGCGCGGCTCCAGGGCCAGAAGCGTTCGCCCCGGCCACCGGCCAGGATCACGGCGTAGAGCATCGGACCTCCTCCAGCTCGCCCTCGAGCGCCGCGAGCACGGCGCCGTAGAGCAAGGGGATCATGATCTCGTGGTGGCCGGTGAGCTGGATGCCTCGGCCGCCGGTGCGGGTGGGACGACGCACCACGTTCTCGGTTGCGCGGTAGGGGCGCAGCATGTCGAGCCCGGCGGCGGTGAAGCCGTGGGCCGGCGCGCCCAGGTTGCGGGCCACGGTGAGCGCCTTGAGGAAGACCTCGGGCAGGATCACGCTGGAGCCGACGTTGAGCACCACGCTCTGGGCGTCCAGGCCGGCCAGGGCGGCGGCGAGGATGCGGAAGTCGCGCATGCTGGCCTCGCCCAGCGCCGCCGCGTCGATCCCCGGATGCTGGTGCACGATCTCCGCCCCCAGCGCCACGTGCACGGTGCAGGGGATGCCCGCTTCCAAAGCGCGGTGAAAGAGCGAGATCTCGCGCCGCGGAGCCGCCGCGGCCACCCGACCGATCGCCTCGCCGAGCCCGCTCCCGGCGCGCGCCGCCTGCTCCAGAGCGCGCGCGAAGATCTCCGCCGTCTCGCGCGCGAAGCCGAAGCTGCCGTCGTCGAGCCGGCTGGCGACGTCCTCCGAGGTGGCGCCGAAGAAGGCCAGCTCCAGGTCGTGGATGGCGCCCGAGCCGTTGGTCACCAGGTGGGTGACCACTCCGCGCTCGACCAGGTCGACGACCAGGCGCGACAGTCCGCATTTCACCACGTGGCCGCCGAACATGAAGATCACCGGCCGGCCCGCGCGGTGGGCCGCGGCGATGGCCCGGGCCAGGTCGAGCAGCTCGGGCGCGGCGAGCTGCTTCGGCAGACTGGCGAGGAAACGGGCGAAGGGCTCGCCGGGATCGAAGAGCTGGCCCAGGTCGTCGACCGACACCTTGGAGGGCCGGGAGGCGATTCCGTGGGTGCGGACCCGCGACAGGTCGGCTTCGGGGTGGGTGGCGCTCATCGCGACTCCTCTCGCACGGGTTGCTCGGCAACGCTCGAGTCGGACGGCGCCGGATGCGCGGCCCCCGCGTCCGAGTCGGCGCCGCTCCCCGCGCTTCCGGCAGCGTTCGCGGTGAAGGCCGAGTCGGCGGCGGCAAGGGTCGAATCGACGGCCGCGAGGGTCGAATCGGCACCGGCAACCACCCGGCGGGTGAGCAGGGCCGCCACGTGGCCGATCACCACCTTGCTCTTCATCAGCACCGGGACGTGGGCCGGGTCGCGGGTCAGCCAGATCTGCAACCGGCCCTGCTGGCGGAAGATCCCCTCGGACTGCAGCACTGGCTCTACGACTACACAATCGAATGTGCCTGCTGGAGTTGTCACGGTTTCTTCTTGCCCTACTTTCACCTCGAGCGCGTAGTTCTTGCGGTCGGCGTGGGTCGGCACGAAGACCGAGCTGCCGGGCTCGAGGGGACCGGAGCGGACGAAATAGAGCGCCGAGAGCACGTCTTGTGCCTGCGCCGGGGTGCGGTAGGCGCGCCCGTCATCGTAGCGCGCCACGCGATTCACCGGATCGTAGTGCACCGTCTCGTCGCGGCTGTAGCTGCCCTCGCGGATGTGGCGCTCGAAACGCCACGTGAAGAGGCGCTCGAAGTCGAAGAGCGAGCGCACCCAGTCGTCCACCTTGAAGACCAGGTCGAAGGCATCGGCGGAACGGGCGCGGGTGGTCAGGGTCACGCAGGGGCGACCCAGCACCTGCTCCAGCGGCCCGACCTCCATGGAGGCGCTGCCGGCGCGCACCAGGCCGTACTCCAGGGTGTACTCCAGCCGCTCGCCGGGGATCGGCGGCATGCGGCGCATCTCGGCGCCCCGGCCGGAGTCGGCGGGGGCTGCCGTGGAGCCCGAGGCAGGCGGCGGGGTCAAGAGCAGCACCCACAGGGCCCCGAGCGCGATCCCGTGCCCATTCATCCATCCACCCCCTCTTCCAGGCGCCCGACCCGCGCACCGGCCGGCGGCTCGAGCCGGAAATGGGTCGCGTCGACGCCGCGGTTGATCGCCTTCTTGCGGAAGCGGATCTCGATCGAGCGCCGGCGCTCGGGCCAGGAGATGCGCACCTTGCCCGGATGGTGGACGCCGGAGAGGCGCGCGAAGTCGTCGTAACGGGTCTCCTCGACCAGGGAAGCGTGGAGCAGCGAACGGCGCCGGCGCAGCACCGGGCGATCCTCGTCGAGCTCGAGGATCAGCTCGCGTCCGCCCCGCCGGACCCGCAGCTCGTGCGGAGCGCCAGGCTCGAAGGGCCCCGCCGCGGGGAGGCCTCCGTCGCGCAGGGTTTCGATCCAGGCCGCCACCTCGAGCGGCACGCCGTAGACGCGCAGCGCCCGCTCGCCGCCGACCCGCCCGACCCACCAGGCGTCCTCGCGGTGGTCGTGTACCACCACCCGCCCCTCGCGGTGGACGATGGTCGCGACCGCCTGGCCCAGGGGGGTGAGCACCTCGAGGCGCAGCCGATCGGGACGCTGGAAGACGACGCTGCCGCCGAGCCGCTCCTGCTCGCCGCCCTCGGCGACCACCACGTTGATCAGCCCGACGACGTCGTCGACCCGCGCGTAGTTGTCGCGCACCTGGTCGATCCGCTCGGGGACGGGGAGTTGCGGGACGCGCCGCCCGGCGCAGCCGGCGCTCAGAAGGAGCGCCAGGGCCGCCGCCAGCGCGCGCGTGGCGATCACCAGGCGAGCTCGTTCAGACGCTCGATCAGGGCGCGGTTGTCGGGGTCGAGGTCGAGCGAGCGGCGGTAGGCGGCGGCGGCGGCCTCGCTCTCTCCGAGCTGGCGCAGAACGTCGCCGAGATGCTCGAAGATCACCGGATCGTCCCGCGAGAGGTCGGATGCGCGCTCCAATTCGACCCGGGCGCGCTCGGTCTCGCCGAGACGGAAGTAGACCCAGCCGAGGCTGTCGACGAAGTAGCCGTTGTCGGGCTCGAGGGCGCAGGCGCGCTCGATCAGGCGCCGCGATTCGGTCAGGCGGATGCCGCGGTCGGCGTACATGTAGCCGATGTAGTTCATGGCCGAGGCGTTGTCGGGCTCGTGCTCGAGCACGCGCAGGAAGGCGTCGCGGGCGCCGTCGACATCGCCGCGCAGCTCGCGGATCGCGCCCAGCTCGAACCAGGCCTCGGCGTCGTCGAGTCCGAGCTCGATGGCGCGACTGACCAGGGCCTCGCCGCGCTCGAGCTGCTGGTGGTGGCGCACCGCGGCGCCGAGCAGGAAGCTCAGGATCGGAGCCTGTGGATTGAGCGCGATCGCGCGCTCCAGGATGGCTCGACCCGCCGCGCTCTCGGTGCCCTCGATCGCCGCCAGACCGATCCAGGCGTCGGTGTGGGTGGGATGGCGCCGTGCGACCTCGCGGAAATGGTGGCGGGCCTCGTCGAAGAGCTCCATCTCGGCGGCCAGGGCGCCCAGCGCGGCGCGGTAGCGGGGGTGGGCGGGGTGCTGGTGGTGGAGCTCGGTGAGCAGCACGTGGGCCTCGTCGAGGCGCCCGGCGTCGGCCAGCGCCATGGCCAGGCGCAGGCGGATCGTGGGGCGCTCGGGAGCCAGCTCGGCCGCGCGCTCGAAGTGGACCAGCGCGGCGTCGGGGTCGCCGGTCGCCATCAGGAGCTGGGCCAGCTCGTCGTGCACGCGGTAGCCGGCGGTGGAATCGGCCGCGATCCGCTGGAGGGCGGCGATCGCCTCGGCGTAGCGCGAGAGGGCGGCGAGATGGGTGGCGCGCTGCAGGGTCAGAGCGGGGCGGGCGCGCAAGTCGAGGCCGTCGAGATAGGCCAGGGCGGCGTCGGGGCCGCGCAGATCGGCGAGCAGCTCGGCGCGGCGGCGGGCGATCTCGGGGGAGAAGCCGTGGCGGGCCTCGGCCTCGCGGAGCAGGTCCAGGGCACGGTCGGGGTGACCGAGTCCGACCTCGAGATCGGCCAAGCGGATGCGGGTGGTCGCGTCGCCCGGCTCGATCGCCAGCACCTTGCGGTAGGCATGGGCGGCCGGGGCAGCGCGGCTCATGCTGAGCAGCAGGTTGCCCTGCAGGCGCAGCGCCTCGGCATTCTCGGGATCGAGGGCGAGGGCGATGCGCACCCGCTCCAGGGCGCGCTCGCCGCGACCGGCACGGCCGTAGAGGCGGGAGAGCAGGATATGGGCCTCGACCGAGCGCGGGTCGCCGAAGGCGGTGAGGGTCTCCAGCAGGTCGATCGCTTCGACGGTCTTGCCCTCGCGCTCCAGGAGCAGAGCGGATGCGTACATGCCGTAGGTCTCGGCGTCGGCGAAGGAGGGGCCGAGAGGGGGCGGCGCCGGTGGGGACGGGGGCTCGGGCGGGCGCGTCGAGGCGCAGGCGGCCAGCAGCGCAGGCAGCAGGGAGAGAGCGAGGAAGGGGCGGATCAGGCTTCGGATGATGGGGTTCCTGGGGCGGGCCCGGGGTTTCAGGGTGTGGCTCCGTAGATCCCGTGGCTGCGGATGTAGCGATCTACGCCGGGTGTGACCAGGGCGTTCCGCGCGCCGCCGGCCAGCGCCCGGGCGCGGGTCGAGGAGGCGTCGCTGGGTTCCATGGTGAGCAGTTGGACGCGCTCGAGCAAGGTCGCCGGCACTCGGGCCAGATCGTAGCCCGGCCGCGGCACCACCAGCACGGTCCAGCATTCGAGCAGGCGCTCGGGCTGGTGCCAGCTCGGCAGGTCGATCAGGCTGTCGGCCCCCATCAGGAAGACCGGGAGCTTTGGCGCCACCAGCGGCGCGGCGTGGGCCAGGGTGTCGATGGTGTAGGAAGGACCGGGGCGATCCTTCTCGATCTCCCACACCGATGCGCCGCGCAATTCGCGACAGGCGATGCGACACATCGCGACGCGCTGCTCGAAGCTGGCGGAAGCGCCCTGCGGCTTGTGCGGCGGAGCGGGCGAGGGGACCAGCCGCACCTCGTCGACCCGCGGGTGGGCCAGTGCGGCGCGCACCAGGCCGAGATGGCCCCGGTGCACGGGATCGAAGGTCCCGCCGAGCAACGCGACCCAGGCCGGGGAGCTCATCCGGCGTCGTTCCCGTCTCCAGGGTCTTCGACGGCGCCGGCGTCCGGGACGGCGCCGACGCCGGGGATGGCGGCACTGGTGTCGGCCAGCGCGGCGATCGAGTCCAGCTCGCGCAGTCGATCGAGCGCCGTCTCGCGCAGCCGCGAGTCGGCGGCGGTCGCGCCGAGCGCCTCGAAGAGCGGCCGCGCCTCGCCCTGGCGCTCCAGCCCCACCAGCGCCTCGGCCCGGGCCAGGCGGGCACGGTCGGCGAGCGGGGTGTCTCCGTAGCGCTCCAGGACCTGGTCGAGAAAGAGCAGCGCGGCGTCGTAGCGCTCGCGGCGGTTGTAGAACTCGCCGGTGAGCAGCTCTTTTTCCGCCAAACGCGCGCGCAAGGATGCCAGTCGCTCCAGCGTCACGACGCGCTGCTCGGCATCGGGGAACTCGATCAGGCAAAGCGAGTACTGCTCGACGGCGAGAATCGTGTAGTTCTGATCCAGGCGCGCCGGGAGCGCCATCTGGTCGTAGCAGCGGGCCAGCCGAAAGCGCGCCGCCGGCCGATGCTCCGAGTTGGGGAAGTCGTCGACCAGGCGCTGGAAATGGGTGGCGGCGACCAGGTGGTCACCGCGCTCGAAGTGGGCTCGCCCGGTGCCGAAGATCGCGGCGTCGAGGTAACGCGACCCGGGGTAGGCGTTGCGCAGCTGCTCGAACTCCTCGAGCGCCTCGAGGGTGTGGCCCTCTTCTAGCAGTAGCTGGGCGTGGTAGAACTGCTCGTCGGATCCCCGCAAACGCGGCGAGCGGCCGCCGCAGCCGGCCAGGAGCAGGGCGATCGATGCGAGCGCGGCGTGGAGCTTGGTGCGGTTCATTCGATGTGAGTGCCGATCAGGAGGTAGGTCATGCCGAGCGCGACCGCGGCCGCGATGGCCGGTTCCAGCAGCCCCGGTGGCCGGTCGCCGACGCGTTGCGGTTGAAAGGGGCCGCTCTCGAGAGCCTCCAGGGAGCGATCGGAGACCTCATCTTCGGCCAGGGCGGAGTAGCGCTCCAGCAGGTGCACGGCGCCGGTCGAGTCGGCGAGCGTGGCCGAGAAGGCTGCCTCGGCCTGGCGCCGAGTCCTGCCGCCGCCAAAGAGCCCGCCGAGCGCGGAATAGCGCAGCTCCAGCTCCAGCACCTCGACCCCCAGAGACCAGGCGGCGGCCGGCGGAGCGGCGCTCTGCTCCTCGCAGACCGCGGCGCGCCAGCCGCGATCGAGACAGGCGCGCAGCAGCGCATCCTGCAAGAAGCCGGCCTGGCGATGCCCCTCGTCGACGCAGATCCTGAGGGAGCGCGTGGAGTCCGCCGCCAGGGCAGCGGTCAGCCCGCCCACCGCACCCTCGACCGCGCGGTCCATCAGCTCCAGATTGGTCGCCGGCGCGGCGGCGGTCGGCGGCCGCGACGCGCAGCCCGCCAGCACCGACGCCACCAGGGCGGCCACGACGCACGAAGCGAGAGGATGCAAGGGTCTCACTGCCATCCGAGTAGGGGAGCGACGCTGGAGGAGGAAGGACGAGGGCACGGAAGGGGCGACGATAGGAAAAGGGTTTGAGGGGTGTCAATCGCGGGCCGGTTCGGCTGGGGTTTCGACTTGGCGGCTCTCCGCGCAGGGGATGCCCGGAAGACGACGAACCGAGCCCCCGCCCCTGCCCATGCCCGATTCCCGCCGCCGGACCGGGCCCGGGCCGAGGGGTCTGATTCGGGCACGGGCGCGGTCTCGGGGCCGAGAAACCA
Source organism: uncultured Gemmatimonadota bacterium (assembly GCA_964490075.1). Lineage (GTDB taxonomy): Bacteria > CAZBBK01. Next base: position 16,361 of record CAZBBK010000010.1, on the reverse strand, counting down.
GCGGTCAGCCTCGTGGCACCGGCCAGGACATGGACACGAGTGGACGCCTTCCGGGCGCTCCCTGCGCAGGGGAGCGCCAAGCATATCGAAAGCGTTACCACGGCTCTGATTCAAAGTCGCCTGTACACGAAGTAGTAGCGCGCGGATCGGCGCTGGTACGCGACGCCTGATCCCAGTGGCTTGCCCACATCCCGTTGCCTGCCCCACCCAGCGCGCCCATGTCGGCTCGTTCCCCATTGGGCGCCTGCCGGGGCCAGCGGGGGTGCCAGTCCCAGAGATCGTCGGTAGTCAGAGGATCTCCAGCGTCGATGCACGGGGAATCCGGGCGCAGGAGACCTGCCCGCTTCGAGCTCCCGAGCAGGAGCGGGTCGCCCTCGATGTTGCCGATCCCGGGCCAACCACCGCCGATATTGCTGAACGACACACTCAGGCTTTCGGGAAACTCCGAGGAGACATTGCTCGGTTCGTTTCCCCAGATGATGCTGTTCTGAACCCTCTTGCTACCCGAACCCAAGAGGCTCAGTGCTGCGTCCCCGCTCGCTGACCAATTCCCAAATATCGAGCACTGGATGACTTCGAGCTCATACGAATCCACCTCCATGACGGGAAGAGAGATCGCCGCGTTGTCATAGATCAGGCAGTTGCGAAGCAGGGCAGAGGGTTTGTATTCATCTCCCAATGACCATTCCCGGTGTTCCATGAGTAAGGCCGATGAGCTTCGATGACCTCTGATCGTGCAGAACTCCATGGACAGCCTCTTTACACCCCGCGCCCAGACCGCGCCGCTCGTGTTCGCTTTGAACTCCGTTCTCTCTATGGTCGCGACACTGCGGTCCATCATGCCCAAGCCAGATCCACCGTTTCTTTCGAAGACGCAATCCTGATTGCTAGCTTCAGACGCGGAGGTCGTGACCCCACTCCATCGACTGTGAGCCACCCTACATTCAACGAGATCCAGCCGGCCTTCTTGCACCGAGAGGACCGCACCGCCCAAGTACTGTCCGTTGTCGATCATCGCGGTGTTGCGAATCGTGGCCTCTGCACCGTTCACCCAGATCGTCAAGTCATCCTCAGTGTTGGATCTGATCACCGAGTCCGTCACCAAGATGCGGCTTTCTTCTCCACAGTAGATCGCCCCGCCGCCCATTCTCGCAGGCCCGTTGTCTTCCAGCCGACAATTCCTCAAAGAGGCGGAACCCCCGCCGCTCACGTACACACCTCCCCCGACTGCACTGTAGAACCGCGCAAGCGTGTTGTTCTTGATCACGCAACTCTCGAGTGTTGCACCGGACGTAATGTAGACGCCGCCTCCGTAGCCCCAGCCCTCCACCTCCTCTCCGCTTCCACCGGTCAGGGTGAATCCAGACAGCACACTTCTTCTGCTCTCACCGCTCCTGAAAGTCGCGACGGAACCGTCGCCCGATGACGCGTCGATGATGGTGTTTGCCACGATGACGCTGTCGCGCGGATTGATGCTGCAGACGGTGATCTCCTTACCCAGAAAATCGATCGTTTCGCCGTAGACGCCGATATCGACACGAATAATGTCTCGGTCGTTCGCGGCATCGATAGCCCCTTGGATCGTTTGATAGTCGTCCGGTACCCGGATGGTGCCTGCTGTGCCCAGGCCGGCCGCGACCAGGACGACCAGCGTTGAAGCCCAGTTCATTGTCGCTTCCATCCTGCGGAGCCAGGGCCGCCATAGGCGCCCAAGTCCGCCCTGTTGCCGTTGCCGTATCGCGGCGGCCAGTCGATTCCGTCCTCAACTCCAAGCGCACCGGCATCGATGCAGGGAGAATCTGGCAACAGGGCGTCGCTCCAGGGACCCCACGGCGTGAGCAGTGGATCCTCATAGAAGTTCCCATCACCCCAGAATCCCCAGATGTCGCTGTGATCGGCCACCGCGCTGCCGCCAGAAGTGACTCTTACCACGGGTACTTCTGGGATGTTCCCCCAGAATATGGAATGCGAGATCTCCACCTCCCCGCCATGGACGTCAACTGGGGCGTAATAGCTGTATGCGTCGTTTCTGACCACAGTGCAATTCTCGATGCGAAGCCGAGAGTAGTCCACGAAGAACACGGAGCGGGAACGTTCGTTGTCATGGATCAGGCAGTTCCGCGCTACACTTGCGGGTTCCTCGAAGCTCGAGAAGAGCAAGAAGAAGGAGGGGCACCCTTCCCGCACAATGCACCGGTCAGCGCGAATCGTTCCACGGTTGGCGATCAGGCCGCCGAGGCAGGGATTGCGTTCAAGGATCGTGTCACTGATCTCCAATACTGCGCCGTCGACAATGTAGGCGATGTTGGCATTTCTGTTACGGGAGCACTCGTCCGCGATGACCCCGTCCTCAAAAGTCACATGCGTACCTCGGCCGCTGAGATAGAACGCTGATCCGCGAACGCCCGAGTTGCTCCGCACCGCGCAAGCGCGAAAGACCGGCGCCGCACCATCGATACAGAGCGCGCCGCCACCGTAGGACTCGGTTCCGCTGACCACGTTGTCACGAATGACACAGTACTCGATTCTGGGCGCGCTGCCGCGGCACAGAATCCCCCCACCAGCGGTCGAGGGCACCCCGAGCTCACCCCATGCATGCGGCGTGCCCGCGCCACCGGTGATGGTCAGGCCCCGTAGCACCGATCCAGAACCCTCTCCAGCGGAGAAGCGAACGACGCTACGCTGCAAGTCGCTCGCATCGATGACCGTGGCAGACACTACTTCAGGATCAGTCGGCTCCCTCCCCGAGACAACGATCCCCTTCCCCTTGAAGGTTATCGATTCGGCGTAGGTGCCCGGGTCGACCCAGACGGTGTCCCCGTCCGCCGCGTCGTCGATCGCATCTTGAATGCTGTCCGTGAGGGCGTTGCCGATTCCCGCCGTCAGCAGGACGAGGGTTGCGAATATACGAGGACGGCACCCAGAGTCGGAGAAGCTGCGCATTCCTTCGCTCCGCCGCCCTTTTGGTCTCATCGAAGCGAGCCTAACCCCGCCAGAGACAGCGGGCAATCGCCGACTCCAGCAAGATCTCCATGGCCGAGACGTCGAGCGCCCTCCAACCACCGCGGCACTCGCCGCGGCCGCGGTGAATGGAGACCCGCTACTCGACGAAGCCGACGCGGGGCGCAATCACCCGACCTACTCGGTGACGCACCATCGCATCGCCAGGGCTCGGAGTCCGGGATCCCCCCATCTTGCTCCGCCACCGGCCTCATGTTACACAGGACGAGTGCCCCAGGCCCCGCGCCGCCGCCCGCCGCGACACAGGTCGCGGAGCCTGTTTTGGCGTCCTTGCTCCGCCCCCGGCCGAAGGATGGGGATGAGGTCCCTCTCTACTCTCTGCGCGCAGCTCCTTCCGCCCCTGGCGGCGGCGCTCTCGATGGCGTCTTGCGCGGCGCTCGAGGCGCACCGGACACCGAGTGAAATCCTCTTCCCGGCTACGCCCGAGCCGGTGCGACGCGAGTCCAAGGCGCTCCAGGGGCGCACCTCGGTGCGGGTGCTGGAGCTGGCCATGAAGGCCTACGACGAGAGCCTGGCGAAGATCGAGTCGGAGTCGTGGGACCTGGCCTATCGGCGCCTCGACGATACCGCCCGACTCTTGCGCTACACCGCCCTCGCGAACGAGCCGGACTCGCTGATCATGCGCGGCTACCAGATGCTCGCCGAGGAGGTCGAGCTCTTGATGCTGGCGGTCGAGCCCCACGCGACGCCCGACTTGGTGGCCCGGCTCGCCCCCAAGCCGCCGGAGCCGATCCCCGCCGGCGCGTTCCAGGGGATTCCGTCGATCAGCGAGGGACCGGAGCTGGTCCTGGGGCGCAACAGCAGAGTGGACCACTACCTGGCGCTCTTCAGCGGACCCCAACGCCGCTCTTTCGAGCGCATGCTGGCGCGCAGCGGGCGCTACCTGCCGATGATGACGCGCATTCTCGGCGAGGAAGGGGTGCCGGCTCAGCTCGCCTGGCTGCCGGTGATCGAGAGCGGCATGCGACCGCATGCGGTGAGCCGCGCCGGCGCGGTCGGCCTCTGGCAGTTCATCAAGTCGACCGCCCAGCTCTACCACCTGCAGATCGACCACTACGTCGACCAGCGCCGCGATCCCGAGCTCTCCACGCGCGCCGCCGCGCGTCACCTGCGCGATCTGCACGACCGCTTCCAGTCCTGGCCGCTGGCTCTGGCCGCCTACAACTGCGGCGCCGGACGCGTGCAGCATGCGATCGAGCGCGCCGGCACCCGCAACTACTGGGCGCTCTCGCTGCCGCGCGAAACCCGCAACTACGTGCCGCAGTACTTCGCCACGGCGATCATCGCGCGCCGCCCCGAGGCCTGGGGGGTGACGCCGCGCACGCTGCCGCCCGAGCGAGTCGACCAGGTCTTCCTTCCCGGCCGCGTGAGCGCGGGCACCATCGCCGAGTGCGCGCTCACCACCGAGGCCACCATCCAGGCGCTGAACCCACAACTGCTGCGCGACCTCACCCCCCCCGGCCGCACCACCCGGGTGCGCATCCCGGCCAGCTCCAAGGAGCGCTTCGGCGAGCGCTTCGCGCGTCTGCCCGCGGGGCGCCGTCGCACAGCTCCCGACGGCACCTACGTGGTCCAGGCGGGCGACAGCCTGTCGGCCATCGCCCGGCGCAGCGGCGTCTCGCTGGCCGATCTCACGCTCTGGAACGGGCTCGACTCCCGGACGGTGATCCACCCCGGCGACAAGCTGGTGGTCGGCCAGCCCTGACCCTGAGCCGCGCCGCTACACCCCCAGCAGCGCGCAGAGGATCGCCTTCTGCATGTGCAGCCGGTTCTCCGCCTCCTCGAAGACCACCGAGCGCGGGCCGTCCATCACCTCGTCGGTGATCTCGTCGCCGCGGTGGGCGGGCAGGCAGTGCATCACCATGCACTCGGGCGAGGCCAGCTCGACCACCTCTTGGTCGATGCGGTAGCTCAGCATGCGCTCGCGGCGCTCGGCCGCCTCCTCCTCCTGGCCGATGCTGGCCCAGACGTCGGTGTAGAGGATGTCGGCACCGCGCGCCGCCTGGTGCACGTCGCTCATGACGCGGATCTCGCCGGTGGCCGCCTCGCGCGCCGAGTCCAACACCGCGGCGTCGGGCCCATAGCCCTCGGGGCAGGCCAGGGTGAGCTCGAGGGGCAGCACCGCGGCGGCGTTGATCCACGAATGCGCCATATTGTTGCCGTCGCCGATGTAGGTCACCCGCAGTCCGTCGATCGCGCGATGGACCTCGTACCAGGTGAGCAGATCGCTCATCACCTGGCAGGGATGAAGCAGATCGGTGAGCCCGTTTATGATCGGAATCTCGGCGTGGCGTGCCAGCTCCTCGACGTCGGCGTGTTCGAAGGTGCGGATCATGATGACGTCGAGAAAGCGCGAGAGCACCCGAGCGGTGTCGGCGATCGACTCCGACTGGCCCATCTGCAGATCCTGCGCCGAGAGGAAGAGGGCGTGGCCGCCGAGCTGGTTCATGCCGACCTCGAACGAGACCCGGGTGCGCGTCGAGCGCTTGGTGAAGATCATGCCCAGCGTGCGCCCGGCGAGCAGGTGGTGGGGGCGCCTGGCGCGGGTGTCGGCCTTGAGCTCACAGGCGCGCTCGAGCAGGGCGGAGCAGTCGCCGGGGCTGAGGTCGCGGATCGAGAGGAAGTCCTTGGTCATCTGCGGTGGTCCTTGCTTCGTAGTCTTGTGAACGACCTGGGATTAGAGAATATAGCGTGACAGATCCTCGTCCTCGACCAGATCGCCCAGCTTGCGCCGCGCCTGGGCGGCGGTGATCCGCACCCGCTTGCGCGGCGCGCCGGCGACCGACTCGAAGAGCACCTGGTCCAGCAGCCGACCCATGATCGTGAAGAGCCGGCGGGCGCCGATGTTCTCGGTCGACTCGTTGGCGCGCGCGGCGACCCGCGCGATCTCGTCGATCGCCTCGGCATCGAAGGCCAGCCGCACCCCCTCGGTGGCCAAGAGCGCCTGGTACTGTCGCACGATCGAATGACGCGGCTCGACCAGCACGCGGGCCAGCTCGTCGACCCCCAAGGGATCGAGCTCGACGCGAATCGGGAAGCGGCCCTGCAGCTCGGGGATGAGGTCGGCGACCCGCGCGCTGTGGAAGGCACCGGCGGCGATGAAGAGGATGTGCCGGGTCACCACCGGTCCGTAGCGGGTGGCGACCGTGCAGCCCTCGACGATCGGCAGGATGTCGCGCTGCACGCCGCCGCGCGATACTTCGGTTCCGTCCTGCAGCCCATCGCCGCAGATCTTGTCGATCTCGTCGATGAAGACGATCCCCTTCTGCTGCACCCGGGCGCGCGCCTCGGCCACCACGCCTGCGCCGTCGATCGAGGTCTCGATCTCCTGGCGGACCAGGGCGTCGAAGGCCTCGGCCAGCGGCAGCTCGACCCTCTGCACCCGCGCCGGACGCAGGCTCTCCACCGCTTCGCGCAAGGGATCGCCGCCGCTGTCGGCGACCTCGGCGGGCCATGCCAGCGCCACCGCCAGCCGCCCCTCCGGCAGCCCTGCGCGCTCGCGGCCGAGCAGCAGCGCCCGGTGCCCGCGCGGCAGCGCCACCTCCTGCTCCGCCGCCGCCTCCTCCAGCCGCCGCAGTGCCCGCTCCTCGGCCCCCGGCGCGGACTGGCGGCGCCGCTCCTCGCGCACCGTCGCCACCGCCAGGTCGATCAGGTCGCGGATGATCGACTCCACGTCGCGTCCGACGTAGCCGACCTCGGTGTACTTGGTCGCCTCCACCTTGACGAAGGGCGCCCCGACCAGCCCCGCCAGGCGCCGGGCGATCTCGGTCTTGCCGACGCCGGTCGGTCCTACCATCAGGATGTTGTTGGGCTGGATCTCGGTGTCGAGGGGCGGCGGCACACGGCGCCGCCGCCAGCGGTTGCGCAGCGCGATCGCCACCGCCCGCTTGGCCGCATCCTGGCCGACGATGTCGCGGTCCAGCGCGGCGACCACCTGGGCCGGGCTGCGACCGGCCTCGGCAGCGGCCGGCGGCGGCCCCTCAGCCACCCTTGAGCTCCAGCACGCTGATGCGCTGATTGGTGAACACGCAGATATCGGCCGCGATCTCGATCGCCCGGCGGGCGATCACCGGGGCCGAGAGGCGCGAGCTCTGCTGAAAGGCGCGCGCCGCCGCCAGGGCGTAGGGAGCTCCGGTGCCCAGGGTAATGATGCGGTCGTCCGGCTCGACGATATCGCCGCTGCCGCTGACGATCAGCGCGTGCTCGGAGTCGAGCACGCCCAGCACCGCGTCGAGGCGCCGCAGCACCCGGTCGGAGCGCCACTCGCGCGCGAACTCCGCGGTGGCTCGCGGCAGCGAACCGGCGGCCGCCTCGAGCTGCTGCTCGAAGCGCTCGTAGAGGGTCAGAGCGTCGGCCGAGGCGCCCGCGAAGCCCGCCAGCACCCGGCCCTCGTGGAGGGCGCGGATCTTCACCGCCCCCTGCTTGGCGATCACGTCGTAGTAGCTGACCTGGCCGTCGCCGGCGATCGCGGTTCGCCCTTTGTGGATCAGGCCGACGATCGTGGTGCTGCGCCAGCCGCCTCGATGAGAAGACCGGTGGTCGCTCAACGCGCTCCCTCTCCCTCCTCGGCCCCGCCCCGCGGATGCGCTCGCTCCAGCGTCTCGCGCAGCCGCTCGGGCGTGACGTGGGTATAGATCTGAGTGGTCGCCAGGCTGGCGTGGCCGAGCAGCTCGCGCACCGCGTGCAGCTCGGCACCGCGCGCCAGCATGTGGGTGGCGAAGCTGTGACGCAGCCGGTGCGGATGCCCGCGCGCCCCCAGCAATGCGCGCGCGCTGTAGCGGTCGACCAGGCGCCGCACCGAGCGCACGCCGATGCGGCCGCCGCGGCGGTTGATGAAGAGCGGCGCCCCGCTCCCCCCCAGGTCGGCCGCCATGCTCGACCACGCCGGATAAAGCAGGTCGGCGCGGCAGCCGAGGTAGGCCCGGAGCGCACGCACCGCCGAGCGCCCCAAAGGCGCCAGCCGCTCGCGCGCCCCCTTGCCGGTCACCCGCACAGCTCCCGCGTCGAGATCGAGATCGCCGTTGCTGATCCCGACCAGCTCCGAGACCCGCAGTCCCGCCCCGTAGAGCACCTCGAGCATCGCCCGGTCGCGACGTCCCGGGGCGGTCGACGCCTCGGGCGCCTCCATCAGGCGCGCCGCGTCGCTCTCCGGCAAGAAGAGGGGCAGCTTGCGTTGGCTCTTCGGCCCGTAGAGATGGGCCGCCGGATCGCCCTCGATCTCGCTCCCGCTCTCCAGGAAACGGTAGAAGGAGCGCAGCGCCGCCAGCCGCCGGCCGATCGTGGCGCGGGCCAGGCCGCGACGGTGCAGCGCCGCCAGGTAGGAGCGCAGGTCGGCGCGCGTCGCCAGCTCCGGCGCGGGGCCCTCCCGCTCGACGAGGAAGCGGGTCAGGTCGTCCAGGTCGGCGGCGTAGGCGCGCAGCGTGTGCTCGGAGCAGCGCCGCTCCCCGCGCAGATGGTCGAGGAAACGCCCAATCACCGCAGTGCTCAAGCAGGCTCCTCGGAATGGACCTCGAGCGCCGCCACCCGGCGCTTGCACGAAGGACAGACCAGCGCATCCTTCTTCTCGACCAGGTAGGTCGAATCGCACTCCCCGCAGGCCCGGTCGACGGGACGGTCCCACGAGGTGAACTTGCACTCGGGGTAGCCGTTGCAGCCGAAGAACAGACGCCCGCGACGGCTCTTCTTCTCGGTCACCTGGCCCTTGCAGCCCTCTTTCGGGCAGCCCACGCCGATCAGGTAGGGGCGCGTCTCCTTGCACTTCGGATAGGCCGAGCAGCTCCAGAAGCGTCCGAAGCGCCCCTCGCGCAGCACCATCTCCGCCCCGCAGGCGGAGCAGGGCTGCTCGCTCGGCGCCGCCTCGTCCGGCACCTCAAGGGGGCGCGAGTGGTTGCACTCCGGAAAGCCCTCGCAGGCCAGGAAGCGCCCGTGGCGCCCCCACTTCTTGACCAGCGCCCGGCCGCATTCGGGACAGGGGTCGCCGACCTTCTCCTCGATCAGCGCCTTCCACTCCTTGCGCTTGCCCATCGCCGCCGCCAGCTCGTCGGAGAAAGGCGCCCAGAACTCCCGCACCAGCCGCTTCCACTCCTTGGTGCCGGACTCGACCTGGTCGAGCTGGCCCTCCATGTCGGCGGTGAAGCCGACCTCGAAGACCCGCGAGAAGGCCGCGGTGAGGATGCGCGTGACGTCGCGCCCAAGGTCGGTGGGAACCAGGCGTTTCTGCTCCTTCTCCACGTACTTGCGATCGGTCAGTGTGGCCAGGGTGGCGGCGTAGGTCGAAGGCCGGCCGATGCCCCGGGCCTCCATCTCCTTGACCAGCGAGGCCTCGGTGTAGCGCGGCGGCGGCTTGGTGAAGTGCTGGACCGGTTTCAGCTCGTCGAGGCGCGCCGGCTCGCCCTCTTCGATGGCCGGCAGCAGCACCTCTTTCTCCTTCTCGGCGTCGTCCGACTCCGAGCGTTCGGCCTTCTTGCGGCCGGCCAAGGGGTAGACCTTGGTGAAGCCCGGCACCCGCAGCACCGAGCCGACCGCCTTGAAGTCGAGGCCGCCGCCGGCCACGGTGACAGTGGTGGTGTCGTAGAGGGCGACCCGGCACTGTGAGGCCACGAAGCGCCGCCAGATCAAGTCGTAGAGACGCCACAGGTCGCGGTTCAGCACCCCCTTCAGGCGCTCGGGGTGACGCGTCACGGAGGTGGGACGGATCGCCTCGTGGGCATCCTGCGCCCCCTTGCGCGAGCGGAACACGCGCGCTTTCTCCGGCACCAGCTCCGGCTCGTGCTCGGTCAACCAGGCGCGCGATTCGTCGAGCGCGTCCTGGCTGATGCGCAGCGAGTCGGTCCGCATGTAGGTGATCAGACCCGCCGCCTCTTCGCCCGGCAGCTCCATGCCTTCGTAGAGCTGCTGCGCCAGGCGCATGGTGCGCTTGGCTGTGAAGCCGAAGCGGCGCGATGCCTCTTGCTGCAGAGTGCTGGTCATGAAGGGCGGATAGGGCTGGCGACGCTTCTCTTTGCGCTGTACCTCGCGCACCGCGAACTCGGCGGCCCGCGCCCGCTGCGCGTAGTCGGCCGCCTCGGCCGCCGAAATCTGCTTCGGCTTCTTGCCCTCGATCCGCTCGAGCTGGGCCTCGTAGATCTCGCCGCTGGCCCGGGCGAAGCGGGCATCGACGCTCCAGTACTCCTGCGGCTCGAAGGCCTCGATCTCGTCCTCCCGCGCGCACACCAGGCGCAACGCCACGCTCTGCACACGCCCCGCCGAGAGCCCGCGGGTCACCGTGCGCCAGAGGAAGGGACTGACCTTGTAGCCCACCACCCGATCGAGGACGCGGCGCGCCTGGTAGGCGTCGACCAGGTTCATGTCGATCCGCCCCGGCTCGCGCATCGCGTCGCGCACGCCGCGCGCGGTGATCTCGTTGAAGAGCACTCGGTAGACACCGTCTCGCTCGCCGATCGCGTTGGCGATATGCCAGGCGATCGCCTCGCCTTCGCGGTCGGGGTCGGGGGCCAGGTAGACCGCCGTCGCCTCCTTGGCAGCCGCCCGCAGCTCCTTCACGATCTTGCCCTTGCCCTTGATGGTCTTGTAGACCGGCTCGAAATCGTTGTCGGGATCGACCCCGAGCGCACTCTCGGGCAGATCGATGATGTGGCCCATCGAGGCCTGAACGCGAAACTCTCCGCCCAGGTACTTGCCGATGGTCCGGGCCTTGGCCGGCGACTCGACGATTACCAGCTTGGGGCCCGCGGGGATGGGGTCTGAGCTCTTCTGCTGCGGCATGACGTCCTTCCGACCGAACCGAGGGGATCTACGGATCGCCCGGTCCGATTCGCATAGCAGGAGTATTGGTGCCTGGGGACGGATGTCAACCGCGTGGTGGCGATCCTGACCTTTCGACATAGCGCTGCTCTGCGCGGAGGGCGTCCGGAACGCCTCCCAACGCGCCTCCCGCGCCCCCCCAAGTCCCGCCGCACCCAATCAAGCCGGTGTGATTCCGTCCGATACGTCGAACATGGGCATTTCGTTTGCCAGCTACCGGCGCGTCGCGTGGCCCAGCCTGCTCGCGCTCCTGCTGCCGGCGGCAGCCGCCGCCACTCCCGACGCCTGGCCGGCCGGCCCGCGCGGCGACGGATCGCTGCGCGTGGTGCTGCGCGTCCCCTTCCGCGCGCCGGTGTCGCAGCGAATCGCCGATGACGGCTCGCTGCGCATCCTGATCGACGCCCCGAGCGGCGCAGTGCGGCGCCGGATGGCCGCGCCCACCGCCTTCGATCGCGCGGCTCTTCTCACGATCGAGCCCGCCGGCACCGAGCGGACCCGGGTGAGCCTGAGTCTGGTCGCCGCCGCCGCGCGCTGCGAGGCGATCGTGCTCGACGACCGGCTGTGGATCGACGTCTTCCCGGCGCCCCTGGCGATGCAGGAGATCGTCGCCCGGCAGGCGCCCGATCCGGTTCCTCCGCCGGTCCCGGCCCTGGAAATCGTCGCCGAGCCAGAGCCGCCCGCCCGGCCCGACAGCCTGCTCTTCGAAGAAGGCCTGCGCCTGCACCGCACCCTCTCCTACGACGGCGCCAACCTGTGGTTCTCGCGCCTCCTGGAGCACCATCGCGCCTCGCCGCACGCGATCCCCTCGATGCTGCAGATCGCCTCGATCTTCCGGTCGCTGCGCGACTACTCGAAGGAGGCCCTGGCCGTGGAGCGGGCGCTGACCCGCGCCGCGCTCACCACTTCCGACTCCCTGCCGCGTGCCGATCTAATGGTGCGCGCCGCCCGCGCCCAGGCCGACGCCGGCCGCCACACCGAGGCCTACCGCCGCGCCGAGACCCTCATCCGCCACCACGGCGCGCACGGGTGCGAGCACCAGGCGCACCTCGCCATGGCCCGGGCCGCCGCCGCGCTGCGCCACCACACCGACGCCCGCGCCGCCGTCGCCGCCGGTCTGGCGCAATGCCCCGATCCCGCCCGCGCCCTGCGCCTGCGCCGCCTCGGCGCCGAGATCGAGCGCCAGGCCCGACGCCCCGACGCCGCCCTGGCGCAGCTCGACAGCGCCCTCACGCTGCCCGCCGCACCGCGCGCCGAGCTCTTCCTGGAGCGCGCCGACACCGGCTTCCAGGCCCGCCGCATGGCGCAGGCCCACGACGACTACCTGAAGGCCCTGGAGCAAAACCTGAGCGGCGCCGACCGCGACTGGGCCCGCTACCAGGTCGCCAACACCCTGCTGCGCAGCGGGCGCCTGCGCGAGGCCGAAGCCGCCTACGCCGCCTGCGCCTCCGACCAGCCCGCCGAGCCCTGGCGCGAGCGTGCGCTGTGGCGCCTGGCGCTGGCCCGTTGGATGCGGGAGCGCAGCGTCGAGATCGAACGCCTGACCGGCAGCCCACCGCAACTGGTCGCGAGCGAAGGACCATGAGCCCTTCCACCCGCTCCAGCGCCGCCCGGGTGCGCGAGCTCCAGCGCGCCCTCGACCAGGAGCGCGCCGCCCGCCGTCGCCTCGAGAAGCGCTGCCGGGCGCTGCAAGCCGCCGCGCAAATCGGCGGCGCCGCCGGCGACATCGCCCACCAGCTGCGCAACCCGCTCTTCAGCATCGAGGGCTTCGCCGAGCTCTTGCAGCGCCGCCACGCCGACGACCCAAAAGTCGAGCACTGGGTGCGGCGCATCGTCGAGGGAGTCAGCGGCGCCAACCGCGTGCTCGCCACGGTGGTCGACCTGAGCCGGCCCGAGTCCCTCGACCCCGAGCCGGTGACGGGGGCCGAGATCGCCGACGCCGCCCTCGCCGTGCTGCGCGCCGAATACCCCCCCGACGAGCTCGGCTGGACCCTGCGCCGCGGCGGCGATCCAGGAATCGTGGTCTCGGTCGATACCACCCTGGCCAAGGAGGCGCTGCTGCACCTCCTGCGCAACGGCGTCGAGGCCGGCGCGACCCGGCTCGACCTGAGCTGCCGCGCTCCCGCCCCCGATGCCATCGAGATCGCGCTCGAGGACGACGGCGAGGGGATCGACCCCGGCCGCCTGGAGCGCGTTCGGCGCCTCTTCTACACCACCCGACCCGGTGCCGACGGCATCGGCCTCGGCCGCGTCGAGAAGATCGCGGCCCTGCACGAGGGCGAGCTGCGCATCGCCCCGGCAGCGCGCGGGGGCACCCGCGTCGAGCTCGTCCTCCACAGCCAGGCACCGGAAACCGAAGGGCCCCAACCATGAAGAAGCGGATCCTCGCCATCGACGACGACCCGCTGGTCTGTGAGCTGATCGAAGAGACCCTGGGCGGGGACTACCAGGTCGCCTGCGCCGGCACCGGCGCCGGGGGGCTGGAGAAACTGGACGCCCTCTCCCCCGATCTGCTGCTCCTCGACATCGGCCTGCCCGATGCCGACGGGCTCGACATCCTGGAGTCCGTGGCGAGCGGCCCGCACGCCCCGGCGGTCATCATCATGACCGCCAACTCCTCGGTCGAAGGCGCCGTCGAGGCGATGCGCAGGGGCGCTTTCCACTACCTGACCAAGCCGACCCCGGTCGACGCCCTGGAGTCGCTGGTCGGCCGGGCGCTGGAGATGGTCGAGCTGCGGCGCGAGAACAGCGACCTGCGGCGCCGCGTCGACCGCCGCTTCGGCCCCCAGGCCATCGTCGGCAAGTCGCCCCCCATGCAGGCGATCTACGAGACCATCGAGATGGTCGCCGGCGGCGGCTCGACGGTGTTGATCCAGGGCGAGACCGGCACCGGCAAAGAGCTGATCGCCATGGCGATCCACCATGCCGGTCCCAGTCCCGCGGGTCCCTTCATCAAGGTCAACTGCGCCGCGCTCCCCTCGAACCTGCTCGAGTCGGAGCTCTTCGGGCACGAAAAAGGTGCCTTCACCGGCGCCGAGCGACGCTCGATCGGCAAGTTCGAGGCCGCCGACGGGGGCTCGATCCTGCTCGACGAGATCAGCGAGATCGATCCTCCGCTGCAGGCCAAGCTGCTGCGCGTGCTGCAGGAGCGCGAGTTCTACCGTCTCGGCGGCACCACCCTGGTGCGCCCCCGCTGCCGCGTGATCGCCACCACCAACCGGCCGCTGAAGCAGGAGGTGCAGCGCGGCGCCTTCCGCGAAGACCTCTACTACCGGCTCAACGTGGTGCCGATCCGGGTCCCCGCCCTGCGCGAACGCCCCACCGACATCCCGCTCTTGATCGATCACTTCCTGCGCAGCTTCAACGAGGAATTCGGCAAGAAAGTGGAGCTCACCGAGGACGTGATCGCTTACCTGGCCGAGCTGCCCTGGCGCGGCAACGCCCGCGAGCTCGAGAACTTCGTCGAGCGCGCCGTGGTGATGAGCCGCAACAACCTGGTCGCGCTCTCCAATATGTTGATGCCCGAAGAGGAGTCCGGCGCCGCCGAGCTACCCTTCCACGTCGGCATGACCGTGCGCGAGGCCGAGCGCCTGCTGATCCTCAAGACCCTCGACGAGACCGACTGGAACCGCACCCGCGCCGCCGAGGTCCTGGGCATCTCGATCCGCACCCTGCGCAACAAGCTGCATGAATATCGCGCCGAAGACGCCGCCATGGTGCCGCCGCCCGGGGAGCGCAGGTAGCGACAGTTCCAACTCCCTATCTTGTCAGCACCAGCGTGCGGATCTCCCGCAGCCCCTCCGCCTCCAGGCGCACCAGGTAGATTCCCGTAGCGACCTCGTCCCCGGTGCGGTCGCGCCCGTCCCAGCGCCGCGCGTGCTTGCCCGCGGGCCGCTCTTCGCTCAGCAGGATCCGCACCAATCCGCCGCGCAGGTCGTGGATCGCCAGCCGCACCGGACCCGGCGCGCCCAGCTCGAAGGGGATGGTGACCCGCGGATTGAAGGGATTGGGGTAGGGCGATCCCAGCAGCCTCCGAGCCGGTGCCGCCGCCGGCTCCGAGCCGCCCACCGCCACGCTCCGATACTCGTCCGCGCCGATGTCGTGGCCGGCCCCCATCGGCCGGGAGTCGCCCTCGAAGTCGACCCCAGGAGCGCCGGCCGAGGTGCCGGCATCGATGCAAGGCGAGCCATCGCCCAGGTGATAGTCGCCGCCCACGGCATCGACGAAGAGCGGATCCTCGTCGATGTTGGTGGCACCCACCCAGCCGCCCTCGACGTCGCAATAGAGCACGTCGAAGGTGCTCTGACTCACCTCGATCTGGCTCGGTGTGTTGTTCCAGAGAATCGTGTTGGTCACCGCGATCGCGGAATCGCGACAGTCGATCCCGCCGCCCTGGTCGCTGGCCGGATTGTCGGCGATCGAGCAGTTGATCAGGGTCGTCGAGGAGGCGTCCGAGCAGGCCGCACCGGCACCGATCGCGGCAACGTTGCCGCTGATGATGCAGTTGCTGGCGGTGGGCGATGAGCTGTGGCTGTGGATCCCGCCGCCGCTCGCCACGGCCGAGTTGTGCTGGATCGTGCAAGCGGTCAGGGTCGGCGCGCAGGCGCTCCAGCACGAGAGCCCCGCACCGCCGTCGGCCGCGTTGTTCGAAATCGTGCACCCCTCCAGCGCCGGCGAGGATGCCCCGGCGCAACGCAGCCCGCCACCCCATTCCGCCGCCACGTTGTCGGAGAACGTGCACTGCGTCAGCGTAGGCGAGCTCTGATAGCAGTACAGTCCGCCTCCGCTGGCGCTCGCCGAGTTGCCCGAGATGACGCACCCGCTCAGCAGCGGCGCGCTCTGGAAGCAGTGTACTCCCCCTCCGTCCGAGCCGGCCGTGTTGCCCGAGATCGTGCAATCGATCAGCGTCGGTGAGCTGGCGAGACAGGCCAGCCCTCCGCCGCGCTCCTGTTCCGTAGTGTTGCCCGAGATCACGCAACCGACGAAGGTCGGCGCCGAAGACCCCGCGCAGCGCACGCCGCCGCCCAGCTCGGTGCCGGTGACCGAGCCGCCGGTGATCGTGAAACCCTCCACGATCGATGCCGCACTCTCCCCTGAAGTGAAGTGGAGTCCCCGCCCCGCCCCCTGGCAGTCGATCACCGTCGCCGCCGCCCCATCCTCCGACACCAGCACCCGATCGACCCCGCCGAAGTCCAGATCGTGATTGCCGGCGCCGGAGTAGGTCCCGGCCGCCACCAACACCGTATCACCCTCGCCCGCGGCATCGATCCCGGCCTGAATCGTCGGCTGATCGCCCGGCACGTGGATGGTGGCGGCGCCGGCGGCCGAAGCGAGGGCGAAAGAGAGGAAGAAGAACTGGCGAAGCATGGCTCGCTCCCGGTGGTGGACTGCCTCCACGATAGCGCGAACGCAGGCGCGCGGTGCCCCGCAATCCCCTCCGCCGCCCCCACCCCTCCCACGATACCCTACCCAGACGGCAGCCCCGGCCCCACCGCCCCCCACCATCCCGCTCCGAGCCGCCCGAACCCCATCCCAGGAGC
>CAZBBK010000009.1:0-114697 GCA_964490075.1 uncultured Gemmatimonadota bacterium | reverse complement strand
GGGCGCGACGACCGCAACCGCCCGGTCGCCGCCGGCCTCTACCTGGCCCGCCCCGATGCCGACCCCCGCCCCTCCCAAGCCTCCCCCTGGACCCGCTGCTCCCCCGACCCCGGCATCGTCCTCGGCGACCCCGGCTGCTTCGACCAGGCCGACATCTGGGGCCCCTGCGTCCTCCAGGATCAAGACACTCTCAAAGTCTGGTACACCGGCTTCGACGGCACCCCCGACGGCCCCACCCGCCTCGGCTTCGCCTACTCCCTCGACCAGGGCGCCACCTGGATCCGCTCCTGCCAGCCGGCCCTGAGCGAAGGCCCGATCGGCAGCTTCGACGTGCTCGGCGTCGCCGCCCCCAGCGTCCTGCGTGACGACGCCGGCGACCTGCTCCTCTACTACGGCGGCTTCGACGGCGCCGTCTACCGCATCGGCCGCGCCCTGTCCGCCGACGGCGGCCGCTCCTTCCAGCGCTCGCCCTCGCTCCCGGTCTTCAGCGGCCAAACCTCCTGGAGCGACCTCGCCCTCTTCAAGTCGGTCGAGCTCCTCGACGGCGACTACACCATGTGGTTCGTCGGCCTCCAGGACAGCACCGAAGTCCCCTGGAAGATCGGCCGCGCCATCTCCCCCGACGGCATCTTCTGGTCCACCTCCCCCTCCACCCCCGTCCTCACCGGCGCCGCCCCCTGGGAGTCCTTCGGCACCCCCAGCCTCGACGTCGCCTGGCGCGGCTCGCAGTGGACCCTCTGGTATGCCGGCACCGACGGCGACACCCTGCGCATCGGCGCCGCCCGCTCCGCCGACGGCATCGACTGGACCCGTAACTACGCCAATCCCGTCCTCGCCACCGCCGCCCCCGACGCCTGGGACGGCCGCGACGTCAGCGAGCCCGCCGCCCTCTACGAGGGCCCCCTCCTGACCCTCTTCCACGCCGGCCGCGATACCACCCTGGTCAACACCGTCGGCTGCAAGACCCAGCCCGCCACCGGGATCGGCGCCGCGCCCCCGCCGCCGCCCGCCCTCGCCCGCCTCGCCGCCCCCGCGCCCAACCCCTTCAATCCCAGAACCCACCTGCGCATCGACCTCGACGCCCCCGCCCCGGTCCGCCTGGCGATCTTCGACATCGCCGGCCGCCGCGTCCGCCTGCTGCACCAGGGCCCGCTCGACCCCGGCGCCCGCGTCTTCGTCTGGGACGGCTCCGACCAGAGCGGCGCGCCGGTCGCCAGCGGCATCTACCTCGCCGTGCTCGAGGCCGGCGCCAGCCGCCAGATTCAGCGCATGGTGCTGATGAAGTAGCGGCGCCTCACTCTGGCCTCCGAACCCAGCCTCCGTTATGCTCCGGCCTCGCTCCATCGGCCTCCCCAGCCAGAGGAACACCATGAAACGCACGCGGGGCCTCGCCACCATCGACATCCTCACCATCGTCGTGGCCGTGATCATCGTCGCGGTCCTGGCGATCCAGCGCAGCTCCCTGGTGCAGCATCCGCTGCGCGTTGCCCAGGACCGCGAGAACCTGCGGGCGCTCGAATACGCCGAGATCCTCTACGAGATCGCCCACATGGCCGCGCTGCAGTGGGACGGCGAGGGCGACGATTTCGGCGCCGAGACGCTCGACGACGAATCGCTGGACGACGAAATGCTCGACGACGAGCTCCTCGAAGACCTGCCGCTGGACGAAGGACTGGAGGGCGACGGCGAGGAAGCGCTCACCGATGAAGAGGCGCCGCAGCTCGTCGAGCGCAACATCGCCGATCTCGCCCCCTACCTGCTCGATTGGGAGACCCTGCGCAGCCCCTTCGACGAGGGCCCCTACACCTTGATGGTCAAGGAATTCGGATACGAGATCCGGAGCAGCGCCTCCGAGGACTGGATCGACAGCGGCGTCTACTCCTGGGAGGAGACCGTGGAGCTCGAGCCCTTCGTGCCCAACCAGGGCATGGGTCCGCCCGATTCGGCGGCGGCCGAGGCGGCGCCCGCCACTGACGAGCCTCTGGAGAGCATGACCGACCAGGATCCACCGGCCCCCCAGCCGCAAGCCGAGGCAGAGAGCTGATCGAACAGCGTCGGAAGCGCGGCACCGCGCAGGCGCTCGCGCTTTGCCTGGCGCTGAGCCTCGCGGCGTGGGCGGCACCGCCCGAGCAGAGCCCCGCCGACCCCGAGACCGTCGACATCGAGCGCAAGATCGACGCTCTGATGGCGGGAGAGCTGGCGTCGGTGCAGGAGAAGGGGCGCATCGTGCTTTCGCAGCAGGAGCTGAACCTCTACGTCGCCCGGCGTGCCGAGGCGCTGTCCGGGGTCGACGCCGCGCGCATCGAGCTCGGTCGGGGCCACATTCGGGCTTGGATGAGGGTGGCGCCCGGAGCGCTGGTGCCGGACGATTTCGAGCTCCTCCGCTCCTTGCTCGATCAGGCCTCCGCGCGCGAGGTCTACTGTGAAACCGGTCTTGGGACCTCCTCGGGGCGGATCCAGCTCACCTTCCGCAGAGCCTCGACGGGTCGAATCCCCTTGCCGCAATCGCTGGTCGAGTCGTTGCTCGGCTCCTGGCTGGGCTGCGCCGAGCCGGTCCGCCTCACCCAGGCGGTGCCGCTCTGGCCTGGCGTCGAAGAGCTGCGCGTCGATCCGGTGGGCATCACCATCCGCCTGACCGACCCCGGCCCCGACCCTGCGCCCGGTGCCGCGAAGCAGCCGAGGGAGGGGTCGCCATGATCGCCCTGCCGGGCGCCGCGCGCGTCGCCGAGGCGATCGAAGCGCTCGGTGGGACCGTCGTGGCCCAGCGCGATCTGGTGCTGCCCGATCCGCCCGATCTCGACCCCGCCGAGCTCGTCGGCGGGCGCGATCTCTGGGTCGACGCGCCCGACGGCCGGTGGTTGGCGCGCCTCGCGGTGCGCCTGGAGCACGACACGCCCGGCAGCCTACTGATCGTCGTCGCCGACCCCGCCGGCGCGCTGCGGATGGAGCAGGCGCTGGAGCACGCCGGGGCCCGTGCGACTCTGCGGCTGGCGCGTGGCGCGCGGGTATCGCGGCGCGAGGCGCGGATCGTGGTCGCCGAGGCGGGCGCCTTGCACGATCCCTTGCTGGTCCACTGTGAGCACTGGCGCCACATCTGGCGGCGTCTCTCGCTCCTCGCCTTGCAGGACGCCCAGGAGCTCACCGGAGCGCTTGGCAGCCACGCCGGCCTGCTGCTGCGCCGGGCGACGCGCATCGCCGAGCGCAGCCGGCGGCAGTGGGAAGGCGAGCTCGCCGACCTGCCGGCGCTGACGCGCGTCGTGACCGGGACCGGGCTCTCGAACGGCCACCCTCATGCCGAGGCCCTGCTGGGGGCGGCGGCCGAGGAACACGCCGGCGATGCGGTCCTGCGCGCCCCCTGGCTCGTGGTCGACCTCAGAGCGCCGGAGGCGCCGAGCGCCGATCGGCTTCGCGAGATGCTCGCGGCCCAGGGCTGGAGCGAGATCGCCTTGCGCGGCGCGGGCGCCGCGGGAGCCCCGGCGGCGCCCGGGATCTGGTCGATCGACGACCCGGCCGCGGGGCAGCGCCTCTGCACGCCGGCGCCGCCGGCCCCGCGCCACGCCGCCTGCGATCCCGACTCGGAGGCTTTTCGCAGAGCCCATCTGCTGGCCGCGGCCGCCGAGGTGCCGCTGGCCCAGGACGACGACCGCTGGTTCGGCGAAGGAGCCTGGGGGTCGCTCGAGCCCCTCAGGGAGCGCCAGGTGCAGGAGGAGCACGCCGACGACGAATGCGAGCAGCCGATCTGGCGCTACTGCGGCTGGGTGCCGCCGGCGGCGCTGGTGTTGCCAGAGGCGCCGGAGCGCGACCCCTTCCAGGTGCAGACCCGCGGCCGGCGCAGCGAGATCGTCGCCTCGCTCCACCACGGCGAAGTGGCGCGTCTGGCCCATCCCGGGGCGATCCTGGGACTCGGAGAGCGGCATTTCCGGGTGCGCGAGGTCGATTTGGAAGAGCGTGAGATCCGGGTGTCGATCGAGAAGCCCGGCGCCATCGCCTCCGGCCGCCGGACCGATCCCCACCACCGCCGCCACCACGAGATCATCGAAGTGTGGCGCGCCTTCCCGTTGCTCGCCGAAGGCTCGCTGCCGGTGCTCGGACAGGTCGAGGTCGTCGAGACGGTCGACTCCTACCAGCTGATGCCGACCCGCGGCCGCGAGCCGGAGCGCGTCGCGCTCGATCCGCCCTTCGTCACCACCTATCTGGCCACCGCCGCCTGGGTCGACCTGATGCCCCGCACTCTGGAGCGCGGCGGCGCGTCGGTCGCCGCGCTCGAGCAGGTGGCCGACCTGATGCGCCGGCACCTGCTGCTGCGGACAGGCGCCCGCCATGCCGCCGAGCTGCTGGTCGCCGCCTATCGCTCCCACGCCGCGCTCGACGGCGGCGGGATCTTCGCGCACGAGGTGGCGCCGCACGGAACCGGAATGGCGCGGGCCTTCCTGGAGCTGCTGAGCGAGCTGCTGCGGAGCAGCCTGCGGACCCTGCGCGAGGAAGACGCGCCGCCGCCTTTCGCCGGCCGATTGCAGAGCCCGCCGCCGGCGCCGGACGCGCGGGTGCGGCGCGCCGCGATCGCGCTGCTGGAGCTGCTGAGCGGCGCGGGCGAGGAGCGCGGCTGAGGGGCCCCAACCGCCACGTCGAAGCTCAGACAGCCGCGCAGACCCCGCTCCAGATCTCTTGCTCTCGAGGTGCCCCCCCCGATAGGAGCGCATGGCAACGCAATCGGAAGAAGGAGATTCCGCCATGCCGGTCCAGATCCGCGAGCTGACCGGCTCCTTGCGTAGCGAGCTCTATCTGACCGATGTGCGGGAAGCGCTCTTGTGGAAGAAGAAGAGCTACCTCGATATCTGCCGGGGGCGCCCATCGATGATGAAGACGTGGATCCGGGCTGGCACGAGATCCTCCTCGACTCCAACGAAACCTGGTCGTCCGATGTCTTCGTCCTGAGACTCAAGCGGAGATCGTCATGAGCATCTCGCGCCGTTCGCGGCATCGCGCGGTCATGCTGGCCGCGTGGCTCGGCTCGATCGAGCTCTCGGCTCTCCCCCTGGATCATCCGCCGACGGGGAGTCCCCTCTGGAGCTCGGAAGTGGAGGCGCGCTCGGAGGAGTGGATCGCGCGGCGGGGTTGGCTGCCCAATATCAACGCCAAGGCTGTCCATGTCGCTGATGGGTGGGTAGTCGCTGATGCCGATGGCTATGTGTCACTCTGGGGGTCGATTCCAAGTGTAGTTGGTCGTGAGCGACGCGTGCCGTTGCTCGGGAGCGGTTACTGCCGTCAGGCGACCGTCTCCGGTGGGCTGCTGTTCGCGATCAAGGGCGGTGTGTGGGCGCCCGATGATTTCCGGATCTACGATCTGGCGCCCAATCCGCCAATGGTGCTCTCATCGATCGACGGGGACTTCGTGTCGATCGCCGCGGAGGATACGCTCGTCTTCCTGAGCAGCAGCTGGGAGCTATTGGTGTACTCTGCGGAGCACCCGCGGGCTCCGATTCTGCTCTCTACGGTGCATCTTGGAATCCAATGGTCGGCGTTGGTGGTGTTTGAAGAAACACTGTATCTCCAAACCGGGTACGACCTGGAGATCATCGATCTCTCCGACCCCCACTCTCCCGTACTCCTGCACCCGAGGCTGGGTGAGCATCAGTATACGAGAGACGGTCTGAGCAGTCCCAGACCCACGAAGTGATCGAGTCGAGACATCGGCCCTCTCAATCGACTCTCGTCGTTCGATCCAGATCCAGAGGCCGGATCCACGCATCCAGGATCGCCACCAAGCCGTCGCTGGGCGAGCGCTCGCAGGTCTCTCGAACCGCCTGCTCGCGGGCGGTGCAGTCGAAGGCCGCCGCGGCGGCACGCCAGTCGTCGCCCTCCCCGCGCAGCGCGACACCCAGTGCCACTCCCGTCGGGTACAGACGCTCGGCAACCTCCCAGTCCACGTCCTCGTGCCGGTGATCGCCACGCTCCGTCGCTTCCAGGGCCGCGTCGGCGAGCCGGATCTCGTAGCTACGATCCGCGACCTCGTCTCGAGTCTTCGCCACCCGCACATCGGGGATCCACTCCTGAGGGAAGAAGCGGGGCAGAGAGATCACGGGGTCGAGGCGCTCGTCCTGGTAGGGGTGTCCCATTCCGGCGAGAAGGCAGCGCTGCCAGAATGCGGCCGCAGTCCCCCAGAGATCTGAGCTCGGAGTGGCTGCCGACGAAGAGCAGCTCGTTGGCGACCACGTGGGCGGGGGGCATCGCTAACAGGGCTCCGAGCACGATGATGGTGCGGGTGGCGATCGCGCCGCGCAGCGCCCAGAGGGGCACGGCGAGGCTTCCCGCGGCGACGAGCACCGAGTTCACCCGAAAGCCGCCCGAGAAGGCCCGCCGCTCCCAATCGCAGAGGACGTCGTGAAGATCTGCGATCGACGCCTCTTCGAGGCCGAGAACGGTCCCGTGCTGCCAAGCGCCAACGGGCCGCCACCGCCGCGAAGTCGGTGGGCGAGCGCCGGTTTTTCAGGGTGTCGACTCACGCCGCCGGGTTCCTTCGACCGGGCCGCGCCTCGTACCCGGCACAGGTCGGTGCCAAGCCTGCTCCGGGGCGCACGTTCGGGACGCGGCATCGTAGCTCATCGGCCGGGCCGCCGGAGCGGAAGGGTCCTGGCGAAGTCGCCGGGACCCGGCTTCGGGCTTCAGACTTCGGGCTTTGGGCCTGGAAATCGGACATCCAGAGCGGACCGCGTTGGCCCGCTCGGTGGCGGGCAGACGAGCCGAGTGCACGTCGGTACTGAATCTGTCGAGGTCGAGTTGCGAGCAGAGCCGAACTTCTCCGCTCCTGAATCGGCGAAAGCTACTCGTCGAAGCATGGGTGAGGACCCAGGTCCTCTGGAAGCTCGACGCCTGAAGCCTGAAGCCCGAGGCCTGAAGCCCGGTCCCGAGCTGTGCAACGATCGCGCACTGTGCCGGGCGCGGCCGACTCGCCCAGATGCGCCCCCGCCCTCCTCGAGCCATCCCCCGCGCCGACTGCGTATCCTGTTGCCGGCCAACGAATCACGCCCGGTCCACCCGGTCGTCGGTCGACCTGGACCGGTGCCGCTCCGGCCCGCGAGAGGCTCTCGCCGCTGTTCAGGCGCTTGGCAGCACGGCGCCCTTCCGGGGCCTGGCGCGGGGTTGCTGCTCTCCCTCTAAGCGGATGATCTCCAGCGACTTGCAGCGCTCTTATCGGGTTCTCCGGCGGCCTGGCATGAAGCCTGCAGCGGGGAGTGTCGCAGTGGCATCGCGACCCGCGCCCCCTTCCCGCCCGGGTCCTACCGCCGAGACCCGGCGGCACGCTCCTCCCTCCTTCTTGTCTTCGGAGATCTTCGCATGGGCCAGCAGCAAATCCTCTTGATCGTTCTCGGCGCCATCATCGTTGGTATCGCCACGGTTGTCGGTATCAACATGTTCAACGAGAGCGCCGCGAACGCCAATCTCGACGCCGTTTCCAACGACCTTCTCAATCTGGCATCTCGTGCCCAGCAGTACTACCGCAAACCGACCAGCATGGGTGGAGGTGGCAAATCGTTCACCGGCCTGACCGCCGACGCGGCGGGCATTGCCCAACTCACGTCCAACCCGATCAACGACAACGGCACGATGGCGGTCTCCATCGCCGGCAACGATTCGATGGTCACCATTCAGGGCACTGGCGTGGAAGATGCGGACGGCGACGGCGATCCGGTCCTGGTCACCTGCACCGTGACCTCTTCGGGCGCCTCTCTGTCGATCTCCGAGCGCTAGACGCAACCTCCCGGGGCCCACGGTCCCGTCCCAAGCCCCCGGGGAGATTCTCCCTGGGGGCGTTTTGCGCGAGGCGCGCGGCTAGCCGCGCCGCCCACCCTCCGCAGGTCTCGGCCGTGCTCCGGCCAGGGTGAGAGACATGCCCGTATTCCGCTACCAAGGAGTCAATCCGCGCAACCGGCCGGTGCAGGGGGTCCTGCACTGCGATTCCGCGCGGGAGGCGCGCCAGAAGGCGGACGCAATCGCCAAGAGCCGCGCGCTGCGGATCACCGGGATTCAAAAACGTCGCACCTACGTCTACCGGGTGCGCCGCGGACGCGATGCCCCGATCGAAGGCGAGCAGAAGGCGTTCGCCCGGCAGGATGTCGAAAGCTCGCTGGCCCGCACCGGCTATCGGGTGCTCTCGATCAGGCGCCGCTTCACCGACGCTTGGGTACGGCCTTCTTTCAAAGATGTCGTGATGTTCATGCGGCTCTCGGCGGACCTGCTCCGCGAGCAGCTGCCCTACGACGAGATCCTGTCTCTGCTGAAGAGCGACATGCCTTCGCGCGCCCTGCGCGATGCCATCGAGGAGATCTACCAGGATCTGAAGGACGGCCGCACCGGCCACGAAGTCTTTGGCAAGCATCGCGACATATTTGGCCAGTTCCCGGCGTACATGCTCGGCATCGCTTCGACCAGCGGCAACATGGTGGAGATCTACACCGCCGCGGCGAAGTTCCTGGAGCGCAACGCCGAATTCAAGAAGATGCTGCGCTCGGCCCTGATCATGCCGGCCGCGACCTGCGTGGCGCTCCTGGCGGTGATCATCTTCTACGTCGGCTACATCTTCCCCAAGACCGCCGAGCTCTTCCTGCGTTTCGACATGGATCTGCCGCCGATGACGGCCGGCACGATGAACTTCTCGTACTTCATCCGCGACCAGATCACGTGGATCGTGGTGGGCTTCGCGCTGGCGGCGCTGGTCCTCTGGCAGGCATTCCGCAGCCCAAGAATCCGCCTCTTCATCGACCGCTGGGTGCTCAAGGTCCCGATCCTGGGATCGCTCCTGCAGAAGACATCGATCGAGGTCTTCTGCAGAGTCTTCTATGCCACCTACAGCGGCTCGGGCGACAACATCGAAGTGATTCGCGTTGCCGCCGAGGCCTGTCAGAATCGATACATCGAGAAGCGCATCAAGGAGGATGTGCTGCCGCAGATGATCCGCACCGGCAGCGGGTTCGTGGAAGCGCTCGATCGCTGCGGCGTATTCACGCCGACCGCCATTTCGCGGCTGCGCTCCGGGGCCGAGACCGGAACCATCCGCCAGACCGCCCTCCAGCTAGCCAACTACTACGAAGCCGACACCACCTACCGCCTGCGCGCCCTGGTCGATTACGTACAGATTCTGCTCAGCATCTTCATCGTCCTGGTGATGGTCGCGATCACCGTCGTCTCGTCGGAGACCGCGATCATTCATCCCAACCCCCCCGGAACGGTGTCATGAAGCTGCCCTTCTCCGCATCCCGGCAGGTCTCCGCGGCGGATCCCCCGCCCTCCGAGAGCACGCCGATCGCGCCCTCGCCCATCTACCGCACCACCGACCACGACCGCTCGCTCGAGATCCGCGCCACCGACCGGATCGGAACCAGACTAGTCAAGCGCGGCCTGATCGATCAGCAGAAGCTCGACCAGGCGCTCCAGACCCAAGCCGAGCAGCCGGAAGGCCGGCGCCGCAGACTGGGCGAGATCCTGGTGGAGGAATGCGGTGTGCCCGCCGATTCCGTGGCTCGCGAAGTGGCCGCCATGTACGGCTTCCCGGAGGTCGACCTGTCGGAAGAGGGGGTAGGCGCCACTGCGCTTTCGCTCGCTACGGAATTTCTCGCGGAGCTGGACGAAGAGCTGCTCGACGAGCTGCGCGAGCTGCCGCTGGCGCCGCTCTTCGCCGACGCCGCCGACAGCCATCCAATCCGTCTCGCCGCGGCCGACCCCACCGATCCGAGCATCGCCCTGTTGGCCCGGCGCATCGGTCTGACCCGATACGAAGTGGTGTTCGCGCCCGACTCCCTGGTGCGCGACTACTTCCGGCGCACGGCGCAGGACGAGAATCGCTATCTCAGAGATCTGAACCGGGCACAGGACGAGATCGAGGAGGTCGAAGAGGAAGAGCAGGAAGAGACGATCGAGATCCACCACTCCGCCTTGACCAATCTCGTCGAAGGATGCCTGGTGGAGGCGGTGCGTCGGGGTGCCAGCGACATTCATTTCCTGCCTGGCGAGAGCGACGGAATCGCCATCCGTTTTCGTGTCGACGGGCGTTTGCAGCTATGGATGGAGCAACGCGGCTTCAATCCCGAGGCGATCGCCGCGGTCATCAAGGATCGGTCGCGCAACGTCGACCGCTTCGAGCGCGAGGCGGCACAGGACGGTTTCATCCAGCGAACGGTGGACGGGCACCGGATCCGTTTCAGGGTTTCGATTCTGCCGATCGTGGGCGCTGAATACCGTCGTCGCCTGGAGAGCGTGGTGATCCGGGTGCTGGACGACCGCAAACTGATCCTCGATCTGGAGCAGATCGGCTTTCTGCCGGCCGCGCGGCGCCAGTTCGAAGCGGCGATCGCCCGACCCCAGGGCATCGTCATCTTGACCGGTCCCACCGGAAGCGGCAAGTCAACCACCCTGGTAGCGGCGCTCGCGCAGGTCCTCGATCCCACGCTCAACGCCATCACGGTCGAGGACCCCGTGGAGTACATCATTCGCGGTGCCAGGCAGGTGAAGCTGAATCTGAAGCTGGACTTCGAGCAAGCTCTGCGATCGATTTTGCGTCACGACCCCGACATCGTGATGGTCGGCGAGATGCGCGACCGCGTCACCGCCGACATCGCCATCAAGTTGGCCAACACCGGCCACCTCACCTTCTCCACACTGCACACCAACGACGCTCCTTCGGCGGTATCCCGCCTCTACAAGCTTGGCATCGAACCCTTCCTGATCGCCTACGCCATCAACATCATCGTCGCCCAGCGGCTGGTCCGAACTCTGTGCCAGAAGTGCCGTCGCG
Source organism: uncultured Gemmatimonadota bacterium (assembly GCA_964490075.1). Classification (GTDB taxonomy): domain Bacteria; genus CAZBBK01. Next base: position 103,908 of record CAZBBK010000009.1, on the reverse strand, counting down.
TGCGCCGCGAGCTCGATCCCGAGGTCGGCACCTCGGTCGGCTTCGACCGCGCCGAGCTCGACGGCCTCACTTTCTACGAGCCGGTCGGATGTGACGAATGCAACGACGGCTACAAGGGGCGCGCCGCCATCCACGAAACCCTGCTCTTCAACAAGGAGATACGGCGGCTGATCTTGGAATCCAAGGATGAGATCGACGAAGAGGGGATTCGCACCATCGGCAAGCGCACCGGAATGTTGACCCTGCGGAAGTCGGGCATGGCGCGGGTCCGCGCCGGAGTCACCACCTGCGAGGAAGTGTTGTTCGCGACCACATCGGAGTAGCCATGCCCCATCTCGAGACAAAGAGCTCCGCCGCCGGTCGATTGCCCGGAATCGAGCAGGTCGAGGCCATCCCCCGCCTCTTGCAGGGCGGTGACCGCCAGGCGCGCGTCGGGGAGATCGTTGCCCGGCTCGACGAGTCCGACAGGGACCAGATCGTTGCGCTCGCCGAGGAGCTGATGGCGCGCATGGTGGTGCTCGAGGCATCCGACATGGACCTGGGCGGCGAGGGCTGCCGGGAAGCGATCTGGTACCGGGTGGCGGGGCGCAAGTATCCCGACTTCGAGTGCCCTGCCTTCAGTCACGCAGAAAGCGATCTTCTGATTCACTCACTCCTGTCCGAGAAGCAGTGCTCGCATCTGCTGACACAGCGCAATCTCGACTTCTCCTACACAATCATGGTGGACGGAATCCGGCACCGTCTGCGCGCCGACGCCTACTTCGATCTCGGCAGCCTGGCCTTGAACATGCGGCTCATTCCCGGCGAGATCCGGCGGCTGCGGGATCTGGGATTCCACTCCCGAGCCATGAGCCGCTTCAGCGTGCTGCGGGAAAAGCGTGGACTGGTGCTGGTCACCGGCATCACCGGCTCGGGCAAGAGCTCCACACTCGATTCGATCATCGATGCCAACAACCTGGCGGCGGAAGCCCATGTTGTCGTCATCGCGTCTCCTATCGAGACGATTCACCAGCCGAAGCGTTGCATCATCCGGCACCGCGAGGTGGGGCGCGACGTGGCCTCGTTCAAGGAGGGGACCATCCAGGCGCTGCGCCAGGACCCGGATATCGTCGTGGTCGGCGAAATGCGCGATCCCGACACGATCATGACCGTTCTGGAGATCACCGACTCCGGACACAAGGTCTTCTCCACCCTGCACACCTCCAGCGCCGCCGAGTCGGTCGACCGGATCATCGGCGAAGTGCCGCCGATCGAGCAAGAGCGTGTGCGCCTCCGGCTGGCCGACGTGCTGAGCTGCGTCGTCAGTCAGAAATTGGTGCCCGACGTGCGCGGCGGGCGTGTGTTGGCCAAGGAAGTGTTGCTGGTCAACTCATCGGTTCGCGCGGCGATCAAGAACAACAACGTGGGCGAGGTCTATCAGATGATGATGGAGTCGCGCGATCAGGGCATGGTCACTCTCGAGCAGGATCTGCATCGGTTGGTGGGCGCGGGGCTCATCAGGCCCGACAGCGCCCGTGACCACGCCAACAACAAGAGAAGAATGGAATCGCTGCTGAGCGGCTGAGCGGACCCGGAGAGATAGATGGCACGTCGTCCGAAAATAGCGGTAGGGATCGCGCTGGAGGGCTCGGCGCTGCGCATCGTGCAGTTGGAACGTCGGCGTGACAAGTCGATTTGCGTGACAGCGATGCGCCGCGCGAGCCTGATCTGCGATGAGCAGGAGGAGCAAGCGGTAGAGGAAGGGGTCGAGGTAGCCGCGGGAGTGGCGCAGGAAGGGGCGAGCTCCGCTGCTTCAGCCGATCGCCGGGATCCCTTCACGCTGCCCCCGGAGCTGGCACAGGATATTGGCGGCGGAGATGCCGACGGCGCCCCAGTGGTGGCGGCGATGTTGGCGGGAGTCGAGGACTTCGACCTGCGCCATGTCGCGGTCAACGTGCCGGATACCCATGTCTTCTATCACCACATGAGCTGGGAGGGGAAGACGAACCGAAAGGCGTTGCTGCAACAGGCCCGTGCGGCGCTGGAAAGCGGCAGCGGCGGCCTGGCGACCGAGAGCATCGGCGCGATCTCGGATCCGGACGGGAACGTCATATCGGCGGCGCGAATCGGGGATTGCCCGGTGGCGGAGGCGGCTTTGGCCGCCGAGGAGTTCCTGGAAAAGAAGAAGATCGGCGTGATCTCCGCGGTGCCCGACGAACTAGCACTGGCAGACCTGGTGCGCAGACTGGCTCCACCGGCCGAAGAGCAGACGCTCACGGCGGTGGTGCATCTGGCTGAAGAGTCGACCCGAGTCATCCTGATGCGAGGCGAGACGGTGCTGCGGGTCGCTCCGATCATCCACGAATCGTTGGAGTCACGGTCCTTGCCGCGCACCCTCGTCAGCAGAGTGTTGCTGGCTCGAGACGAGGCGGGCATACCCTCCGTGGATCGTTTCGTGCTCACCGGCTCGGCGCAGTGGGTGGAGGCGGCCGATTGGCTGCGCCCCGAGTTCCCAGACGCCGAGGTCAGCTATCTCGATCTGGGTCCGCTCGATGTGAGCGAGGACGCGAACACCGACGTCGTCGACCGCTTTGCCGTGTCTCTGGGTCTGGCCTGGTCGCTCCTGGATCCTCCCGAGCCGCATCGGTGGATCGATCTGCTGCCGCAGGAGATTCGCGAGCGGAATCTGCGTGGTCTGGCATGGCACGGTGTCGCCGGTGCGACCTTGGTCGGAGTCTGTTCGGGATTTCTGATTCTGGCCGCGTTGGGCCAAGTTCGACTCGAGCGAGAGGCCAGAGCGGAGCTGGCCTCGGTACAGGTGCAGATCGCCGAGGTGGAAGATGCCGCCATGCGTTCAATGGCATTGGCCGAAGAGGCCGATGAGATGGAAACGGCGTTGGCGCGTCTTCAGGCTCTGGCCGATACCCGCAAGCTCTGGAGCGAAGTGCTGACCAATGCCGCGAGTCACTTTCGCCGAATCGGCGGCTGCTGGATCAACGTGGTCGCCTCTACCAAGGACTCCGGGATGGAGCTGCAAGGCATGACCGTGCGCCGCCCGCGCCTGGCGGAGCTGGCCAACCGAATGGGCGACGTGGTGCTGCGCAGCGCCACCGAGCTGCGCGTTCGCACCAGGCCGGTCTATCGCTTCGAGCTGCGCGCGGGCAAGGACGTCGAGGACGAGATCGAGGCGGCACAGGCCCTTGCCGCGGCGCTGGCCGCGAGCCGGGAAGGGGCGGATCCAGTTTCCGCCGCGCCGACACCGGACCCGCTCGGCGGCACCGAGAGCGGCCCACCGCCGCCGCCGCCGGGCGCCGGCCCCGGAGGGAGTACCGACGTATGAACGCGCGAGTCCGCAATACCTTGATCGTGGGGCTGGTGGGCGGCGTCTTGCTCGGTGCGGGCACCTGGGGAGTGCGCATCTACCTGCCCGGGCGCGCCGCTCTTGCCCAGGCCGATTTGCACCTCGCGGAAGAGACGCTGGATGAGTATCGCGACATGGCGGCGCGCATCGACGAGATGCGCGAGCGCCGGGATCGGACCAGAGACAAATGGGCCCGTCGTCCGCACCGCATTCCACCGGTGAGCGCCGCGCACGATGTGTTCGGCGCCATCACCCACATCGCCGAGTCGCGTTGCCATGCGCTGCCCTATAGCTACGCGTTCCTGCGCCGCGACATCGAAGGAGACGCAGAGTACGTCGTTCTTCAGCTGCGCGGCGCCGGGCCTTTCATCGACGTCTATCGCTTCGTCTGGGAGTTGGAGCACGCCCGCGAGATCTACTCCGTCGACCGGGTGCGTCTGAGGTGGCTCGATGCCGGCCCAACCGAAGCGGGCTCCCTGGGCTTCGAGCTCGATATTCGCGCCTACACCGGAGGCGACGGCGAGAAGGCCGAGCTGATCGCCGCGCGCAGCGAGCCCGAGTTCCCCTGGCTCAGCTACAACCCCTTTTCGCCGCTGGTGCGCGAAGCGCTGCCTCCCAACACCGAAGATCTGGTCGAGATCGAGAAGTCGGTGTTGCGAGCGCTCACCCCGACTTTCGCCTTCGTGGAGGACCAGCACGGCGAGCTGGTCACGCTCAAAGAGGGTGACGAGGTCTACCTCGGCTACCTGACCAGGATCAACTCGGCCGGCAACACGGCCCGCTTCACTCTCAACAAGGGGGGACTCATCGAATCCCTCGACCTCGAGCTGGTTCTGGGGGTGAATCAGTGACCGGAGAACGCAACATGACTCGATTGCTGATTTCGTCGCTTCTGCTGGTGACGGTGGCCATGCTGGCGCCGCCGCGCGTGCTCGCCTCGGAAGATCGCGAGGTGGAGCGATTGGCTCTCGGCGCCCCGGCGGACGAAGTGGTGTCGCTCGGCCGCGACATGCCGATACGGCGTGCGCTGGAGATCCTGAGCGCCGTGGCCCGCGAGAGCGAGGGCAAGATCATCATCGACCTGGAGAAGCGCGGCGATCCGATCGGCATGGACGTGGTCAACGTGCCCTGGCGCAAGGCATTGGAGATCATCCTTCGGTCGAACGCACTGTCCTACAAAGAGTTCCAGGATCATTACCTGGTCAGTGGAGTGGCAGGTGCCGCGGGAGACGGCGGTCTGGCCGACCTGGTCACGGCCGATCAGCGCGAGGTCGTGATCTCGGCGACCTTCTTCGAAGCCGACCGCAAGCAGATCCGCGAGATCGGCATCGATTGGTCCGCGCTGGTGGGCTCCTCCGGCGGCTCCGTCGACTTCTTCGGCGCCACCAACGTGACCGACGATCTCTTGACCGTCGATTTCGGCCAAAGCGAGATCGCCTCGAACTTCACCCTCTCCGGAATGCTCAGGACTTTCGAATCGGAAAACCTCGGCGAGATCATCGCCAGCCCGCGAGTCACCGTGCTCACGGGTCGCCGCGGGCGTGTCCAGGTGGGGACGGATTTTTCGATCAAGACCCGAGACTTCGCCGGAAATGTCATCGACAACTTCTTCAGCACCGGAACGATTCTGACCGTCTCTCCCGAGGTGGTCGAGGTGGAAGGAATGGCCTTCGTTCACCTGATCATCGAGGCCGAACGATCCTCGGCGATTCCGGACGCGGTGTCGACACAGATCAAGAAGGATCAGGCATCGACCGAGGTCTTCCTGCTCGACGGCGAAGAGACCGTGCTGGCGGGCCTCTTTTCTACCGAGGAGCTACACGTCAGGAAGGGGCTGCCCTTCCTCAAGGACTTGCCCGGGTGGTTGCTCGGGATCCGCTATCTGGCGGGCTATGATCGAGTCGAGGTCACCGAAAAGGAGCTGGTGATCGTCATCGGCGCCGACCTGGTGCCGCGCCTCGGCACACGTGTGCAGGAGAAGCTCGAGCAGGTCCGCGGGCGAACTGTTCGATCCGGTCGCGATATCCTCGATCAGATGCAAAGCGACGTGCGCGAGGCGCTGGATGCCAAGCGTCCGCCTACGGGCTCTCAATAGCCGCTACATATTGGTGTAGTCGGGACCGCCGCCCCCTTCCGGAGTCACCCAGGTGATGACCTCGTAGGGGTCGGAGATGTCGCAGGTTTTGCAGTGCACGCAGTTGGAAAAGTTGATCTGTAGTTTTCTGCCGCCATTCTCTTCATCGTCGACCATCTCGTAGACCCCGGCCGGGCAGAAATACTGACAGGGATTTCCGTACTCGGTGGCGCAAGTGGTGCGGCAGATCTCCAGGTCGGCCACCTGCAGGTGCGAGGGTTGGTCCTCTTCGTGCACCGCGCCGGAATGGTAGACGTCGGTCAGCTTGTCGAGCACCGCGTCACCCTTGAGGTCGCCGCCGAAGGGATCCTGCGCGGGAGGGCTCCCTCCGTAGAACTGCGCCAGAGTCTGCCTCTCCGCGTGATCCGGGCCGATTCTGATCTTCCCTCCGGGCAGCCTGGCGCCGCTGATCTGAGCCAGCGCGGCCCACAGAAGACCGTTGAGCTTGCCCTTCTGGAAGGGCTGCCGGAAGTTGCGCACCGCGTAGAGCTCGCGCCCCAGCCAGCTCTCCTCGAGAGCCCGCTGGTACTTGCCGAGCGCGGCCGCGGAGGTATCCTGCGCCAGCAATGCCTCGAAGATCGTCTCTGCCGCCAGCATGCCGCTCTTCATCGCGGTGTGGATGCCCTTGAGTCGGGGCGTGTTCAGAGTGGAGGCGGAGTCACCTACGATCACGCAGCCGTCGACCGCGAGCCGCGGCATGGAGTAGTAGCCGCCTTCGGGAATGGTCTTGGCGCCGTAGCGAACGATCTCTCCGTCGCGCAACAGTTCCTGCATGTACGGATGTTGCTTGAAGCGCGTGAACAGGCGGTGAGGATCGAGGTATGGGTCGCGCCAGTCCAGTCCGACCACCATGCCGATCGAAACATGTTGCTCGTCGAGGTGGTAGATCCAGGTGCCGCCGTATTGATCGCGATGCAGAGGATAGCCGGCGGTATGCGTGACCTTCCCTGGTGTGGTGCGCCCCTTGGGCAGCTTCCAGATCTCTTTGACGCCGGTTCCATAAATCTGGGGATTGCGCCCCTCGTCGAGCTTCATCTCTTCCGTCAGGAACTTCGCCAGGTGGCCGCGCGGTCCCTCGCCGAGCACCGTGACCTTGGCTTTGAGCAGCATGCCGGGCTCGAAGTTGGAACGTTGCTCACCGTTCTTGTCGATGCCCATGTCGCCGGTCTGTACACCCAGCACGCGATTGTCTTCGATCAGCAGCTTGGCGGCGGGGAAACCCGGCATCACCTCGATGGCGTACTGCTCGCAGAACGAGGCCATCCATTTCACGACCTTGTTCAGGCTGACGATCTGGTAACCGTGCTGCCGCAGCGGCGGCGGTACGAAGGGCGCCTTGCGCTGCCCTTGCTCGGTGAAGAAGAGCACCTCGTCGGATGTCACCGGAGCGTCCTCCGGGAAGCCCTTCTCCATGTAGTCGGGCATCAGCTCTTCGAGGGCGATCGGGTCCATGACCGCGCCCGAGAGCGAGTGGCCGCCCAGCTCGGCCGCCTTCTCGACCACCATGATCATCAGATCTTCGAGGGGGCTGCCCTCTTTGCTTCCGGATGCAAGGGCTTCGTTGTGCTCCTGAACGAGCTGCCCGAGGCGAATCGCCGCGGCCAGATTCGCGGGGCCAGCGCCGACCAGAAGAACGTCGACGTCCATGCTCTCGCGTTGGATCTCCATGACTTGTCCTCGTTGCGCCTGTCAGCCTTCGATCGACTCGTACTCCGCCTTCAGTCGAGCCACTACCGAGGGATCGGCGAGTGTGGTTGTGTCTCCGAGTGCTTTGCCCTCCGCCACATCTCGTAGCAAGCGGCGCATGATCTTCCCGCTGCGAGTCTTGGGCAGATCCGCGGCGATCAGCACCTTTTCCGGTCGCGCGATCGCGCCGATCTTTTTCACCACGTGGTCCTTGAGCTCCTGCTCGATGTCCTCCGAACCGTCTTGCCCTTCTCTGAGCAGGACGAAGGCCGCGATCGCGATGCCCTTGATCTCGTGCTCGATGCCGACCACCGCGGCCTCCGCCACCGACTTGTGGTCCACCAGGGCCGACTCCACTTCCATGGTGCCGATTCTGTGCCCCGCCGTGTTGATCACGTCGTCGACCCGACCCAGGATCCAGAAATAGCCGTCGCCATCGCGCTTCGCGCCGTCGCCGGGGAAGTAGGTATGCGGCCACTTGCTCCAGTAGGTCGACACGAAGCGTTTGCGGTCGCCCCAGATCCCGCGCAGCATCGAGGGCCAGGGGTCGCGAATCGCCAACAGACCGCCGCCGACCTCGACCGTCTTGCCGTCGGGATCCAGGACCTCGGCCTGGATGCCGGGGAAGGCGCGGGTCGCGGAACCGGGCTTGGTGGTCACCGAGCCGGGCAGCGGCGTGATCATGATCGCCCCGGTCTCCGTCTGCCACCAAGTGTCGACCACCGGGCAGCGGGCGCCACCGATGACCTCGTGATACCAGACCCAGGCCTCCGGGTTGATCGGTTCGCCGACCGTTCCCAGGAGCCTCAAGCTGGACAGATCGTGCTGATCGGGGTGCGCCGCGCCCCATTTCATGAACGCCCGGATCGCCGTGGGAGCAGTGTAGAAGACGCTCACCCCGTAGTTCTCCACGATGCTCCAGAATCGGCTCCGCTTGGGCCAATCCGGGGCGCCCTCGTACATGACCTGAGTGACACCGTTGGCCATCGGCCCGTAGACGATGTACGAGTGGCCGGTGATCCAGCCACAGTCCGCCGTGCACCAGAAAATGTCGTCGCTTCGGAGGTCGAATACGTACTTTGCCGTGGTGTGCGTGCCCACCATGTAACCACCGGTGGTATGCACGATGCCCTTGGGTTTGCCGGTGGTGCCGCTGGTGTAGAGAATGAAGAGCAGGTCTTCGGAGTCCATGGGCTCCGGTGCACAGTTCGGAGATGCCAGCGCCATCAGATCGTGCCACCAGACATCGCGCTCGGCGTTCCAGCTCAAGCCCTCGAGCGGCTCGGTGTCGCGCTGCAGCACCACGACGCTCAGTACCGAGGCGGTGCCTTCATCCTGCAGCGCCTGGTCGACCACCTCCTTCAGAGGCAGCTTGGCGCCGCGTCGCCAGCCGCCGTCGGCGGTGATCACCGCCTTGGCCCGGGCGTCGGAGATTCTGTCCACCAGTGAGTCGGCGCTGAAGCCGGCGAAGATCACCGAGTGGATGGCGCCGATTCTGGCGCAGGCCAACATGGCGATGGCGAGCTCCGGCACCATCGGCATGTAGATGGCAACCCGGTCTCCCTTGTGAATGCCCAGGCTCTTGAGCGCATTGGCGCATTTCTGCACCTCGCGGTACATGTCCCAGTAGGTCAAGGTGCGCTGGTCGCCCGGCTCGCCCTCCCAGATGATCGCCGCGCGGTTGCGCAGGCCGCCGTGCACATGCCGGTCCAAACAGTTGGCGCTGGCGTTCAGCTTGCCGCCGACGAACCACTCCGCGTCGGGCGTGTTCCAGCGCAGCACCTCGGTCCAGGGCTCGATCCAATCCAACTCGCCGGCGGCCTCTTCCCAGAAAGCCAGAGGATCCGCATCGGCCCTCTCGTACAGGGAGTCATCGTTCACCCGTGCAGCCGCGGCGAAGTCGCGCTGAGGCTTGAAGTAACGATGCTCGCGCAGGAGGTCGGAGATCGGAACGTGGGGTTTCTGGCTCATGGGCACCTTCTCAGTGGACGATGGGCTCTGTCGATGAGGCGGAGGAACACTAGCATCAATGACCTCGCTGTCGCCACACCAACAGTGCGATCCCCAGGCCGGCGAAGACGCCGTCCGGCAACCAGGCGGCCAGCACCGGCTCCAGGGCGCCGTGCTCTCCCAGGGTCTGAAGGAAGCGAGTCAGAGTGAAGAACAGAAAGCCGACTACGACATAAACAGTGAAGCTGATCCAGGCCCCCCGGCGTTTGCGCCTGGTCGACAGCGGTGCCCCCAATAGAACCAGCACCATGCTGGACAGGGGGAAGGAGAAACGCAGATGAAGGCTGGTGCGCTCCAGATCGGTCGACTCCCCCGACCGGCCCAGGACGTCGATGCGGCGAGTGAGCTGCGACAGTGTCAGCTCACGGGTCTTGCGCTTTTCGGTCGACAGGTCCTCCGGCCGCTCCGGGAGATCCGGCCGAGGCAGGCGGTCGAACGACCTGAACTCAGTCTCCTGCTCTCCGGCGAATGATCTCGCGACACCATCTTCGAGAATCCACTGCCCGTCTTCCCAGCGGGCGCGCTCGGCACGGATGTGCTCCACGACCTCACTGCCCTCCACCCGGATGATCTCCACGTCGTGCATCTGCTTGCGCCGGCCGTCCCAGCGCCGCATGAAGTACTCGTGGCCGCGCGAGCCGTAGTAGATATGATCGGTTCTCGACTGCAGGTCGACCTTGGGCCGCCCCTTGATCTCGACCAGCTTGATGTCTTTGGCCCTGCGCTCGGAGAGCGGCACGGTCGATGCCGCCAGGTAGGTCGCCATCACGCTGATCGCCAGTCCGCAGAGGAACACCGGCGTGAGGATTCTGGTCAGCGAGAGGCCGGCGGCCCGCATCGCGTCGATCTCGCCGTTGGCCGCCAGCCCGCCGATCCCGAAGAAACAGGCGATCAATGCCGAAACCGGTAGAATCAGCTGGAAGATGTAAGGGATCTGGAACAGGTAGAAACGAGCGATCGAAAGTGTTGCTGCCTCTTTGTCGATGTAGGTGTCGATGTTGTCGAAGAGGTCGACCAGGATGAAGATCGCCAGAAAGGTGGCGAGCACTCCGACCAGCACCAGCATGAATCGACTGGCCAGATAGCGGTCCAGAATCACGCCGGAAGCCCCGCGGTCGAGCTGCGCCCGACGCGCCGTTGCAGCGCTTCGATCCAATCCAGCCGAAGGAAGAGCGTCTCATGGCCGTTCATGTAGATCAGCCAGGTCCCAATCAACGACACCACCACGTCGGGAGTCCACATGGCGACCTCGGGAGAGACGATTCCCCGGTCCGCGAAGCGTTCGCCACCGACCAGACAGATGTAGTGTGCGATGAACAAGAAGATACAGAGTATGACACCCAGCGCGTTGCCGCCGCGTTTCGGCATGGCCCCGAGCGGCACGCCGATCATGACGAATGAGACACACGCGAAGGCGATGGCGTATTTCTTGTGGATCTCGACTCGGTAGCGGTTGACCTCTCTGAGCTTGCTGGCCGCGATCTTGTGCGCACGCTCCCAGCGCCGCGCCTCGCTCTTGGTCGGAGGCCATTGAGCCGCGCGCCTCTGCTCGCGCACTCGATCGAGTTGCTCGGAAATGAGCAAGCGACTGTCGCCCACGCGCGCTTCGAGCTCGCCGATGGACAGCTCCCGATCGCCGCGGAAGTCGGAATCGGTCCGCTGGAAGCCCTCATCCACCTGAAAGTGCAGCGTGTTCGCCTTGAAGAAGGTGCGCCGCAGCTCGGTCTTGTCGTCGGGGCCGGCATCGATCACCTCGCCGTCGAAGAGATCGAGCGTGATTCCACCGGCGCCGTCTACCCTCATGCGCCCTCGTGGAGCCAAGATGTTGACCGGGGGGGCGTTGGATCGAAGCTGCAGCAGTCGGATGTCCTGGAGCTCCCCGGTGCGGTGATTCACCGCGGCGACCCGGAGCCGGGTCTGATCATTGATCTCGCTGACGATCGCCGGCTCGACCAGAAAGGTGGGCTTCTTGCGGGCGATGTCGGAGGTCAGATTGCGAATTCGATGGTTGGTCTCCGGCAGGACCCGGTCCTGGAACGTCAGCAAGCCGAGAGCGAGGGCCAGGGAAGCCAGCAAGGGGGGGAGCATGATGCGATGCAGCGGCATTCCGGCCGCCTTCATCGCGGTCAGCTCGGAGTCCTGCGTCAGGCGGCCGAAGGAGAGCACCGAAGCGATGAGCACCGCCATCGGAATGGTCAAGACCACGATGAAAGGCAGAGAGAGCAGGAAGAGCTCCCCGACGACCGCCAGATCGAGATCCTTGTCGACGATGTATCGCATCAGCTTCAAGAGCTGATTCAGGAGCAGCACGACGGTCAGCGCGATCAACGAGAAGAAGAAGGGCCCGATCTGCTCCCGCAGCACATAGCGCGCGATCACCATGGGCCGCGCTCACCCGGCCGAGCGCTCGACCAGGAGCTCGGCCAGCGCGTCCCTCTGGGCTTCGAACTCGGAACGGTCTTGCGACTCGATCCGGCGACGCAGGGTCGCCATGCGATGGAAGGGGTCCAGGTAGTTGGTCTTTCCCTTGCGCAGCGCATAGTGCAGATGCGGGTTGGTCGTCCTTCCGGTATTTCCCGACAGCGCGAAAACCGTTCCCGGCTCGATCCGCCTGCCCAGGACCACCACGTCGTCGTGGATCTCGGAGAGATGAAGGAAGATGCCGTGCAACCCGGAGGCTTCGTAGAGCAGATCGACGCAGTAGCCGTTGGCGCGCACATTCCAGTTCTTGCGCAGCACCTTGGCCCGCTGCGGCGCGCGCACCGGCGTGCCGACCGGGACCTTGAAGTCGATGCCGTCGTGCTGGCGGCCGTCGTTGAGGCGCGCGGTGATCGCCTCGTAGTCGTCGATGGGCGAGCTCTCCAGCCGTCGGCTCACCTCGATCCCTTCGTCGTTCCATATTCCGGGCCACCGGCTTCCCGTGGGCTTGAAGCGAAAGCCTCGATAGGTCGATGCGTGCCGTTGGCTCCGGTACTCGTAGGCCAGGATCTCGATCGGATCGCCCGGCCCGAGATCTCGGTCGCGCTCGACGTCGGCCCCGAACTCGTAGATCACCGTGAAGCGATCGTCGGGGCGGGGGTCGCTGCGCAGATCGATCTGCCACCCGAGCGAGCGCGCCAGGTGGGCCGCGAGCAGATCGGCTTCGGCGGCGTCGAGGCGCGCGGCCAGAGTGGCGGCGATCGATCCTCGGAGCGGTCCGGAGAAAGAGCGCGGTCGCTGCCCCTGGCCGGTGTTGGTGGCCTGGGGGGGCACTTTGCTCTGCTCCGGCGCGGAAGGTGGAGGTTCCATTTCGGAACGACTCGCCGCACTGGCGACAGGGGCCTCGGGCGAGGGCGACGGACCGCGCAGGCCGGTGACGATGAAGTAGACGTTCAGCAAGAGCGAGAGGGCGAGCAGTCCGGGAGTCCAGTTGGCTCTGTTACGACTCAGCGTCGGCATCGATCGTCCTCGGGTCCCCCTCGCAGCATCTCGCACCGGTTGCGGATGCTACTGCGCGCGGAGACGATTCCCAACGGATTTCACGGCTCTCCGGGCGCCCCGGTCTGAGCCCGGCTTGCCGCCATGTCAAATTGGCAGCCAGGCTTCTCCTCTCTGTCAGTCCGGGCGCTGGCCCCCCGCGCCTCGCTCGCGCTCGACGCTCTTCGACATGGTGCAATCGATTACACGTCAGTCGCTTGCGGACCTCATGCCCGGCGTGCGATCCTGCTGGTGTCGCGGGCATGTTCCTTGCGCGAGACCGCTCCGACTCCTCCTTCACTCCCACCTTGGCCCCCCGAGCTGTCCCCATGACCGACAAGAAGAGCCCCCTGACGGAAGCGCGTGAAGAGGCGTTCGACACCGCCGAGATGGAAGGCGAGCTGGCCGAGGCTCTCGCCGACGCACTCGGTGAGGCGATTCTCGCCCAGCGGCTCATCTTGCGCGAAATCGAAGACGGAAGCGGTCGTCCGCCGCGGGGCGCCTTCAGCTCGACCGATCTCTCCAAGCTGTTGACTCCCCCCGCTTCGGAGGACTCAGGCGCCGAAGACGGTGCCGCGGCGGAGGGCTCGCAGTCCCCGCCCTCCGACTCCACCGGAGGCGGCGGAGGTGACGATGACGGCGGCGCCGATGACGGCAGCGCCGATGACGGCGGCGAAGAAGACGAGGGTGACGCCGAGCAAGACGCCGGTGCCGGAGAGAAGGAGAGCCCGGAGGAAGAGGACGAGGATGCCGATGGGGAAGACGCACCGCGCCCGACCAGCCGCCGTTTGAAGCTGCCGGTGGTACCGCTGCGGAACTCCATCCTTTTTCCGCAACAGGTCATCCCTCTGGCGGTCGGCCGGCAGCGTTCGGTGCGTGCCGTGGAGACCGCGATGGATGCGCGGCGGCGGGTGCTGGTCGTCTCCCAGGTCGACTCGCGAACCGATCGTCCGGGGCCCTCCGACATCTATCGCTGGGGAACTGTCGCTCATATCCTGAAGGTCTTCGAGATGCCCGACGGTACCCGCAACATCATTGTTCAGGGGACCGCGCGCGCACGCCTGCTCGAGCTCACCCAGCTCGATCCACACACAGTTGGCGTGATCGAGACCCACTACGACGAAGTCGAGGAGACGATCGAGACCGAGGCGATCGTCGCCAACCTGCGCTCCACCTTCGAGCAGATCGCCGACCTGGCTCCCTACCTGACTCCCGACCATCAGGCGATGATCTCGTCGGTGTCGGAAGCCGGCCACATGGCCGATGCGGTGGTTTCGGTGCTGAACGTGTCGGTCAAAGAGAAGCAGGAGATACTCGAGACACCCGATGTCAACGCCCGCCTGCAGCGCGCCATGGTGATTGCCGCCAAGGAGCTGCAGAAGCTGGAGATCGGCAGCCGCATCCAGACCGAGGTGCAGGGAGAGATTTCCAAGTCGCAGCGCGACTATTTCCTGCGCGAGCAGATGAAAGCCATTCAGCGCGAGCTCGGCGACGGCGAGGATGCCTCCGACGAGAGCAAGGAGCTGCGGGCGCGCATCGCCAAGAGCAAGATGCCGGCCGATGTCAAGGCGGCGGCCAACAAAGAGCTCGACCGTCTGAGTCGCATCCATCCAGGATCGCCGGAGTACACCGTTTCGCGTACCTACCTCGATGTGATGCTCGATCTGCCCTGGCGGAAGCACTCCCGAGACCGCCTCGACATCGCCGTGGCGCGCGACATCCTGGACGGCGACCACCACGGTCTGGAGAAGGTGAAGAAGCGCATCCTGGAGTTCCTGGCGGTGCGCAAGCTCAAGAAGGATATGCGCGGTCCGATCCTGTGCTTCGTGGGGCCGCCCGGCGTCGGCAAGACCTCTCTGGGGCGCTCGATCGCCAGCGCCTTGAAGCGCAAGTTCTTCCGGATGTCGCTCGGGGGGCTCAGAGACGAAGCCGAAATCCGCGGCCACCGGCGTACCTATATCGGCGCGATGCCCGGGCGGATCATCCAGGGGTTGAAGCGTTCCGGAACCGCCAATCCGGTCTTCATGCTGGACGAGATCGACAAGCTGGGATCGGATTTTCGCGGCGACCCCTCGTCGGCTCTGCTGGAGGTGCTCGATCCCGAACAGAACCACACGTTTTCCGACCACTACCTCGACCAGCCCTTCGATCTTTCCAAGGTGCTCTTTATCGCCACCGCGAACATCCTCGACACGGTGCCGCCGGCGCTGCGCGATCGGATGGAGATCATCGAGGTGCCCGGCTACACCCTTCTCGACAAGCTGAAGATCGCGCAACGCTTCTTGGTGCCCAAGCAGATCGAAGAGAACGGCCTGAATGGGAACCAGATCGAGTTCAGCGAAGAGGCTTTGGTGGCGATCATCGAGAGCCACACGCGCGAGGCCGGAGTGCGCAACCTGGAGCGGAGGATCGGTGCGGTCTGTCGCGGCGTGGCGCGCGCCATCGCCGAAGAGACGACACGACGAGAGAAGATCGAAGAGCCAGATCTCGCGACCTACCTGGGGCAGCCACGCTTCTTCCCCGAGCAGGCCGAGCGTTTCGATCGCCCCGGAATCGCCACCGGACTGGCCTGGACGCCGACCGGCGGCGATCTGCTCTTCCTCGAAAGCACCCGCATGGCGGGCAGCGGCAAGACGATGCTCTCGGGAAGGCTCGGCGACGTGATGAAGGAGTCGGCCAACGCCGCGCTCTCTTACATCCGCAGCCGCGCCAAGGACCTCGCCATCGACGAAGACCTGCACGAGAAATGGGATGTGCATGTGCACGTGCCGGCGGGCTCGATTCCCAAAGACGGTCCGTCCGCCGGTGTGGCGATCTACTCATCGTTGATGTCGCTGGTTACCCAGCGCTCGATCCGACACGACACGGCGATGACCGGAGAGATCACTCTGCGTGGTGTGGTGCTGCCGGTCGGCGGGATCAAAGAGAAGCTGCTGGCCGCGCACCGCGCAGGCATCAAGCGCGTGCTTCTTCCGGAGAGAAATCGTCGCGACCTGGAGGAGATCCCGAAGGAGGTGCGGGACGAGTTGGAGCTGCTCTTCATCTCCCACCTGGACGAGGTTTTGCCCCTGGTGATCCAGGAGCGGGCGTCGATCGCCAAACCGAAGAAGAAGCGCAAGAACGCGCCCCCGAGGCCCAGGGCGGCGGTCGCGGCCGACTAGGAAGGGCCTCGTGGACGAAGAGGAGCGCCAGGGGCCGCCGTACTCGACCGAGCGATCGGCGCTGGAGCGCGAGTGCGAGGTGGAGTTCCTGAAGGCCAGCGGTCCGGGCGGGCAGCATCGCAACAAGCGAGAGACCGGCGTGCGGCTGCGCCATCCCCCATCGGGAACGACGGTGCTGGCCACCGAGCGGCGCTCGCAGAGCCGCAACCTGGAGATCGCCTTCGAGCGTCTGATCGCGCTGTTGGAGGCCCGCAATCGGCGCCCCAAGCGGCGCAAGCCGACCCGGGTTCCGGAGCGCGCCAAGCGCCGCCGCTTGGAGGAGAAGCGCCGGCGCTCGGAAACCAAGGCGCGGCGGCGGAGGGACGAGGACGAAGCGTAGTAGTCTCTTGTCATGCAGGCACTGGACATTCGCTCGGCTCGCCGGCTCGCTCTGGCGCGGGCCGGCTTGCTCAATGCTCGCTGGACTGGACTGCCGGCGCGGACTACGCGGGGCGGGGCCGAGAAGGCCTGTCTGGCCGTGATCGATCGCTTCGGCTATCTGCAGCTCGATACCGTGTCGGTGGCGGGGGCGCGCAGCCACACGCTGGTGCTGCTGGCGCGCCTCGAGCGGCTCGACCCCCGGCTTCCGGAGACCTTGCTGCGGCCCGCAGCGCCCCTCTTCGAGT
This sequence comes from uncultured Gemmatimonadota bacterium, assembly GCA_964490075.1. Classification (GTDB taxonomy): domain Bacteria; genus CAZBBK01. Next base: position 87,456 of record CAZBBK010000009.1, on the reverse strand, counting down.
ACTGGGGCCACGAAGCCTCCTGGCTGCCGCTGGAGCTTTACCCCGCCTTCGAGTTCCGGCGCCGGGAGTTTCGCTCCCATCCGTGGTGGGGCGATCTGGTCGGCGATCATCCCGAAGTGGCCCGAGGGATTCTGCACCGAATCCGTGACCAGGGGCCGTTGCGCTCTGTCGATCTCGATGGCCAGGGGGGACGGGGATGGTGGGAGCTCAAGCTGAGCAAGAAGGTGGCGACGGCGCTCTGGTCGTCCGGCAAGCTGGCCATCCGCGAGCGAAGTGGCTTTCAGCGCGTCTTCGACCTGCCCGAGCGGGTGATCCCCGCGGCGCTCCTGGACCGACCCTGGGACGAGCAGCGTTCGTTGCGGGCGCTGGTCCTGAAGGCGCTGGATGGGCACGGCTGGGCTGCAGAGCGCAGCATTGCCGCGACCTGGCGGCTGCGCGCGAGCTCCGCGGGGCTGCGCCAGGCTCTGCGCGATCTCCGCGACGAAGGTCTGGTGCTGCCCTGCGAGCTGCGGATCGATGGAGCGCGCGCTCGGCCGGGTTGGATTCGGCCCGCCGATCTCGAACTGGCCGATCGTTTGAAGCGGGTCCGCCCGCGGCGCGACCGCGGGGTGCTGCTCTCGCCCTTCGATCCACTGCTCTGGGACCGTGCGCGGGTCAAGCGACTCTTTTCGTTCGACTACGTGCTGGAGATCTTCAAACCCCGGTCCCGGCGCCGATTCGGCTACTACTCGATGCCGGTGCTGGCCGGCGAGCACCTGGTGGCACGTGTCGATCTGAAGGCGCGCAAGAAACAGGGAATACTCGAGCTGGTGTCGGTGCACCGGGAGGAAGGCCGATCGGACTCAGACTCGCTGTGCGCGATCGAAAACGCGATTCGGCGCTTTGCCGATAGTCTTTCGTTGCGGCCGACCGGGAGGATCCCCTCGTGATCGTCAAGCTGATTCGCGTCTGGGTAAAGCCGGGGCACATGCAGGGTTTCCTGGAGGCCCAGGCGATCTGGAACCGAGAGAGTCGAACGCTGCCCGGGTACCTGGGTGAATATGTCGGCAGGGTGGAAGGCGACGGGGATTCGCTTTCGGTGCTCATCTACTGGAGATCAAGCGCCGACCTGGCGCACTTCATGGCGCGCGACCACGACCGGATCGCCGTGCAGGCCGGGGCGGAGCAGCACTACGAGCGGATCGAGGTGCAGGTGCTCGCCCAATCGGTCGCCTCCGCCTGCGCCCCCGCTGTTTGCTTGCCGGAGGCTGCTCTGGAAGCCGCCGAGATCCAGCTCTGGAGCGAGCTCTATCGAGCGACGGCAGTGCTGCGGGCGGCCGTGCGGGCCGCGCTCTTCGATCACCTGGCTGGCGCGCCGCGATCGACCGGCGAGCTGGCGCGGCGGCTCGCGCTGCGCGAGCGGCCCCTGGCGCGTCTGCTCGCGGCGCTGGCCGCGATGGAACTGGTGGAGCTCGACGAGGATCGCTGGCGCAATACACCCCTGGCAGCGCGAACCCTGGTGTCGGAGGCGCCCGCCTATCAAGGCGACATGATTCTCCACAACTCGCGGCCCGACTACATCCAGGGCTATTTCGAGCTCGAGCAACACTTGGGATTCGATCCAGAGGCGCCCGATACGCAGCGCGACTCGCGTCGGTTCATTCGAGCGATGGGAAACACGGCGGCCGGCGGACAGGCCGCGGTGTTGACGGAGCAGCTCGCGCTGGATCGTTGCAGACACTTGATCGACATCGGAGGGGCCGCCGGGTTCTACGCCATCGCGCTCTGTCGCGAGCATCCAGAACTGCGGGCCACGGTGCTGGACATTCCGTCTACCGAAGCGCTGGCGATCGAGGCGATCGCCGCCGCCGGGATGAGCGATCGGGTGAGCTTCCGACCCCATGACTACCGCGGCGGTGAGTTCCCCGGGCCATTCGATGTGGCGCTCCTGTCCAATGTGTTGCGCGGTGAATCCGAGGCGATGATCGGCGACATTCTGCAGCGCCTGAGCACGGACATCGACCGGGGTGGCCGCGTCGTCATCACCGACCTCTTCGTGGATCGGCCGGCGCGACACTCCGGGCTGCGCGCCGCCCTCTTCGGACTGCATTGCCTGGACGGTGCCAATTGGTCGCTGGACCGAACCGCGGCCGCGGTCGAGCACGCCGGGTTCGAGCTCGAGCGGGTGGAGCGGTTGCGCGAGCTGGTGGTGATGAACGGCCTGGTGATCGGGCGCCGACCCTGAGGAAAGATTGTTGGTGACACCTGACCAGCCAGGCCGTGGCAATCGTCGGGAGGAGAGAGTAACATAGGGGGCGGGAGTTCCATCTACATCCGCCGAACACAAGGAGACCGACATGGGCACCATCATCCGTGGCGGCATCGTCACCACCGCCGACCTGAGCAGCAGAGCGGATGTCTACTGCGATGAGGGGACCATCCAGGCCATCGGCCTCGACCTCGAAGTGCCGGCCGGCACCGAGGCGATCGACGCCCAGGGCTGCCTGGTCATGCCCGGGGGAATCGATCCCCACACCCACATGCAGCTTCCTTTCATGGGGACCCGCGTGGTGGACGATTTCTACACCGGCACGGTCGCCGGGGCGAGCGGCGGCACCACCATGATCATCGACTTCGTGATCCCCGACAAAGGTGGCTCGCTGCTCGACGCGGTCGACACCTGGCAGGAGCGCGCGTCGATCTCCGCCACCGACTACGGCTTCCACATGGCGATCACCGGCTGGAGCGAGACCGTCTCGGAGCAGATGGCGATCGTGACCAACGAGCGCGGGATCAACAGCTACAAGTTCTTCATGGCCTACAAGAACGCCATCATGGTCTCGGACGAGGAGCTGGTGGCCGGCTTCTCGCGCTGCCGCGAGATCGGTGCCGTCGCGGCGGTCCATGCCGAGCACGGTGAGCTGGTCTTCCATCTGCAGCAGGAGATGCTGCGCCAGGGCATCACCGGACCCGAGGGGCACCCGCAATCCCGCCCGGCCGAGGTCGAAGGCGAGGCCACCGCGCGGGCCATCTCGCTGGCGGGAGTGCTCGGCGTGCCTCTCTACATCGTCCACATTGGCGCCGCCCAGGCCGCCGAGGCCGTGACCCGCGCCCGGCTCGCGGGCCAGCGCGTGTTCGGCGAGACTCTGGCCGGCTTCCTCGCGGTCGACGATTCGGTCTACTACGACAAGGACTGGGATTTCGCCGCCAGCCACGTGATGAGCCCCTGCTTCAAGCCCAAGGGGCACCCTGAAACGCTCTGGCGCGCGCTGCAGGCCGGCAATCTGCAGACCATCGGCACCGATCATTGCACCTTCACGGTCGAGCAGAAGCGCATGGGGCTGGAGGATTTCACCAAGATCCCCAACGGCTGCGGCGGCGTCGAGGACCGCATGAGCGTGATCTGGGAGCTGGGAGTCAACACCGGGCGCATCTCGGTCAACGAGTTCGTCGCGGCGACCTCGACCAACGCGGCGCGCATCTTCAACATGTATCCGCGCAAGGGAGCGATCCGCGTCGGCTCCGACGCCGACCTGATCGTGTTCGATCCCGAGAAGAGCAAGACGATCTCGGCCAAGACGCAGTACCAGCAGAACGATTTCAACGTCTTCGAAGGCACCACGGTGCGTGGGGTCACGGTCCACACCCTGGCCGCCGGCCGCCATATCTGGGCCGAGGGCGAAGTGCGCGCGGAGCGCGGCGCGGGGCGCTACGTTGCGCGGCAGCCGGGCGGGCTCGCCTACGCCGGGTTGGATCGTCGCGCGGAGCTGGATCGGGCCCGCAAGGTCGAGCGCTGAATTCGACTACTTGCGGCGCCGCAGCCGCGACCAGGCCCGCCGCCACCAGCGCGGCGGGCGCTCGGCGACGGGCGCCTTGGCGGCGGCGTCCTCTTTCCGCCAGCCCTCGAGCAGAGTGTCCAACTTGGCGATCAGTCGATCCAGCGAGAGCGGGGCGGAGCCGTCGCTCTGCTCGCCTCCGGCCGAAGCGCCAGGTCCGGCCAGCGCCCGCAGGCGGCCGAAGCGTCCGTTCGCGTCGGCCGGAACAAGCTCATCGAGAATCCGCAGCAGCGAGCGGGCGTCCGACTGCAGGTCTGGTCGTGGCGGGAGCCCGCTCACCAGCACCACCGGCGCGTCGCGTTCGTCGATCACCACTTGCTTGGCCCTTAGCCGGCCGTGCTGGTGGCCGGCACCGTGCATCTCCGCGACCGTGCGAGCGGTCGCTCGCATGACCTCCGCCACTCGAGCCGCCGGGCGCCGCCCCGAGCGCGCCCAGTCGAGCAGCGGCTGACCTTGCGCCCACGGTCGCAACGCCACCACCCAGCGCCCCACCTCCAGGATCTCCCTGCTGCAGCGCAGTCCCTCGATGGCCGCGAGGGCACCCATGCGGGAGCGCAGCGCGTCGATGATCTCCGAGCGTTCCTCCCTGGAGTGCCCTCCGTGCCCCTCGAGCGAGAGCTCCAGCTCGGCGCCGGTCTCCAGGTCGGTCGCCCGGGCGCTGCGCGGCCCCAGGCGCTCCGCGATTCGATAGCGCCCCAAGAGGTCGATCTCGCCGCTCAGGGGCGCGTCGCCGTCGGCGATCCCCAAGACGGGACTGCTGTAGCGGGAGCCGGCGTCGTTGCGCGCCGTCAGGAAGAGGATGTGGGAGTCCTTGACCAGGGCGAAGGGGTGCAGGTCCAGAAGAACCGGATCGGGGTCCCACTGCCAGCTCAGGATCAGGTGGCCGGGGGGCGCCAGGTCGTCCTTCTCGCCGACCCGCACCTCGATGAGCTCTTCGGATGGCTCCCCCGAGCGCGGCAGCAGCCGCAGCCAGGCACGCCGCGGATGCTCCTCGTGGCCGACCATGAGCGAAGGCACGCAAGGAGCCAGGGCGGCGAACTCGTCGCAGAGCTGCTCGACGGCTTCGGCGAGGGGACCGCCGCCGGCGCTCGACTCGGTGCCGGCCGAGAACGCCGGGCGCCCCTGCCCGCCATCGCGGATCTCGGCGAAGCGGCGGGCCATCCGTTCCAGGGTGTGGACCGCGCCGGCGGAGTCCCCGGCTGCCTGGGCGAGCGCGACATGCGCCCGGGCCACCGCGTCGCGGTCGCTCTTGCGCGATCCGAAGTAGAAGCCGTGCAGTCCCGGGATCAGCAGATCGTCTTTGTTTGCCCGGAGGTACTCCAGCGAGCCATGCATCAGATCGAGCCACGCTCCGACCGTGCCGCGCCCGAGCAGCTCGTTGATGTCGGCCACCCGCGCCTCGTTCGCGGCGATTCCGCCTTGGCCCTGGATGCGGGTCGCGAGCTGCAGATAGCGCGCGGTGGCCGAGAGGGTGGCGAAACGCAGCAGGGTCTCGAAGAGCGTCGCCGCGCGATCTCGCCTGAGCGCTTCGTTTCGAGCTCCGGCGAGCCGGTCCTGGAGCATCGATAGGGGCGCTGGAAGGGTGTTGTTGGACGGCATCGGGAGTCGCGGGAATGGGCGGCACGGGCGCGAGGCGGATCAGGATCGCACCTGGACGCCTCGCCCACCAGCGGAATCGACGTTCCGAGATCCCGGCTACTTGAGCAGCACCACCCGCCGCGAGCGGCGGCCCTCGGCCGTGCGCGCCCTGACCAGGTAGACCCCCGAGACGAGCTCGTCGCTGGCGCTCCAGACCACGCAATGGCGCCCGGCGGGCAGAGCGCGAGGGGGCCAGTGCCATACTCTCCGGCCGGCGATGTCGTACGCGGCGAGCTCCAGGCGCCCGGCTCGGCCCAGCTCGACCTCGATCGTGGTGCGCGGATTGAATGGGCTCGGTGACACTCTCAAGCGCGGCGCGCGCGGCGCCGGATCGGGCCCGAGCGGTCGCCGGATGCCGATCCCCCCGACGCGAATCGGAACCCGTGCGCCGCGCGGAAAGAGCGCCGTGTCGCCGTCGGCGGCTCGCACCAGGATCTCGTAAGAGCCGAATCCACCCGCGCCCAAGGGCGGAATCGTTCCCAGCCAACGGTCGTCGTCCTCGACACGTCTCGACTCCGGGTCGGGCGTGTGGACCATCGGAATCGTCGTCGCCCCGGCGCTGTCTCCGGCAAACCAGCGAATCGCCACCTGCGCCAGCCCGTCCCACGAGAACGCCGCCGCCTCCACGCCGATCGAATCGTACTCCGTGGGCGCAACCGGCGCGTGGCCGAGTCGATAGACCAGCGGCCCACCCTCCGACCATTCCAGCTGCTCCCCCAGAGACTGCAGTCGCAGATCCAGGAACTCCTTGAGCCCCCAGCTCGCCGGGTACTTCGAAAACCCCGACAGTGCGTACGAGGCGTGGAAGTCGGCGATCGTGAAACCGTAGTCGAGGGTGCGAAAGGTGTCGGCCTCGGCGAAGGGCGTGATCATCTCCTTGAGGGCATCGATGCCGGGTCCGAGCAGCGCCAGGTCGAAGACCCGGTCCCGGTAGAACTCCAGAAAATGTGTATAGAGATCGCGGTAGTCGGGGACTTCCATCAGCCGATCCGCCAGCGGCCGTGCTCCGCGCGGATCGCCGATGATCTCCTCGTAGTTGGCGTACTCGTAGGGATCGATCGAGGTCCAATCGACATCGAAGAAGTCGATGCCGAACGAGTTGTCGTAGTCGTAGGGAATCCAGTGGAAATGATCCCGGCCGGGCTCGTGGTAGAGATAGTAGTTGTTGCGCAGAAACCAGTAGTCGTCCCAGCTCCCGATCAGCAGATTGACGGCTTGATACTGCAGGAAGCGCGCCAGGGCGAAGTCTGATTCGAGCCGCGCCGGCAGCTCTTCGATCGCTGTGTTATTGATGGTGTCGATCAGACGGGCGAGCTCGGTGTAGTCATCTTCATCGGTGTGGGTCTTCAGCTCGTAGGGGCGCTGCCCATAGACTTCGAGCTTGTAGGCATCCGGATCCGGGCCAAGATAGACCAGGTCGGCGGGCCAGAGACATTTCCACAGGTTCCCGTCATCGTCCTCGAAATGGGTCTGCAGGAACTCGTCGTCGACGTGCTCGACCGAGATGTAAAGCCCATGGTAGACGCCGTTGATGGTCAGAGCCGCATGGGCGGCACGCGGCGCGATGAAGCCGATCTCCTGGAATCGATCCCAGCCCAGCTTGCTGCGCACGATCGACGGGTCGTTGTGCTCGCCGTTGAGGTTGAGCTTGTCGACAGCGTAAAACTGACGCCCGGGAACGAAGCTGTTGAACGAGAGCTTGAAGGACTTCTTTTCGGCCCAGCGCGAGGTGTTGCCTCGAATGCGCATCCCGACCTCGCCCACGGTCTCGTCGATCCACCGATTCTCGAAGTGAACTGTCGCGACATGCATCGAGTCGCTCTCGGGATGTTCGAGCATCCACTCCAGCGCCGCGGGCTCGATGTCGATCGCGATGCGGGCGACCTGGCTGTCGTCGTAGAGCTTCCAGCTGTCGCGGGTCGCGCTGGCGGCGGGTGGGAGCGCCAGGGTGGCAAGGAGCACCAGAGCGCGCTGTGGGAATCGGCCCATGACGATGCCTCCGAGGCACAAGTCTAGCGCCGCCGCGCCTGCTCGGCAGATCGGTGTTGGATTCCTAGCCGGATCGTTCCACGCGCGGCTTCCACGCTACCCTGGAGGCCGTCGCTGCGTCGCGCAGCCCCGCGTCCAAGGTCCAGAGTCGGAGCCCATCTCTCAGGGTGGCACCGAGGAGGCCCACATCCACGACTCCAACGCGCCGTGGACGCGCTTGCTCGATGAGCTCGACGAGCGCGCCGGTGTCGACCGGGCGCAATTGGGGCAGACGCAGGTAGAGGGAGGCGGCGGAATCGGGCAGACCGCCGAGGAGCAGCTCCGCGTACACCCAGGGGTGACCGGCGACCATTCCACGATCGAGCACTTCGGGGAGCGCTCTCGCTTCGTGCCACCGACGCTCCTCAGCCCGTCCACCCGGCGGGTTCTTCCGCAGGGCCAGCCGCCACACGCTCGTATCGACGAGAATCACTGCTTGCCGTCGTCACCACTCGACCGCCTGCGGGGGACGGGCTCGATGGCGAATTCGAAGCCTTGCACCATCTTGGCGAGGTCCTTGGCCGCGCGTTGTTCCACCAGCGCGCGGAGAGCGTTTTCGAGCAGGGCGCGTTTGGTCGGAGCGTCTGGACAGGCAGCCTGAGCCGCCCGAAAGATCTCATCGTCCACGATCGCATGAATGCGCATGATCTTTGCACCTCTTTGCACAAGAATATGCGCAGGCGGTTGGTCGGGCAAGGTCGATTTCGGCGACTTGCGGCCCCGCGCTAACGCTTTCGCACCTCCGGCCGCGGCGCCAGGAGCGGCGGATGGCGCAGCGCGCCGCGGTCCCAGATCCGATGCAAGCCGCCGGTCGCGGGCGGCAGGATGCGCTGCTCCGGAAGGCCGATCGGGCTGCAGCGGGAGGTATAGCCGGCAACCGGCACCCGATCCTCGACTCGGAAGCCGGTGCTTGGGCTCCAGGAGTAGGCGGTCAGGTAGTGCTCGCTCTCGGTACGGTGCGAGGCGTAGAGGCGCTCGCCACGCGCCAGCAGGCCGTGGGTCCAGGGGTCGTCTTCCGGGAAGATCCTCTCGAGCAGAACAGAGCCCCCGTCACGTTCCAGCGCCCACACTTCGAGCATGCCCCGGTAGCCCAGATAGGCCAGAGTGTCGTCGACGGCGATGGAAGATGGCGGCGTGGCCAGGCGCGAGATGATCACCGGCGCGTCGAGGTCGCTGAGGTCGATTCGGAAGAAGCCCGCCTCCGAGCCGAGCAGCGCCTCCCAGCGATCGTGCAGGTAGGTGGTCTCGAGGGCCCAGTAGAGCCCGCCCGAGCCCATGTCGAGGAATCCGGCCGGGGTGGGATGGAGGGGGTCGTCGGTGGAAAAGGTGTGGATGTCAAAGTCGCTGGCGACGGCGACCAGGCCGCCGGGAAGGGTGGCGACCAGATCGGTGAAAATGCTGTCGCCCCCGGGTGTCAGGGAATCGGTCACCACCGGATGCGCGGGATCGGCGAGATCGACGCACCAAAGCTCGGGGGCGACATAGGCGACCCCGCCGGCGCAAGCCACCATTCCAGTGTCGCCTCTGTAATGAGGGAAGTCGACACGCGAGATAGTCTGATGACGGCGCAGATCGGAGAGTCCGTGGATCTTGAGGTGCGGATCCTGGTCGGGCGGGACATGGTCATGCAAGGTAATGACGAGAGTGTCGCTCAGGGCGCTGCCCTGAATGATGCCGATGCGATCGCGGGTCCAGAGCGATTCCGGGGCCGACGGAGTCGCGATGTCGTAGCCGGTGACACCCCGGCTGCCCCCTGAAGCCCAGTGGGTCACGTCATCGAGCAAGCTCGGACTGCCCCGACCCTCGATCTCGGCGAGAAGCCTCGGCTCGGTGGGATCGCTGATGCTCAAAAGCTGCGTCGGATACCCCGCGTGTACCAAGAGGGTGTCCCGAATCGCGAGCTGGCGGGGGTATTCGACATCGATTGCCGAGAGCAGCACCGGCGCGGAAGGTAGTGAAACATCCCAGAGCTCGAGGTAATAGGGGCCGTGATGATCCACGCGCGTGTCGATCGCGAGCAGGTCGCGGTCCCTCTCTATCGCCATATATCTGATGCTGGCGGGGGATCGATCGATCGAGCCCGCGACATAGGGTTCGAAGGGGTCGGAAACGTCCAGGATGGTGATGCTATCCCCGCTCTCCGCGTAGACACGCGTCTCATCCCAGACGAATTCAAAAACGTCCAGAGGCGTGCTGGAGAGCAGCACCGGCCCGCCAGGGGCGCGCCGATCGTAGATGTAGAAGACATCCCCAAACTCAACATAGAGAAGCCCGCCCTCGACTCCCAAGTGCAGCCCCGGCTGCCCCAGCGTCCCGAGCGGGACGAACCCCAGCTCGGGGTTGAGCTCGAAGATGAAGACCTGCAATGTGTGGAGGCCAGTGGACACATAGCAGGTATCGCCCCACACCGCGGCCCAGAAAGGGTCGCCGAAGGGGATCGCCGAAACGAAGTTCGGGTCCTGCGGATCGCTCGCCTCGTAGAGCCCGAGCACCCCGACACCATCGTTTCCCACCACCCAGTCCGAGCTTGGCGACCAGGCCGGCTTGACATACACCGAAGACGTCGTGGGATCCCACTCTTCGACCACCAGGTCCCCGGCGCCCGCCATCGCGGCGAGCGCCAGCATTGTCGATGCGATCATCGTCTACTCCTCCGGCAGCATCACTTCGAAGCGCAGCACATTCGGGCCGCTCCAGTTCAGGATTCCGCCCTGATTGGGAGCGACGGGGTACTCCCAGTAGTACCAGTTTTCAACAGTCTCTCCCTGCGGATCGTAACACGAGCAGGTCTCGTTCAAGGTCGGCGGGTTGCAGTCGACGGCTGCCGACACCGTAAGGGGGGACGTCGTCAATCCTCGGACTGGCCAGGGGGTTGGCTCCAAAGAAGTCCGGGTCGATCTCGACCGCTTTGATCGCCGAGGTCGTCGACTGCACCACGGCGCTGATGTGGTTCTCTACCTTCCCGCGACAGTCGCGCACTGCTGTGTAGTGCGGCGCGACGATGTCGGCCACCGCGGCATAGCCCCGAGTGATGCAGTCGAAGGTGGTGGTGCAGAGGCCATCGCTCCACAGGTAGGCATTGTCGAAGAGGGCGCCCATGGTGATCGCGATCGTGGGCCGGAAAGGCAGACCTTCCTCCGCCTCCAGCTCGCGGATCCATTGAGTCACCGGGAATGCGGGGCAATCAACGAAGAGCTTCCTGGCATTGAGCTCGTCCGACAGGTTCCAGGCGATCAGCGCCGGGTGGTCGCCGAAAGTCCGTACCCAATCGCGCACCAGCAGCCTCTGCTTCGGCCACGTGTCGCCCGTGGGTTGGTAAGGGAAGATCGGGAGCTGCACGATGGCGTGAAGATCGAGACTGTAGGCGGCGTCGAGCATCATGCGCAGCTGACGCTTGCTGGCGTAGTAGCGGCCGGTCATGATCATGATCGTATTCAGCCCACGACCGTCCTCCTCCTGAATGGGACCGCAGGCCGCCAGATCCACCACGTCTTGGGCGTTGATGCCGCGCGGCCCGAGCTTGAGGAAGTCGCGCTTGATGGCGCAGGGCGAGGTGTCCTTGTGGCCATACCAGATCGCTTGGGGCATGAAGGGCTCGCCATCGAGGCGCATGATGCCGCCGTGCTCGATCTGGATGATCGGCGGATCGGCGGATCGGACGCCTTCGGCCAGCCACTGGAGGTTGTCTCTCACCGACACGTCGTCGATCACCGCCTGGGCGCCGATGGGCTGTTCTTCCTTCGCGGGCATGCCGATTCTGAGATCGAAGGAGCTCACCGGCTGCGGATCTCCCTGTTCGTCCACCCGAGTTCCCACCGGGATCTCCAGCTCATACTTCTCCCAGCCGATGCCGATGCGATTGTAGGTCATCGCCCCGGCGCCCTCGTAGAGCGAGCGTAGCACACGCGCGACGAGTTGTGTGGCGAAAAACCGACCGCTCAGCCGATCAACGAAGGCGGCGAGCGACTCGCCGCAAGCTCACGGCTCGACCCGCAAAACCTCCACCCCCGAGGCGACAATCGAGCCCTCCCTCTCCAGCCGCCAGACTAACTGGTAGCGGCCGGGGGCGCAGTCGGGAGGGAGACGAAACGCCGGCATCGAGAGCCGTAGGGCGGCGCCGCTCAGATCGATCGGCGAGCGCAGCATCGGTCGCATGCCGCCGCTCGGAGGCACCAGCCAGGCGCTGAACATTGCCCAGCTCCGTCGCTCGACGGCATCGCCGGCGACCAGCAGCGCCTCGACCGGCGCGCCGGCTGTGTAGGCCGGCTCGAGGATCAGGTTGGCGTCCGAAGTGTCGCCACCTGCCTCGCCCTCGCGCGTCGCGCCGCCCGATCCGAACCACGAGCCGAGGGTGGAGAGGGCCGAGGGCGCGGCGGGGCCGCGCGGCTCGTGCAGAAAGGTGAAGACGATCAGCGCCAGCAGCGCCAGCAAGGTCGCGCCCAGGGCGCGCCCGCCGCTGCTCAACGTGCCGCGGCCTTGAAGCGGGTCAGTTGCTTCTGGAAGTAGTCCGACGAAGGGTCGATCCGCACCGCGCGCTCGATGGTGGCGATGGCCTGCTCGTGCTCGCCGCGCCGGTGGTGAACCTCGGCCAGGGTGTCGAGCACCGAACCGTCTTCGGGCGCGAGCCGCGCGCTGCGTTCGGCCCAGGCCAGCGCCTGGTCGAGGCGCTCGGAGCGGGAGGCGTAGAACCAGGCGATGTCGTTCAGCACCTGGGCGTCGTCCTGGAGCCGGCCGGTCACCGAATCGTGCAGTCGGTCGATGTCGGCGCTGCGTTCCTGCATCAGGTAGAGCCTTCTGAGGGCCGGGTAGGCCTGGCGCGTGGCGTCCGCGTCGTCCAGCGCGACCACCTTCTCGAGCCCGCTCTGGGCCGCCGCCTGGTCGCGACGGGCGAGGCTCGCCCGCGCCTTGGCGAGGTGGATCTGCGCCGCGAAGCCGAGCTCGTCGTTCGGGTCCTTGGCGAGGATCTCGTCGTAGCGGCGTCCGGCCTCGTCCCCGTCGCCACGCTCCATGTACTTGTCCGCCAGCGCCTTGGAGACCTCAAGGTCGCTCGGGTCCTGCTTGGCCCGAGCGCGCAGGTCGCCAAAGGTCCCCTCACCGCGGCGAATCTGCTCGAGGCGGACCATGAAAGGCTCGGGCTTGACGTAGCCAGAGATCCGGTCGACCTCCTCGCCCTTCTCGTCGACGAAGAGGATCGTTGGAAAGCCGTTGACCGAAAAGCGCTTGCGGATATCGACCCCGCCTCCCTTTTCGGCATTGACGCGCACCAGCTCGAGCTCGGCGAGGGAGCCGGCCACCCGGGCGTCGCCGAAGGTCTCCTTGTCCATCACCTTGCACCACTTGCACCAGTCGGTGTAGACGTCGGCCATCACCAGCTTCTTGCTGGTCTTGGCGGCCTTCAGAGCCGCGTCCCAGTCGGCGTGCCAGGTCAGAGCCGCGTGGGCGTGGCCCAGCAGCAGGGTGATCGCCAGGGCGATGGACAGTACTCGGTGGGAAGCTGACATTCTGGGACTCCGCGATCCTCTCGGTGCTCGCATGGAAGTGTCGGTCGCCGTGCCGCGGCTCGACCAGGGGGCGAACCTCTCATTCTATCCGATCTCGCGCCGTCAACGCTCCTGAGCTAGAGTCCGATCATCCGATGGACCTCTTGCTCGCCAGCTCCGATCTCGCGCCGATCGCCGCCAAGGTGGAGGCCGGTGAGCGCCTGAATCTGACCGAGGGCGTGGCGCTCCTCCAGCACCCCGATCTGGCGCTGGTCGGTCGCCTGGCCGATGCGGTGAGGCGCCGCAAGCACGGCCGCCGTACCTTCTTCGTGCGCAACCGTCACATCAACTACACCAACTACTGCGACAAATCCTGCCTCTTCTGCGCCTTCCAGCGCTCGGTCGGCTCCGGTCCCGAGTACGGCGGCTACGCGCTGACCATGGAGCAGGTCCGCCGGCGACTGCTGGAGCCCGGCGCCGAGTTGCTGCGCGAAGTGCATGTCGTCGGCGGGGTCAATCCCGAGCTTTCCTACGACTACTACCTCGACCTGGTACGCACCATCCGCGAGGCACACCCGGAGATCCACATCAAGGCCTTCACCATGGTCGAGATCGAGGAGATGGCGCGGGTCTCCGGCAAGACCCATCGCCAGGTTCTCCTCGACCTCGCCGCAGCCGGGCTCGACACCATGCCGGGCGGCGGCGCCGAGATCTTCTCCGAACGGGTGCGTCGCAAGCTCTTCCACGACAAGATCGACGCCGCGACCTGGATGGCGATCGCCCGCAGCGCCCACGGGCTCGGCATCCGCACCAACGCCACGATGCTCTACGGCCACATCGAGACCCTCGAAGAACGGGTCCAGCATCTGCTGGAGCTGCGCGCTCTGCAGGACCAGACCGGCGGCATCCAGGCCTTCGTGCCGCTGGTCTTCCATCCCGACAACACGCCGCTGCGCAAGCTCCCCAAGCCCACCGCCGTGGACGATCTGCGCATGTTGGCCCTGAGCCGGCTGATGCTCGACAACGTCGACCACATCAAGGCCTACTGGATCATGATCTCGCCCGAGCTGGCGCAGATCGCTCTCTCTTTCGGGGCCGACGACGTCGACGGAACGGTGGTGGAGGAGCAGATCTACCACGACGCCGGCGCCGACACGCCCGAGGCGATGACGGTGCGCGGCCTGGTGCGGCTGATCGATGACGCGGGCTTCGAGCCGGTCGAGCGCGATGCCCTCTATGGTCCCCTGCGCACCGATTTCCGCGACCTGATCGAGTTCGCGCCGGGCAAGACGCGGCGCGCAGCCTGGGCGTCGGAGCGAAACGGAAGTGCGTCATGAGCGCGTCATCGAGCGCCGTGCAGGAGCGCATCCACGCCAAGCTGCTCGACGGCCTGCGGCTCGACCGCGACGACGCGCTGGAGCTCTACCGGCAGGACGATCTGACCGCCCTCGGAGCGCTCGCCGATCGCATGCGGCTGCGCCTCCACCCCGAGCCGATCGTCACCTACATCATCGATCGCAACATCAACTACACCAATGTCTGCGACATTTACTGCAAGTTCTGCGCGTTCTTCCGCCCGCCCGGCCATGGCGAGTCGTACCTGCTCTCGCACCAGCAGATCTTCGACAAGGTCGAAGAGACCCTTGATCAGGGCGGGGTGCAGATCCTGCTGCAAGGGGGGGTGCACCCCGAGATCGGCGTGGAGTACTTCGAAGAGCTCTTCCGTGCGTTGAAGGCGCGTTACTCGATCCACATCCACGGCCTCTCGCCGGTCGAGGTGATCGGCGCGGCAGAGGTGTCGGGAGTGAGTGTCGAAGAGGCCCTGCGCCGGCTGCGGACCGCCGGGCTGGACTCGATTCCCGGCGGTGGCGCCGAGATCCTGGCCGAGCGGGTGCGGCGCAAGTACGGGCGCCGCAAGGGAGGGCCGGAGCAGTGGCTCGAGGTGATGGAAACAGCCCACGCCCTGAGCCTGCGCACCACCGCGACCATGATGTTCGGGGGGCTGGAGACTCTCGAGGAGCGGATCGAGCACCTCGATCGTGTGCGCGCCCTGCAGGACCGCAGCGGCGGGTTCACGGCCTTCATCGCCTGGACCTTTCAGCCCAGCAACACGCTGCTCGAAGGCAAGGTGCGCAAGGCATCGGCCCACGAGTACCTGAAGATGCTCGCGCTGGCGCGTCTCTTCATCGACAACATCCCCAATTTCCAGGTCTCGTTCGTCACCATGGGGGCTCGCATCGCTCAGAGCGCCCTGAGCTTCGGGGCCAACGATTTCGGCTCGCTGATGATCGAAGAGAACGTGGTCGCCGCCGCCGGTACCCGTTGTCTGGTCGATCGGGGGCAGATCGAGAGCATGATTCGCGCGGCCGGTCGTGTGCCGCGCCGGCGCAACATGCTCTACGAGCTCGTTTGACAACCGGGAGGTTCCGTTGACAGAACCCAAAGATCCTCTGGAGCGCGTCTCGGGGATCCTGGATGAGCTCGCCGCGGGGGGCGCGGGCGATGTCGAGCACGACGCCGCCGAGGCCCTCGCGTCGAGTCACCGCTTTCGTCTTCCTTCCGACGCCAGCAAGTTCGAGAAGCTCTACCAGCTGACCCAGGTGGTCACCTCGATTCTCGATCCCGACGAGCTGCGCACCCGCGCGCTCGATCTCTTGCTGGCGGCGATCGAGGCCGACCGCGGCACCATCTTCATCCTCGATTCCGACAGTGGCGAGCTGCGGCCCGCCGCAACCCGCAACGTCGACACCGAGACGCTCGACGACGCCACTTCGTACAGCAACAACATCTTGCGTCAAGCCGGCGGCGAGCTGCCGGTGATCCTCTCCTACGACACCCGTGGCGACACCCGCTTCAACCGCTTCCAGTCGGTTGCCGCGCTGCGCATTCGCAGCTTCATGTGCGTGCCGGTCCGCCACGAGGAAGAGGTGCTGGGAACGGTTTACGTCGACTGCCGGTCGGGCCGCAAGCGCTTCACCGAAGACGACCTGAACTTCCTGGTGGCGTTCACCAACATCGCCGGTGTGGCGCTGCGCAACGCCGCCAGCCACGAGGGTGTGCTGAACGAGAACCGCGCGCTGAAGAAGGAGATCTCGGATCGTTTCGTGTTCGAGAACCTGATCGCCTCGAGCGCCGCGATGCAACCGGTGGTCGACCTGGTGCGGCGCGTCATCGAGTCATCGGTCACGGTTCAGATCGCCGGCGAGACCGGCACCGGCAAGGAGGTGATCGCCCGGGCGATCCACTACAACGGCAGCCGCGCCGCCAAGCCTTTCGTGGCGATCAACTGCGCCGCGATGCCCGAGAACCTGGTCGAGTCGGAGCTCTTCGGCCACCGGCGCGGAGCCTTCACCGACGCGCGGGAAGACAAGAAAGGGCTCTTCGAAGCCGCGCACGGCGGGACGATCTTCCTGGACGAGGTCGGCGAGCTCTCGCCCGCGGTGCAGGCCAAGCTGCTGCGGGTGCTGCAGGAAGGCGACGTCACCCGGATCGGCGAGAGCGAGCCGCGCCGCGTCGACGTGCGCGTGATCAGCGCCACCAATCGCGACCTCGAGGCAGAGGTCGCGGCGGGGCGTTTCCGCGAGGATCTTTTCTACCGCCTCAACGTGGTCGTGGTGAAGCTTCCGCCCCTCAGCGAGCGTAGAGAGGACATCCCCCTCTTGCTCACCCACTTCGTCGAGAAGTACTCGGTGCGCTACTCCAGGAAGCCGGCCGGGGTCGATCCTGGAATCGTGTCGATCCTGAGCGCCTACGATTGGCCCGGAAACGTGCGCGAGCTGGAGAACGAAGTCGAACGGACGGTGGCGTTGATTCGCGACGGCGAGCTGATCTCTCCCGACCTGCTCTCGGCCAAGCTGCGCGGCGGAAAGGATGCCGTGGAGGCCCCCGAGAGCGGCGCGGTGCTGATCCTGCCCGGAGGCGCGCGCCCCCTGCCCCTGGAGGGTCTCGAAGTCGAGGTGGAGCTCAAGCCGCGCGTCGACCTCTTCGAAAAGGCGCTCTTGATCCGAGACCTGGAGCTGCACCGGGGGAACAAGACCAACACCGCCAAGACCATCGGGCTCTCACGCGCGGGCCTCAACAAGAAGCTCGCCAAGCACGGACTGCTGTGACGCGCGACCGCAACGCCGATATTTCGCCATGAGCTCGATCGCCAGGAAGATCCAGACCGACGTTCGCAACCGCCTGGTAGGCGGAACTCTGGTGGTGGTTCCGCTGGTCGCAACGATCCTGTTGCTGAAGTTCGTGTTCGTCACCCTCGACGGCTTTCTGGGGCCGATCCTCGCCCGCTTCATCGGCTTCCGAGTGCCCGGCCTGGGCCTGCTGGTGATGTTCGTCGGGCTCTACATCCTCGGCGCCTTCACGGCCAACGTGCTCGGCAAGAGGATCTTCGGGTTCGGCGAGCGGATCCTGACCACGGTTCCGCTGGTGCGCGGCATCTACAGCTCGTCCAAGCTGCTCATGGAGTCGATGGTCTCCAACCGCGACAGCCAGTTCAGCCGCGTCATTCTGGTGGAGTACCCCCGCCGGGGGCTCTACACGCTGGCCTTCGTCACCAACGAAAACATGCGCCAGCTCCCGGACGGTGATCGACTGGCGGCGATCTTCGTGCCCACCACGCCGAACCCGACTTCGGGCTTCATGCTCCTGGTCCCCGAATCGGACCTGACGGCGACCCCCTTCAGCGTGGAGGAAGGGGTGAAGTTGGTCGTCTCCGGCGGTCTGATCGCCCCCGATCAGGACCGAATCCCCGAGCTTCGAATCGGTCCCCGGTAGTTTTCAGCTCTTGGCGAAGCGCGCGAAGAAGTCGCGCTCGTTCTTGTCGACTCCGTAGATCCCCTTGAGGGTCAGGTGGAAGTCGAGAACCTCGTCGGCTGAGATCGGCCTGCCGTTGCGACGTGCCGCGTCGAGCGATCGGCGCTGGAAGGTGCGCCGCTGGAGCGGGAATCGGGAATGGAGTGAGTTGAAGTTCCGGAGCTCGTTCCAACGATCCTTGCTCTCGTCCATGATCGCTCACCTCGGCGCCCAGGGCGGGGCGCGGGTCTGTCGGTGGGGGGATTCGGGTGGGGACCGGCGCAAAGTGCAAGGCGCGTACCAGCGATCGGCGAATCGGGGCGCTGTCTCCTTTACCCGCCGAAGTCGGCTCCCGCCAGTCCCTTCGGCCGCCGCCGCCGGCGCCGACTCAGGTTGTCTCGGAGGCCGATCCGACTGGGCTGGACGGGGCGGACCTGGGTTTTCCCCCAAGCCCGTGGGCGTTTTCTCCCACGGGTCGCCGACCAGGCAGAATCGACCGGGTGCGCGGCCAGGAGTCTGTCGCGCAGTTGACTTCCGGGCGCAAGGCGCACCGTATCCCATCTAGGGGGTTCCCCCCCCGAGTGTTCGTCGGATTCCGTGTGCGACCGAAGCCGGATGCCCCGAGGGCGCCGGCCCTCGAGATCGCTCCGCCTGGGCGGCAGCGATGCGCGGCAGCGACGAACGCGGCAACGCGTCATCGTGCTTGAAGTCCGATGCGGAATCCGAACCCGTCCCCCAAAAACCGGTCATTGCGCCCCAAGGAAGCCCTGATAGACTCATGCTCGGGCCGGGCGTCGTTGCGCGCGTTGCGGCCGAGCGGGGGCGACGGTGGAATCCGTGGTGCTCCATGAGAAATGGAGCGCTTGTCCAGCGGGGCGCGAACGGCCGCCTTCGGTCGCAGCACGGGGGTGCTATCGACGAGGGGGCGGCGGTCGACCGGAGGCATCGCCGCGTGAATAGCCATCCGATCCTGGTCGTCGACGACGAGCCATACATCCGTGGCCTGCTGGAAGATACGCTGCGTCAGGCGGGGTATGAGGTGGACACCGCGCCCAGCGGAGAGGCGGCGCTGGGGAAGTTCCAGGCCGCCCGCTACCACGTCGTGCTGCTCGACTTGACCATGCCGGGCATGGGCGGGCTCGAGGTTCTGGAGCGGATTCGAGAGATCGACGATTCGGTCCTCTTCATCGTCGTCACGGCCGACTGCAATCGCGACGCGCTGCTCGAATCGATGCGCAAGCGAGTCGTCGACTACCTCACCAAGCCCTTTCATATTTCGACCCTGCTGGAAGCGGTGGAACGCGCCTGCGTCGCCTACTCCGAGGCGCGAGCGCGCCGCGAGCGGGTCGCGGAGGTGGAGGAGCAGAACCGCTCCTTGGTGAAGCAGGGGACCGAGCTGCGGGAGCGCGTCAGCGAGGTGGAGAGCCAGAACGAGGCGATCCTTCGCCACATGAACTCCGGCCTGGTCTTCCTCGATGCCGAGGGCAGCATCCGCTATGCCAACCCTCTGGCGGCGTCGATTCTCGAGACCAAGGTCGCCACCTTGCTGGGGCGCTCGTACGCAGACGCGTTTCGCCTCAGCGACGGGGACCGTGGCGCGGTCCGCGCTGCGCTGCGGGGCGATCAGATCCAGCGCAACGTAGAGGTCACGCTGCGGCTCGGTGGCGAGCGCAGCAAGCCCCTGTCGATCAGTGCCGCGCGGGTCCCGGGTCCGGACGATTCGATGCGCGGCGTGGTGCTGGTGTTCGTCGATCTTTCGCACCAGAAGGAGGTGGAGAACCGCGTCCGGCGCCTCGATCGGCTGGCTGCGATGGGCGAGCTCGCCGCCGGCGTCGTCCACGAAGTCCGCAATCCCTTGACCGGGATCCAGACCGCGGCGGAGCTGATCAGCCGCGCCACCTCCGAGAACGGCAAGGACCATCGCTACGCGACCGTAGTTCTCGAGGAGGTCGGACGCCTGGAGCGCTTGCTCGACGATCTGCTGTGCTATGCGCGGCCGGGCGCGAGGGATATCCGCGCAGCCGACCTGCGGCCCGTGGTGCGTCGCGCGCTGCAGATGGTGGAGACCGACGCACACGAACGGGATGTGGGTCTTTCGCTCGATCTTCCCACCAACCTGCCCGAGCTGCCGATCGACGCCGACAAGATCGAGTGCGTATTGATCAACGTGCTGCGCAACGCGATCGACGCGGTGAAGGATGCGGAGGGCTTCGTCGAGATCTCGGTGCGTCTAAACGGCGACCGGAGCATCGTGCGCATCGAGGTGGTCGACAACGGCTGCGGCGTCGATCCGCGTGACGTGAGGCGCCTGCTGCGCCCCTTCGAGACCACCAAGCCGACGGGGACCGGGCTCGGGCTGCCGATATCGGCGCGCATCATCGAGGACCACGGCGGCCGCTTCGATCTGCATGGGCGGCCGGGTCTCGGATCGGTCGCCACCATCGAGCTGCCGGCGGCCGCGGCGCTCCGCTCGGGCGGCGACGCGCTGGCCCTGACCTCGACCGGAGACAAAGAATGAGCGCGTCGGTGCTGGTGGTGGAGGACGACGTTCCGCTGCTGGGCGTCATCGAGGACGTGCTGCGCGACGACGGCTATTCCGTGGCGGCCGCCCCGACCGGGCGCGAAGCGATCGATCATTTCAAGCTGACCGGCTTCGACCTGGTGCTCTGCGACGTCGGCCTGCCCGACACCGATGGCCGGGAATTGCTGCGTCATTTCAAGGCGGAGCGGCCCCAGATCGTGGTGGTGATGATGACCGCCAACGCCGACATCAAGGTGGCGGTCGAGTCGATGCGCAGCGGCGCCTACGACTTCATCGAAAAGCCCTTTCGGCTCGACCGCTTCCGCACCAGCGTGCGCAAGGCGGCCGATCACGCGGCCGGGCAAGAGACGGTGCGCCGCATGGTCCAGCAGACCGTCGAGAGCGAGCCGATCATCGGCGAGAGCAGCCAGATCCGCGAGCTGCTGCGCCTGGTCGACCAGGTGGCCCGGGCCGGAGGAAAGGCGACGGTCTTGATCCAGGGCGAGACCGGCACCGGCAAGGAGCTGATCGCCAAACGCCTGCACGCAAGCGGATCGCGTGCCGGAAACCCCTTCTTCGCCCAGAGCTGCGCCAACTTCACCTCCACGTTGCTCGAGGATCAGCTTTTCGGCCACAGCAAGGGGGCCTTCACGGAGGCCCACAACGAGCAGCGCGGGCTGCTGGCGCTGGCCAAGGACGGCACCCTCTTCCTCGACGAGATCGGGGAGATGCCCCTGCAGCTCCAGGCCAAGATCCTGCGCGTCATCGATGAACGGAAGTTCCACCGCCTGGGCGACCATCGCGAAGGGCTTCTCGAGGCCCAGATCGTCTCGGCAACCAATCGCGATCTGAAGAAAATGGTGGCCGATGGATCGTTCCGGAAGGATCTCTACTACCGGCTCGAAACGGTGGTGCTCGAGATCCCCCCGCTGCGCCAGCGACGCGACGATCTGCCACTGCTCCTGGACCACTACCGGCGCGCCAACAACGCCCAGTTCGGCGTGGCGATCGAAGCGATCACCGGTCCGGCGATGGCCCTCTTGCTGCACTATGGCTGGCCCGGCAACGTGCGCGAGCTGAAGAACCTGCTCGAGAGACTGGCGATCACCTGGAACGGCGGCTCGCTGATCGACGTCGCGCACGTGCGGCCCTTTCTCGATGACGACCAGATCTCGTCGGAGCTGGAGCCCCGCGCCCTTCCGGGCGAGAACGGCACCGCCCCCGCCGCCCCTGACGCCGCCGCGTCGCCGCGCCTGGTGAAGCTGCAGTTGATCACGGATGAGCACATCATCTCGATCTACCGATATACCCAGGGGAACAAGACGGAGACGGCGCGCATCCTCGGCATCACCCGGCAGACGGTCCACAAGGCCCTGGCGCGGCTCGATCGCGAGGGGCGCCTGCCGGCCCTGGTCTAGGACCGCCAACTATTTTGACGCTGGTGGGAGAGCACTCGATCCGGGGTGGATGAGAAACATGCGGTGGGTCGAGAGCGGGTTGTCAAGTTTTTTGCAACTCGTTGACAGGTAGGCTGTTGCGCCACAGGTGATGACGCGATATGGGGTGGCACGCCGGTTGCTCTCGGGAACAGGCCCGTGGCACGACAGCGTGCCGCGAAAGCCCCTGCGGATCGGAACGACCCCGCGGCGCCCTTCGCCGAGGCCGGCCGATCCCGGCACCGAGAGAGAGGCCGCCTGTGTCCGTCGAAGTCAAGCAGACCGCCCCCCAGGATGAGCTCTGGTGCAAATTCCTGAGCGAACGCCGCCCCGAGGACCGCGATGCTCTGGTGCTTCGCTACTCCGGCCTGGTCCGCTACATCGTGAACCGTACGGCGGCCTCGCTGCCGGCCTCGGTGTCGCGCGAAGACCTGATGAGCGTCGGCACCATGGGGCTGATCGCCGCGGTCGACCGCTATGACTCGAGCCGCGGCGTGGCTTTCGAGACCTTCGCCCGGCCGCGGATCTACGGCGCCTTGCTCGACGAGCTGAGGAGCCAGGACTGGCTGCCGCGCTCGCTGCGGCAGAAGGCCAAGAAGGTCGACGCGACCTACGAGCGCCTGCGGGTCCGCAAGGGTCCCGGCGTGACCGATACCGAGGTCGCGGAGGAGCTGGAGATCTCGGTGAAAGAGGTGCGTCTGCTGGTCTCGCAGGTGTTGGGGATGTCCTTCCAGTCGCTCGACTCGGCGGTCTCGGAAGGGAACGACAACAAGGAGATCCGGCTGATCGACACGATCGAGGATCGACGCGTGCTCACGCCGGCCAGCGAGATGGCCACCCGGCAACTTTCCGAGCTCTTGATCCAGACCGTGAAGCACCTGCCGCGACAGGAACGGCTGGTGATCATTCTCTACTACTACGAGCGCCTGACTCTGAAGGAGATCGGCGCCATCCTGCACCTCTCCGAGTCGCGTATCTCGCAGATCCACTCCAAGGCGGTGGCGAAACTGCGGGGTCGTCTGCGGAGCGCCCGCGAGGATCACCAGATCCTCTCCCAGGAGCGCCACAGGGAAGTCGTCCGCGTCCTTTGACCCGCACATCGATACGGAACCAGGGAGGACGATCGTCGTAGAGTTGGGGATCCGAGCAACACCCCTCTTCGACCGATGGAGTCCCCCATGAATCCGAACAAGGCCCTGCGCCGAGCAGTGATCACCGCCGCGGCGCTGGCCGCCGCCGGCCCCGCGGTCGCGACGACCGCGCCCCTCGCCGAAGACGTCGCGTCGGCCCAGGCGCTCAGCGATGCGGTGGCATCGGCCGCCGAGGCGGTCCTGCCCTCGGTCGTGAACATCAGCGCCACCCACATGGAGAAGGTCGACAAGGAGTTTCGCCATCCCTTCTTCATCCCCGGGATGGAGGACATGTTCCGCCGGCGCCTCGACGAGATGCCGGATGAGCGCGAGGCGCGTTCGCTCGGCTCCGGGTTCTTCGTCAGCGAGGATGGCTACATCCTGACCAACAACCACGTGGTCGACCAGGCCGAGGAGATCGTGGTCACCACCCTCGACGAGCGCGAGTTCGAGGCCGAGCTGGTCGGCACCGATCCCAAGACCGACGTGGCGCTGCTCAAGGTGAAGCCCGACGGCAAGATCATGGCGGCCAAGCTGGGCGACTCGTCGACGCTGCGAGTGGGCGAGCTGGCTCTCGCCGTGGGCAACCCCTTCTCCAGCTTCGAGGGCACGGTGACGCTCGGCATCATCAGCGCCAACGGTCGATCCTCGTTGCGCTTCGGTGGGGCGTCGCCCGACATCCAGGACTACATCCAGACCGACGCTTCGATCAATCCGGGCAACTCGGGCGGTCCGCTGGCCAATATTCGCGGCGAGGTGATCGGCATCAACTCCGCCATCAGCTCGCCCTCGGGCGGCAACGTCGGCATCGGCTTCGCGATTCCGATCGGGCTGGTGAAAGAGATCCTGGACGATCTCAAAGAGCACGGCGAGGTGCGGCGCGCCTTTCTCGGCGTGAACATCCAGGACGTCGACGCCAACCTGGCGCAGGCGCTGGGCCTGGACGGCCCCGAAGGCGTGCTGGTCAGCGGTCTGGTGGCCGGCGGCCCGGCGGCCGAGGCGGGGATCCGTGAGGGCGACGTGATCGTCGAGTTCAACGGCACCCCGGTCGAGACCATCCCCAAGCTGCAGCGCATGGTCGGCAAGACCAAGGTCGGCAGCAAGGGCAAGGTGGTGGTGGTGCGGGATGGCGAGCGCCAGCGCTTCACCGTGGAGCTGGCTCTGATGAGCGACCTGGTGGCCGACGAGGGAAGCGCCTCGTCCGCGACCGGCGGCGCGACCTGGCACGGGCTCGAGGTGGTGTCGCTGCAGTCGGCGGAGGCCGAGGCGGCCGGCGTGAGCGCCGATCACGGCGTGATGATCGTCTCGGTCGCGCCCGCTTCGCCGGCATCGCGGGCGAATCTGCGCCCCGGCTACGTGATTCAGAAGCTCGCGGAGTTCGAGATCGCCGGCATGCGCGATTTCGGTCAGGCCCACGAGGCGCTGGATCAACGCGGCCAGGACGTGCCGATCGCGGTCTACGTGGAGCTTCCCGGCGGGGGCCAGCGCTACTTCGCCTTGGCACCCTGACGGCGCGGGCGCACCTGCACCACCCCAAAGCAGGACGCAAGTGTTTGCGATTCCGGGCCGATCACTCGGAAGAGGGCGTTGGCCCTCGACGCTCGCAATGCGCCGCGCGAATTCCGCGCGGAGCTCCCCAACCTGTTGGGATGGTGCAGCTTGGCCCAGCAAGACGGGACCGAAACCCAGGACGACTGCGCACTCGATATCTACCTGCGCGAGATCGCGCGCATCCCACTCATCTGTCGCGAGGAGGAGGTGGAGCTCGCGCAACGGATTCGCGGCGGCGACGAGGAGGCGCTCGACCGCCTGGTGACCGCCAACTTGCGCTTCGTGGTGAGCGTGGCCAAGGGCTACGCCAAGCAGGGGGTGCCGCTCTCCGATCTGATCAACGAGGGCAACTCCGGGTTGATCAAGGCGGCGCGGCGTTTCGACGAGACCCGGGGCTTCAAGTTCATCTCGTACGCGGTGTGGTGGATCCGTCAGGCGATTCTGCAGGCGCTGGCAGAGCAGTCGAGGATCGTGCGCGTGCCGCTGAACCGCGTGACCGTGCTCTACCGCCTGGGACGCGCCTCCCAGGCCCTGGAGCAGGAGCTGGGACGCGAGCCGACCGCCGCGGAGCTGGCCGCCCACCTGGGATTGAAGGAGTCGGAGGTGGCGGTGACCCTGTTCGTCGCCAATAGCCACGTGAGCCTCGACTCACCCGGTCAGGGCAACGATGACGGCGGGTTGGTCGACGTGCTGGTCGACGCGTCGCAGCGGCAGGTCGACGAGGACCTGGTCGAAGAGGCGATGACCCTGGAGATCGAGGGCGCGCTCGCCGCGCTGACCGAGCGCGAGGCCCGGGTGGTGCGCCTCTACTTCGGGATCGGCGGCTCGGATCCTTGCACCCTGGAGGCGATCGGCCGGGAGTTCGGTTTGACGCGCGAGCGGATCCGGCAGATCAAGCAGAAGGCGCTCGAGAAGCTGCGCGTGGTAGCGGGGGAACGGGAGCTCGAGCTCTTTCTGCAGCATTGATTCAGCGCCCCTCGGCGTGATATAGGTAGATGTTCCGAGTTCGGGGGGTGATTCCAACCATGTGGCAACGAGCAGCAACCGAGCGTTTCATGCGCGCCGTCCCGCACCGCGCCGTGCCCGCCGTGGTGGCGGGGGTCGTGGGCGTCTGCGTGCTGCTGGCCGGGTTGCGTTTCGTCGATTACTTCGCCTCGCTGCATGCCGAGAAAGCCGAGAACGAAGCGCTGCACGATGCCCTGGATCAGGCCTGTGCACAGCTCGCCCGGCTCGAGGCCGACCTGGTCGACATGCGCGATGTCGAGCAGCGCATGCGCCTCCTGGCCGGGCTCGACGAGCTCGATGAGCCCGAGACCCTGCTGGAAGACGAAGTCGGCGCCGCCGACGCCTACGACGCCATCGAGGGCGATCGGGTCAGGATCTTGCGCACCAGCCTCGAGCGGGCCACCCATCGGGCCAGCCATCTCAAGGGCGACATGACGCAGGTCGAGGGTGCGCTGACGCACGTTCGCGAGGGGCTCGAGGGGGTTCCATCGATCCTGCCCACCGACGGCTGGCTCTCGGCCGCTTTCGGACGGCGCCGCGATCCTTTCACCGGCCGCAGAAGCTTCCACTGGGGAGTCGACGTGGCGGGGCGGGAAGGGACCGAGGTGTTGGCGACGGCCGCCGGCAAGGTGGTGTTCTCGGGGCGCAACGGCGGCTACGGCTACCAGATCAAGATCGACCACGGCAACGGCTACCTGACCACCTATGCGCACAACAAGAAGAACCTCGTCAAGCGGGGGCAAGAGGTGGAGCGCGGCCAGGCGATCGCGCTGCTCGGGTCGACTGGGCGGTCGACCAGCTCGCACGTCCACTACGAAGTCCACCGGGACGGCAAGAAGGTCAATCCATGGCGCTATCTCTTGCCCGAAGATGCGGTCGTAGACTGATCTCGAAAAGGGCTCTCCTCCGTTGAGGAAGTCCCTTGCGCGCCTTCTCGCCGGTCCGATCGCGGGGTGCGTGGTCTATCTGCTCGCCGCCGGCGCCAGCGCCATGCCGGAGGGCGCCGCCCGGACCGCCGCCGTGGCCGCCTGGATGGCTCTGTGGTGGGTGCTGGAGGCGATTCCGATTCCGGCGACCGCGCTGCTGCCGATCGTCCTGCTGCCGGCGCTCGGCATCCTCTCGGCCCAGAATACCAGCAGCCAGTACGGCCATCACTTCGTGTTCCTGCTCTTCGGGGGCTTCTTGATCGCGAGAGCGATCCAGGCGGCGGGGCTGCACCGGCGCATCGCGCTGCGCACTCTGATCACCGTCGGCACCTCGCCGCCGGGCCTGCTGCTCGGTTTCATGCTGGCGGCCGCCGCGCTCTCGATGTGGATCAGCAACACCGCGACCTCGGTGATGCTGCTGCCGATCGCGGTCGCGGTCGCCGATCGGGTCGGTGACAGGAGATTCGGGCGCAGCCTGATGCTCGCCGTCGCCTATGCCTGCTCCATCGGCGGGATCGGCACCTTGGTGGGCACGGCGCCGAACGCGGTGTTCGCGGGGCTCATGGCGGAGATCTTTCCGGGGGCGCCGGAGATCGGATTCACAGAGTGGCTGCTGGTCGGGCTGCCGGTGGTGGTGGTGCTGCTGCCGGCCACCTGGGCCTACCTGGTCATCGCCGGCGGCTGGGGGCGTCGAGTCGATCGCGCGCGGGCCGCGGGAGTCGGTGCCGATCTTCACCAGGAATTGGAGCGGCTCGGCCCGCTCTCGACGCAGGAGCGGCGCGCCGCGCTGGTGTTCGCCGGCACCGCGCTGCTGTGGATCACGCGCCGCCCGGTGGCGGTGGCCGGGGTGGTGATGCCCGGCTGGTCGCAACTCTTCCCGGACCCATCGATGATCACCGACGCCGTGGTGGCGGTGTTCGGCGCGTTGGTGCTCTTCATCGTTCCGGCGGGAACGAGCGCCGCAGCGCGGCGCGCGCTTCTGACTTGGGACGAGGCCGTGACCATCCCCTGGGGCGTGCTCTTGCTCTTCGGCGGCGGCTTCGCCCTGGCCTCGGCCTTCGCCGCCTCGGGGCTCGCGGCCTGGATCGGCGGCCAGCTCGGCGCTTTCGCCGGCCTGCCCCCCTTCGGTCTGATGCTGGCGGTGGCGCTGACGATGACCTTCCTGACCGAGTTGACCAGCAACACGGCGGCGACCACGACGATTCTGCCGATCCTGGCGGCGGCGGCGCCGGCGCTCGGAGTCCATCCCACGGTCTTGATGCTGCCGGCGACGGTCGCTGCCTCGTGCGCCTTCATGCTGCCCACCGCGACCCCGCCCAACGCGGTGGTCTTCGGCTCGAAGCTGCTTCGGATCGGGGAGATGGCGCGCGCCGGCCTGGCCCTCAACCTGCTGCTCAGCGTGCTCCTCTGCCTGGTGCTCTACGCCGTCGGTCTGGGCGCCTTGGGGGTGGAACAGCCGGGAGTATTGCCGGCATGGGCCCGAAACTGAGGCCAAGATCCTGATGGCACCAGCTCCTCCAACCCGATCTCCTCGACCAGAAAGGACCCAGAGATGGCAGCGGACGTGATCGACTATTCCATCTACGGTGATGACATGCAGCTCGTGGAGATCGAGCTGGATCCGGGCGAGGGGGTTCGCGCCGAAGTCGGCACGATGACCTACATGGAGGATGGGATCGAGATGCAGACCTCGACCGGCGGAGGGCTCTTCAATGGCTTCAAGCGGATGGTCACGGGGGAGAGCTTCTTCATCACCACCTTCCTCCACAACGGTCAGGGCAAGGGTCACGTGGCCTTCGCGGCGCCCTACCCGGGGAGGATCATCCCGCTCGATCTCGGCGGCATGGGCGGCAGCTTCATCTGTCAGAAAGACGCCTTCTTGTGCGCGGCGCAGGGGATCGAGATCGAGGTCGCGTTCACAAAGCGGCTCGGGGCCGGGCTCTTCGGCGGCGAGGGGTTCATTCTGCAGCGCCTGACGGGCGACGGGCGGGCCTTCGTGCATGCCGGCGGGACGATCATCCGCAAGGACCTGGAGCCGGGGCAGCGGCTGCGCATCGACACCGGCTGCCTGGTCGGCCTCACCAGCTCGGTCTCCTACGACATCCAGTTCATCGGTGGATTCAAGAATGCTCTCTTCGGCGGCGAGGGGCTTTTCCTTGCCACTTTGACCGGTCCCGGAACGGCCTATCTGCAGAGTCTGCCCTTCTCGAGGCTGGCCGATCGCGTGTTGGCCGGCGCCCGCTCGACCAGGCGCGGCGAGAAGAAGGGGATCGCCGGGATGGGCGGAGACGTGCTGGGCGGATTGCTGGGAGGCGACGAGGGGTTCTAGGATCCGCGCAGGTCGAGGCTCGTACGTGGGGGTGTTCGGCAGGACCACGCAAGAGGCGAGCTGCCACTCCGCCATCATCGGAACCTACAACGGTTCGTACACCTATTGGTCCGGCAGCGGCGTGACTGGCTACGGCTCCAACTTCGGCACCACCGGCCCCGTCGCCCGCGGGCGGGGCCGGTCGCGGAAAGCTCGAGCTCGATCGGTCTACAACGATGCCACCGGACGGAAGCCCAGGTTCAGGGTCTTGAAGTTGGGCGAGAAGCGGCTGCGGTTGGCGCCGCGACAGAAGCGAGCATTGCTGCACCAGCCGCCGCCGCGCAGGATCCTCTCCTTGCCTTCGCCCGGCCCACCCGGATCGGTCAGGTGCTCCTTGGAGTAGACCCCGTGCCAGTCCCAGCACCACTCCCGCACATTGCCGAGCATGTCGAAGACCCCAAGCGCGTTCGCCTCCCTGGTGGCGACCGGGTGGGTCCCGCAGCGCTCCGATAGGTAGTGCCGCTCCGGCCAGTCGCCGCATTTCCGTCCGCCGCCGTAGTCGACTCCGCTGTTGCCCCCGAACCAGGCGATCGGATCGAGCGCCGATGCCTTGTTCTTTCCTTCGATGCGCCACTCACCCGCGTACACCGCGCCTTCGCTGCCACCGCGGGCGGCGTACTCCCACTCCGCCTCGGTCGCCAGTCGGTAGCCGTCCGCGCTGCGATCCCAGGCGACCTCGTTGCCCTCGATCTGGTAGGCGGGAGCTCGGTCTTCGAGCTCCGACAGGCGGTTGCAGTACTCGGCAGCTTCGAACCAGCTCACGCTCTCGACCGGGCAGTCGTCGCCGCAATCGTGGAAGCGCGCGGGCTGCCCATCCAGAAGGTGCTGGCCTCGATGCGCGCGAAGCCCTCGGGGCAGCAGCCGATCGGGGTGCGACAGCGCCGCTTGGAGGGCGGTTCGGTGAGCGGAGCGGCCGCTCCTGGGGCGCGGTGGGCCGCTCGGCGCGGCTTTCCAGCTCCTGGACCCAGTTCATCACGTCGGGGATGTTCTCGGCTTCGGGCGCCAGACCGGTGTAGACCTGGCATTCGGCGATGGCCTCCCTGGATTGCCCCGATCGGCACAGGCTGAGGGCCAGGTTGAAGTGGTAGGAGGCGCTGTCGGGGCAGAGCTTGGTCGCTGCAAGGAAGCTCTGGGTGGCGGCCTCGAAGTCGCCATCGCGGTACTTGCGCAGGCCTTCGCGGAAACTGGCTTCGCCGGCCGCGACGGGATTCTGATCGGCTTGCTCGCATGCCTGCAGGCAGAGAGCCGCCAACCCGGTCGCTACCAATGCACGGGAGCCGAGGGTCCAAGCGTTCATTCGAGACGTCTCCTCATGAGTCGACCACAGCTGCTCCAAGCGCGCGAGCTCTACCACGAGTGGCCTCGGAGAGGCTCCGCCCGATTCTCGATTCGCCGACGATGGTCTATCCTAAAGATGACTCCCCCCCGTGTCCGCGGCCGAGCGATTCGCTCGACGGTCATGAGAGGTTCGAGATGCACACGGGAAATGAGCCGTATCGCCGAGGCCTGGGGAGCGGGCCCGCCCCGCCGTGGCACCTGGACTCGATCTTGGTCCCCGGACTGGCGGGCGGGCGGAATGAGCCGATGACAAGCAGAGGGCAGGAAGCGAGGGAGCCGCAGGAGATGTTCGGCCTGAGTCAAGCAGCCACCAGATCGCCGGAGACCCTGCGCGCGCAGCTCGAGGATCGCGTGCGCTTCTTCGAGTACTCCTGGATGCCGAAGGCCGGCGACGACCGCGGAAGCCTGCACCAGGCGGGCTCCGATCGAACCGGCCGTGAGCCGCAAAGGGGGTCCGCGACGCGCGAACGTGCAAGGCGCGGCAAGCACGCCGGGCGCGATTGCCGCGGCCGCGTGCTGGTGGTCGACGACGAGGCTCCGATCCGCAAGGTGGTGCGCAAGCAGCTGGAGCGGGCCGGCTACCAGGTCGTCGAGGCGAGCAACGGCGCGGTCGCGATGGAGCAGCTCCAGACCGAGCGGGTCGACGTGGTGATCACCGACATCCTGATGCCGGAGAAGGACGGGATCGAGACCATCATCGCGCTGCGCGGCGAGCATCCCGGCATCAAGATCATCGCCATCAGTGCGCCGACCAACCAGCTCTACCTGGAGACCGCGCTGCGCCTCGGAGCCGATCTGGCCTTCCCCAAGCCTTTCTCGCTCGAAGATCTCGAGCGTGCGGTGGACGGACTGCTCGAGTAGCGGCGCGCGAGGAGTTTCAGCGGCGAAACACCGCAACCGGGCCGTTGCAGGTCCGCAACGGTTGCGGCGCAGTGTCCTTCCCAGACGAGCTCTCCGAGGTGTTGATACTCGGGCGATTTCACTCCCTCCGTGCGGATCCGAGTCGCGGCCTACGTCTTGCGTTGCACCCGGTGAGGCGGACCCCACGGAGGAAACGATGAACGCCCACCCGGACTCCTGGATCGTTGCCCTTTCGGCAGCGTTGTCGATTCTCGTCGGCGCGCCCTCGATCGCGCGCGCCGATGGCTGCGTCGATTGCCACGGCAATCCCGAGCTCAGAGTCACGAACCCCAAGCTCTTCACCTACTTCGAGGACTGGCGGAAGTCGGTGCATCACGCCGAGCAGGTGGTCTGCGTCGACTGTCACGGCGGCGACTCGACCGCCACCGAAGCGGCGCTCGCGCACTCCGAGCCGGGCTCTGCGCCCTTTAACTCGGCCGTCGACTTCGACCGCATCCCCCAGACCTGCGGCAGGTGCCACAGCGAGATCGCCAGGCGCTATCTCGACAGCGTGCACTACCAGATGTTGCTGGACGGCGAGGCGATGGAGCGTGGTCCCAACTGCGTGACCTGCCACGGACCCCTGAGACCCGCCGCGATCGGTGTGGCGCAGGTGGCCGAGATCTGTGGCCAATGCCACAACGAGACGACCGAGAACCACCCGGAGCTGCCGGCTCGCGCCGAGGAGACGCTCGGCAAGATGGCATCGATCGATCGCTGCTTCCGCACCATCTGCACCAAGGTGAGCGACGACCAACAGCTGGACGTGCGCAAGCGCCTGGTGCCGCGGGTCGAGGCCCTGGCCCACGAGTTTCACCGCTTCGACCTGGATCACGTGAGCGCGGCCGCCGATTCGTTGCTCGCGGACCTCTGCCAGGAACGAATCAGGATCCGCAGGGGATGGATCGCGGAGAAGAGACGATGTGACGAGACGAATTTCTAGTCCCGCTCCGAGATCAGGCGCCCGCGTGCGAAGCGTTCGAGAACCTCGTTGACGCTGCCCGATACCCAAGAGATCACCTGGATCCCCGCGGCCTCGATCATGTCCTCCAGGCGGTTCTGCACGCCGCCGCAGATCAGTGTATCGACCTCCTGGTCGGTCAGCAGACGAACGCGGTCGAGGGCGCGGTCGCTGAACAGAATTATGTCCAGCTCATCGGCGACGGCACCCTTTTCGAGGGTGTAGATGGCGATGGTCGCGGTGTGCTCGAAACAAGGGGCGATCGCGCCTCTCAATCTGGGGATGGCGACTTTCACGGGGATTTCTCTGTCTGGTGATCGGATGGGTGCTCTTTCGGTCATGAGCGTGCAAGCTCCGTGCCGATCACGTGTCGGCACCCTGGTCGATTCCAGGCCGGCCGCGCTCGCTCTTGAATTCGGCCGCCACGATGCCGTGCTCTTTCAGCTTGCGCCACAAGGTGGTGCGGCTGATCCCGAGATCATGGGCCGCCTCGATCATGCGGCCTTGGTGCTGCTCCAGCGTCCCGCGCAGCGCGTCGGCCTCCGCGCGAGCCAGGTTGGAGCGCCGGTCCTGTTCCCCCACGCGATGCGGTGCGGCGCTTCGAAGCTCCTCGGGGAGATGCTGCACATCGATTTCGGGATCGTGGCAAAGCACGAAGCCATGCTCGATGATGTTCTCGAGCTCGCGAACGTTGCCGGGGAAGTCATGTCGCATCAGAATTTCCATCACGCGCGGAGTCACGCCATGGATCCCCCTCCCATGCTGGGCGTCGAAGCGCTCGATGAAATGGCTCACCAGCAGAGGCACATCCTCGCGACGCTCTTTGAGCGGGGGGATCGCCAGGCGCACCACCGCGAGGCGGAAATACAGATCGTCACGGAACCGACCTTCGCTCACCAGCTCCACCAGGCGTTGATTGGTGGCGGCAACGACCCGCACGTCGGCCCGCAGGGTCTTCACTCCGCCGAGCGCTTCGTACTCCCGTTCCTGGAGGACCCGGAGCAGCTTCACCTGTGTGGCGGGAGGCAGCTCGCTGACCTCATCCAGGAAGAGTGTGCCGCCTTCGGCCAGCGCCAGCCGCCCGGGCTTGTCGCGCCGCGCATCGGTGAACGCGCCTTTGGTGTGTCCAAAGAGTTCCGACTCGAAGAGGCTGACCGGCAACGCTCCGCAGTTCACGGCCACGAAGGGCCGCTTGCGCCTCCGGCTGAGGTTGTGCAGCGCCCGCGCCAGCAGCTCTTTGCCCGTGCCGCTCGTCCCTTCGATCAGGACCGTCGCGTCGCTCTCGGCGACGTCTGGAAGAATCGCGAAGATCTTCTTCAGCCCGCGACTCTTGCCGACGATGTCCTCGTAGCTGTACTCGTGCGAGATCTCTTTGCGCAGGCGCTCCAGGGCCGACAGATCGCGAAAGGTCTCTACCGCCCCCAGCAGCTCGCCGCCCGAGTCCCTCAGCACCGCGGTGCTCAGGCTGATCGGAATCGAACGACCGCGCGCATCGAGGATTCGTGCCGGAAGATCGATCAGCTCCTGCCCGGTCTCCATCGAGCGGCGGAGTGCGCAGCGGCTCTCGCAGATGTCGGCGTGAAACACCTCGGAGCAGGGCCGGCCGATGGCGCGAGCCGCGGGAATGCCGGTGATTCTCTCGGCGGCTCGATTGAACGAAGTGATGCGCCAATCCCGTCCGACGGTGAACACGCCGTCAGCCACTGAATCGAGGATGGTCTCAAAGAAGCGGTCCGTCGGCCCTGGCGTCATGGGTCCTCTCGGGGCGGTGGTCTCTTGGCGTTCGGCGTGCATAGATGCACGCTTTGTGCCACGCCGATGGTGCGCCAGCAACACGCGGCATGGCCATTGGTTGCGGCCATGACGTCGGCCCACGGAGCACTCGCTCACGACAGATGGCGGGCACCGATGCAACCGATTGTTGCGCCGGCGTCGGTGACCCGGCCAATGGCGAGATGATCTGTTGCAGCCGCAGCGACGCTTGGCGCCGGGCGCCTAGTCTTCCTCCGCCCGTTCTACCAGCGCCAGTCCCAGCTCCTCGAGCTGCTCTGCGTCGACCTCCGAGGGGCAGGCGTCCATCAGCGACACCGCCGTGAGCGTCTTGGGGAAGGCGATCACGTCTCGCATCGCGCACTCGCGCGCGGCCAATAGTGTCACCAGGCGATCGATCCCGAGCGCCACCCCGCCGTGGGGCGGGGCGCCGAAGTCGAGGGCCCGCAGCAGGAAGCCGAAGCGCCCTTCGGCCTCCTCTTCGTCCATACCGACCACCGCCATGATGCGCCGCTGGATGTCGGCGCGGTGGCAACGAATCGAGCCCGAGCCGAGCTCCCAACCGTTCAGCACCAGGTCGTATTGGTAGGACGACACCGCTCCGGGATCGCTCTCCAGACGCTCCAGGTCGCCCTCGACCGGCAGCGTGAACATGTGGTGAGAGGGTTGCCAGCGCCCGTTGGTCTCATCGCGCTCGAAGAGCGGGAAATCGGTGATCCACAAAAAGCGCAGCTCGTTTCGGTCGGCCAGGTCGAGCTCCGCCGCCAGGTGGTTGCGCAGATTCGCCAGCGCCGCGCAGACGACGCTCATCCGATCGGCCACGAAGAGCAGCGCATCGCCCTCGCGCGCGCCGGAGCGCTCCGCGATCGTCGCCACCTCGCCTTCGGAGAGGAACTTCGCGATTCCGCCCGTGGCCGCGCCCCCGGTCAGCTTGATCCAGGCCAGCCCCTTGGCGCCGTAGGTCTTGGCGATCTTCTCCAGCTCCTCGATGCGGCGCCGCGACCAGGTCGCGCCCCCCGGCAGGGCCAGGCAGCGCACCGTGCCGCCGGCTTCGACGGCCTTGCGGAAGACGCCGAAGCCGCTGGTCGCCGCCAGGTCGTCGATCACCCCCAGCTCCAG
Organism: uncultured Gemmatimonadota bacterium; assembly: GCA_964490075.1. Taxonomy (GTDB): domain Bacteria; genus CAZBBK01. Next base: position 52,679 of record CAZBBK010000009.1, on the reverse strand, counting down.
ACCGAAGCGCAGGTCGGGCTTGTCGGTTCCGTAGCGGCGCATTGCCTCGGCGTAGGTCATGCGCGGCAAGGGCAGCGCCAAGGGCGCACCGCGCACCGCCGCCACCGCATCCGCCATGCAAGCCTCGGCAACCTCGAACACGTCGTCCCGATCGACGAAGCTCATCTCCAGGTCGAGCTGGGTGAACTCGGGCTGGCGGTCGGCCCGCAAGTCCTCGTCGCGGAAGCACTTGGCGATCTGGTAGTAGCGCTCCATGCCGGCGATCATGAGGATCTGCTTGTAGAGCTGCGGCGATTGGGGCAGGGCGTAGAACTTGCCCTGGTTGATCCGCGAGGGCACCAGGAAGTCGCGCGCCCCCTCGGGCGTACTCTTCATCAGGATCGGCGTCTCGATCTCGTAGAAGGCCTGGTCGTTCAGGCTCTCCCGGATCGCCCGCAACACTTGGTGGCGCAGCACGATCAGCTCGCGCATCTCGGGGCGCCGCAGATCGAGGTAGCGGTAGCTCAGACGCAGCTCCTCGCCGGGAGGCGCCTGACCCTCGGTGTCGACCTGGAAGGGCAGAGGAGCGCAGGTGCTCAGCACTTCGAGCGTCTCGGCGACCACCTCGATCTCGCCGGTTGCCAGGTTCGGGTTGGGGCCGCCGGGCCGCAGCCGCACCACCCCCTCGACACGCACCACGTACTCGGAGCGCAGCCCGAAGGCCGTCTCGTGCACCGCCGAGTCGGAGGAGGGGTCGCAGACCACCTGGATCAAGCCCTCGCCATCGCGTAGGTCGAAGAAGATCAGCCCTCCGTGGTCACGACGCCGGTGGACCCAGCCGGAGAGAATGACGCGTTCGCCGGTCTGGCCGGTGCCGAGCTGGCCGGAGCTATGGGTGCGGAAGTGGTTCGATGATTGGCTCATGGGTCGAGACTGCCGACCTTCTTGCGGCGGTGAGTGTGGCTGAGGATCAATGCGCCGGCGACCACGCCCGCGCCATCCGTCGCGGCGTCGCCGAGATCGGCGAAGCGGGTGGGGATGAAAACCTGGTGGAACTCGTCGAGCGCGCCGTAGGAGATGCCGAGAGCCAGCGCCCAGGCGATGGGGCGCCGCCATCCGGCTCCGCGGGCGGCGCGGTAGATCAGCGCGCCAAGCACGCAATACTCCACGAAGTGCACGACCTTGTCGATCGGAACCGGGCCGGGCGGGGCCGCGGGCGGGTTGGGGATCGAGTTGAGAACGAAGATCACCAGCGCCCAGCCCACTACGGGTGGCCACAGGCCGAGATTGCAGCGCATGGTGGACATGAGGGCGGGTCGGTTCAGTCTAGCGCCGGGGCGCCCTGCGAATGTCGTGGATGGATGACGCGCAGGATCCGCTCCTCTTCGGCGCGCTCTCGATCACGGTAGTACTCGCGCAGCGCATCGGAGAGCGGAGCACGGTCCCGAGGCGGTTCCTCGCCATCGATGCGGCGCACCCGCTGGTAGTCGATTTCGCGCTTCAGGGCCTCTTCCGACGAGCAGCTCGGCGTGATCCCGAGCTCGTTCTTGAGCCTCTGGTTGGAGGCCAGGCAGGAGAAGCGATATTGGCTGAGCGATCCGGAGGAGGTGCGCGCCAGCTTCAGGTACCAGAGCAGATCGTTGACCGGCCCGGCGATCGGCGTGGGCACCGGCAGGGGGATGCCGCCGGAGAGCTTGACGACGTTGCGCAGCGGAATCGCTCCGTCGCCGACGATGTTGAAGATGCCGGTGGCGTCGCGTCGGTCCAGCGCGCAAATGGTCGCGTCGATCACGTCATCGACGTGCACGAACTGGAAGAGCGGATCGTAGCCGACGATGACCGGCACGATCGGATTGGAGAGGTAGTCCGAAAGGTAGTTCTGGACCCTCGATCCGGTCATCGAGCAAGGCCGCAAGATCACCGTTCTGCAGGCCGAGTTCTTCTGGGCATAGTGTTGGACCAGTGTCTCTACCTCTACCTTGTCGACGGCATACTGCATCTCTCGGTTGGGTCGCGGGCGCCGTGCCTCGGTCATGTAGTAGGGGTTGTCGCGGTGGAAGCCGTAGACCGTGGTGCTCGAGAGCAGGATGATCCGCCTCACCTTCGCCAGGCGCGCCGCGCGCAGCAGATTGAGTGCGCCTACAAGATTGATCTCGTGCATTACGCGCCGATCGTGGATCGGCTTGACGCTGAAGGCGAGGTGGATGATGGTGTCGACCCCGAGCGCCGCCAGCAGCTGCGGCAGCAGCGAATTGCGGATGTCGAGCCGGTAGTGGGTGACCTTCTCGCTGGGGTCGGGATGGGGGTCGCGGACGTCGACGCCGACCAGCCGATCGATCCCCGGATGGTCTTGCAGCCGGTGGATCAGCCGCTCGCCGAAGTAGCCGGAGCTGCCGGTGATCGCCACGGTGGACATCGCGTCTCGCCTCCGCACTGGAGTGTTCGGGGGGTTCGCCGTCGCCCCAACGATAGCAGCTACCGCGCCCGCTCGGCCTGCCCGCGCCGCTCCTCCAGCCACAATCCCAGCGCCAGCGCCGCGGCGCCGCAAGTGATCCAGATATCGGCCACGTTGAAGATCGGCCAGTCCATGAAGCCGAGATCGTAGGGCCCCAGGAAGTCGATCACTCCGCGATCCCAGCGCAGGCGATCGACCAGGTTGCCGCAGGCGCCGGCCACGATCAAGGGCAGGGCGATCGATCGCAAGCGCGCGCCGGGCGGAGTCTGGCGCTGGTAGACGAGTAGCCAGACGCAGGCCGCGATGGAGAAGAGTGTGAAGAGCAGACGCGAATGGCCGCCGAGGCTCAGGCTGAATGCCGCGCCGCGATTGAAGCTCAGGGTGAGCGGCAGGAGGGCGCCGAGGGGACGGATCGTGCGACCCGGCTCGAGCTGCGCCAGCGCCCATTGCTTGGTGAGCAGGTCGGCCGCCAGAGCGGGCAGGAAGACCGATCCGAAACGGAGCCAGTTCTTGGTCATAGTTCGATCCACGGGGTTTGGAGACGATCGAGCGAGCATACACGTGGCACCCCGACGCCGCCCGCGACTGATCGCCCGCCGACGGCGGATCTATTCGGTCGCCATGAAATAGGCGATGACAGCGCTCGGCTCCGTGTGTATCGTGCGCCCTTGGCGGTCGAGTTCGAGATGAGCCATCGCCGCGCTGTCCGGGGGCAGCGCCGGCCGGCGTCCTCCCGCCGCCGTGGCCGAGTCGTCTGGCTCCCGCCCCGATTTCGAAGGGGCTAATCGGCGCCCGCCAGCGCGGGCCAGTGGAGAACCGAAATATGTCTACCGCTATCGACGTCCGCCGTCTGGTCATTGCGCCGGCGGCGCTTCTGTGCCTGGCCGCCGGGGCGGCCCAGGCCGCTGACAAAGGCAAGGTCACCTTCAAGACGACCTTCCGCTACGAGTACGTGGATCGTGAGGGCGACGAGGTCGCCAACGCTCTGAACGCCGACATTCTGCTCGGCTACCGCACGCCTTCTCACGAAGGTCTGTATTGCTACTTCGAGACCGAGACCGTGGCGCCGCTCGGAGACGCGAAGTTCGACAGCAACACCAACGGAAAGACCGAGTACCCGGTCGTGCTCGATCCCGAGGGCTCAGAGATCAACCAGATGTACGTCGGCTACGAGGGCGACGCGCTGCCCAAGACCAAGTTCCTGGTCGGCCGCCAGCGCATCATCCTCGACAACGCCCGGCACATCGGCAACGTTGGCTGGCGCCTGAACGAGATGACCTACGACGCGGCCACGGTGGTCAACAGCGCGGTCGAAAACCTGACCCTGATCGGCTCCTACATCTGGAACGCCAACGCGATCAGCGGCGCCAATCTGCTCGTCGACATGGGCGTGGCGATCAACGCGGGCTACCAGATCGCCGACATCGGCAAGCTCACCGGCTACGCCTACATGTTCGACTACGCGGTCAGCTCCGGTCTCCGCGACCAGGCGACCTACGGTGGCCGTCTGGCCGGAACCCGCAAGCTCTCGGACGATTTGAAGGCGATCTACGAGGCCGAGTTCGCCACCCAGACCGCGTTCGGCGACACCGACGAGCTGGGCGTGAGCTACTTCCACGTGGTGGCCGGCGCCGGCTTCGGCGACTACTGGCTCAAGGGCGGCTACGAGAGCCAGGGCTCCGAGCCGGACGGCGATGGTGGATTCCGCTCCCTCCGCACCTTCACCGGCACCAACCACGCCTTCAACGGCTGGGCCGATCGCTTCCTGGCGACTCCGGCCACCGGTCTGAACGATCTCTACGTGGCGGCCGGCGGCAAGATCGCGGCGGTCGATGGGCTCTCGTTCAAGGCTCTCTTCCACGACTTCGCGGCGGTCGAGGGCAGCGCCCACTACGGCACCGAGATCGACGCCGTGGTGGCCTACAAGTGCGACGCCCACCACGCCTTCGGCGCCAAGTTCGCATCGTTCAGCGTCGACGAGTACGCGCCCGACAACAACACCACCAAGTTCTGGGCCTGGGTGACGCGCACCTTCTAGAGAGCTCCCGCCCCACCCCAGTGCCCAAATCGCGGGCGTCGATCGACCGATCGGCGCCCGCGAGCCGTTTTATCCTGGGTAGGAGCCCGTTCGTAACACCCAGGACATCCCATGCGCTTCCAGAGGACGTTCTTCGCCATCAGTGCGCCGCTCATGGCCGGCGCGGCGCTCGCGCAGTCCCTCTGGATCGAGGTCGAGAGCCTCGATCCCGGCGCCGATCGTGCTGCCTTCGAGGCGGCGGGCTTCGATGTGGCGGGCAGCCGAGAGGGGGGCGTCGGGCTGATCGTAGACGCGGCGGAGTTGGACTGCCTGCGCGCGGAGGGGCGGAGCGCCGAGTTGTTGGGGGTGGGCGGAGCTTTCCGCGACCGAGCCGTGCCCGGCGATGCCATGGCGATCGACGACGGCTACCGCACCTGGGCCGAGGTGCAGGCCGACCTGGTCGCGCTCGAGGCGGCGCGTCCCGATCTGGCCCGGGTGGTCGACTTGATGGACGACCTGTCGATTCCACCCACCGCCGAGGGGCGGCACCTGCTCGCCCTGAAGATCTCCGACCGGGTCGACGAGGAAGAGGACGAGCCGGCCCTGCTCTTCATCGCGCTGCACCACGCTCGCGAGCTGAACACCATCGAGGCAGCCTTCGACACCGCCGAGGAGCTGCTGGCGCGCTATGACGGCGATCGGCAGGTGCGCGACTGGGTCGACGACTACCAGATCTGGATCGTGCCGGTGGTCAACCCCGACGGGCTGGAGCATGTCTGGCAGGTCAACGCCTACTGGCGCAAGAACCGGCGCGACAACGGCGGTGGGGTCTACGGCGTCGACCTGAATCGCAACTACCCCTTCCTGTGGGGCGCGTGCGGCAACGTGTCGGCGATGCCTGAGTCCGATGTCTACCGCGGTCCGAGCCCAGGCTCGGAGCCGGAGGTGCAGGCGATGATGGCGTTGGCCGAGCGGGAACGACCGGTGGTGGTGATCAGCTACCACTCCTACGGCCGCGAAGTGCTCTACCCCTATCGCTGCGCGACCCTGGCCGAGTCGAAGAAAGTGTGGGCCGGCCGCAATTTCTACGCCGGCGTGGCCGACTACGACTGGCGCCTGGCCTCGGCGTCGGGCGAGGATTTCGAGTGGCACTACAACAGCCACAACAGCATGGCCTACCTGATCGAGATCGGCGCCGGCTTCCAGCCGCCGTACCACGAGACCCTCAGTGAGATCGAGGAGCACGTGCGTCCGGCCTGGCGCGCGGTCCTGGAGCGCATCGGCCGCGCCCCCGGCGTGCTCGGCCGGGTGCGCGACGGCGGCGACGACACCCCGCTCGGTGCCGAGATCGAGATCGCCGAGATCGGTTTCGTCGAGGGCGAGCGGATCGGAGCCGACTCCCGGCACGGCAGCTACCACGTGGTGCTGCCGCCGGGCACCTACACCCTGACCTTCACGGCGCCCGACCACCTGCCGGCTACCCATTCGGTGGCGGTGAGCTCGGGCTGGAGCCAGCTCGATGTCTGGCTCGATCGACAGTAGCCCGCCGAATATCGACCGCGTGCGCGGGCCCGCTGGTGTACCTTGTGGGCCTCGCGAACCCCCTGCCTGGAGTCCCAAGATGTCCTTCGTCAGCGCGCCGCATCGCCTGCTGCCGATCCTCTCCAGCCTGGTCCTGCTGGCCCCCGCGGCAGAGGCCAAGAGCGGCGAGGCGATTCTCCAAGAGATGGTCCGAGCCCTGGTCGCCACCATGGGGACGGCGGAGAAGTCTGTTCCGGTCTCGATGGCGGGATCGTTCGAAGCCACTCTGGTCTCCGAATCGCTGGGCCCGGTCCCGATCCAGGTTTCGGCGACCTACAAGAGCCGTCCGCCGGCCGACCTGGCCGCCGATCTCACCAGCACGGTCGGCAGCTATCGGGTGCGCACCAACAACAGGCAGTGGATCTTCGAGGCGACCGGCGATGCGCGCTACTACCAGGGCGAGCCGGCCGAGCAGCTGGGCGTGACCGAGAGCTCCGGCGGGCAGCACAAGGACCTGGAGAAGACTCTGCTCGAGATGCTCAGCGCGGTGCGCGTCGAATCGGTGAGCGAGGTATCGGGCGCCCCCAGCGGCAAGGCCTGGAAGCTCGACCTGCGACCGGTCGATCCCGCCGAAGCCGCGGGCGTGGAGCGCTTCGATCTCTACGTGCTACAGAAGAGCGCCATGCCCTGGAAGCTGAACGCCTTCGTCGACGGCGGCACGCAGCGCGCCGATGTAGCGCTCGACTACACGGGCGATCTGCCCAGCGGCATGCGGATCAAGATCAGTGATCCGGAAGAGCCGATCGATGCCCGCTTCGCGCTCAGCTTCGATTCCAAGGGGCGCTTCGCCGGCCTCGACGGCGACGCCAAGATGGGCCAAGAGGGGACTTTGAAGCTCAAGATCGTCAACGAGATGTCGCCGAAGCTCTCGGATGCAGATTTCGTCTACAAGCCGGAGCCCGGTTTGGCGCCGGCCACCGAGCAAGAGATCACCGTCCTGGTGATGACCCGAATCATGGGCCTGGCCTTCGGGTCGGCGCTGATGCAGGGATTCGGTCCGTCGAAGTAGTCAGGAACCCGCCAGCGGCAGGATCACCAGCCCCAGGGAGTCGACCGAGGCCGATCCGAAGAGGCCGATGCCGCCTTCCACGTGGAAGATCGGGCGTTCGAAGGCGTCCCCGGCCAGGCCGCCCCAGCGATTGTCGGTGTCGACTCCGTTGGAGCGGATGTAGTCGAACCAGTTCTCGTCGACCGCGAAGAGCTTCACCAGGTGCGGACCGCCGAAGACGATGGCGAACCAGGGCATCTTGAGGCGTCCGTCCTCGATGATCATCGGCGGTGACTCGGCCCCGGAGCGCGCCTGCTCGTAGACCTCCTCGAGCGTCTCCTCGTCGAGGAAGCTCAGATCGATGACCGGCTCGGCCTCGGGGTCGAGGGGCAGCACGCCCACCTGGTAGGCCGGGACCTCGACCTGGTCGAAGCGCAACTCCGGCAGCCCTTCCAGGTAGGGAATCTGATTCTCCGGGGCGCCGAAGAGCTCCTCCCAGCCGGCCGCCGCGAAGGTCAGCAGGGTGCGCACGGGCTCGAGGGTCACCTCGTCGAGAAGTAGGGCCTCTGTGATCTCGATCTTCTCCGGGGTCACGGTCTCGGCGCTTGCGTGGCGATCCGCTGAGTCGACCCGCAGCCGATAGCGGGTACTCGCGCGCACGATCGGGGAGTCGGCCGGGGGCAGATAACGCCCGGCGGAGTCGGGATCGTCGCTGTAGAAGACCGAGCCCTGGGGTGTCTCGATCTCTACCGTCGCGCCGGTCACGGCCGCCGCCGCCTGACTGTAGGGCTGGTCGATCGCGATGCTGCGGCGGACGAAAATGGCCGGCAAGGGTCGATCGACGATCAGGGTCGCATCGAGCACCAAGAGGTCGGAGAGCCCGGGGGCGATCAGCTCGCCGGGCTCGCGCGTAGTGTCGCACGCCGTCGCGGCCACCAGGAGCAGCGTGGCGAGCGAAGAAACACGGTTCATGGTCGGCCTCGATCGATTCAGAATGCAAAGTTGATGCCCAATGTGGGCAGAATCGGCAGCATGTTGACCACCTCCGGATCGACCTCTTCTTCGGAGGTGTCGTACTGGACGAACCATTCGTTGCGACGGTTGTAAGCGTTGAATACTTGCAGGTAGAGCTCCCAGTCGACATCGAAGAGGCTGATCGAGCGCTTGATGCTCAGGTCCAAGCGGTGATAGGGAAGGAGGCGGGCGCTGTTCTTGGCGGCGGGCAGCAGCAGGTCGTCGGGCAGCAGAGTGCCGATCGCCGGGGCACGCATGGAGTAGCGGGCCGAGGCCGGCGTGAATGCCTGGCCTGTTGCGTACACCTGGGTCAGGCCGAAGGTCCACCTGTCGCGCCGCCAGGTCGCGACCAGCGAGAAATCGTGGCGCCGATCGTGCTTGAGCGGGAAGGGCTCGCCCTCGTTGATCTCGGCGAACTCGCGCCGAGTCCAACCCAGGGCGTAGCCGATCCAGCCGCGCAGAGCGCCGCCGCGTTTCTGGGCGAAGAGCTCGATCCCCTTCGCGCTTCCGGTGCCATCGGTGATGAAGATCTCTTCGGCGGTGTTGTCTTCGTCGGCACTGTCGCTGGCAACCCGGGTGTCGACCGTGACCAGGTTGCGCAGCGTGTTGTAGTAGCAGTCGCCGGTGATCTGCCACTCGTTGGAGGGGTTCCAGTCGACACCGGCCGCGAACTGTGTGGCTGCGCCCGGTTGCACGGTATCGTCGAGCGGAATCCAGACATCACCGCCGTTGAACCCCTCGGTCGCGATCAGCTGCAGATGCTGGTGATAGGTGCCGGTCGAGAGCTTGGCTCGGGTCGTTTCGCCGAGCACCCTGCTGAGAGAAATCCGGGGCTCGGCATGCAGGCGATCCCCTTCCGAGAAGTAGGAAGCGCGCAGGCCGATTCGGGCGGTAGTGAGCGCGTCGATGCGCCACTCGTCCTGGGCGTAGGCAGCGAGCTCGAAGGGACGGATGGAGACGTCGAGCTGGCTTTCTCTGTTGAACGACTGCTGGTAGTCGAAGTCGAAGCGGCTGGCGATGGCGCCGAGATTAAGAGTGTGCTCCGACGACAGATAGCAGTCGAAATCGGATTTGAGCGACAGATCGGAAATCACGCTCCGGAAGAGCAGAGGTGTCTCTACCAGGTTGAAGGAGGTAACGCTTTGATAGCGACTCCAAGCCGCCAAGAAGTTGCCGAATACTCGCGGCGAGAAGATGTGCGTCCACTTGGTGGTTGCCGCATGGTTGCCCCACTCGAGCAGAAAAGAAGTCGCGTCCGTGAGCTCGAAGTCGAGCAAGTCGTTGCCAAAGTAGGCGCTGACGCTGGTCTTGTCCCGGTTCCCGAAGTCCTGGTTGACCTTCAGGTTGACGTCGTAGAAGTAGTAGTCCGGCACGTCGATTCCAGAGCGACGCATGGCGGCCAGCACCGGATCGAGGTAGGTGCGCCGGCCCGAGAACATCCACGATCCGTCGCCCACCGGTCCCTCCAGGGTGGTGCGCGCGGCGATCACGCTGACTCCGCCCTGCGCGGCGAAATGGTGGCGGTTGCCGTCGCGGTTGGCGACGTCGAGCACCGCCCCGAGGCGGCCGCCGTAGTTGGCGGGATAGGTCCCTTTGTGCAAGCTCATGTCGCGGATGGCGTCGGCGTTGAAGGTCGAGAAGAAGCCGAAAGCGTGGGCCGGGTTGTAGAGTGGGATCTGGTCGAGAAGAACCAGAGTCTGATCAGGCCCCCCGCCGCGCACGTAGAGGCCGCTGGAGAAGTCGCTGGCCGCCTGGATGCCAGGCAGGAGCTGCAGGCCGCGCAAGATGTCGGTCTCCGCCGTCGCCGGCAGTTCGCGAAACTGTCGCGATTCGAGGGCCACGAAGCCGGTCTGGATGGCGCGCTCCTCCTCTTCGCGATCGGCGACCACCTGGGCCCCGGTCACGGCGATCGGCCGGCTTTCGAGCGCCACGTCGACTCTTCGGCGCTGGCCAGCCCGCACGCCGATCCTGCGCTGCAGCGGCCGGTAGCCCATGTAGGTGTAGCGCAGGGTTTGAAGTCCGGGGGGCAGATCCGGCAGGGCGTAGTAACCGGCGGCATTGGTGGTGGTGCCACGATCGCTTCCCGGCAGCAACACGTTGGCCCATGCCAGCGGCTCGCCGGAGTCGGCGTCGGTCACGTAGCCGGCGATGGTTCCGGCGAAGGCGTTGCCGGCCAGGAGCAGCGCCAGTGCCAGAGCGGGGGGGAGCGCCATGCGCATTTCGCTGCTATTTGAGCAGCAACAGACGGCGCGTCGAGCGAGCGGCCGGTGTCACCAGGGTGGCGACATAGACACCACTGGCCAGGCCGGTGGCGTCCCAGCGCACGGCATGCTCGCCGCGCTCCGCGCTTCCTTCGAAGGGTGTCGCGACCAGGCGCCCGCCGAGATCGTAGACGTGGAGCGCCACGCGCGCCTTCGCCGCCAGCGTAAACGACAGAGTAGTGAGCGGATTGAAGGGGTTGGGGGCGGAGCGCAGAGCTGCCACGGCGACCGGCGGCGGCGCGCTGGCCCGGTCCTCGATTCCTGTCTGTTCGAAGGAGCCACCGAGCACCACGGAGGCTCGGGTGTCGTCGACCAGTGACACGATGGTATCGGCGACGGCGATGGTCGGCGCAGCGCCGCCGACGCTCAGCCACACGGTCAACGTGTCACCCGCGGCGTTCCACTGCGACCCGCCTATCGCGCCCTCGCCATCGAGCCAGGTGTGGCCCCCGGAGAGCGCCAGCACGCTATCGATCGATGTCGCATCGATGGCGGGCATGGTCGACTGGTAAGAGAAGGCCAGCGACACGAAATCGTCCGCGTCGATTCCCGCCCCCGGAGTGGCGCCGTCCCAGGCGGTGGCGGCGACCGGGATCGCCAGATCGGTGCCGTGCAGGTAGGTCTTGGTGTCGCTGTCGGTGCAGTTGTTGACGACGATATAGGGGGTGTCGTAGCCGATCTCCGTTGCTACGACGTCGGTTCCGAACATGTCTCCGTGGAGGGGTATCTCGCGCACCAGGGTCTCTACGCCGTCCCCCTTGACGATCATCGTGCAGCGGAACACGGCATCGTCCGCGCCGTCGACGTAGTACGCGCGCGGGACGCCGGCCGGATCGTCGAAACGCTGATAGTCGCAGGCCCAGTGCTCGACACTGCCGCTCTTCTGCACCACCGGGTAAGGGCCGTTCCACCAGCTGAAGAAGATCGGCAACGACTCGGACTGATAACCGTAGCGACCATCGCCCAGCTCGGTATCGTCCAGCAGGTTGGCGACCGTCCAATCGACGAAGAGATCGTCGAAGTCGACATCGAAACCGAGATCGAGCAAGGTCTGCTCGTAGCCGCTGACGGAGTTCAGAGGCTCGGCGACCAGCGCGCTGATCGCGGCTTCCGTCCCGAATTGCTCGTAGAAGTAGAGTGTGAACAGATAGCTCTTGATGTAGTCGGACCATTCTTGATCCCACTCCACCAGCGAGTTGTCGGGGTTGTTGGGGAAGCCGCTGATCGGATCGGGCACGCCGTAGAAGAGCATCGCCAACTCGGCGCAACCTTCGTCCACCCAGGGCAGCTCGTTCTGATCCATGTTCCAGTGGATCATGTGCTCGAACTCGTGCGCCAGCACCGAGAGGGTCGAGGGAGCGACCGGATTGACCGGTTCGCAGCTCATGTAGAACATCTCGACCTCGTTGGAGTGACCGCCGTAGATTTGCGCCTGCTCCTCGGTGAGCTCGTTCATCGGATCGAAGTAGCCGTCGAACACCGAGCGACCGTAGCTGCCGAGCTCCGAGTAGAAGATGTAGATGCGCGGGTCCTCGTCGAGCTCGTCCGGCGGCGGACCGAAGACTTCGGTGTCGACCTGGAAGATGCCCTTGTCGGGGGTGCCGGGGGTGCTGGTATCCCAGCGGTAGAGCACCTCCTGCACGTCGTCGGCGTCCATGTTGAGGTTCCACTGGTCGTCCGCCACGAACACGTAGCAGTGCTGGCCGACGCCGCGGCAGGTGGCGGGGACCTGGATCCATAAAGGCGGCATCACCGAGAGGTCGAAGGCCCAGAAGACGCGCGGATCGCCGACGCGGTTCTTGGGCCGGGCCGTGAGCGCGACCTTCGGATCGTACTCGTCTGGGAGGCGCGCCGGATGGGCCGCCTCGGCGGCACGGTAGTGGTCGCCAAGGAGGGGATTGCCGCAGACGCGGCCCTGCGCTCTGTTGGCATGGGCGGACGCGCGAGTCGATCCCTGGTCGGCGGCGGCGGCCGGCGACAGGGCGAGCGGAGATAGAAGGAGGAATGCGGCGACGAGTGCGGTGATTCTCATGACGGTGTTCCGTGCAAGGGCGGTTCGCTGAGCGGCGTGCGCGAGCTGGGGATGGTCAGGAGAGCTTACTCTTTGGTGACGGATGTGGGGTCGACACGAGGCGCATCATGCACACGAAGAAGCTGTCGATCCTGGCGACGCTGCTCGCCGCCGCCACCGCCGCCGCCCACTCTCCCATGGCCTGGAGCGAGATCGAGCGCATCTACGATCGACCGCTGCCGCCGCCGCCCCCGCCGGGGCAGGGGATTCCTTCCTCGATCGAGACGATCTACGTGGTGGAGATGTCGCACCTCGACATCGGTTTCACCGCGCCGCCCTCGGAGGTTGCCGAGACCCACTGGCGCATTCTCGAGAACGTCGTCTCGTTCGCCGACCAGGATTCCGACTTCCGCTGGACGGTGGAGGAGCTGTGGCAGCTCGAGCAGTTCTGGATCCGGGCCGACGCCGGCTCGCGGCTGCGCATGCGCGAGCTGATCGAGGCCGGCCGGGTCGAGGTCGGGGGGGGACTCGCCAGCATGCACTCGGCTTCGATGGCGCCCTGGGAGATGATCCGCTGGATGGGTGCGGCGGGGCTGGCGGGGCGGGCGCTGGGGATCGCGCCGCGGGTGGTGCTGGGCGACGACGTGCCGGGCTGGTCCTGGGGGCTGCCGGAGGTGATGGCGGACGCGGGCATCCGCTACTTCCTGGCCGGTGCCAACGATTTCATCGGCACCGGCGCGACCATTCCGCGTGCCGACTACCCCTTTCGCTGGTCGGGCCCCGGCGGCGACGAGGTGCTCACCTGGATCGCCGACGGCTCCTACGCCGAGGGCTACATCGAGTACGGACTGCTGACGGTGCAGACCGCCTTCCAGCAGCTTTCGCGCCGGCTGCCGGAGTGGGAGGAGGCGGGCTATCCCTTCGACGCGATCCTGGTGATGCGCGGCTTCGACAACGCCGACGCGTCGCTCGGCATGGCCGACCTGGCGCGGGAATGGAACGCGACCTACGACAACCCGAAGCTGCGGCTGGCCACCCCCAGCGAGTTCTTCGAGCACATCCTGGAGACCGCCCCCGACCTGACCGGCTACCGCGGCGACTGGGCCGGACGCTGGGACGTGGTGGCGATCATCGCGCCGCGCACCCAGATCAAGAACCGTCGTTCGCAGCTTCGCGCCCCCGCGGCCGAGGCGCTGTCGGTGGCGGGCGAGTGGCTGGCCGAAAGCCCCGGCACCGCCCGCGACCGCCGGCGTTGGCGGCGGATCGCCCACGACATCGCCGAGTACGACGAGCATTCGGGCGGCGGCGCGCCCTGGCCGGGCCTGTTGACGGTCGAAGAGACCGAGCTCCATAACCGCGAGGTCGCCGAGGTGGCCCGCAGGGCCGATCGGTGGACGCGCGAGGAGCTCGACGAGGCGCTGGCGGCGCTGGCGCAGGGCGTGACCTCGGGCGACTCGCTGGCGGTGGTGGTCGCCAACGCCCGGGAGTGGGAGCGGGGTGGCGTGGTCGGGGTCGAGCTTCCCGAAGGGTGGCCACCCGGTGCGGTGGAGGTCGTCGACGATGCCACCGGGAGCGTGCTGCCGGTGCAGCCGGTGCCGGGGGCGGAGCGGATCCTGGTCGAGGTTCCGCCGGTTCCTCCGGTCGGCTACCGCCGGCTCCTGGTGCGGCGATCGGCGCCCGCTCCGGCCATCTGCTCCGAGCGCGGTCGGAGCCGTCCGGGCATCGAGCTCGGCGATGAGGCGACGGTGCTCGACAACGGTGTGCTGCGGGTGCGAGTGGAGCACGGCGACGGGCGGATCAGCTCCCTGGTCGACCTGCGCAGCGGCCGCGAGTGGATCGACTCGGCGCTGGATCAACCCTTCAACGGCATGATCCGCGCGTCGAACCGCCAGCACCTGATCGGTCTCGTCCACCCAACCCAGGCCGGCGCCGTGGAACCGCTGATCCAGGCCGATGGGCCCTTGCTGCAAGCGGTGCGCTTCCGTCGCGCGGGCAGCGCCCACCGCTTCGTCGACGTGGCGCTGCGCCGCGCCTCGAGCGTGCTGGAGCTCTCCAACACCGTGCTGCGCGACGCCCTTCCCCACGTCCCCTACAGCCGCTCCTTCGACTACTTCGCTTTCCGCTTTCCGCTCGACCTCGACCCCTTCGCGGCACGGATCGCCTCCCCCGCCGGGCCGATGCGGCTCTACGGCGAGCAGCCGGACCAGCTTCCCGGCGCGGAGATGGGCCGCTTCAGCGTCGGTCCCTGGGTCGATCTGAGCGGCGCGCAGGCGTCGATCACGATGTTGACGCCCGACGCGCTGGTCGCGGAGTTCGAGACCATCCAGTTCTCGCGCCAGGAGGCGCCCCAGCGAGCGACGCTGGTGTCGCGCTTCGACAAAAAGGCCGACGAGGCGCAGTACTTCGGCGGTGCGATCGGCCCGGTCGATGTGGAGCCGGGCGAAGGCTCGCGAATGGTCCTGCGCTACGGCCTCGTGCCCCGCGAAGGGGGCTGGGACGCGCTCGGGGTGTCCCGCGCGAGCGCCGGATTCGCCGATCCCTTGCGGGCCGTGGTGGTGCCGCCGGGAATGGGATGGGGGACGGGGGCCGCGCCCACCGCCTCGGCGCTGCGACTGGAGGGGGCGGCGGTCGAGATGATCGACCTGAAGCCGGCCGAGGATGGCCGGGGAGTGATCTTGCGGCTGCGCGAGATCGCGGGATCGTCGGCGACCGTGCGGGTAATGCTCGGCAACGAAGCGGTCGGCTGCGCTCTGCGCACCGACGTACTGGAGCGGGACGGTGCCGCGCTGCCGGTGGTGGATGGGACGGTGGAGGTGCCGGTGGGGGCGCGCGCCACCGCGGGAGTGCGGCTCTTGGACCCGGATGTGGGGACGTAGAGCAGGCGCCAGGCCCCGATCACACCTGCCGGGTCCGCAGCTTGGCCTTCTTGGCCGCACCCACCTGCCGCGCATCCGCCGAAACGAAGAGCTGCGCATTCCACAGCAACGCACAAGCCACGTGGAGTGCATCCATCGCCCGCAGAGGATTGGCTTCCAGGATCCGGATCGCCTCTCCGACCACCGCCGGAACCAGGTTCACGATCGTGGCATCGGCCACCTCCGCCGACAGACGAGTCTTTGCTTCCCGGTATTGACCGCGCGACAGCGAGCCTTCGCGCAGGCGGCGATTCAGGGCCGAGACGATCTCGGGAGCACAGATGACGGAGAGAGCCAGTGCGCTTGCCTTCGCGCAGAGCTCTTCGACCGCATCACTCCCTTCTTCCTCGACGTAACGCTTCGCGAAGGCCGAAGAGTCAAGAAAGGTCTTCATCTGCACGCTCTTCCAGGATCGCCTCCGACAGTCCCTTTCCCCGGGCCGACAGACGCAGGGCGGGTCGCTGCCACGCCGGTAGGATATCCGGCGAGGGAATCGGGGACACCTCGGCGATCGGCTTGCCGTGTCGAATGATGACGAGCACCTCGCCACGCTCCACATCGGAGAACAGGGCCGAGGCGTTCTTGCGGAACTCAGTGAACGTAATGGTCTTCATGCGTCACCTCTTTCCATGCTCAAATGTACAGTGTAGTGTACATCTCGGCAAGGTCGCTCAGCAGGTGACAAGTCGGGCCAAATCGATTAGTTTTGAGTTGATGCCTGATCGAATCCGGCGCGCCCCGCGCGCGTCGCTCACCAGGAGCGGGGGCCCCCCAGCTCGCGGCCACGAGTTTCTATAACTCGTTGCGCTGTAGGGGGTGTCAGCCCCCGCGGGACCAGAGCCGGGCTTCCTCCTCCACAGCCGATGAGGTCGCGGATGGTCACAGTGCCCGACATCTCCCAAACGCTCAGCATCCCCGACGACAGAGTTCACGACCTGCTCGATACCTTCGCGCCCTGGGTCCCCTACGGGGGGGGCGGGAACAAACCGAGACGTTATCCGGCGTGGGTCACCGCAGCGATCGCGGACATCGAAGAGCAGCTGAGCGAGGGCAAGTCGGGCGCCGACGTGAGCAGCTCCATCAAGGACAAGTACGGCCGCCAGAACCTGGCCCAGGCTCCCAAGCCCAAGCATATCGAGCGGATGCTCTGGTAGGGAGCCGCCGCTACCGAACCACCACCTCGACCCTGTGCTCGGGGCGCAGGTAGCGCGCGGCGGCCCGATCGACCTCCTGAACGGTGACCGCGCCGAACCGCGACATGGAATCGTCGCTCCAGGTGTAGGAGCCGTGCAGCGCCTCGCCCACGCCGAGGCGAAAAGCCTGCCCCATGCTGGAGAGCTGGCGCATGCGCATCCTGCCGAGCAGGGCGCGACGCGCGATCTCCAGCTCTTCGGGCGTGGTGCCGGCCGACGCCAGCGACGCGACGATCGTGCGAATCCCCTCCATGAACTCCTCGATGTTCTCGGGACGGGTTCCGCCGCCGACCTCGATCCAGGCGCGGTCGCCGATCACGCTCACCGAAGCCCCCAGCGAGTAGGCCAGGCCGCGGGTCTCTCGCAGGTCGTCTTGCAGCCGGCTGGAGAGCACGCTCACCGCCAGGCGCAGCGCCTCTTCGTCGGCCGGCGCGATGCGCGCCACGCTTCCCCAGCGCACCGAGGCCTGCTCTTTTCCCAGATCCTCCTCGATGACCTGCGTGGCGGGGGTGGGCGGCAGGGGGGGCCATTCCCGCTTCGAAGGAGCCGGGCCGCCCTCGAGGGTCGACTGGAGGATGTCGGCGATCCGGTCCGCTGGCGAACTGGTCACCACCGACACCACCAGGTTGCCTGGGTCGAAGAGCTCGCGCCAGAGCGCCTCCAAGGCCTCCCCCTCGATGCGCTCGGTGGCCGCGTCCGCCGGTAGCTCGGTGGCACGCGCCAGCGGATGCTGCTTTCCGAGGACCGCGGCATCGAAGAGCGCGCGCGAGGTCGCCCGCGCCGAGCTCTGATTGCGGGAGGCGACGCCGGTCGCGCTCTCGATCACCTCGAGCAGTGCCTCCGCGGAGGGTCGTCGCGCTCGCAGCCGCTCGGCGAGCAGGCGCAACGCGGCGCCGCCGTGCTCGGGCAGCGCCTCGAGGCGCAGGAAGGAGTAGCGCGGCGAGGTGTAGTAGTCGTCGTAGGGGATCATGGCCGAGTCGAAGGCCTTGAGGCTGCCTCCGAGCGCCGCCAGCGCTTCCCGGAACTCGAGCGCCGAGCGATCGCCGCCCTGCCCGGCGACGAGGCGGTGGATCAGGTCGACCCAGCCCTCACGCTCGGGGCCCTCCAGGAGCACGCGGTCGCGGGCCAGGAGGTGGGCCGCGAAGACCTTGGCGAAAGGGTTGTTGCGGACCACCAGGGTGAGGCCGTTGGCGAGCACGCGGCGCTCGGTGCGCACCCGCGCCGCTGCCGCCGTGTCGGCGCTCGCCGCGGCGCCGGCCAGCAGCACGGTCGAGATCACCGGTCCCCGGGCCAGCGGACGCGCCGCGCGGGCGATCTCCTCAGGCGTCAACCGGGCGCGTGCCGGCAGCGCGAGCTGCACCTCGTCCGCGTCGCTCAGGGCGTAGCGCTCTGCGTTGGCGATGCCGTAGTAGTGGGGCTTCTCGAGCAGCCCGGCCGCCTCGGCTCTGGACCGAGCCAGGACCGCGCTCAGCTCGGACGCCGACAGTGTTCTCCCCAGGCCCTCGGCCCAGGCCCGAATCGTCGACTCGAGCGCCTCGGCGGCGGCGGCCGCATCGGCGCCGGCGGCCAGCTCGCCCGACACCATCAGGCGTCCGACGGGCGGCCAGGGCAGGGTGTGGGCACCGGTCGCGGTCAAGGCTGCCGCCGCTGTGTCGTCGAGCAGTGCCGGCAGCGCCCGGTTCAACAGATCGACGCCGGTCTCGAACGCGACGTGGCCGGGACTGTCGTAGGCGGGCGCCTCGAAGGCGAGTCCGATCGACGTGGAAGAGCCGGATCCACGCCGCGCATAGGCCGCCGAGCGTGGGATCGGCGCCGAGTAGTCACGCGCCGGTCGCGGCACGGGGCGGGCGGGCGCGGCCGACCAGTGTCGTTCCAGAATCGCCGACAAAGTCTCGGGATCAAAGCCTCCCACGACACTCATGACCATGTTGTTCGGAACGTAGTAGGTCTTGTAGAAGTCGTAGAGGTCGTCGCGCCCCAGGCCCGAGATGGTGCCCGGGTTGCCCAGCACGGGCATGCCCACCGGGCTGGCCGGGAAGCACTTCTCGAAGAGAAAGCGCTCGGCGTCCTCGCCGGGATCGTCGCCTCCCTGGCCGATCTCCTCGATGACGATGCCGCGCTCCTTCTCCAGCTTCTCCGCCGGCAAGATGGAGTGCAACAGCATGTCGGCCTGGATCTCGACCATGCGGTCCAGCTCCTGCGACGGGCCGAGCATCATGAAGTTGGTGTAGAAGCGACTGGTGTTGGCGTTGTTGTAGCCACCGAAGGAATCGACGTCGTCGTAGAGCTGCTCCTGGGTGCGCGTCTCGGTGCCGTTGAAGAGCAGGTGCTCTAGCATGTGCGACGAACCGCTGGTGGCGACGCTCTCGGTTGCCGAGCCGACCTTGACCACGACGTTGATGCCGACCATCGGCAAGGTCGGGTCGGCGATGGCAACCACGCGGAGCCCGTTGTCGAGCGTCGTGACCCGCACCCCGGCCGGCGGCAGCACGACGCGAACCGGGTCGGCGAGGGCAGGCGCGGTGCCGGTGTCGCGACCGGCCGTTGCCGATGTGGCGGACAAGGCGGCGCAGCAGGTGGTGGCGAGAAACAGCATCACGATTCGATTGTTGGTGCGCATCGGATTTGCTCAAAAAGTGTGGCTCAGAGGTCCGTCGCTCACCGACCAGTTGCCTTTGGCGACGTTGTGCCCGGAGCGGAACACCAGGTAACTGTAGCGACCATAGTGGCTCAGCTTCCTGGTCAAGGGCTGGAGCTGGGCCGGGTCGTTGGTGATGACGTGTAGCTCGGGTCCGGCGGCGCCGGCGAGGGCGAGCACGCAGGCTTCGCCATCGGGGTCGAAGAGGTGGCCGTCGATCACCAGGCGCCCGGCGTCGTCGTAGATCGCCTCGCTGGGGAGTCGTTCCGGGTAGGGGGTCTTGTTGGTCAGCAGCGCCTTGGCGTGGCCGGCGGCGCTCCCCTTTGCGGTGCTGGCGGCAGGCGCGATCGCCGCCGCCAGCGCTTGGGCGCCGGTGCCGCCGCGCAACGTCGATGCGATCACGGCGCTGCGCCCGGCATCGCCAAAGAACTGCGAAAGTGTCGCCTCCATCTCGGCGTCGTGCAGGCTCCGGAACAGGTCGTAACCGGGATCGACGTCGATCCCTTGCGGCGGTCCCGGCACCGGGATCGTCACCCGGGTCGAGGCTGCCTCGATCCGCACCGTGTGCATCTGTTGCTCACCGCCCGCCGTGATTCGCACCGGAACGTCGACCGCGTAGTGCGGCTCCTGCTGGCGCAGCTCGAGATCGATCACCCGGCCCCCTGCGGTGGTCGAGCGCGCGCCGACCCTGCCGAGGCTCAGCGTGAGAGCTCCCTCACGTTCCACCCACTGCTCCCGCTCCCCCGCCAGATCCACGCCCGATACCCGCTCGAAGGCGGCGAAGAAGTCGGCCCACGACGCCGTGCGCCAGCGATACGCGCCCGCCACCCAGCGCAGCGCCGCGTCGAAAGCCTCGGCGCCGATGCGCGCGCGCATCATGTGGAAGACCATGGCCGCCTTGCCGTAGCCGATCGCCCGCGTGGCGTTGTCGGTGCGCCCGGTGAAACGCGCCAGCGGCAGGTCGGCTCCGGCCGCCACATAGTCGGCGTAGGCTTTGAGCAGGTCCTTGCGATACCTGCGCGCCGCCGCCGGCCCCTGGTCGACCTTGTAGGCATAGTCGGCGCCGTACGAGGTCAGGCCTTCGCACCAGTTGCCGCTCTGGTAGTCGACGTAGACCGAGTTGCCCCACCAGTTATGGAGCACTTCGTGGCCCAGCGAGGTGCGCACGATGAAAGGCAGCCGAACCACACGCTGGCCGAGCAGCGTGAAGGTTGGCATGCCGTAGCCGGTCGGCATGAAGTTCTCGACCACGGCGAAGCGCTCGAAGGGGTAGTCGCCGAAGAGCGCTTCGTAGCGCTCGAGGTAGCCGACTGTGGCCTCGAGATAGGTGGGGGCCAACGAGGTGTCGGCGGCGAAGAAGTAGGTCTCCACGGCGACCTCGCCGTGACGCGACTCTCCGCGCACATAGGGGCCCGCACAGAGATGCACGCCGTCGACCGGAAAGGGGGCGGTGTGCTCGATCCGGGTTCGCCCGGCGCTGGTCCGCTCCGTGGCGCGCGCCCCTTCGGTCACGGCCAGCCAGCCCTCCGGCACGTCGACAACGACATCGAAGCGGGCCAGATCCTCCGCGCCCTGCGGGTACCAACCCGCGGAGGGCGACAGAAACGCGCCTTGCTCGCCGATGAGTGCGTCGATCGCCATCGCCTGGTACTCGAGCTCGACCGCCTCGCCTTCCGCGGGCGGGGCGAAGCTCGCCGTGCAGTGGATCACCAGCGTGCCGGCGTCTGGTCCGCCCCGCCAGCTGAGCAGCGCCCGGCCCGGCTCGGCGCTCGCCTCGACCTGGAACTCGGTCGCCTTCCCTCCGGCCTCCAGCGACCGAACCTGCAGGGCGGAGCCGATGTAGAGGGCCGACGCGCCGGCGCCGGGCAGCAGCTCGATCCGGTCCTCGATCGCGAGCGCTCCGCTCTCCGGCTCGATGGTCGCGAGGATTCGGTGGTGGGCGATCGAGGCGAGGGGATCGGTCGTGGACAGCGCCACGCCGAGCAGTGTGAAGAGTGCCGTGGTCATGAGCCTCCCCCGGTTTTCAGCGAGTGAGTTGGCGATAGCGAATGCGTCGCGGGACCTCCGCTTCGGCGCCGAGTCGTTTGCGCCGATCGGCCTCATAGTCCGAGTAGTTGCCCTCGAACCATACAACGCGGCTGTCGCCTTCGAAGGCCAGGATGTGGGTCGCGATCCGATCCAGGAACCAGCGGTCGTGGCTGATGACCACCACGCAGCCGCCGAACGCGAGCAAGGCCTCTTCCAGCGCGCGCAAGGTGTTGACGTCCAGGTCGTTGGTCGGTTCGTCGAGGAGCAGCACGTTGCCGCCTTCGGTGAGCATGCGCGCCAGGTGCACGCGGTTGCGCTCGCCGCCCGAGAGCATGCCCACCTTCTTCTGCTGGTCGGGACCGAAGAAGTTGAAGCGGCCGACGTAGGCGCGGGAGCTCATCTTGCGGTCGCCTAGAGTCACCCAGTCCTCGCCGCCAGAGATCAGCTCCCAGACGTTTCGCTCGGGATCCATCGCGCGCGCCTGGTCGACGTAGGAGAGCTGCACCGTATCGCCGACGCGCAAGGTGCCCTGGTCGGGTCGGTCGTGCCCGGTGATCATCTCGAAAAGCGTCGTCTTCCCCGCCCCGTTCGGCCCGATCATCCCGACGATCCCGCCCGGCGGAAGATCGAAACACACGTCGTCCATCAGAATCGTTTCGTCGAAAGCCTTGCGAACTCCGTCGGCTCGAATCACGATATCACCCAGGCGTTGCCCGGGCGGGATGTAGATCTGCAGCTCCTCTTCGTGCTCCAGGTTGCCCCGAGCCAGCAGCGATTCGTAGGCGTTGATGCGCGCCTTCGACTTGGCGCGCCGCCCCTTGGGCGTCATCTGAATCCACTCCAGCTCTCGCTGCAGCACTCGACGCCTTTGTTGCTCGCCCTTCTTTTCCTGGACCAGCCGACGCTCTTTCTGCTCCAGCCAAGAGGAGTAGTTGCCCTTCCACGGAATGCCCTCGCCCCGGTCCAGCTCCAGAATCCAACCCGCGACGTTGTCCAGGAAGTAGCGGTCGTGCGTCACCGCGATGACGGTGCCCGAGTATTGCTGCAAATGGTGTTCCAGCCAGGCCACCGACTCAGCGTCGAGATGATTGGTCGGCTCATCCAGCAACAGAATATCCGGCTTCTGGAGCAGCAGTCGGCACAGCGCCACGCGCCGCTTTTCGCCCCCCGAGAGCCGATCGACCGGCGCGTCCCCCGGCGGGCAACGCAGCGCCTCCATGGCCATCTCCAGCCGAGAATCGAGATCCCAGGCCTGCAGCGCGTCCATCTGCTCTTGGACTTCGCCTTGCTTTTCGATCAGCGCGTTCATCTCGTCGTCCGACATCGGCTCGGCGAACTTCAGACTGATCTCTTCGTACTCCCGCGCCAGGTCGACGATCGGCTGCACGCCCTCTTCGACGATCTGCCGCACGGTCTTGCCCGCCCGCAGCTTCGGCTCTTGCTCCAGCAGCCCCACCGTGTGACCCGGAGCCAGCGCGGTGCGCCCCTCGAACTCCCGGTCGACGCCGGCCAGGATGCGCAGCAGCGAGCTCTTGCCCGAACCGTTGAGCCCCAGCACGCCGATCTTGGCTCCATAGAAGTAAGACAGCGATATCTCCTTCAGCACGGTCCTCTGATTGTGTTTCTTGGAGACCCGGATCATCGAGTAGATGATCTTGTTCGGCTCTTCGCTCATCGTTCGGCTCCGGAGTCGATTGGTCGTGCCGGCGGCCGCGTGCCGCCATATTCGCAGAACGGAACACTATAGTAATGGAGGTGCGAAGTTCGAGCGATTTCGTGTCCCGCGCAGCGCTGACCTCGCGCAAGGATCGGATTACTCTAGCGGAGTGCACCGCGACCGGGACGATCGCGGTGCGGGGTCAAGACCTTGTCTAGTCGGGCCGCAACAGGCCCGTTGGAGGATCGCCGTGCGCACGGTTTCTTTCACCCTGGCCTTGCTGGCCCTCGCCACCTCCGCCCTCGCCGCCAATCTCGACTTGAGCTGCAACAGCGCCGTCGAGCTGGTACCGCTGCCGCAAAGGGCATGCGAAGTTCCGGTCGCCGGCTCTCCCGGTGCTGCGATGCTCCCCGAAGACACCATCGAGTGGTTCGACTCCTGGACCGCCGATGGTGGAGGGCCGATCTGGTACACACCGGAAGACTACTGCTTCAACGAAGGCGACACCCTGGAGCTGGCTCATTTCGTGGGGCTCTACTGCAATCTCAACCTGGCCCACAACCTCTATCGGATCGATGCATTCTACCTGTGCGGAACCAGCAATCCCGGGGGCTACGTGATGACCAGCGGGTTGATCGACTTTGGCCCGATCCCACCGAACCAGCCGGGATACGGCTGGATCCTGGGGATCGGTTACATCGTGCCCGGAGTCGACGTTTCGATCGACTGGGCCAGTCGCTTGATGTGGGGCGACGCCGTGGCCGACATCGGCATTCCGCTCTCGGGACGCCCGGACTGCGTCGACCTGAATTGCGGCGGCTGAGCCGCGATCGATCGCGCCGGCGGCGTCCTCTCGGCCGTCGCCGGTCAGCTCAGATCGACGTAGACCGCGCCGAAGGCGTTGCCCGCCGCGCGATCGCCGTAGCCGGGAATGCCGATCACGATGTCGGGGCGACCGTCACCGTCGAAGTCGGTTCCGCCGGCTCCCAGCGATGCACCGAAGTAATCGTCCTCGTCGACGTATTTCTGACTGGTGCGCAGAATACTGCGGTCGCGACCCGAGTACAGGTAGACGATTCCCACGTTGTCCTGCGCTGCTGCCGCGTAGCCCGGCGCACCCACCGCGAAGTCATCGATGCCATCGGCGTTGACGTCACCGGTCGTTACCACCGTGGTGTAGCCGAAGCCGTCGACATCACCGCCATCGCGCCCCCTGCCCTCCAGGGTGTCTAGGAGCTCGCCGGTCGCTCCAGAATAGAGAAATATGGTGTCGTCTCCCGGCGCGCCGACAGCGATTTCCCGGGCGCCGTCCTGGTCGAGATCCCCGATCGCGCTCATCGACCGTCCCAGGTAGGAGAGAGGATTGTTGCCATCGATCTCGGCCAGAGTCACGGCCGACAGGTCGCTGATCCCGCGCGCCACCGCGTCGCCGTCCAGCACGAGACCCTTGCCCCGTCCGCCGTCCCAAGCCGGTGCGCCGATCAAGAGATCTCCGACGCCGTCCTTGGAGATATCTCCGGCCGAGCCGATCGCCGTTCCGAAACGGCTGTCGGTCTCGCCCCAGTAGCGCGCCAGTACTTCTCCGTTGCCGCCGGCGATCACCGTGACCGAGCCGACTCCCGTGTCGTCCGGCGCCCCGATGGCGAACTCTCCGATGCCGTCTCCGTCCAGATCATCCAGCTGCGCCACCGTCGCGCCGAAGCGACCTCTTGGACCGCTTCCCCAGAAGCGGTAGATCTCGCTGCCGTCGATTCCGGAAAGCAGGTAGACGCTGCCGACCCTGGTTCCAGCATCTCTGTCGCCGGGCGCGCCGACGATGATGTCGGTGATGCCGTCGCCATCGAGGTCGCCGCAGGGCGCGGCGGCCTCGCCCAACCGGTCGCGCGCGGAGTCCCCGTAGCGCTGCCACAGCAACTCGTGCTTGCCGGTGAGACCTTCGGGAACACCGTTGAAGACCTGGATGGTGCCGGAGTTCGTCCCGTGACAGTCCGCGCAATGGGCGGTCGCCACGATCTCCGGAACGGCGTCGCCGTTGATCGACTCCAGGAAGAAGACCACCTTGCCCATGCCGTCCCAGTTCCTCTGATCCGCCCCGATGCCAATGATCAGCAAGTCCTGGGCATGGATCTGCGTCGCGGCCAGCAGCGGGAGCAGAGTCCAGCGCCACCGGAGTGCCGTGCCTGTCGGGGTCGTTCTCTTCTCGGGGGGATGCATCGCTCTCCTCAGCGGGGTCGGCGGTGGAAGGGGGGCTCGAGCTTTCGACCACCATAACCTCCCGCCCGCGCCACGCTCGCCGCGACCGAGGCGGGGCGATTGCCGTGTAGTATCGTCGACACGCCTGCGTCGTGTCTTCAATCATCGGCAGGACTCGAACCCATGCACGCTCTCGTCACCGGCGCCACCGGATTCGTTGGATCGAACCTGGTGCGCCACCTGCTCGCCGCGGGCCACCAGGTGCGCGCCCTGGCGCGCCCCACCAGCGATCGCCGGGCCATCGAAGGCTTGGAGTGCGAGGTCGTGCCCGGCGATCTCGGCGATCCGCGCAGCCTGTCAGCGGCTTGCGCCGGCGTCGGAACCGTGTTCCACGTCGCGGCGCTCTACGATCTGCGCGGCGGTTGGAGCGACTTCTACGAGGCCAACGTGCTCGGCACCCGCCACCTGCTGCGCGCCGCCGCCGAGGCCGGTGTCCGGCGCGTGGTGCATACCTCGTCGGGGGTGGCGGTGGGATCGGCATCGGGCGACCGGCTGGCGACCGAGGAGAGCGTCTGGGACCTCGGCGAGGCCCCGTCCCCATACTCGACGACCAAGCTCTTGGCGGAGACCGAGGTGCTGCGGGCGGTGGCTGCCGGGCTCGATGCGGTGATCGTCAATCCCGGCGCTCCGATCGGGGAGTGGGATTGGAAGCCGACCGCGACCGGAGACACGATTCTGCGCCATCTCAAGGGCCAGCTGGTGGCGATGCCGGATTTCGCCGGCAACTTCGTCGACGTGCGCGACGTGGTACGCGGTCATCTGCTGGCGGCGGAGCGCGGCCGCCGCGGCCAGCGCTACCTGCTCACCGGCGCCAATCTCGATGCCCGGAGGCTGGGCGAGATGCTCTCCCGGGCGTCTGGGCGTGCCGCGCCTCGGGTGCTGCTGCCGGGTGCGGTGGTGATCGCGGGCGTGGCGCTGCTGCAAGGCGCCATGGCGCTTGCCGGCCGCCGCTCGCCCTTCACTGTGGGCAGTGCGGCGATGGTCAACAAGCGGCTCTTCTTCGACTGCGCCAAGGCGAGCGAGGAGCTGGGCTATTCCCCCGCGCCGATCGGCGATGCCTTCGGCCGGGCGGTGGCCTGGTATCGGAAAGAGGGCTATGCGCCCTAAGGGGCGTAGCGGCTACGCTTGCACGATGAATCGAGAGACGACCCCGGGTCTGAAGGTGCGCGTCCTTTTCTTCGCATCGTGGAAAGACACCACCGGGCGCGGCGAGGCCGAGCTCGAGCTACCCCCCGGCGCCACCACGCGCGACGCGCTCGAGGCGGTGGTGGCGCGCTGGCCGGAGCTCGCCCCCCGCGCGGCGCACGTCGCGCTGGCGGTCAACCAGACCTACGCGGACGGCGACCGGCCGCTTGCCGACGGCGACGAGCTGGCGATCGTGCCGCCGGTCAGCGGGGGCTGCGCCGCGCCGGCCGACACCGTGCGCATCGGGCCCGAGCCGATCGACGGCGCTGCCCTCATGCAGGCGGTCGTGCTGCCCGGCTGCGGCGCCGTGTGCACCTTCGCCGGCACCACGCGCGACCACCACGAGGGTCGGCGGGTGATTCGCCTGGAGTACGAGGCGCACCTGCCGATGGCCCAGCGCGAGATCCGCGCCCTGGTCGAGCAGGCGCGGGCGCGCTGGGAGCTGGGCGCAGTGGCGGTTCATCATCGAGTCGGTCGGGTGGCTGTGGGGGAGATGTCGGTCTTGATCGCCGTGTCGGCGCCGCACCGCGCCGAGGCCTTCGAAGCTGGTCGCTTCCTGATCGATCGGCTGAAAGAGACGGTCCCGATCTGGAAGCGCGAGCAGTATGAGAGCGGCGCGGCCTGGATCGAGGGCGATCGAGCGCGGACCGCGAGGGAGGATCGAAGATGACCCAGCCTTTCGACGAGAGGGACCCGGAGCGGAGGCCGGACGACGAGGAGCCGATCGAGCCCGAGCGACCCGGAAACGGGGATGCGGAGGCGGACGAGACGCCGGCGGACAGCCCGGGGCTGATCGTGCTGGCGCCCGGAAACCTCCGGCGCGGCATCCGTCTGGCAACCTCGTTCGCGAGCCGGATCGGCAGTCGCGAGGAGCTGGAGGTGGTGTTCGACGATCTCGATCTGCCTCCTTTGGCCGCGACTCTGGAGTTCGACGGCGAGGGTGACCTGGTGTTGACGCCGCATGTCGACATCGAGCTCGACGATATCCCGATCGAGCAGCCGACCGTGGTGCCGCTGGGCGCTGAGATCCGTATCGGCGATGTGGTCCTTCAGTATCGGCGCATCTCCGAGCAGCCGGAGATCATCGAGGCGGAGATTCCCTCCGATCGCGTGACTCCCCGACAGGCGCTCCTCGGCACCCTGGCGGTGGCGGTGTGCGGCGTCGTTCTGGCGCTGTTCTTCTTGTCCGTCGACCTAGCCGGTGGCCCCGCCGAGCCCGCGGCCGCGTTCGCTCTGCAGCCGCTTTCCGGGCTGTCGACCGATGCCGCGATCACGGTTTCGCCGAGGCTGCTTCGGCCGCCGCCCGAAGCGGCGGTGGTGGTGGTGGCAGGCGACGGAGAGCTCTGGGCGTATCGGCCGATGACCGGGGAGCGGCTCTGGTCGGCGCGTGTCGGTCCGAATCCGCGCAACCTGAGCGTCGAAGGCGACAGAGTTTCCGTCTCCTTCGGCGACGGTCTTCCCTGCCTGGTCGACGCCGCCAGCGGCGAGATCCTGGACGGGGCGCGCACCTCGGCGCCCACGAAGCGCAGCACCACGCCCGCGATCGAGATCCTGGGCGGCAAGCACACCCAGGCGGCCCCAGCCGCGGTTCCGGAGATCGACGCCGCCGCGGTGTTCACGGTCTCGGCCGACCTGGATCTCGACGGTGCCCCGGATGCGATCACGCTGCACGGAGATGGGCGTGTGCGCGCCCGCTCCGCCGTATCCGGCGCGACCTTGATCGACCACGACTGTGCCATCCCGGTGCAAGCGACGCCCCTGGTCGTCGATCTGAACGGCGATCAGCGCCCCGATCTATGCATCGCTTCCACGAACGGCGGTGTGTACACCTTCCAGAGTGTTGCGAGTTTATTCTGAACACTCTTGAGGATCGTGGGGCGTCGTTCCCCGGCGACAGCGGAAGTAGCGATCGAGCGGGTAGTAGAGGAAGTTCGAGACGCGGCTGGTGTAGAGACAGGCGTAACCTTCGACTTGGTGACCGAAGAGGCTGACCTCTTTGCCGGCGCGGAATAGCTCTCCCCAGTAGGGATTGAACGCGGCCTGTGCCTCTCGAAACAGGCGGCCGGCGTGCCGCTGCAGGGCTTCGATCCGTTCATCCAGCCCCTCCAGCTCGGTCGAGTCCGGACCGGCCTCGCGCGCGGCATCGCGCGCCGCTTCCAGGCGCCGGCGCGCTTCGTCCACGGCGTCCATCTCCGCCCAGCGGCCGACGTGAGCCTCGAGGATCTCGACCTCCTGCTCCAGCTCTTCGATGACCAGGCCGGTGCGCCATCCCAGGGTCTTCTTCGAGCGGAGGATGTCGCCATAGATGTGATCTCCGAAGTAGACCACCCGCTCGCCGGAGGCGCCGAGCAGCTTCTCCAGCAGTTCGGCGTTGCCGCCCTGGTAGACGCGGCCGAGCTGTAGCTCGTCGCGATCGGTGTTGCGCAGCATCCCGGACTTGGTGTCGACCTCGAGAAAAGGAGCGTTGCTGCGGTGGAAATCGGGTTTGCGTGCGCCGACTACGACGCAGTCGAAAAGCTCCAGCCAGCGTGCGTGGGCCTGTAGCCGAGGATCGAGCAAATGCGAGAGCACGCGGTCTGTGTAATCCCAGTAGGAGTTGGTCAAAAGGAACAGTTTTTTTCCACCGGCGCGCATCAGCTCCAACATCGGCGCCAGATCGGGGTCGACGTCGAAGAAGCGAGGCAGATCGGACCGGATCCGCTTCTTCAAGGTGTCGTCGCGGTGTGCCTTGTCGATCATCTGGCGAATGTCGAGGTGGATCTCGTGGTAGGCGGGGGGGTAGTCGTAGGGGCGCGAGTCGGCCATCTCGACGATCTGTGCGAACAGGCAGGCCTCGGGAATCGAAAAAAGTGTATCGAGAGCGTGGGCGCTGGCGTAGTCGATCCTCTGGGTGGAGTAGGTCCTCTTGCGCTCCGCCCTGGAGAGCTGGCGTTTGCCGTGAAAGGCCAGCTTCACATAGGCGTAACGATCCAGCTTCAGTACATTGCCCCGCTCGGTATCGATCACCAGGCCGCGAATCATCGATTCCGGATCGTAGCGAAGCTCCAGGATCTCCTTCGGGTAGCCCTTCTCCTCGACCAGCTTCTGCTGCGTAATCTCGTAGGCGCTTTCTTCGATGGCGGTCTTGTTGTAGCAGGCGAGTGTGTAGTCGAGGTCGAATCCGATCCAGTCCACATGCCCCATGTGCAGATTGCGGTTTACGAAGATGCGCCGCCGGCGCGGCAGCTGCGGCGCGGTCTCGATGTGCTTCGATTCGCTGATGATCCGTTTGATCTTGTTCGACATAGCGCTGTTTCGTTCAAAGATCGGACGACTGCGTCGGCGCGGCGCCGAACGCCAGCGACTCGAGTCTTCGCAGGAAGAGCTGGTCGCCCCCGTCGCTGGTGCTGAGGTCGAGCTGAATGACTCGGCCGCCGGTGGTGAAGATCCGCAAGGAGGTGGGGTCGTTCCAGGTCTGCGCGGGCACCACGTCGATCTGGTCGACCTCGGCATAGGAAGCCGCCTCCAGCGCGGTGTCGTCGTCCAGATCGGAATAGTGGATCACCCGCCGGCTGGTCAGCAAGCTGCCTCCCTCGCGGACCGAGAAGATGCCGCTGAAGTAGGCGAGCAGAATCCGCTCGCCCTCTTGCAGCACGCCGCTGCGACGCAAGGTCTCGGTGTGGCGCCCATGGATCTCCGCTCCCCGCACCACCGTCTCCGGCGGCACGAGATCGAGCTCCAGCAGAGCCGCGTAGCCCGCCAGCATGGCCACGGGAACCAGCGTCCCCACGCCGGCGCCGGTCAGGGCCAGCCCGATCCGCGAGCGGCGGCGTGCGCCGATCTCGTCGAGCGCCAGTCGCAGCAGCCGGATGCGGGTCGCCAGCACCCAGTAGAGACCGAGGGTGCCGAGACCGGCGTCGACCAGGACGAAACAGGCGGCGCTGAGCAAGAGCCAGGCTCCACCGGCCCCGCCGGCGACCCACGACCGAGCACGCTCCGGCGCGACGAAACCATCGATCGCCCGCGGCCAGGCGAAGATCCAGTAGAGGTTGTAGCCCGGAATCAGGTGCCCGAACCATGCCGCGCCGGGTCGCACGGGATGACGGCCGTCGGTCAGCTCGGCGAGCTTGGCGTGGACGGCGTGAACGGCGCGCAGCCAGTAGAGCAAGGCCGCGATGGCGAAGAGCGATGCCAGCGCCGGAGGGCGCTGCAGTGCCGAGGCCGCGAGCCCTCCGCAGTAGTAGGCCGCCACGCAGGCCGGCCCGGGCCACAGCCGCGGCCACGGCCGGCTCCGGTAGCTGCCGAGCAGGGCGCCTTCGCTCAGAGGGGTCGAACCACGGCTCATGATCCTCCAAGCATGCCACCGGGACCCCCGCGCCGCCATGACCATGGTGGATCGCTGGGTTCGCCGGAGCTCGGAAGCAGGCGGTTGTCAGGGATTTCGCGTGCGGTTTCGGCTAATATTGACGCTCCTCCCCGGCGAGAGAACAGCCTGAGGGTCGGCGAAGAAATAGCTCCCGTGTTTGCATCCCATCTGCACCGTAGCTCCGGCCGATCGGTGGACCCCGAAATCCTCGAAGTAGCGCTGCTACTCGTCCGGTTTCGGAACCCACCGATCGACCGGATCTACGGCACATCTGGGCGCAAACCCGGGGAGCTATTTCTTCGCCGACCCTAAGGACGCCAATCGATGGATGTCCGCGGGCCCGCCAGATCGCCGAACGCCGCCGAGCTTCGCCGCCGCCGGATGGGGGTGGCGCGGGCTGCGAGAGCGGAGCTGAGCGGTGACCTGCCGGCGATGTCCGGATCTTTGCGGGCGTTCGTGGTGAATTTCGATCAGGTGCTCGATTGGATCCCGCGCCATGCCGATCCATAGCTCTGGAGTGTTTTCCTCTGGGCGCCGAGACATGACGATCCCCCCACCGATTCCCGAAGACGTGTCCGAGCGCGAGGCGGCGACGGAGCCGGCGTCTGCTGCCATCGAGAGCGCCGGCTGGGTCCCGGTGGACGCGGCGACCGGACTCTGGAGCATGGCCTTTCCGGTGGGGGCCTGGGAAGGGCGCGCGAGCGCGCTGGCGCTTCCTGGCGGTGGATTTCTGGTGTTCAACCCCGGCCCCCGGCAGGAGCGACGCGCCTCGAGCGTGCTCCAGAAGAAGGGCGGGGTGGCTGCGCTGGTGGTCGCGAACCACTTTCACCACCTTGGGTTGCGGCGCTGGCGCGCGTTCGTTCCCGAGGCGGCGGTGGTCGCCTCGGCGAATGCGCTGCCGCGTCTGGCCAGTCAAGGGCATAGCGGGTTGGTGTCGCTGGCGGCCGTCGAAGCTCTGCTGCCTTCGAGCGCGCGTTTTCTCTGTCCCGCCGGCACCCGCAGCGGCGAGGTCTGGCTGCGGGTGAAGACCGAGCGCGGTGTGGCCTGGCTGGTGGGCGATGCCTTCTTCAACGTGGACCGCAGCCCGCCCGGCTTCTTCGGGCTCGTGGCGCGGCTCACCGGGACCACCCCCGGGCTGTGCTTCGGCCGCGGCTTCAAGTACCTGCAGGTGGCCGATCGGTTGGACTACCAGGAGTGGGTGCTCGCCCAGCTCTCGCAGGACAGCCCGCGGATCCTGGTGCCGGCCCACGGCGACGTGCTGGAGTGCGACGATCTGGCGCTGCAGCTTCGGGAGCGGGTCGAGGCGCGGTTGGGTTAGTCGCTTCTCTATGCGCCGCTCTCCATCGGTGCGATTGGTGTGACGACTGCGGCTGCTTGACCAGGGTAGCCACCGGTAGCTACTTTAGTAGACATGAGAGCAGTAGGCATCAAGGCGCTCAAGAATCGGCTCAGCGAGTACGTGCGGATCGTCACCAGCGGAGAGACGGTTCTGGTCACCGATCGAGATCGAGTGGTCGCGGAGCTGGTGCCGCCGCGCGCCGACCGTGGCCCGCGCGTGGCCGATGCGTTGCTGGCTGACGCCATGCGGCGCGGCTGGCTAACCCCCGCGGCGAGTCCTGGGGGCGGTGCTCCCCCGAGCATTCCGGTGGCGCCTCTGGCCGAGTTGCTGGCTGAGATAGAAAGCGACCGGGAGGCGCGTTGATCTACCTCGACACATCGGTGGCGTTGGCCAGCCTGCTGGCGGAGGATCGGCGACCGCCGGAGCGTCTGTGGAATGAGCAGCTCATCTCGAGCCGCCTGCTGGAGTACGAGCTCTGGACCAGGATCCACGCCCGCGGCCTCGGCACGACCCACGCGGAGGCGGTGCGCCAGCTGCTGGCGCGAGTCGCCATGCTGGAGCTGGGCCCTCGGGTACTGAGCCGTGCTCTGGAACCTTTCCCGGCTCCGGTGCGCACCCTCGAGGCGCTTCATCTGGCGAGCGTGGAGTTCCTGCGATCGCTCGGCGAATCCCCGCAGCTCGCCACCTACGATCGGCGCATGAAGGCCGCAGCCGAGGCGTTGGGAGTGGCGCTCTTCGATGGCACCCAGGATCCGCCGCCCAGTTCCTGACCCGGTCGCGCGGATCGAGACGCCGCGTTTCCCACCGCCGCCACCCCGATACATCCCGGTACAAGCCGCTACAAGACCGCAATGGCGCGCCCCCCCCGCTCCGCTTCTACTTGTAAGCACGAAGCCCGGCCGACCTGCCGCGCGCTTCGTCCCCGTTCCCACGACTGCACAAGGAGCGTCTCATGGGCGAGTTTCGGAACCCCACCTCGAAGAACGCCGCGAGGGCCACGGCCAGAATCCTGGCTCTGCTGGCGGCCTCCCCGGCATCCGCCTACGTCGGCGGCTCGCCGACCGGCTTCGCGGGAGCGCCCGGCGAAGGCACTTGCACCGCCTGCCACAACAGCTACCCGCTCGATTCCGGCCCCGGCAGCGTAGAGCTCCTGGAGGCTCCCGTGAGCTACAGCCCGGGCCAGAGCTACACCTTCTGGGTGAGCACGGAGGACCCCGGAATGAGCGTGTGGGGCTTCCAGCTCACCGCACTCGACGCCTTCGGCGCCCGCGCCGGGGAGCTGATCCCCGGGGCGCCCGACTCGGTGCAGGTGCTGTCGACCGGCAGCCGCGACTACATCGAGCAGCGCACGCTGGGGGCGGCACGGGGCGTCGAAGACGGTCCGCTGAGCTGGCGCGTTATCTGGACCGCGCCGGAGGCGCCGGGGGCCGGGGCGGTGTCCTTCCACTTCACGGCGTTGTCCGGCAACAACGACTACATCGCCTGGGGCGACTACACCTACAGCGGCGACTGGACGGTCGCCGAGGGCGGACCCGTGCTCGATCTGAGCCTCGAGGGGGTGCCGGCCTCGGTCGATCGCGGGGCGAACCTGGAGTTCACCGGCATCATCGCCAACCAGGGCGAATCGGTCGCCCACTTCGACGAGGCCGACCTGGACGCCAGCGGACCGATTCCGCCGACCAACGTGCCTCTCTACGATGGGCCGCCGCGCCTGGCGGTGGACCCGGGCGGATCGCTGTCGAGCCCGGTGAGCGTGCCGGTGCCGGCCGGCGCACCGACGGGCAGCTATCTGGTCGAGGTGTCGATCGCCGACCAGGGGGTGCGTCTCGACGCCGAGAGCTTCACCATCGAGGTCACCGACCCCGGAGCGGCGCGCCGCGCGCGGGAGGACTGAATCATGGCACGGTCGATCAAGACCCATCTGTTCCAGAGTGCGTGGGGCCGCGCCGAGACGCTGGTCGCCGCCGAGCTGCGCCCCGAGCAGCCATCGCGCCGGCGCTTCATCGGTCGCGCCGGCACCGCCTGCGGTGGACTGCTGCTGACCGCAGCGTTGCCGCCGATCGCCCGCGGGCCGCTGCGCGCGGCCGCCGCGGCGAGCTCCGGCTCGCTGCGCACGGACGCCGAGGTGGCGGTGGTCGGGGCCGGACTGGCGGGACTGACGGCGGCCTACCGGCTGCGCGAGGCCGGCATCCAGGCGAGAGTCTACGAGGCCGACACGCGCATCGGAGGGCGTTGCTGGACGATCCGCGGCTTCTTCGACCAGGGCCAGATCGGCGAGGCCCACGCCGAGTTCATCGACGACTACCACCACACCGTGCTGCGGCTGATCGACGAGCTGGGGCTGGAGGCCGAGAACCTCTACGCCAACACCCCGCCCGATGCCCGCAGCATGTTCGAGATCGACGGCCGTCCCTACCCCTTCTGGCGCATCGTGCAGGACCTGATGCCGGTGGTGCGCGAGGCGGCGCGCGACCGCTGGCGCGCCGGGTCCGACACCACCTACTACCAGAGCACGCCCTACGGCCGCACCCTCGACCACATGAGCGTCACCGAGTGGATCGAGAGCCGGGTGGCGGGCGGCATGAGCTCGCGCATCGGCCAGCTGCTCGACGTGCACATCCGCAACGAATGGGGTATGGAGCCGGATCGACTCTCGTCGCTCAACATCGTCTACGGGCTGGCCGGCGGCGGCGAGGAGCAGGCGCGGGGCGGAACTGGCCCTCGCGGCGCCGCGGTCGGCCGGCGGCGACGCGCCGCGGGTGCCCTGGCCGGCGGCGACGAGGGGCCGCTCACCCTCTGGCACGTCAAGGGCGGCACCGATCTCCTGACCGCGCGCCTGGCCGGCGGCATCCCCGGGCAAATCGAGCGCGGCCACCGGCTGGTGTCGGCCGCCACCGAGGGCGGCCGCGTGCGGCTCAGCTTCGACACCATCGGTGGCAGCGTCGAGACCCGGGTCGACCGGCTGGTGCTGGCCCTGCCCTTCCACATCCTGCGCGAGGTCGACCTCTCCGCGCTCGACCTGCGCGAGGTCAAGCGCAACGCCATCCAGAACCTCGGCATCGCCACCAACTCCAAGCTGATCATGCAGTTCAGCGACCGCCACTGGTGGAGCCTGGGAAGCAGCGGCGACATCTGGTCGGACCGCGACTTCCAGGCCACCTGGGGGGCGTCGGGCGCCCAGGAAGGGGACGCCGGGCTGCTGGTCGACTACGTCGGCGGCGACTACGGCGCCGAGTTCCACCTGGGCACTCCGGAGAGCCGCGCCGCCGCCTTCCTGGGCGACGTGGAGCCGCTGCTGCCCGGCCTGAGCGACAAGTGGACCGGGCGAGTGTTCCGCGCCTGCCCCCACACGTCGCCGATCCTGCGCGGCTCCTACCCGGCATACGCGCTCGGCCAGTTCTCCACCATCCGCGGCCTGGAGGGCGAGGTGGAGGGCGGCAAGGTGCACTTCGCCGGCGACCACACCGCGCCGATCTACCAGGGCTTCCTGGAGGGCGCCGCGGAGAGCGGCGAGCGGGCGGCGGCGGAAGTAATCGACGCGCTGTCGGCGCGCCGCCGCCGGAGGTAGCCTTCGCCGATGGGCACGCCGCGACCCAAGATCCTTGTGGTGGAGGACGATGTGCGGCTCGGCAACCTGGTGGTCGAGCTGTTGGGCCTGCAGGGCATGGAGGCCGAGCTGGAGCCGCGCGGCGACGTGGCGCTGGAGCGGATTCTGGCCGAGCGCCCCGACCTGGTGGTGCTCGACATCGGCCTCGACGGTCTGGACGGCGTGTCGGTGTGCCGGGCGGTGCGCGCGCGCGGCTACCAGCGCCCGGTGCTGATGGTCACCGCGCGCGGCGAAGAGCACGACGAGATCCTGGGGCTCGAGGTGGGCGCCGACGACTACCTGACCAAGCCGGTCAGCCCGCCGCGCCTGCTGGCCCGCGTCCGCGCCCTGCTGCGCCGCTCCTCCCCCGTCGCCGCCGGCCGCGCCCAGCCCTTCCGGGTCGGCGAGCTGGTGGTCGACCCGCGCCGCCGCGCCGCCGAGCTGGCCGGCGCGCCGCTGCCCCTCAGCACCGCCGAGTTCGACCTGCTGCATCTGCTGATGCGCCACGCCGGTGAAGTGGTCAGCCGCGACGACATTCTGCGCGAGCTGCGCGGCCTCGAGCACGACGGTCTGGATCGTTCGGCCGACCTGCGCATCTCGCGCCTGCGCCGCGCCCTCGGCGACGATCCCAAGAGCCCGACCTGGATCAAGACCGTGCACGGAGCCGGCTACCTGTTGGCCGAGCAGCCGTGAGAGGGCTCTTCCTGCGCCTCTGGGCGATGGTCTTCGTGGTCTGCTCGGCGGTCGGCGCGCTCGGTTGGCTCTACGACCAGTTTCTGTGGCCCGACCAGTACGCCGGCTA
Organism: uncultured Gemmatimonadota bacterium; assembly: GCA_964490075.1. Taxonomy (GTDB): domain Bacteria; genus CAZBBK01. The sequence goes on along the minus strand of CAZBBK010000009.1, from coordinate 16,432 downwards.
CTACGAGGCGCTGCTGCACGGCCCCCTGGGCGCCGAGGCCGAGCAGCTCGCGGCCGATCCGGTCCGCGCCGCCGCCGCCGGCGAGCGCTACGGCTATCCGGTCGGCGTGTTGGACTGGGAGGCGCTGCCGGTCGAGGTCCAGGAGGAGATCGAGTGGGGATCGGAGCTCATCTGGCACTACGCCGACCACGAGTACATCTTCCTGCCGATCGCCGGCGGCGACCAGACCTTGCGCCTCGGCCCCCTGCCCCCCTACCCGAACACCGAGTACTACGTCGCCGCCGCCCTGGCTCTGCTGGTCCCCCTGCTCGGCGCCCTCGCCATCCGTCGCCTGCTGCGCCCCGTGGAACAGGAGCTGCGCCTGCTCGAGAGCACCGCCGTGCGCATCTCCGGCGGCGATCTGAGCGCCCGCGCCCCCGAGATCGACGGCCCGACCCTCACCCTGGCCCGCGCCCTCAACCGCATGGCCGAGACCACCCACGCCACCATCGAGTCGCAGCGCGAGCTGCTGCGCGCCGTCTCCCACGAGCTGCGCACGCCCCTGGCCCGCATCCAGACCGCGATGCACATCCTCACCCACGTCGAAGATTCGGCCGAGCGCGACCGGCGCATCGGCGAGCTCGACCGCGACTTCGAGGAACTCTCACGCCTGGTCGACGAGCTCTTGACCTACGCCCGCCTGGAAAGCGGCGAGACCTGCGAAGGGATCACCTGGCCGGGTCGCGAGCTGGCCGACCTGGTCGGCGGCATGGCCGACGAAGCCGCCGCCCTCGGCATCGCCCTCGCGCTCGACGCCGACCTGGACGGCTGCGAGCTAGACGCCGATCCGCGCCTCTTCCGCCGCGTCATCGGCAACCTGCTCTCCAACGCCCTGCGCTACGCCGCCGCCGGCGTGGCGCTGCGTGCCGCCGCCGCGCCCGAGCAGCTGCGGATCGAAGTCGAGGACGACGGCCCGGGCATCCCCGAGCACGAGCGCGCGCGCGTCTTCGAGCCCTTCGTCCGCCTCGACCGCGCCGCCGGCGGCTCCGGCTACGGCATCGGTCTGGCGATCGTGCGCCGCGTGCTGGAGCGCCATGGCGGCACGGTGCGCATCGAGGAGGGGAGCGAGGGGGGGTGTCGCGTGGTGGTGTGCTGGCCGTGGGGGCAGGATCGGGAGGGGGGCTAGTTTTGGAAGGGGTGACCGATGTCGCCGACGCGAGCGGCGCGGATCGTCTCTAGGAGCAGGGCGGCGGCCTCGGGTCCGACTTCGCGCCGCGAACACACCCAGCCCGCCTGAACTTGACATCTCCCGCACCGAACGGGGTTCAGTTTGACATCTCCGACCCTTCGGAGCCCGATTCGGCCCCGATAGGCGCCCCAGAGGCCCAAGTCGACGTCAAGTCGGGGTCAACTGTCAAACTGAACCCCGTTCGGTGCGGAGAATGTCAAACTCAACCGCGCTCGGTGCGCCGCGCCGCCTCGCCTCAGAAGTCGATCGTCTGGAAGCTGACCGGCAGGTCGCTGGCGGGGGTGACGACGAAGTGGTAGGGGCTGGTGATGATCGGCAGGGCGGCCTCGGTGGGGGTGCGATGCAAGGCGATCGGTACCAGCACCGTGCCGGCTTCGGTCTCGGCCTCGGAGGCATCGACGATGCGCACCGAGTGGCCGCTGGTCGGCTGGTCGCCGAGGAACACCGCCAACACCATTTCAGTCTCGAAGTCGACCGCCGGCGCCATGCTCTTGTGGAAGGTCAGATCCCAAATCTGTTGCCAGGTCTTGCGGTCGCGGATCACCTGGGTCTGGGGCTGATCCTGGTCGCAGTCGGAGCCGCGGTCCAGGGTCTCGATCCGATGCTCGCGGTCGAGGAACCAGACCGGCAGATCGGTGCGGCTGACGGCACTGAACTGGAAGGGGGTGGTGTAGACGCGGGGACCGACGCGGGCGATCTCTTCGCCGATCTTGGCGGCGCACCTGGAGTCGTGCTCGGCGACCATATCGACGAAGATGCGGTTGCCGTAGTTCGGCTGCGGACCCATGAAGGTGGCGAGCACCATCTCCTGCTTGAAGTCGATCTCGGGCAGGTCGCGGACGCCCTGCTCCAGGCCCTGGTGCTCGAACCAGAGGGCCGCCCAGTCGCGCTCATTGTCGATGATCTCGTAGCGGCGCTCGGTGATGGCGGAGAACTGGCCTTCGTCCAGCACGCGGTGGCTGAGGATCTGGGTGTCGGCGCAGGCGCTGCCGGTGAGCAGCAGGGTGGCGGCGGTGGCGAGCATCATGAATCTCCTCCGGGCATGGGTTGGCGTCGCGCACCACAATTGCAGCGATCGTGCCAGATCGGGCCGGCATCCGGCGCTAGCGCGCAAGTAGCTGGAGCTCCGCCGCTTGGCCGGATCAGCCGGGGCTTCGTCCGGCGCCGGGGCGACGCCGATCTCGGTGATTCCAACGAGCGCGAAGGGTGGGATTCGTCGTTTTCGACGAGGCCGAATCGCTAGCCGCGGGTCTCGATCCCGTGCTTCTTCATCTTGGCGCGGATGCGTGATTCGGTGACGCCCAGGAGGCGCGCCGCCCGCGATCGGTTGCCGCTGGCCTGCTCCAGGGCGCCGCGGATCAGGCGGGTCTCCAGCTCACCGATGGCGGCGTCGAGGCTCGAGTTGGCGCTCTGTGCGGCGCCGCCGGCGTCCGGCGCCACGGCGGCCAGGAAGGGGGGCAGGTGTTCCGCCCGGATGGTGTCGCCCGGCACCAGGTTCATGGCGTACTCGATCGCGTTCTCCAGCTGGCGCACGTTGCCCGGCCAGTCATGGCCGGCCAGCAGCTCCAGCGCTCCCGGCGCGATCCGCTCCACGCGGCGCCCGAAGATGCGGCTGAAGCGCTCCACGAAATGGCGCGCCAGGATCGGCACATCGCCGCGCCGCTCGCGCAAGGCCGGCACCCGAATCGGCACCACGCAGAGGCGGTAGTAGAGATCCTCGCGGAAGTCGCCGCCCGCCACCTGCTCGCTCAGGTCGCGGCTGGTCGCCGCCAGGATGCGCACGTCGACGCGCACCGTGCGGCTGCCGCCGACGCGCGTGAAAGAGCGCTCCTGGATCGCCCGCAGGAGCTTGGTCTGGGTGGCGAAGTCCATGTCCCCCACCTCGTCCAGGAAGATCGTGCCGCCCTCGGCCAGCTCGAACTTGCCCAGGCGCCGCTCGGTGGCGCCGGTGAAAGCGCCGCGCTCGTGTCCGAAGAACTCGCTCTCGATCAGCTCGCGCGGGATCGACGGGCAGGCGACCGCGACGAAGGGGCCGGCGGCGCGCGCCGACTGGGAGTGGATCGCCCGCGCCACCAGCTCTTTGCCGGTGCCGGTCTCGCCCTCGATCATCACGCTCGAGGGGCCCGGTGCGACCCGGGCGATGGTCTCCAGGAGGCGCGCGGTGGCGGGGCTGTCGCCGGCGATGATGCCGCTCATCTCCACCATGCGCCGCCGCAGATCCTCGTTTTCGGTCGACAGACGGTCGCGCTCGGTCTCGGTGCGCTGGTGGGCGCGCGAGGTCTCGATCACCCGCGCCGCCAGGTTGGCGAAGGCGGCCAGCAGGCTGCGCCGGGTCTCGTCGACGTCGAGCGAGCGGTTGCGGGAGTCGAGGTAGATCACCCCCCGCGCCTTGCCGCCGAACCTGAGCGGCGCGCACATGAAGGCGCGGATGTCGTAGCGGACGATCGACTCGTAGGCGGAGAAGCCCTGGTCCTGCTGCACGTCCTCCACCACCACCAGGTCTTCGGTCCCGGCCCGGCGCACCAGGCTCGCCGAGTAGTCGCGGGCCTCGTCGATCGAGTGGCGGTCGACGTTGCGCCCCGCGTAGAAAGCCAGCTCGCCGGTCGCCGCGTCGTTCAGGAAGACCATGCCCCGGTCGGCTTCGAGGATGTCGACCGAGATGTCGAGCACCTCCTCGAGCAGCTCGTCGAGATCGGTGATCGACACGATGTTCTCGACCGCGCGCAGCAGACTGATTAGCGCCTTGCGGTCCTTCGGGAGCCCCGTCATACGACCCTCCAGGGGACCTCCGGGGAGGCGCGGCTCAGATGCCGCGCACGTTCCGCCAGGAGTGGCGCTCCGATGCGTTCAAAGATCGCGCGGGCGCGCGCCCCCAGCCGGTCCCCGGCCTCGTCGTCGCCGAGACCGTACTCGATCGATCCCCAGGCGAGTAGGGCGATCCCCTCGGCCAGCCGCCGCCCCAGCCGCCCCAGGCTCTTCGCCGCCGCCTCGAGCTCGCGCTCGGCGCGGTTGGTGCGCCCCCGTTCCGCGGCGATCGATCCCAGGCGCACCCGCGCGATCGCCTGCGCCGCCGGGCGCCCGCTCAGCTCGTCGACGGCGGCGCGCGCCTCACGCTCCGCCGCCGCCAAGCGTCCGCCGCGCGCCAGGCAGGCGGCGCGCGCCACCCGCGCCTGGGCCAGCAGCGCCCGGCCGCCCACCGCGCGAGCGATCTCCACGGCCGCCGCCGACCGCTCGTCGGGGTCCTTGCCCTCGGTCTCGTCGAGCTGCGCGAGTGCCAGCAGGGCGCGCGCCTCGCCGGCGGGGTGCGCGATCTCCCGGAACAGCCGCAGCGCCTCCTCGAGGCCCACACGCGCCGCCCCCAGGTCGCCGCGCAGCGCGTCGATGCGCGCCAGGTGGTGCAGCACCGCCGCCTGGATGCGCGGCCGCGCCACCTGCCGCGCCGCCTCGCCCGCCTCGCGCAGCAGCGTCTCGGCCTGACGCAAGTCGCCCGCCGAGAGGGCCGCCGTCCCCAGCGTCTTCAGCGTCCAGGCAATCGGCCCCGGCTCTCCGACCCGCCGGTTGGCGACCAGCGCGGCGTGCAGCTCGCTGTCGGCCCGCTCGTAGTCGCCGCTGCGGATCAGTCCCTCGCCGAGCCGGTTCAGGGCCCGCCCCAGCAGCGCCAGCGATCCGGCGCGCCGGGCGGCGCCGACGCTGCGCTCGAGCATCTCGAGCGCCTCCCGGTCGCGGCCGATCTCGGTCAACACCTCGCCGCAGCCGTTCATCGCGTTCAGGCTGCCCGCCGAGTCGCCGATCCGCTCGCACATCTCCAGCGCCCGCTGGTGGTGCTCCAGCGCCTCGGTCAGCCTCCCCATGGCGTGCAGCACCTCCCCCAGGTTGCCCAGCACCGTCGCCGCCATGAACTCGTCGCTGCGCGCCCGCGCCGCCGCCAGCGCCTCTCGGTAGGCCTCGAGCGCGCGCCTTCCCTGCCCCGCGAGATTGCGGAAATGGCCGAGGTTGATCAACGCCACCGTCTGCAGCTCGGTCGGCTCGCCGCCCGGCGAGAGCGCCTCATCGAGCAGCTCGATCGCCGCCGGGATGTCGCCGGCGCTGCCCAGCGCCACGCCCAGGTTGACCCGCACCGCCCGCGCCTCGGTCGCCTCGCCGGCCCGGGTGTGCAGCTCCAGGGCGCTGCCGTAGCGCCGCCGCGCCTGCTCCAGGTCGCCGCGGTGCAGGCTGACGCTCCCCAGCGCGCTCAGAAAGGCGCCGGCCGCCTTGGCGTCCCCTCCCTCGACCCCGTCCAGGTCGTGGCGCTCGAGCAACGCCGCCGACGCCGGCCGCGGCAGCACCTGCGCCAGTCCGCGGCGCAGCATCCGCTCGGCCTTCTCCGGGCTCCCGATCTGACGCAGCAGCTCCCCCAGTGCCAGCCGCACCAAGCCCTCGTCGCGCCGCTTCGCCGGGCATTCCAGCGCCATTCGGTAGAGGTCGATCGACTCCCGCAGCCGCGCCGCCCGGCTGCGGTCCCGTGCCCCGGCCACCAGGTGGTCGCGCGCCGCCGCCCGGTCCCCGGCACGCAACAGGTGCACGCCGGCATCGGCGCGCAGCTCGTCGTCGCCGATCGCCAGCAGCACGTCGGCCGCCGCGCGGTGGTGGGTGCGCCGCTGGTCGGCCGAGAGCGATTCCGCGGTCAGCTCTCGCACCCGTTCGTGCGTAAAGCGCAGCCCCGCCCCTCCGGCCTCCGGGCTGCGCTCCATCACCCCCAGGCGAAACGCCTCCATCAGGTGGTCGATCACCGCCTCGTCCTCCAGCCCCGACACCGCCGAGAGCACGTCATAGCGGATCCGCGGGCCCAGCACCGCCGCCTGCCCGACCAGTTTTTGCGCGGCACGGCTGAGCAGCTTCATGCGCTCCCGCAGCGCCGCCGCAAGCCCGTCCGACGCCGGGCTCCGGGCGCTCAGAACGCTTTCCAGCGGCCGCTCCAGGTAGGCGGTGCCCTGGCGCGTGCGCAGCACCCCCGAGAGCACCAGGCTGCGCACCATCTCGGTGATCGACAAGGGGTTGCCAGCGCTCGCCTGGAACAACGTGCGGGTGATCTCGGGCTGCAGGCGGCGCGCCGTCAACATTCCCGCCGCCATCCGCTCCACCGCGCTGTGGTGCAGCGGCCCCAGCCCGATGTGCACGGTGCCGGGGCGTGGCGGCCGCGGATCGGCGTCGGGCCGCTGGGTCAGCACCAGGGCCAGCGCCGCCCCGGCCAGCGGCAGCCGCTCCGCCAGCTCCTCCAGCAGCCGCGACCCGATCGGACCGGCCCAGTGCGCGTCCTCCAGCAACACCACCCAGCGCAGCGGTCGCAGCGCCCGAACCGCGTCGAGGACAAAGTCCGCCACCGCGCGCACCGCTCGCTGAGGGTCGCGTCCCTCGTCGATCAGCTCCCCTACCGCCCGCAACCCCGTCCCCTCCGCCCCCGGCGCCCGGGCGAGCTGCCGTTCCAGCTCTCCGAGCAGCCCGCGGAAGGGCGCGAAAGGCGCCGCCGACGCCGCCGTCCAGCCGGAGCGCACCGTCATCGTGCCCTGGGCGCGCAGCCGGATCTCCAGCCGGTCGAGCAGCCGCGTCTTGCCGATCCCCGGCTCGCCGACGATGCGGATCACCGGCTTGGCCGCGGCGCGTCCCTCGTGCACCGCGTCGATCGACCTGCGCAGCTCGTCCAGCGCGTCGGCGCGCCCCACCAGCTTCGGCTTCACCAGCGGCCAGCGCCCGCGCGGCTCCTCGCCCTCGGCCAGCGCCCGGGCATCGAGCGCCGACCCCGGCCGTTCGTCGGGAGCGTGGGCCACCAGCGCCTCCAGCAGCCGCCGCAGCTCCGCCGGCACTCCGTCCAACCCCGCCAGCCGCGCCGCGATCCAGGCCGGTCGCTCCAGCAGCAGCGCGGCCGACCCGTCCGCCGCGATCCGCTCTCCGGTGAGCGCCTCGAGCAGCACCACGCCCAGCGAGAAGAGATCGGCCCGTCCGTCGATCCGCCCCTCTCCCGCTAGCACCTCGGGGGCCGCATAAGCGGGCGTTCCGGTGGCCCCGTGAATCCGGCTGCCGAGCCTCCTCAACAGCCCGAAGTCGATGATCCGCGCGTCGGGATGCTGGGCGCCGGCGACCAGCAGATTGGCCGGTTTCACGTCGAGATGGACCAGCCCGTGGGCGTGGATCGTCGCCAGCCCGTCGAGCAGGTCGCGCAGCACCGGCAGCGAGGCCTCCGCGCCGTGGTCGCGCACGAAGCGATCGAAGGCCACCCCGCGGACCAGCTCCATCGTGAAGTAGTCGCCCCCGATCCCCCAGTCGAAGGCCCGCGCCACGTGGGGGTGGGAGATGCGGCGCATCGCCAGGTACTCCCCCAGGAGCCGCCGCCGCGCCTGCCGCTCCGGCTCGATCAGCCGCTTCAGCGCCACATCCCGCTCGCGCGCCAGGTCACGGGCCCGATGAACCGCCCCCGCGGCCCCGTGCCCCAGCGTCTCTTCCAGGCGGAAGCGTCCGTCGAGAACTTCGTTCGCCAAGCCGATCTCCAGCGCGTCGCGCGTCGCATGCAAGGGTAAGCTCTTTCCCGTCTTGGAGGCACCGGGGCGTCATTCCGCCAGAGCTTTCGATAGAGCGCCTGCTCTACGCGGGGAGCGGCCGGAACGCCACGAAACCTGCCCATGCCCTGCCCAGGTCCGATTCGGGCATCGGAGTCGGGCATGGCCCGGGGCGGGGGCGGGGGCACGAGAAGCGCCGCTGTCGAGAGCGGTTCCCCCCCGGGGATGTCGACGATGCGGTCTCATATCGAAACGTCGGGCAGCCCTGTTCAAGACGGAGTGGGATGGAGTGGGCGCGTCTTCCCCGGGCGTCTCCCGGTCGGGCCTCGACGCCACGCGCCTCCGCCGCGCTCCTCCGCGGCAGGCGCTCCAACGTCCGCGAGAGCCCCGATCGCCGATCGGGCCGCAACGCTGGCCGCGGGGGCTTCATGCGTCGCGCTCTCAGTGGTCCTGCTGGCGCGGAGCGGAGGCCCTTGGATCGCCCCCATCCATGACACAAAGCCTGGCTCCGCGACCAGAGACGCGCGTTACGACGCCTTTTCGCGACGCAACTCCCCGATCTCGAATGAGAGTCGGGAGTTACGACCGTATTCGCGTCGCAACTCGGCACTCTCGATAGAGATCGAGGAGTTGTGACGCGATTGGCGCCGGGTCCCCATGCCCGGCGTCCCACCCCGCGCCCGGTCCCGCGCTCGATTCCGCAGAAACCGGTCAAGAAGGCCGCGTCGATCGTCCGATGAATCGGACAGAATCGCGTGAGAGGTGGACCTGCAGGAGTGGCCCCTGCCAATGGATGAACATCGCAAATCGACAGGACCGGAGCGAATCAACTTCGTCGTCGGCGGAACCCAAAAAGGGGGCACCTCCGCGCTCGACCACTACCTGCGCCTGCATCCCCAGCTCGCAATGGCAGCGGCCAAGGAGCCCCATTTCTTCGATCGGGAAAGATTCTTTGCGGGCAAGACGGTCAACATCTCCCCGTACCACGCCCTCTTCGACTGGACGCGCCGCGACCTGCTGCGCGGCGAAGCGACGCCCACCTACATGTACTGGTGGCCGGCGGCCCGCAGGATCTGGACCTACAACTCGGCGACGAAGTGGATCCTGCTCCTGCGCAACCCGATCGAGCGCGCCTACTCCAACTGGACCATGGAGCGGCAGCGGGGGGCGGAGTGGCTGCCCCTCCTGGCGGCGATCGACCAGGAACGCGAGCGCTGTCGCGCGCAGCGACCTCTGCAGCACCCCAACTTCTCGTACGTCGATCGCGGCCGCTACAGCGAGCAGATCCGTCGTGTCTGGCACTACTTCGGAGAAGAGCAGACGCTGATCCTGCGCAGCGAAGAGCTGATCCACCGTCCCCAGGCGACCCTCGACACGATCTGCGACTTCCTCGGCGTGCGTCGCATCGACGGAGTCGCCGCCAAGACCGTGAATGCCACCTCCTACCGGCGCGCGATGAGCGAGGAGGAATTCCGGCACCTGCGGTCGATCCTGGAGCCGGAGATCATGGCGCTCGAAGCGCAGCTCGGCTGGGACTGCGGCGAATGGCTGCACCAGTCCAGCGGCTGTGCCGCCGCGGGTTGACCGTCTCCTCGGCGTCAGAGCGCCGCGCGCGGTTATCCTGAGCGCACAGTCCCCCCCGTCCCGCGCTCCGCCCATCTCTCCCAGGTTTCGGCGGGGCGAATCCGAACGGAGCGTTTCCGATGAGTCTCGGCAGATTCGCCCTCGCAGCGTCCATGTGCGCCACAGCGATCCTCCTTCTCGCTCCCTCCGCGCCCGCCGCTCCGGTCGCCGGGGGGCGGATCACCACCCTCGAGGCATCGCTCGCCTCCTGGGACATCCAGCTCCTGGCCGGCCTCGAACCTCGCGGCGACGGTGAGCTGACGCCGTTCGTGCGTCTCGAAGGCCAGGAGCAGGTGCTCTTGCTGGAGCCCTACTCGTTGCGGGCGACCGATTTCGCCGTGTCGATTCAGGACGACCAGGGGCGGATGGTGCGCGCCGCGATCCCGTCCCCCGCCACCTACCGCGGGTCGGTCGCCGGACGCCCGGGCAGCCGGGTCGCCGCATCGCTGATCGACGGCCGCCTCAGCGCCTGGATCGAGCTCGCCGATGGTGAGCTCTGGACCGTCGAACCGCTCTCCGAGTACCTCGACGGCGCCGCGCCGCTGGAGCATGTCGTCTACCGCCATGCGGACATCCTGCCGACCGATCACCACTGCGGCACCGGTGCGGCGCAGTCGCTGCCGGGGCGATTCCGGCTCCCGGGGCAGCTCGAATCATCGAGCCCCTTCTCCCCTGGCACGCAGCTCCCGGCGCCCATCGTCCAGGGCGATGAGGACGACAAGACCGCCGAGATCGCCTTCGATGCCGACTACGAATTCTACGCCGACAACGGCCGGTCGGTCGCCAATACCGTCGCCGACATCGAGAACGTGCTCAACGGTGTCGAGGCGATCTACCAGAGCGACACCGGCATCTGCTACGACCTCACCCACATCATCGTCCGCACCACCAGCAACGATCCCTACACGAGCAGCAGCCCCGACGTGCTCCTCGACCAGTTCAAGGACCACTGGAAGGCCGAGCAAACTCATATCCGTCGCGACGTCGCCCACCTGGTGACCGGCCGCAATCTGAACGGTGGCACCATCGGGATCGCCTACCTCAGCTCGATCTGCAAGTCCAGCTTCGGCTACGGCCTGACCGAACGCTACACCAGCAACTACACCAATCGGGTCGGTCTGATGGCCCACGAGCTGGGCCACAACTGGTCGGCCGAGCACTGCTGCTCCGGTTGCTTCGGTTGTGGCGGCTGCCGCATCATGTGTCCCTGCCTCGGCGGCTGCTCGGGAATCGTCACCAGCTTCGGCACCGACGCCATCGCCCAGATCATCACCCACAAAGACAACCGCGGCTGCCTCGACGATGGCTGCGGCAGCGCGCTCGATCTCGCCGAACCGACCCCCGGGCTGGCGGGACAGAGCAGTGTGTTCAGCGTGCGCGGCGCCACGCCGGGCGGCACCGTCGGCCTCTTCTACAGCCTCACGCCCGGCTCGTGGGAGATCCTCCCGCAGTGCCCGGGCACCTATCTGGGGTTGAGCAATCCGACTCTCTTCGGCACTCCCCAGGCCGACGGCAACGGTGTTGCCACCTGGTCGGTCCTGGTGCCCGGGCCGGCCAGCGGCCTCACGGTCTACTTGCAGGCAGCCGATGCTTCCAGCTGCGCGCTCAGCGAGGTAGTCAGCTACACATTTCCCTGATGCTGCCCGGGCCGGTCCAGCTCGAACACTCGAAAGCCCAGGTCGGCCGCGCAGCGGGTGTGCTCCTCCGCGATCGCGCGCGCCGCCCGGCGCAGCCTCTCCTTCGTCAGCTCGGCGATGTTGGCGGGGCGCCCGAGCCGCTCGCAGAGCTCCCGGCCGGCCCTCTGCTCGGCGCATTCGACGCGCAGAGGCTCCGGGAGCTGGACCAAGATGTAGCGCCTGCTGCCCCCGTCGGCGGCGTTCTGGGCCATCACCGCGTGGCCCGTGGTGCCCGATCCGGCGAAGAAGTCGAGCACCCGTGCGTCGGGCGGCATCAGGCGGATCAGCGCGCGGATCAGGGCGGTCGGTTTGGGGGTCTGGAAGACCGGGCCGATCAGTCCTTTCAGCTCCTCCACCGCGACGTCGGTGGAGCCGATCCGGTCGGAGAGCCAGATCGACTTGAGCTTTTTCTTGCGGCCGGTGCCCAGGTAGTCCTTCTGGAACACGTCGGTGCGCTCACCCAGGCGCCCCCGCACCCGGCGACCGAGGAGCTCGTCGGACTGTCGCGCCACCTTTGATCGAGACCAGCGCCAGACCGCGGGATTGCCGTCGCCGAAGACCGGGTAGATCTCGACCGTGGACGGCCCGGAGACGGTCGACACAGTTCCGGCGGCGCGATCGACGTGGAGTGGGAAGTAGAGGTTGGGGCGAGTGGTCGGATTGAACTTCTTGTTGGTGTTGCGCAGGGGAAGCAGTCGATGGCGCCCGCGGTCATCGCTGCGCGGAAAGTCGCGCCTGTCGACCAGGCTGGCGCAGCTCGCCTGCAGTGCGCAGGTGGCGACGTTCTTGGCGTAGAGTGTCACGTACTCGTGGGCTGTGGCGAAGAAGCGGGTGAGCTGACGCCCCTTGGGGTTGAGCGAGACGCAGAGCTCGGCGATGAAATTCTCCGGGCCCAGCACCTCGTCGAGCAGATGGCGCAGATTGTGCGACTCGTGCTCGTCGATGCTCACCGCCAGCACTCCGTCGTCGCGCAGCAGATCGCGCGCCACCAGGAGCCGCGGATAGACCATGTTCAGCCAGGCGCTGTGCAGGTGTGCCGCGGGCTGGCGATGGTCGCGTCTGGCGCCTCGAAAGCGATCCGAATAGACGAAATCGTTGCCGGTATTGTAGGGCGGATCGATGTACATCAGCGACACGGTTTCCGAGTCCGTCTCCCGCAGCAGCTTCAAGACCTCGAGATTGTCGCCTTCGATCATCAGGTTGCGCGTTGCCTCCCAGTTGACGCTCTCGGTCGGACGGGGACGCAAGACGCCGCTCGGAGGGGTGTCCGCGAGCGCCGCGGCCCGCCCCTTGCCCGGCCAGCTCAGGCCGTAGTGCTCCTCGAGCCGTTCGGTGAGGGCGGCGCGGAGCGGAAAGCCGTTGGGGTCGGACCTGGTCACTGAGTTATCCTCGCGTGTCTCATCAGGCGCGAATAATAGCCCAGGAGGCGGATGGATCCGATCGGCCCCGCAAGACGCGATCTCTTCGGCTGGATCGGTGCGGCTTGCCTGCTCCTGATCATCCCGATCAAGCTGCTGCGCCTCTCTCCCGAAGCCGCCGCGGCAACCTCGATCGGCATCGCCCCGAGCGTCCTCGGCCCCCCCGGGCTCTTCTTCCTGCTGCTCTCGAGCAAGAGCGAGCGCACCCGCCTGACACCGCTTCAGTCGGCCCTGATCACGGCCGCGATCGCCGCCGGCCTGGAGCTGTTGCAGCTCGTGCCACGCCCCGGCATCCTGGCGCGCCTCTCCTACACCTTCGACTGGATGGACCTGGCCGCCAGCTTGCTGAGCCTGGGGGGTGCGTGGCTCGTGGTGGGGTGGATGGGCGCTGGAAACGGGCGGCGAGAGCCCACTTGACGCCGGCCGCGAGCAGGCGGAGGCGCGCCCCGCCGCCTCCACCGTGGTTTCCCGCCGACATCTTCCCGAGTGTGCCGGTCTCGCCAGGTTCAGCCCGCGGCTCCAGCATCTTCTCGAGAGACATCGTGTGCCGGGCCTCCGGCCTGCGCCGCTCGACGTGCTTCGCGGATATCCGCCAGCAGGTCTCTCGCCACTTCCACCATCTCCGCGGGCGCCCGCACCTCTTCCTCCAGATCAAGAGCCACCGCAACGGCGAGAGGCTCGAGACCGCATTTGACCGGCAAACGCTCCAGGAGCCTCAGGATCGGGCTTGGCGCCGCGGCGGCCAGGCGCACCAGCAGGGGGAGCGTTTGATACGCATCAGGTATCGAGGCTTCGGGCTCGTCGAACAGGCGCTCGCAGACCGCAAGGGCTGAGGGGGTATCGCCGAGGCCGATGTGGATGCGGAGCTCCGCGAGTGGGGAAAGGCGCGCATCGGCACCGATCTCGAGGGTCTGCTGGTGGGACTCCAGAGCGAGCTTGAGGACCTCCCGGCGCCGCGAGAGGGAAAGGGCGGTGCTGGCTTCGCGATGACATGCGCCGGGATCTTCGGCCCGACCGACGAGCTTGTTGACCGCGACCGCGACTTGCTCTGGGCTTGCTCCGAAGTAGTCCATGAGACGTAGGGCCGCAAAGCACTGGCCGGCCAGTCGGAAGGACCCCAAAGCCGCCATCTCCCCGATCATTGCAGCCTCACTTCCGGAGCAATCACCCTGCCGCATGAATTCGCGGTAGATGTCCGCGGCTTCGCCAAGGCGGTCCTCCGTAGCGGCAACCAGCACCGCGAGCTGGTGAAGAGCCGCACCCCTATCGGTCGCTCCGGCGGCGTTCTCCACCGCAAGCCGAAGTGTAGCCTCACCTCTCCGGTCAAGACCTTGCTCCTGCAGCCACAGCCCGTATAGCAGGTAGGCCTCTGCTGGATAGTCCGCCTCCTTCGCTCCGGCTACCAAGAGGCGCTCCGCGTACTCCGGCTCGATCCGTCCGAGCAAGGCGGCGCACAAGACGAGATCCGGGCGCTCAGTGTTGCTGGCCGCTCCTACGGCGAGATCAACCATCTCCTCGGTCGCCGTGCGATTGTCGACCTGATGGCAACCGACCGCGGCAACCGCCCAGGCCACCGTGAGCAACGACCTCTCCTGATCCGACGCGCCGACTTCGGCAACGAACTCCGCTGTCCCCAGATGCCCCTTCGTGAGACCGTCGATCAGGGGCGCCAGGAACTCCAGCAGAGCTGCAAACTCGTCTACCTCGTCCTCCGCCCGCGGCCCCTTCGCATCACTCGCTCGCTCTCGCAGCATCAACACCCCCTCCGGAACCCCCTCCAACTCGAACAGCTTTTCCGGCAACGCCGCGGCGATCGCCTCCCGCAGCTCGCCCACGCGCCGCAGCATCATCTCCAGTGCCGCCAGCAGCTCCGGCCGATCTCCGGGTGGCGCGTCACACGCTTCGTCGGCGATCCACGAAGCGCATTCCACCAACTGCTCCCGCCCATAGAGATGCGCCATGCAATCCACCAGCGCCTCCAGGCGGGCGAGAGCGCCGCCGCGCCGGCGCATGACGTGGTAGATGTTGTAGGAGCGCTCCGCCACCTGGTAACACTTCGCCCGTCCGGCTCTGCCCACGACTTCTACCGCACCACGATCACAGAGCCGCCCCAGCAGCATGCTGGACTTGTTCACATCGAAGCGCGCCTGGTTGGCCACCTCCTTCGCGTAGCTGGGCTGCCAAAGGTCGCAGAGCGTTGTGAATACACGCCGCTCGTCGTGGCTGAGGGCTTCGATGTTGGCCTTGAGGTAGTCGCTGAGATCGTCGACCAGCCGATAGAGATCGGCTTTGAACGTGCGAAAGGAGTGGTTTTGGGAGAACTCGGCGAAGATCACCAGGAGACGCGGATTCCCGCCGGTCAGGATCTGCATGGGCCGTATGTTCCGCCCCTCCAGCTCCTCTCCTGTCGTTGCCAGCCACAGATCGCGACACTCCTGCTCGTCGAGGGGATCGATCGCGAGCACATCGAACATCTCGTAGGTGGCACGGCCGGGTGAATCGATCTCCTCGAAACGGCCGGTGGCCGTCCCCAGGAGCATGATTCGACTCTCGTTCATCAGCGTGTGTCGCAGAGTCCAACCCTCTTTGTCGGGCATCTGCTTGCCCAGTACATCCTGCAGATTCTCGACCACCAGCAAGAGGCGCTTCCCAGCTTCATCCGCGAAATCGAGCAGCCGGGCCAAGGCTGCGTCGTGCAGGCGCCGGTCGTCGGGCTCTCGCAGCAGCTCCTGACGTATCTTGCCCCAGCGGTTGCGGTCCGCAGCGTCGCCCAGGTGCAGCAACGCCTCCAACCACAATTCGCCCGCTGTCGCCACCTGGTAGCTCTCTTCACCGAACACCAGGGGAAACCAGAGGTCCCCCAAGCTGGGATCCCGCCGCAGCTCCGCCGCGACCCGTCGCACCAACGTGGTCTTGCCCGATCCCCGTTTGCCGATGACCAACGCGTGTTGATTCGCCGATCGAGTATTTGCCCGAATGATCGCCAAGAGCCGCTCGAGCTCGTGCTGGCGAACCACGAAGTTGTCGACGAGCTGCTGATCGGTCAAGAAGCCGGGATTGTGTTTCATGTTGCGTCCTCGCCACGACGCCGCGACACGGGTCGATAGCCGAACCCGAAACGCCGCCGCCACCAATCCGCGACCAGCTTGCTGACGAAGAGATAGCTCCCGTCGCTTCGACGTAGATAGCCGTCGTGCTCCAGCAGATCCAGTACGTCACGAAGCTCCCCACGACCTTCGACTTCCGCGCAGCGCTCGTCGTGCAAGAATCGAGCTGCATCGGAACTGAGGACTCCAACGACCGCCGTTTCGGTGAGCAGCTCGAGAGCAAGAGGCAAGCGCTTCGATCCCAAGACCATATTCAAGCGCTCCTCGAAATGACTGAGCTCCGCGTGGCCGCGCGCAACCAGGAGACGAATTCGTCCGTGCATGGCCTCTCTCCCGAAGCGATCGCATCCAAGAGCCGGTCTCCTCGGCGCTGCCATTCGCCAGTGACTCCGCTGCGAAGCGTGATCGCGACATCGTCGACCTTCATCTCATCCACTTCTTCCAGGACGTTCCGAAACACCTCCTTGGTTCTGCTCCAGAGGCCTCGGTGGGGTCGGGTGGCGAGGCTCAGCTCCACCACCGCATCACCGGCGTGACGAGCCTTCTGCAAGTCGACCTGAAGACAAGTGAATTCCTCGGTCAGACGACCGGCCACCTCTCGCATCAAGCTGGTCTTGCCCACGCGGCGCGGCGCCACGATGCTCACGTGCGCCCCCTCGCTCAAGAGGCGGATAAGGCTCGCTATCTCGATGTCTCGGTCCCAGAACCGATCTCCAGAGACCCAGTTTCCGACCTCCTGCACCAGGGTCCGTGCACCCTTGTTCGAGTTGCTGCCGCGGTCCCTCATGTGGTGGACTTAGACGCTCGCCAGAATTGACCCGGGTCCGCTCACGAGAATTGACCCACTTGA
>CAZBBK010000008.1:0-124786 GCA_964490075.1 uncultured Gemmatimonadota bacterium | reverse complement strand
CCGCCTCTTGGGTCCCCGGGGCCACGTAGACAGGACGCGGCCGATCGCCTCAGGTTGCACCTCGACCACGCGCTCCGGCGTGGGAACCAGTCCGTCCCGAGATCGGGATCGAAGCGCAGGGTTTGCGGGTAGTAGCGCCGCAGCTGCTCGCGCAGACGATTCGTGAGTCGCGTGTGCTCCTGGCGCAGCTGCTCGGTCATCCGCGACCACTCCCGAAGCTCGATCACCATCGGCTCCGCGACACATTCGTCTCTTCCATGGCCAACTCCTTGCTGAAACGCACAGACAAGGCCGCCGCGATGGTCGGGTCACCCCTGTACTGGCGCTCGAAGCGCTGAGCAGGAAAGGTGGCTCCCGGCGGATTGGCCTGGCCTGACTGGATCATCCCTGATCAGAGGCTCCAGCCAGGTTGGGAGAAACGCTACAGGGCGGGGGCTAGGGCAGGTCTTGTCCCATACCGTCCGCTCCCTGCGTAGAGGCTCGCTATATCGAAACCCCAGCGCACCTCCCCCCCAATTGCACCACACCCCAGCATTCCGTACCCTGACCCTACGACCTTCATCGAAAACGCGCCACCCGCCGCCAAGGCCCGCATGCGCACACTCCTCCTCCTCGCCACCCTCGCCACCCTCGCCCTGCTCGCCTCACCCCCCGCCGCCCGGGCGGCGCAGCTCGCGGGCTCCGCGTGGCCGCTCTATCGCCACGATGTCGCCCACACCGGCCGCTCCCCCGCCGCCGCCGACCCGGCGCCGGAGCTGCACTGGTCCTTCCCGATCCCCGGCTCCAGCCAGACCGGCGTCATGGTCGGCCCGCGCGGCGATCTCTACTTCGGCACCAACAACGGCGAGGTCGTTTCCCTGACCCGGGCCGGCGAGCTGCGCTGGCGTTTCGCGACCCAGGGTCCGATCCGCTCGGCCCCCTGTTTGACCCAGGACGATCGGCTCTACTTCGGCTCCTTCGACGGCTGCCTCTACGCCCTGCGCACCCGCTCCGGACTGCTCGATTGGACCTACTGCGTCGGCGAGCAGATCTCCTCCCCGCCGGTGGTCGACCGTCACGGCCGGGTCTTCTTCGGCTGCACCGATGGCTACCTGCGCTGCCTCGACCCCGAGGGGGAGCTGCTCTGGGCGTACGACGTCGGCCGCTCGATCACCGCCGGCGCTCCCACCCTCGACTCGCGGGGGTCGCTCTACACCGGCGGTTACACCGACGAGGGCCTGCTCAAGCTGCGCGCCGGCGACGGCAGCCTGGTCTGGTCGGTGGCAGCCCAGGGCGCCCCTCGCAACACCCCGGCCCTGCATCCGAACGGCAACATCTACATCGGAACCCGCGGCGGCGTCTTCTACTGCGTCGCCCCCTGGGGCGAGATCCTCTGGCAGGTCGATCACGGCGCCGAGATCCGCTCCTCCGCGGCCATCTCGCCCAACGGAAACGTGATCATCGGCACCTTCGACGGCAAGATCCACGCCCACGATCCCGCGACCGGCGCCATCCTCTGGAGCACCCGCATCGCCGTCGCGATCGAAGGCTCCCCGGTGGTCGACGCGGCCGATCGGATCTATGCCGGCGGCACCGGCTCCTCCTTCACCGCTCTCGACGCCGACGGCGAGATCCTCTATCTCTTCGGGCTCGACGTCACCGACGGCGTGGTCAGCATCGATGGCGACGGCCGCCTCTACGCCGCCTCGGAGACCCGGATCGCAGCGTACGGCGCGCGGCGGCCGCGGGTCGATATCTACGCGGAGCCGCGGCAGGCGATTCCGAACCAGACCGTCACCATCTCTCTGGTGATCGAGAACGGCGCCGAGAGCGCGTGGCGGGTCGACCAGCGCACCTGGATCGCCGGTCCCGACGAGGACCCGGCGTCGATCGAGCGGACCAACGATCGGATCCTCGGAGCGGGATCGCGTGACAGCACCGTGGTGGCCAAGATCAAAGTGCCGCCCGACGGTCCCCTGGGCGCCTACCGTGCCGGCGCGCGCCTGCTCGAGCCGGAAACGGGCCGGCGGCTGGCCGAGGCGGTGGCGCGCTTCGACGTGGTCGAGACCGCGGCACAACGGGCCACGGGCGCGTCGCCGGCGCCGGGGAGCGCGGCATGGCGTTGAGGATCTCCCACTGCGTTCCGGCCTTCGCCCTGCTGCTCTGCGCCGCCAGCGCCCTCGCCCAACCGGCCGGCACCGCCTGGCCGATGTGGGGGCAGAACGCCCGCCACAGCTTCCGCGCGCCCTTCGTCGGCCACGACCAGCCGGCCCGCTACCGTTGGCGCCACAGCTTGCCCGGCACCGCTTTCAAGACCGGCGTCACCTGCGGATCGTTCGGCCAGGTGATCTACACCGCCGACGAAGGGACCATCCACTCGGTGCGTCACGACGGCACTTTGCTCTGGACCCACCGGCTCTCCTTCCCCACCTCCTCGACGCCCGCGCTGAGCCAGGACGGCCTCCTCGTGGTGGCCTCCTCGGGGGGCTGTGTGCATGGAATCGACGAGCTCACGGGCACCTCGCTGTGGGTCTACTGCTCCGGGGGGGACGGATTCCTGGCCGATCCGGTGATCGGCGATGCCGGCCAGATCTACCTGGTCTCAGCCGGTGGCTCGCTCTACTCCCTCCGCCCCGAGGGCGGACTCGACTGGATCAGCGACCTCGGCGCCGCCACGCACCGCAGCACACCGAGCCTGCTGCCGGACGGATCGATCCTGGTGCCGACCGAGACCCCCGGGCGGGCCCTGGTGCGGGTCGATCCCGGCGGTCAAATCGTCGATTACGGCGCGGTCAGCGACGGCGGCGGCGTGGCGGCGAGCCCGGCGATCGACACCGATGGTCGGGTGTTCGTGGCGACGCTCTCGGGCAGCGTCGAAGCGATCGGCCTCTCGCCCCAGAGCTCGTGGTGGAATCCGCTCGGCGGCGAGTTCCTGCGCGGGCTGGCCGTCGGAGCCGATCAGGTGGTCGCCGGCTCATCCGACTTCAACCTCTATGTGCTCGACAAGGAGACCGGCGACCTGCTCTGGTCCAGAGACCTGCTGGGACCGATCGAGGCTCCGCCGACTATCGACGACGCCGGCATCATCTACGCTGGCGCGACCACGGGCGACATCCAGTCCTTCTACCCCGACGGCACCTTCAAGTACCGGATCGGCCAGGGGATCTTCCACGGTCCGATCACGATCGGCGGGGATGGCACGATCTACAGCACCATCGATTGGTCGGTTTGGGCCAAGGACGAGGGGGCGCCGGGGATCACGCTGCAAACGGAGCGGACCGACTACACCTTCGGCGATACCTTGATCGTGGAAGCGCGGATCTACAACGACGCTCCCGCCGACGCGCCAATCGATCTGCGAGTCTGGATCGAAGCTCCAGACCGCGCCGCACTCGCCAGCTCCCGCCAGTACAACCGCGTGGTGCCGGGCTACAGCAGCGTCGACGAGGAGATCCTCAGCCTGATCTTCGAGCCCGAGCACGTGGCGGGCAGCTACTCCATCGTGGGAGCCATCTGCACCCCGACATCCGCCGAGCCGCTCCATCGCCGTTCGACCGCGGTGGTACTCGCCTCCGATCTCGCGGTCCCCTGGGACGATCAACCCGACACCCCGCGCTGACAGCGAGAATGGCAGTTTGCTGCCATCCTGGCAGTCCCGCCGAGCGCGGGGGCGGACCGGCACCTCTCGAGCAACACATTGTCTTTCAATAGGTTGGACATCTTGCTGGGGGATCATGGGGCATGGCACGTCCCTTGCAGTTCGACTCCGAAACTCCGCCACCCTCGCTCCTCACCAGCATCCGCCCGCGCGCTCCGGGCGCGGGCGAGGGGCGCGGGCCAGCAGCGCACTCCGGCCCCAATTCGAGAGGTGAATGAACATGGGCAAGATCGTCGGGATCGACCTGGGAACCACGAACTCGGTCATCGCCGTCATGGAAGGCGGCGAGCCGACCGTCGTTCCCAACTCCGAAGGTGGGCGCACCACCCCCTCCGTCGTCGCCTTTTCCAAGGACGGCGAGCTCCTGGTCGGCCAGGTCGCCAAGCGCCAGGCCATCACCAACCCCACCAAGACCGTCTACTCGATCAAGCGCTTCATGGGGCGCAAGCTCTCCGAAGTCGGCACCGAAACCTCCGAGGTCCCCTACACCGTGGCCGCGGGCGACAACGGCGACGCGCGGGTGCGGATCGACGACAAGCTCCACGCGCCTCCGGAGATCGCCGCGAAGATCCTGCAGAAGCTCAAGACCACGGCCGAGGAGTACCTGGGCGAAACGGTCACCGAAGCCGTGATCACGGTCCCCGCCTACTTCAATGACTCGCAGCGCCAGGCGACCAAAGATGCCGGGCGCATCGCCGGTCTCGACGTCAAGCGGATCATCAACGAGCCGACCGCGGCCGCCCTCGCCTACGGCATGGGCAAGGACAAAGACCAGACGATCGCGGTCTTCGACCTGGGTGGCGGCACCTTCGACATCTCGGTGTTGGAGCTGGGTGACGGCGTGACCGAGGTCAAGGCGACCAATGGCGACACCCATCTGGGCGGGGACGATTTCGACCAGGCGATCATCGACTGGTTGATCGAGGAATTCCGCGGCGCGGAGGGAATCGACATCACATCCGATCCGATGGCGCTGCAGCGCCTGAAGGAGGCGTCGGAGAAGGCCAAGTGCGAGCTCTCGACCACCGGCCAATCCGAGATCAACCTGCCCTTCATCACCGCCGACGCCACCGGGCCGAAGCACCTGGTCAAGACGCTCACGCGCTCCAAGTTCGAAGCTCTTTGCGATCCCCTCTTCCGGCGCACGCTGCAGCCCTGCCGGCAGGCGCTCTCCGACGCGAATCTACAGCCCTCGCAGATCGACGAGATCATCCTGGTCGGCGGCTCGACGCGCATCCCACGCGTCCAGGAACTGGTCAAGGAGTTCTTCGGCAAGGACTCCAATCGCGGCGTCAACCCGGACGAGGTCGTCTCGGTCGGCGCGGCGATTCAGGGTGGCGTGCTCGGCGGCGATGTGAAGGACGTGCTGCTGCTCGACGTCACGCCGCTGACGCTCGGCATCGAGACGCTGGGCGGGGTCTCCACCGCTCTGATCGACCGCAACACCACCATTCCATCGCGCAAGAGCCAGATTTTCTCGACCGCCGCCGACAACCAGGACACGGTCGAGATTCATGTGCTCCAGGGTGAGCGCAAAATGGCCGCGCAGAACAAGACCATCGGCCGCTTCCAGTTGACCGGCATTCCGCCCGCACCGCGCGGCATGCCGCAGATCGAGGTCACCTTCGACATCGACGCCAACGGCATCTTGCACGTGTCGGCGCAAGACAAGGCCACCGGCAAGGAGCAGTCGATCAAGATCGAGGCGACCGGCGGGCTGTCCGACAGCGAGGTCGATCGGATGGTCAAGGACGCGGAACTGCACGCCGAAGACGACCGCGCGCGCCGCGAGCTGGTCGACACACGCAACGAGACCGACAACGCCGCCTACCAGGCGGAGCGCCTGATCAAGGAGCACGGCGACAAGCTCGACGATGCTGAGAAATCGCGGATCGAGAGCGCGATCGAGTCGGTCCGCAAGGTGGTGACCAGCGACGATCTGGCCGCGATCAAGGCCGCCAAGGACGAGCTGATGGAGTCTCAGCACGCCGTCGCGCAGAAGCTCTACCAGCAGCAGGCCGGCCCAGAGGGCGGACCCGAGCAGCCCGACATGGGGGCCGCCCCCGGCCCGGAGCAGACGGCTGGCAGCACATCGAGCAAGTCCGAAGGCTCGGACGGTGTGGTGGACGCCGACTTCGAAGTCGTAGACGACAAATAGGCGGCAGCGGGCCGATTATGCTGCGCCTACCGGGGCCGACGTGGGAAACTGCGTCGGCCCTTTTGTTGGGGGCTCGCGTGAACACCCTTTCCTGGTCCCTGCATGTCCGCCGATCTCGCCGCCCTCACGCTCAGCATCGCGCTGCTCTACGTGACGGCGGAGCTGTTGCTCAAAGCCTCGATCGCGCTGGCGCGCCACATCGGGATGACCCAGCGCGTCATCGGACTCACGGTGGTTGCCTTCGGAACCTCCGCGCCGGAGATCTTCGTCTGCGTCATCGCGGTGCTCGAGGGGCGGCAGGACGTGGCGATGGGCAACGTGCTGGGCAGCAACATCGCGAACATCGGCCTGGTGCTGGGTGGTGGTGCCCTGCTGCGACCGATCAACGCCCGCCGGCGGGTGCTCACACGCGACGTTCCGCTGATGCTGGCGGCCACGGTGATCATGCTGGTCCTGGCCATGGACGGTACCGTCGGTCGGCTGGATGGCGCGCTGCTCCTGCTGGGGTTGGCGATCTTCGTGGTGAGCTCGGTCCGGGGTGATCGACCGGCCAATCGCCCGAACGACTCCAAGGGAGAGAGCGCTGCGTCGCTCTCGCTGCCGGCCTCGCTGGCCTTTCTGATCCTGGCGTTGGTCGGGATCGCGTTCGCCGCCAACCTCCTGATCGACTCGGCGGTGTCGATCGGAGCGAGCCTCGGAATCCCGGAGCTCTTGATCGGCCTGACAGTGGTCGCGGTGGGGACATCTCTGCCGGAAGCAGCGACGACCTGGCTGGCATCACTCCGGCGTCACGAAGAGCTGGGCCTGGGCAATGTCGTTGGATCCAACATCTACAATATCGGCGCGGTGCTGGGTTTGACGGCGCTGCTGCGCCCCTTGAAGGTGAACCCCAGCAGCCTGCAGCTCGACATGCCGGCCGCGCTGCTCTTCGGTGTCGCCCTGGTGCCGATTCTCGCCACTTCGGGCCGCGTGCGCAGGCGCGAAGGGGTGATGCTCTTGATCGGCTACGTGACCTACATCGCCGTGACCTATGGGTCCTTTCAGTAGGGTCAATCGACTCCGTAGCGAAAATTCCCGCCTTCGCTCTCGACCATGTCGTAGTCGCCGAACCCGTTGCGATCGACGAACACGAAACGTCGATCGGGGTTGTAGTAGCGCCAGATCTCGTAGGGGTGGGTATCGAGCTCGAAGGGGAAGCGCTCGATCTCGCTCGGTTCACCGTGCGTGACGTAGACCCAGCCGCGGTCGGTTTTCCATCCGGCCTTGTAGCAACGGAAACGAGCGTCGGCCTCCTGGATGCGACGGTAGTACTCGTCCATCAGCTCGTTGACGGGCGTTCCCGGAGAGGGGTCGCGCGTCTTCCAGAAGGCGTCGAAGAGCTCCCTGCGTTCATCTCCCTGCGCCTCCATCATCCGCTTCCGCTGCTTGTTGTCGGCGACGTAACGGAGCTGCTCGATCGCCTCGTCCAGGTCATCCACCAAAGGTGACATGCCGGCGGCGCGAATCACCAGCTTCCTCTTGGATTTCGCCTCGAGGCCCTTGTCGTTTCGAAGCGTGATCTCGACATCGTAGGCGGTGGTCGGGAGTCCCTCGGAGCTGAGCTCGATGAAGCGCCACGCGTCCTGCCCCGGCAACGTGAACTGCACGTCTCGCGCCACCTCTCCGGCAGGATGCCGGAGCAGCGCGCGACCGGTCGCCTGTTCGCCGACATCTCCCACGGCACGGAACACTGCGTAGAGGGCCGGTTTGTGATCGGCCTTGATCTGGAAACAGATCGATTGGAAATCGTCGAAGCGTCCCGCTGCCGCCTCGGCACGATCAGCCAACAGAATGATGTCGCTCAATCCGAGCTCTCCCGGACCGACGCTCTTCACCTCGATCTTGCGGGAGCGCCGGAACTCCTTGCGCAGATCCTCGTCCCGGAGCCGCACCGCCACGCGGAATTCGCCGAAGGCCATGTCGAATCGCGCATGAGTTATCTGACGCAGCTCGGCATTGTTGGTCTCCCCATAGCCGCGTGCCGTGCGTCGATGGCGTATCGTCTTGCCCTTCACCCGGATCCCATCCTCGGTCAACAGGTCGATCCCGACCGTATACTCTGCCGTGAGCCGGCCGCGACGCTTGGCGAATTGCAGGCGATCGTTCGACACTCCGACGAACACGTCCACCGAGCCCAAATCACCGGCGCGCGCCGGCGTGGCATAGGCGCCGAGCTCGAACACGGCCTCATCCTCTGCCGGCTCCGCGAACGATGGTTGCACTGCGGTCTGCGCGACCAGAACCACCACTAGATAAAGCCCGCGGGCTGTACGAGATGTCGCGCTGCGCCGATTCATGGATCAGAACTCCGGTCCCAGGGTCAGGTACCAATGAGGTTTGGTTCTTCTGCTCAGATCATCCTGCCAGCCTACATCGAGCTTCAGCACGAAGAAGCCTAGATTCCAGCGCGCCCCTAGACCGTAGCCCAGAAGCAGATCGTGGAGCCTGCGCTCGCCTCTCTCGGTCCTTGAGGTCAAGCGCCAATCCGAGTTGTTGTTCCAGGCCGATCCTACGTCGGCAAAGAGCGCGCCGCGGATGTTCCCGAGCTCGATGGGCAAGGGAAAGCCGAGCGCCAAGTGCCGCAGCATCGGAAAACGGAATTCGATGTTGGCGAGCGCCACACGGCGTCCGACCTGGGCGTAGAAGTCGGCCCCTCGCAAGGGTGTGGCGAAAGACGCGAAGTAGAGGTCGTCCAGGTTCTCGATCCGAAAATCGTTGCTCAAGTCGCGGTTGAGCCAGTTCTGCATGCCGCCCAGGAAGAACTGCTGCGGATCGTCGCCCATCGACGCCCCGCCGAAAAACCGGAGAGCCAGAGCGTACTCCTTGCCGATCAAGAAGTAGCGTCGAAGATCGGCGTCAAAGGTGGCGAAGCTCAGGTAGTCCTCCGTCAACGCCGGACTCAGCGCGATACCGAAGCGGGACACCGCTCCTCCCATGGGGCCGGTGATCCCCCACAGCGCGGTGTCCGTCACATGGGCGGCGCCAAGCTGCACCAGGCGGCGGTGCTGCGTTCCCACATCGAGATCCAGGAACTCCCGATCAATGAAGACCATTCCCAGCTCGCCTTCCAGGCGATGGAAGCGATCCAAAGGCCGTCGCATGGCGACTCCGCCTCCGTAGTAGCGATCTCGGAACAAGATATAGGAGCCTGGCAGGTACGAAAAGCCACCCTCATTGAGCTTCTCTTCGACGAAATCCTGGCGATCGCTGAACCAGAGGAATGCATTGTGAAAGGCCGAGAATCCGTAGTCGTTGCGATTCGGCATGTAGAAGTACGAACCATAGAAATCCGAGTTCTCGAGGTCGAAGTAGAGGTTCGTGGCGATGTAGATCTGATGGTTTCCGAGCACGTCGGAGAGCGCGATCTGACTCGCTCCTACCACACCGAAATACTGGCTGTAGGCGGCGGCGCCGTAAACCAGATCGGGGGAAAACTTGGGTGAGTAGCGGCTGATATTGAAGTCGTCGGCATCGTCATCTTCACCCGATTCTCCGGCTGATCCGGCGCCCACCAGCACGGAGTCGGCGATGCCGACGTCGTTCGATTGGTCGCTTGAATCCAATCCCGCCGAAGCTTGCGCCAGCTCGCCCACTCGCTCCACGCTCTCCTTCGAAAACACGAAGCGCTCGAAGTCCGGAGCGCCGACGTCCAAAGGCTCGAGCTCATCCCGCGGCTCGGGGGACTCGTTCTCCGCCGCCCAGAGCTTGTCGTCCGCCTCGCGCTGGCGAAATGCGGTGGGAGTGAGCTCGATCTGCCCCGCCTTCACGGCGAGCGGATTCGACATCTCGAACACGTCCCACCCGGCGTCGCTCAGCGAAGCGAAGACCAACTTCGATCCATCCCGCGACAAGGTGATGTCGAACGCCCCGGTCAGCACATTGGTGAGCGGCCAGCGCTCTCCGCTGTCGATGTTCTGGGCGAAGACGTTGAAACAGCCGTTGGGATCGGCCGTGTAGAGCACGTGGCGTCCATCCGGTGCGATCAGCGGCGTCTCTTCGACGAAGGGATCGTGGGTGATTCTGGTGATCCTCCCCCCGCCGGCGTCGACCATGTAGACGTCTGTGTGGCGGTAGTCGTGCTGCCACATCGGACGGGCGGCGTCATCGTCAACGGTGTCGGCTCCTCGATCGCTGATGAAGACCAGGCGCTCGCCATCCGGGGACCAGCTAGGATCGGTATCGCTGTAGACGTCCGATGTGACCGTGTGCAGGGTACCGTCACCCAGATCGACGCGATAGATGTCGGACGCCCCATCCTTCAGGCCGACGAATGCCAACCGATTCCCCAGCGGCGACCAGGCCGGGCTGAAGAGGCCGTCGAGGTCGAAATCCAGCTCTTGCTCGACCTCGCCGTCGGATGCCCGAATAACGAACAAGTGGTCGCGCTCCCCCGCCTTGGCGGCCAAGGCGATGCGGTCGCTCGACGGTGACCAGGCGATCCCCGGGCGCAGCCAGTGCAGCTCTTCGAACTTGCCGCTGCGCTGCCCCTTGACCAGTCTGCGAATGACCTCGCCGTCGATCGTCGACAGTAAGTAGACATCAGCGTACACATTTCGATCGGAAAGGAACGCCACCCGTGACCCGTCCGGAGAGATCGCTGGGCTGGTGTTGTAGTAGTTCTCCAGCGCTCTGTGATCGGTGAGACGGCGCGCGAATTCCTGCGGTTCTTCTCGAGAGGAGATCTCCGGCCAGTACTCCTTGCGCACGCTCTTGCGCCACTCGTTGTCGAGCTCCTCGAGCGTCATGCCGCAAGCGCTCTGCAGGGCGGAGTCCAGCTGGCGGATCGATCGCACGTTGCCGAGCAGCTCTCCCACCTTTTCACGACCGTAGCGATCGCCCAGAAAACGAAACAACGATTGCCCGCCTTTGTAGGCGAAGTAGCCGCCCAGGTAACCGACCGGAGGCAAGGTCCCACTCAGGACCGCGTCCCTGATGAACATGTCGGCCTTGGTGTCCCAACCCACTGAAGCGAACTCCGCGAGTCCTTCGCTGAACCACAAAGGCAGCCGCAACGACCCTCTGCCACCAATCAAATTGGCCAGCGAGCGGCCATAGAGCATGTCGAACATCACCGCGTGGATCAGCTCGTGATGCAGCACGTGTCGAAATTGGCCGTAGTCGCCCTCGTAGGGCACCACCACGCGATGTTTGAGGAACTCGGTGAACCCCCCGACGCCCTCGGGCAGCAGGCCGGGAGTGACATTGGTGGTCTGAAAATCGTTGTGAGATTTGTAGATGATCAGCGGGATCCGGCCACTGATCTCGTAGCGGAAATCGCGCGCGATCTGGGTCAGGGCGCGCTCCGATTCGATCGCCGCGAACTCCGCCAGATCCTCGGCTCCGGCATAGAAGTAGACATCGAAATGGCGGCTCTCGAGGAGAAACCACTCCCAGTTCTCGTACTGGACTTTGTTCTTGCCGAAGAGCTGCCCGGAAGCCGATGCAACGGCGAGCGAAACGAGTACGAAGCAGAGGCGGAGCCTCGTTCGGATGGTCTGGAATGGGATAGTCATGGTCTCGCGCCTCGACGCGGCCCAGAGGGGCATCTATCGGTTTGGGATCAGCTCCACGCTTCGAACATCCAGGTACTGGGCGCGTGGCAAGGGGCGCGCCGAGACGCGCACCCGCCGCGTGAGGA
This sequence comes from uncultured Gemmatimonadota bacterium, assembly GCA_964490075.1. Classification (GTDB taxonomy): domain Bacteria; genus CAZBBK01. The sequence goes on along the minus strand of CAZBBK010000008.1, from coordinate 113,314 downwards.
AGTCGTGATCCGTGCGCAGCTCGTGTCCGGTCTCATTGTTGACGATCGACCAGATCTGGCCCGAGTCCACGAGCAAGCCGTGCTCGTGCTTGGCGTAGAGACTGCATTGAGAATCGATTCCGTCGTTCTTCCTCAGCTCGCACCCGATGCAAACGACCTCCGCCTCGATCTCGCGCGGCCCCCCTTGCTGCTCGCCGGCGGGGCGCGCGGCCAGCGCCGTCAGAAGAACGAGCGGGACGATCGATACACTCATGGTCATTCTCCGGTTGTAGTCGGTATGGCGAAATCAACCTAGGTCAGTGCAATTTGGGGGTCAATGGCGCGCCGCGACGGCTGCGGCGCGGTGAACCGTTACGATCGAAGCCTCGGATCCGTAGCGGCCGGTGCGTTCCGGGTTGGACGGATCGACCATCCACAAGGTGCCGTCGACGACGAAGCGGTAGGCGTAGATCCCGGATTCGAGCCGCACGGTGCGCTCCCAGATGCCGTCGCCGTCTCGGTCCGCCATGGCGCCGCGTTGCGGGTCGAGCCAGCCGCCGCCCTCGGCCAGCCCTCCCCAGGCGTTTCCTTCCCAGCTCCCGACCACCTGGACGCGATGCGCGGAGGGCGCCCGCAGCGTGAAACGCACCCCCGCCTCGCTCTGCTGCGGGCCGCTCCAGGCGAGCGGCGGCGTGCCGGCGCAGCAGGGCAAGAGCCCCAGCGCCGCGAAGATCGCGGCCATGCGGGCGCTTCTCATCGGGAACCTCCGAGGATCCTCGGGCGTGGCTCGCCGAAGCGGTAGACGAGCTCCAATCCCACTCGAATTCGCCCGGCCAGCGCGTGCTCGGCCGATCGCAGGGAGCGCGCGAAGGGCGCGTCGTCGAGCTCCACCAGATCGTAGTAGTCGGCGCGACCAACCAGGAAATCCTCGCGGCCGCGATCGAGCGGCTCGCGGGTCAGCGGGTCGTCGGCAATGGGGTCGACGCCCAGTCCCAGGGTCAGCAGCAGCCCGCCTCCGGGCCGGTAGCCAAACTCCCCGTACGGGGCGATCGTGCGGCTGCTCAGAGCCAGGGCCGGCTGATCGCGGGTCACCAGCCAGAGGTCTGCGCGCGCGAAGAACTGGTCGCCGATCGCTCGCTCCACGATGCAGCGCGTGGTGGTCAGGAGCGGGGCGCGCATACCGTCGAAAGAGGCGGCGCTCTCGAGCCTGGCGACCCACGGGAGCTGTTTCGACGAGACGGGCGTGGGGAAGCGGGCTCCGGCGGCAGCGAGGTCGATCACCTGCGCGCCCGCTTCGGTGGAGGGGTACTCGAGGCTCAGAGTCAGCTCCGAGCGGCCCGGGAGCCCGAGCAGCGGCAGCTCCCACCAGGACGCCCGCCCGACTCCTTCCGCCATGCCGCGCCAGACCCAATCGGTCAAGAGCGGATCGTTGCGACGATCGACACCGGTTGTGCGCCGGTGGGAGGCCCCGGCGACGAGCGAGAGCCGCGACCCGATCCACCCGACCCGGCCCCGCAGCCGATCGGCGGAGCGCCGCGCATCGGGCGCCGGATCGATCTCCTCCCGATCCCAGTCAACCCTCGCCCAGCGCGGCAGGCTCGACCTTCGCTCTCGGCTCCAGACCCAGCCGAGCGCCACGCTCCAGCTCTGGTTGTCTGAGATCGCGAAGCTCTCCTCGGCGCCGGCTTCGGACCGCCGCTCGCCAATCCACCAGGCCTCCTCGCTCCAACGCGACTCCCCGCGTGTATAGGAAATCGCCCCCAGCGGTCCATCCTCTTCCGGCGCGGGCATGCTCAGCGCCAGGCGCCAGCCGTTGCACGAGGAGCGATCCTCGCGCAGCGAATCGACCTCGACCGGGCGCGCGTCCCAGATCTCGTCTCCCGCCACGAAACGGGTCTCGCGGTCGCTCTCGCGTGCGCCCGACCACGAGAGGCGCAGGCCCGCGATCGGGCCCGAGACGCCGGCCGCCCCGAGTCGAGCCGCGGGTCCCAGCAATCCCTCCTCGCCCACGAGCTGCAACACCGTCGCCCGCAGATCGCCGAAGCGCAGCCTGCCCGAAGCACCCTGCGATTCGAGTCCGAGGGGATGACCGAAGCGACCGATCGACGCCACCAAGGGCGGAGGGGCAGCGCCGGAAGGCAGCGCCGGGAAGTTCCGGAACAGGCGCACCCGGGCCCGGTCGAGACGCACCGCGGCGCGCACGTGGAGCAGGCGAACATCGGCGGTCTCCGTGTCGCCGCTGGCCCGGGATCCAAAGAGCAGGTCGGTTCTGCCGTAGCCGCGGAGCTTGGCCGCCACCGGAAGATCCAGGGTGTGCAGGCCCTCGATCGGCAGCGCCTCGGTCCCCTCGACATCCTGCAGGCTGACCCCCCGGTAGCGCACTCCCAGACGCAGCGGACCCAGAGACGGGGCGATCGAGGCCGAGGCATCCGCGGTCGTCGCGCTCGACGCGGCGGTCAACGGAACGGGCGAGGCCGTGTCGAGCACGCTCACCAGACCGCCGTCCGCGGCGACATCCATGGCCTGGTTCGCCGGATCCGTGGATGGGAACCCATCGATCGTGTAGCGGTAGACGTGGCGGCCCGGCGCGACCGCCAGCCGCGCGACCCACGCACGGTCGGCGCCGCGCCGCATCGGGTGCGTGCGCCAATCGTCCCAGGACCCGGCCAGCCAGACCTCGGTGGCAGTGGCGTGGAACAAGCTGAAACGCAGCGTATCCGGATGCACTCGCTCGAATCCGCCCTGCGCCTCCAGCCCTCCGGCGATCGGCTCGGCGTCTTCGGCCACTGCCGGAGCCTGTGCGGCCGCGCGTCGAGGCCATGCCGCGCCGAGCGCGATCAGAGCAACGAGGAGAGCGCGCCTCAATCGATGGCCCCCCTCAAGACCACCGACACCCGCTGATCGGGGCGTTCGAGGTCGAAGAGCGACGCGTCCTCGGTCAGCGTGCCTCGATCGCCGAGCCCGGGCATGCCGACCTGGAGCTCCACTTGTAGGCGCGGATGGGGCGTGGATTGCAGCATGGCCAGATGGGCTGTGCGGGCCTGGGCTCCTGAGCGCGCGCCGGCCAGCAAGCGCCCGATCGCGGTGACGCTGGGGCTCAATCGCGCCCCCCACTCGGTGCCAACGACCGTCGATTCGTCGAACCAGGCATGACGCACCTGAGCTCTGGCCCAGGTCGATTGCGTCGCCCCGCTCAGCTCAGCGAGCAGGTCGTGCTGGGCGGTAGACGCATCGAGCTCCACGACTCTCGGCCCCACGGCTGTCACCTCGATCCGCTCGGCGCTGCGCCCGCTCGAGCCGCGCAGTCGCCAGTCGAGTCCGACTCCCAGGGGTCCGCCGGCATCGACTTCGATTCTGTGATCGGCGTCACCGTCCCACGGCCTTCGATGCCAGGCCGAGGAGCGCTGAGCGCGGAGGCCGAATCGGACCCCGAAGGGTAGCGCTCGGAGCTCGATCGCCAGCCGCGTTTCTCCCGGCTCCGCCGTCGCCATCGGCGATCGCCAATCCGGCGTGATCCACTCGACCCTCGGCTGGAAGACGATCGCACCCATCGACCCACCCGAGACCCGCAGCTCGCGGGCCTCGAGGGCGGCGGCCCATCCTCCTCCCGAAGAGATCCCCAGCTCGCCGATCCAGAGCGATCGATCGGCCCCGGTCCGCCCGCTCAGAGTCCAGACCGCGGCGGCGCAACCCTCTGCCTCCGGGCCGGCGCCGGAATCGTCGAAGCGCAGCCCGGCGACCCGATGGCTCACCCGGGCCGTCCTGTGTTCGGCCCAGGCGGAGGCCGTCGAGCTCCCGGTGCCCGGAAGGGTGGCGAGCTGAATCGCACCGACCGTAGTGCCGCCCGATCGGCCGCCCGCGGTTTCGAAACGGACCCCCCTCATGCCCTGCCAGCGATCGGACAGGTCGACCAGGGGCAGCCGGTTCTGGGGCAGCATCGACCGGTTCTCTCCGTAGAAGAAGATCCCGCCGAAACGCTCCCCGGGGAAAGTCCAGCCGAGATGGCCCGAATCGATCTGCAGGCGGACGGGATCGGCCTGCAGCGGAATTCGTGCCGTCGCCGACGCTCGCCAGTCGGCGCCGGGCAAGGCCAACGTCAGGTCGAGCCGCTCCGGTTCCACGAGGTCCTCGCCGCCGCTCAAGCTCCGCCGCAGCTCGAAGGCGACTACGGTCGAATCGATCGCGACGTCGCCCAGGCATCGGGAAGCAAGGAGCATCCACAGTCCCGCCGAAGACGCCGAACGCTTCATCGCACCTCGATCCCGACGCCGCCGCTCCAGGCCAGACCCCTGCGGCGGTCGGCAACCGCCGCGAGATCGGCGCGCCAGCCGCCCAGGCGCCAGCCCACTCCCCAGCTGAGGCCGTGCGGCAGGGCGCCGGTGCGCAGCGCCACCGCCTCACTCAGCTCGAGCTGGGCGCCGAATCGGACCTCGTCCGCGGCCCCTGACCGGAAGCTACGCTCGGCGACCAGCTCGAGAACATCGGCCCAGCGATGCGCCACGCCGGCGGTGATCTCCGGACTCGGATCGTTCCGCTCGAGGGCGGCTCGGATCACTGCGCCCACGCTGACCATCGGCACCGGCTCGGCCGCCAGCGCGATCTCGCCGAGCACGCGCTCCTCCCTTTTGCGTAGTGCGCCGCCGAGTGCGAGGTATCCGCCATGAGGCCGCCTCATTGGAGCGGCCGCGACGACCAGGGCCCAGTCCGAGGGAAGGGGATTGGCGCGCTCCGCCGGGATCGCGACCAGCGCCCCCACGCCGAGCTGGTCGCTGCGCAACGTCAGGCCGGCCCCCAGCTCGTTCCGCGACGCGGCGCGGTCCTCGGACCAGTAGAGCGCCAGGTCGAGAGGCTCGCCCAGAGCCACCCCCGCCGGGTTCGTTTCGAGCGCTTGGGCACCTCTGGCGATCGCCGTCCCCGCTCCCGCCATTGCCGCCGAGAAGGGGAGGTCCAGCGGCGACGCGTTCGCCCGGAGCGCAACGCACCAGGCCAGGGAAAGAACGAGCTTCGGTTCCGCCCGCATCGATGTCTCCTGTAGGGGGAAGAGCCTATCCGCAACGGGGCCTCCCTCGCCCGCGATTGACACACGGGCGACCGGTTCCTAGTCTGCGTGCCGTGCGCACAGCAACTCGGATCCTGACGACCCTCTGCATCCTCGCCTCCACGCTCGCCGCGCCGGCCGAAGAGGCCGCGGAGGAAGAAGAGGAAAGCTCGCCCCATAGGGTTCGCGTCTGGGCCGGCGCGAAGGGATGGCATCTGCGCTGGGATACCAGCAACGAGAGGGCGGTGTTCGAAGGCGATGTCGTGCTGCGTGGCCCGGGGCACTTCGATGCCGCGTACGCCGTCGGAGCCGACTCGACCCGGCTACGAATCGAGGCGGCTCCGCGCCGGGTGCAGTTCAGAGCCCGCTACGCCGGCACGTCCCAGGGGCTCGATCTCGACGCATCGGGAGCGGCGATCAGCCTGCGGATCACCATCGACGGGCTCGAGGACCGCGAGGCGGTCTTCCTGGGGCGCGAGGGGGACCGGCACCCACCCGGTTTCCCTTTCTTGCTGCCGACTGAGCGCGATCCGCTTGGCGCATCGAGCGGAGCCGGCGCCGACCCCGATCCTCGGGCAGCTTTCAGCGATTCGCTGGAACGACGCGAAAACTGGCTGGATCTCGCCCTCGCCGGCATCGCGGTCCCGCACAGAGCGACGCTCGGCGACGCCTGGTCCGCGGGACTGCCCCCGCCGGAAGAGGCCGGCGCGAATCTGTGGTTGGACGAGCTCGGATGGCACCTGAGCTGGCCCGAATCGATGAAGATCGGGGGCTTCGTGGCGGCGGGACCGGCGGGAGTCGAGTTCGAAAAGACGGCGCTCGACACCCTGTTCCTGCGGGGGCGAAAACCGCCGCTGCGCTTCCGCGCCAAGGCTCAGCCGCTCAACGCCCTGGTCCGACTCGATGGCCAGCGATCCAACATGCTCGTGGGAAGCGAGCTTCGCCTGGAGAAGGTCGCCCGACTGATCGTCGACGAGTGATCAGAAGGGCAGATCCTCGTCGGAACCCGGCCCGCCCCATGGATCGGCGTCGTTGAAGGGCTCCTTGGTCGATTCGCCCGAGCCCGGGTTCGAGCGCTGCCCCCAGTCGGAGCCGGAGGAGCCACCCGGAGCCTGGTCGCGATTGTTCGGCGGGGCTGAGGGGCGCGCGTCGCCGCCGCCCGAGGATCCGCGATCGTTTTCGGGGCGATTGGCCTGAGATGTCTCGGCACGGTCGCGTTGCCAGTCGCCGCCCTCGCCATCTCGCCGCGAGCCCAGGAACTTAAAATCTCGAGCGACGATGTCGGTGGCCCATCTTCGGTTGCCGTCGCGATCCTGGTACTCACGCGTCTGGATGCGCCCTTCGATGAAGAGGGCCTTACCCTTGCGGGCGAAGCGGTCGATGGTCTCCGCCTGCTTCCCCCAGAAGACGACACGGTGGAACTCGGTTCGCTCCTGGAGAGTACCTTCCCGGTCCTTGTACTTCTCGTTGGTGGCGAAGCGGATGTTGACGACGACGTTCCCCTGGGGGGTGGTGCGTCGTTCGGGGTCGGCGGTGAGATTGCCGATCAGAATGACCTTGTTGACCACGGGACGAGACTCCGATTTGGTACTGGTTCGGTCCTCGAGCGATTGCTGGCTGCTACCACTGCCGGCGCCGGGACCGCTCTGAAGGCTAGCACGTCGCGGGCTACGTCGCGCTATCGATCCCTCGTCAACGAGAGCACTTCGAAGAGGATCTCCTGGGCGGTGTTCGCGGATTCCTTCGCGCGCTTCGGATCCGCGGCGCCGGCTTCGGCCTCGGCCCGCAGCCGCTCCGCCCGCAGGAGCAGGGCCCGCGCCCGAGCATCCGCGGGCAGGCCCTCGACACGTTCCCGTGCGACGACCAAAAGCTCGTCGAGCTTGGCGAGATCGGCGCTCAGGTCGACGCTTCGAGACTCCTCGATCAGCCTGAGCAAGAGCCGGGTGCCATCGACGATCTCGCGATGGGCTCTGCGCGGTTGCCCGGCCACGACCCATCGCCTGGCTCGGGATTGGTGCTCGACGGCCCGGCGATAGAGCTCGCGGTGGCGCGGCGCCTCCCCCACGCGAGGGGCGGTCTCGGAGAGCATCTGGTCGAAGCGGGCGAACTCGCGATCGAGCGGACGCTCGCGATCGGCGAGCCCCAGGCCGGCGGAAGGACGATTCCGCTCCAGGCTCGCGCCCAGCTGCAAGAGCTTGTGGGCACGCGCGGCGCTCCTCCCGGCGATGTCTCCCGATCCCTTCGCCATCGCCTCCCTGGCCAGTGTCAGCTCGAGCTCCACGCTCTCTGCGATCGCCGGATGCCGGCCCTGGCCGCGCAGCTTGGCAACCCTCTGCTCGAGCAGGCCGAGGTCCACGTCTCCAACGTCCCGAGCGTCGATCTCCCCGGCGTGGAAGGAGCGGCGGAAGAGCAGCTCGGCGGCGCTCTGCGCCAGGTCTGCGTCGGTCAAGGCGCCACGAGCCAGATGCTCGTCGACCCGCGCCCTCGCCCTTTCGCTCTCCCGGCAGAGGAGCTCGGCGTGTGCCTCGCCACCGCGCCGGTCGAGCTCCGTGGAGAGCGCCGCGATGCGTTGGCGCAAGGATTCCTCGGAAGGAGTGTGGCGTTTCGCCAGCCTGGCCTCCAGCAGCGTCGAGGCGCCGAGCAGAAGGTCCCTCGGCTGCTCCACGGCACGCGCCTGCTCGATCAGAGCGCGCGCTCTTTCGGCCAGGGCCCCACGCTCCGCGATCGGGCGCTGCGGAACCACCGCCCGGGAAGGCGGCAGGTCGTGCCGCGGAGCGACCGCCCTTCCCGGCGCGGCCGGTGCGTGCCCATCGTGGGGTCGGACACGATGCCCCGGATGGTGCGGGCGCTGAGAACGGAGCGCGGCATCCGCCATCGAACTGGCGGCGAGCAAGAAGATCAATGCCGCAGAGAATCGGATGGCGTTGCGGAGCCTGGAGGTTCGCTGAATCACGGGTTCGCACCTGGTGAGTCCCAAAGCCCGGCGTCTATGGAAATGCAACTTCCGTGCCGGCCACCGGGTCCTCGCGCCGCAACACCCTTGGCGCCCGACCGATCCGGATGCCGCCCCCTTCGGTGCACCCATTGACCGAAAGCGTCCACGATCACGAGAGATCTCCGTACTTCTCCAGCTTCGAGTACAGGGTCCTGCGCGTGATGCCGAGCAGTCCAGCCGCTCGGGACTTGTTGCCCTCCGACTTGCGCAGCGCCTGGCGGATCAAGTCCTGCTCGACCTGGCGCAGGTCCAGCCCCTCGTCCGGGAAGGGGATGTTGTAGGAGAGCGCCTCGCCCGGGCGAACCTGATCGGGCAAAGCGTCCCCGTCGATCGCCGCGGCGGCGGCCAGGATGCACGCCCGCTCGATGACGTTCCGGAGCTCCCGGACGTTGCCGGGCCACCGGTAACCCTCCAGGCGCTGGCGCGCGTTCTCGGTGAGGGCGGAGGAATCGCGGCCGTGGCGGCGCAGGAAATGCTCCGCCAGCGGCAAGATGTCCTCGCTTCGGGAGCGCAGCGGCGGCATCTCGATCGGAAACACGGCCAGCCGGTAGAAGAGATCCTCGCGAAATGCACCTTCGGCCATGGCCTCTTCCAGGTCCTTGTTGGTGGCTGCGATGACGCGCACATCGACCGTGATCGGGTCCAGGCTGCCGAGCCGCGAGAAGGTGCTGCTCTCCAGCACCCGCAGCAGCTTCACCTGCAGGGGCGGTGGGGTCTCACCGATCTCGTCGAGGAAGATGGTGCCCCCGTCGGCCGTCTCGAACACGCCGATCTTGCGCGCAAGGGCTCCGGTGAAGGCACCCTTCTCGTGGCCGAAGAGCTCCGATTCCAGGAGGTTCTCGGCCAGCGCTCCGCAGTTGATCCGCAGCAGGGGTCGCGATGCGCGGCTGGAAGAGGTGTGGATGCACTCCGCGATCACCTCCTTGCCGGTCCCGCTCTCACCCCGCAAGAGCACGGTCGCATCGGTGGCCGCCACCTTTTCGGCCATCTGCAGCACGATCCCCATCGCGGCGCTGCGATAGACGACTCGGTCGACGCCGAAGGGTCCGACCGACAGCTCCTGGCGGAGCGCCGCGTTCTGGCGCTCCAGGCCTCGCCCCTCCAGCAGTCGGTTGATTCGCAGCAACACTTCGTCGTTTTCGAAGGGCTTGATGAGGTAGTCGTGAGCGCCCGCGCGCATCGCTTCCACCGCGGTCTTCGCCGACGCGTAGGCCGTCATCAAGATCACCTCGCTGGGAATCGCCCGCGCCTTGAGCTCCCTGAGCAGCGCAAGACCGTCCAGTCCCGGCATCTTGATATCGGAGATCACCAGGTCGGGCGCCTCGCCTTCGATCGCCTGGAGGGCGTAGGCCCCATCCTCCGCTTCGCGCACATCGTGCCCGTCCAACTCCAGCAGGTTCTTGAGCACTACGCGCACCTTGCGCTCGTCGTCCACGATCAGGATCTTCGCCATGCCTGCTCCTCCTCGGGCGACGGGTCAAATTGCGGGAAGGCGGACGCTGAAGCGTGCGCCGCCCTCGCAGGACTCGTCGAGCTCGATCTCGCCGCCGTGGTCGCGCACGATCCTACGTGTGACCGCCAGACCGAGCCCGGTACCTTTGGCTCCTCGCGTGGTGAAGAAGGGCTCGAAGATGCGAACACGATGCTCTTTCGCGATCCCCGGCCCGTTGTCCTCCACCGCCAGCTCGATCGCATCTCGGCCGTGCAGCGTGCACGCCGTCGCGACGATACGCAGCTGCCGCTCTTGATTCGGATTCTGGCTCTCCAGACTGGCCGCGGCGTTCACGACCAGATTCAAGACAACCTGTTGCAGTCGGTCCGGGTCGGCCGCCACGCGTGGTAAGCCGTCCGGGGATTCGATGTGGCAATCGATGGCGCTCTCTTCGAAACGCGCCTGCAGGCCCACGACGACCCGCCGCACAAGCTCCACGGCATCGACCGCCTCGATCGACAGGGCCAGCGGTCTCGCCAGCGAGAGAAAGCCCGCGATCAGGCGATCGATTCGCGACACTTCGGCGGGGATGAAGGTGAAGAGCTCGTCGATGTCCGCGGAAGCACCGTACTTTCTCCGGATCACGTCGGCGGAGCCCTTGATGATCTCGAGCGGATTGCGGATCTCGTGGGCGATCGCGGGCGCCAGCCTTCCGATAACGGAGAGCTGCTCGGCCTCTCGCAGGGCGTCCTGCGCCCGGATCAACGCCGTTACCGAGCGCGCCAAGACCCCCACGACAGCGACCAGTCCCAATAGCGACGCGAATCCGAAGAACAAGAGAGAGCGCCGCTGGCTGTCCAACACCGAGAGGTACGAGGCCGCCGCGTCGACCCCCAGCGCCGCGCCGATGTCGCGATCTCCGGTCGAGGTGGTGATCCAGATCGGCACCGCCGCCACCCGGAAGAGCTCACCGGCGATCCGGTGCAGCTCGCCCAGGGCTTCATGGCCATTGAGCGCGTGCCTGCACGCCGTCGTATCGGGTCCGAGATGGGTGAAGCGCCCCCCCGCCGCGGCCGGAGTTCGGGTATCCAGCAGCACCGCCCCTCCACCGTCCACGACGAACAGGGCGCCCAGATCGTTGGCCGCGCCGATCTTCTCGAGTCGATGCTGCACCTCCCATGTCTCGGGCATGCGAGGACTGTGCAGCAGTTGCAGCTCGGAGTAGCCCAATCCCTGTGCCGTGGTTCGGGCCACGGCCAAGAGCCGCTGGCCATGGAGCGCTTCGAATCGCGCTTTCGTCTGCACATAGCGCAGCCACGCCCCGGCGTTCAGCAACACGAGAAAGAGCGCCGAGAAGACCAGGCCCACCAAGACCTGTCTCTTGCGCTTGGCCAGGTCGACCTGCAGCGATCGATCGCTCCCGTCTTGCACCGGGGGTAGCGCCTTTCCGAACAGAGTCGCTGGTCCTCGCCTCAAATCGACGAGGGGTGGACCGTCCACGATCCACCCCTCTCGGTTGATCTTCGGCGCCGGATTGCTCTGACGCCTCTTGGATGTTAGAAGAACACGGTCAGGGAGAAACGATCGGTGGTGTCGAGCAGGCCCAGATCGGCATATGCGTAGTCCACCGCGATCCCCATCGCATCCGAGAGATCGAGGTAGAGCCCCGCACCGGCGGTCAGACCGCCTCGGTCGTAGCCCAGGTCATCGGCACCGACTCCTCCGTATCCGACGCGCAGATAGTAGTTGTCGAGAAGGTTGGCCTCGGCTCCGAGATTGAAGACCTCCTCCGCGAAGTTCTGCAGATCCGCGGCGCCGCTCACCGTCACGAGCGCGGATTCGGTGCTGATCAGATCGAAGCTCGCGCCCAGATTCACCGACGCGGGAATCTCGTAGGCCTCTGCCCGGCGATCGACCGGCACTCCCTCCACCTCATCGGTCAATCCGGATCCCTTGAAGCGCATCTTGGGCCCCAGGTCCTTCATGACGATGGCGAATCGGAAGCCGTGATATCCGGTGAGGTATCGGAACCCCACGTCGAATCCCATGCCCTGGGCACTGACCGCGTCGATCGCCTCGTTGATGTACTTGGCGGTCGCACCGACGGCCACACGATCGGTCATCTGTCGCGAGTAGGTCAACCCGACAGCCACCGAGTAGGGCGCGAAGTAGCCAATGCCCTCCGTTTCGTCCTCCGTCGTGCGCAGCATGTCACCCGCGGTGAAGTAGTTCACGCTGGCGCCAACCGCGGCGTCGGAGCCCACCGCCATCGACATGCCCAGATAGTCCTGTGACATCTCGGCGAAGTACTCATGGTGGGTGAAGGTCGCGCTCGCGCCATCGACGGCGGAGACACCGGCCGGGTTCCAGAACAGCGCTTCCGCGCCCTCGACACCGGCCACGGCCGCGGCCGCGGTGGCGGTCATCGCCGCCCCGACCGGAACCCTCAGGAACTGGGCGCCGGCCGTCCCGACACGCGAATCCGCGGCGCTTGCCTGTGCGGCGATGGCAGCCAGGGCAATCCCACATATCAGCAACTTGCTTTTCATGTCTTGTCTCCCGATCCGCGGCTCGGCACCGAGCCGCGGTTCGTGCAGGAGTCTGGGATCAGAAGACACCCAGCTCCTCCGTGCCCTGGATGATGGCGAACTTGACGAAGGTGGTGCCGATGTTCGGTGCGTCGATGTGCGCGACATAGACACCGGAAGCGGCCCAGAAGCCTCCTTCGTTCTTCAAGTCCCAGCCCTCGATCGACGTCGTCGTCTCGGGTCCGTTCCCTTCGCCGTCTTCGGTCCGATCGTTGTCCGAGCCGGCATTGTGCTCCAAGGTCCGCACCAGGTCACCGGCTACGTTGAAGATCCGGATCGTACACTCCTCTGGAAGCCCGAAGAACTTCACGCGGCGATCGAACTGCGTCTCGTCGTAGTCCGAAGTCGCGTAGTAGGGGTTGGGAACGACGCGAATGTCATCGAGATCGGCTTCGGCGTCCGCGCTCGCGAAGGTGGATGAGATCTCGGGCACGAACTCGAAGGTGTCCGCGGGCGTGTTCACCCGGTTGGGAATCAGAGTCATGTCGGACTCGATGTCCTCGAACGACCTCCCAGCCACGACATCCGGCCACCAGGCGTATATCACGTCCGCCACGGGTCCCCAATTGACGTCGTCGTAGACCGCGTCAGGGGTCTCCGTGTAGTCCGAGTTCATGATGAACAGGTACTCGCGGGTGTAATCGTAGCTTCCGTTGTCCGCGGAGGACTCCGGATCCCAGTGGAGGTTGGCCGCCTTGCCCGCGAACTCGTACTCCACGAAGCAGACGTTCAGCCTCCTCGGCGGGTCGACGTCCATATCCCAGATCTCGCCCGGGAAGGTACCGACTCCGCTCGCTACGTATCCCAGATCGCGACGGTAGGTCACTGCCTTCGAGTAGTGCGCCGGATCGGTGGTGAAGTCTATCTGCACCTCGTGCACATCGGCGGGATCCAGCTCCGAGTCGAAGAAGTAGTGGCCGTAGTCCATGCCACCACCAACGACCGCTCCTCCCCAGTTGACCCCGGTCCACCACGCCGTGGTGTCCTCCGGTGCTCCGGAGATCACCTCGCGCGGGTGGAAGGGCGGATTCACGACGCGCATGATGAAACCGTCGACCATCTTGGTGGACGGGTTGCCGTCCTGATCGGCGACCGCATCGTAGATCGTGTCTCCCGCGCTTGTGTTGGTGAGCATCCAGGTGTCGTCGGCGTTGAAGGTGACGGCGTAGGTCTCGCCGGTCAACAGCTCCGGTCTGACCATCTGGTAGGTCACCACACCGTCGGAGGTTCCCTCGACGTGAATCGCGGTGTCTTCCTGCGCGCTGACCGTTGCGACCGCCCAGCCGGCCGGCGCCTCCTTCGGCACGATCACGAGCTCGTTCTGACCCAGCGGAGACTCCAGCGTCCGCTCGAGGAACTCCGCGGGCTGGTAGTCGTACGAGGTCACGGCGTAGTGATAGACTTGGCCGTTGGTGAGCCCGTCATCGACGTAGAAGTAACGCAGCCCGGAATCGGTCCCGATGTGGAGCTGCGTAATCTCGTACTCCTGCAGGGTGTTGTTGAAAACACGGTTCCGAACTTCGGCGACTCCGTCGACCTTGTCGTACTCGGCGAGCAGCTCCCAATCGCCGCTCTCACCGGTCTCGCTGCGGTAGACGCGATACCCCTGGAAGTCGAGGGAATCGTAGCCGGCCGTTTCGGTTTCGTAGACGGTATCGATGATGGCGACGCCGAGAGTGTCGTAGCCGACCACGATCTCCGTCATACCGAGGGTGTCGGTTCGGACTTCGCCGAGCCCCAACAGCAACCCGTAACGATCCACCTCGCTCTCGGGGCTGTCGTCCCAGGTCAGCGTCACCTGAGTGTCGTAAGCCTCTATCTGGGTGAGCGGAGGCAGCGGCGCGGACTGCTGGATGTAGTTGAAGTTGTAGGCAATTTGCGCCTCGCGGTCGGTCTCGCGCACCGCCGTCAGAGCCACCAGTGGATCATCGCTGGTGGTAACCTCCGACCCGATGATCGCGACCACGATCTCCTGGCTCTCGCCGGAGGCCAGCGTGAAGGGGCCGGTGATCAAGGCCATGCGCTTGTCGTTGGGCGCCCCGTCGTTGACTCCTTCCCCCGTCACCGGGTCGCCGGCGTAGTCGAAGGGACCGTTGGGGCGCGCATCGCCGTCGCGGGTGAGTCCCTTCATGAGGTTGTAGCGCTGAGTATCGTCGTCGGGATCGGTGCCGTTGATGTAGAACGAGAAGGCGCTCATGCCCAGCACTCGCTTGTTCTCGATCTCCACGTCACCGTCGACCGGCTCGTAGCCCTCGTCCTTGTTGAAGGTGACTCTTCCGCGCTGCACGACGGTCGAGGTCGAATCGTCGACGATCGGTCCCTGGAAAAAGTCGGCACCCATCGCAGTGTTGCGATCCTCTTCGTCGGCGTTGTAGACGTACCCGAGCGAGGTCTCTACGTCGCTGCCAGTCAGGTCGTTGCCTGCCGAGCCGTTGTCCGGATCGAACCAGACCTCGGCGTAGGAGTCGACGTAATCCTGGTCGGAGTAGTTGGTCAGGAAGAAACGAAGATAGACGATATCTCCCTGTGCGCCTTGCTTGGCGAAGGCAAAGGCGTGCTGAGAGACTTCTATCCCCAGCGGCCGTTGCCCGTCATCGGATGAGAGCCCCACATCCAGGTCGTTGAAGGTGGCGTAGGTCGCTCCGTCGCCGATCACGTCCAGCCCTTCGGGCCAGCCGCTTGGCAGGCTCGCGCCCTTGGCGGCTTCCAGCACCACCTGGTCGGCACCACCCGGATCGTCGGCCGTGAGGTCGGCGACCGCCGCCGGCCCGTTGGTGATCGCGCCCGGTTGGTACTCCGAATCGAACTCCACCTGACTCACCTGGGGGCTGCTGTCGACCAGCGTTCCGAACTGAAAGCCCCCGGCAAAGAGCACGTGGTGGCCGGAGCCGCGCGGGAACTCGCCCCCGGCATCCGATCCGGAGATATCGTAGCCAAAGGACCCGTAGTTGGTGATCTCCAGGCCCCAGTTGTTGACGCCGAGCGTCTGTTGATCTCGGATTGCCACCCGGGCCCCTCCGGATCCGCCGGAAGGCCGCGCCAGAGCAGCCGTCGTTGCAGCCAGCATCGCCGCCGTCGCGACGGCACCGCCCAGCAACCATCCATGTCGGTTCGTCGACATAACGATTCCTCGATTCCGCATTGCTGCAGCTAGAAACTAAGTACCATACCCACGCGAACGAGTCGCGGAATATCCCAGAAGAAGGGATTGGACAGGCGATCGGAGTAGCGGGCGCGGAACAGGTCGGGATCGACCTGGAGCGATTCGATCTGTGCGTCGGCAGCGGCGGTCCCCAGGTAACCGTCGTCGGTGGCGGTGCCGGTGCCGGTGTAGACATCGATCGCATTGGCGCGATTGAAGAGATTCAAAACCTCGACGTAAACGTTGGCGCTGGCGCCCGAGGTCCGGAACTCCTTGTTCGCCTTCATATCCACCCGCACATTCCAGGGTCGATACGATTGGTTGATTCCCTCGACAGGTTCGAAACGGGGTACCGCACCCAGATCCATCGCGTTGTGGACGTTGGTCGCGGTGTAGGCCAGTCCGCTGCCCCCTTGAACGATGAAGTTGACGCCCGCGTTTTCCAACAGGTGCGTGTCGAAGAGCTCGGGCCCGTCGCCGTCGGAATTGCGCACATCGAACGCGATATTGAAGGTGTGGCGCTGGTCGAAGTCGAGAGCCTTGGTCGACTTGGCGGTTTCGAAGTCGAGCCAAACGTTGTTGAATGCCGAATTGTCGCTCGAGCCCGTGCCGCTGGCGAACGACAGCGTGTAGCTCGCGCGCCCACTGATCTTGTTGCGGCGGAGCATCTCGAAGGCGACGTCGACGCCCTTGTTGGTGCCCACATCGAGATTGAAGGGAGCGATGAATCCCGCGGGATCGCCATCCTGCGTGGAAAGATTGATCAAACCCTCCGTGTCGCGATAGAAGGCCGTGACATCGACCATCATGCCGTCGCTGGGCTCGTGCTTGACACCCACTTCATAGGAGGTCGTACGCTGCGCTTCCAGGTTGGGATTGCCCACTTGAGCGGCAAATCCCGGCTGGATGATCAGCTTGTTGTACCACGCCAATCCCGAGTAGAGATCGTTCAGGTTCGGCTGCTGGAAGAAGTGACCGTAGTTCAGATGGAATTGGGTCTGCTCGCTGACCGGGAAGCTGATTCCGAGGCGCGGAGAGACTTGCGTCGAGGCCTCGTTGGGCTCGAAGTCGTCGGCGCTCAAGACCTGGTCGGCACCGGCCAGCGGCAGCTCGACGCCGACCTGAGGCTCGTTCGAGAGGCTCTTGAAGATATCTGACTTCGAGTCCAGGTAGTCGAAGCGCACGCCGGCGTTCACGACCAGATCTTCGAACTCCATCTTGTCTTGGAGGTATGCGCCGAGAAGCACCGGCTCCTTGGGCCCCGAGAGCAGGTCCGTGAAGTCGTCCTCTCCGTCGTACTGATCTCCGGCGCTGTCATATCCGTAGGCGTCGATGTCTCGGTTGCCGACCGACGGAAAGGCGTTGCGGTAGCTCCGTAGCGTGTGTCGCTGCAGATCGACACCGGTCTTGACTTCGTGGTCGAAATCGTCCGCGAAGAGATCGGTGAATTGGTGAACGATGCTGGTCCGGAGCTCGAGCTTGCGCGAGTTACGGTGGCGATAGTCGTCGAAGGCGGAGCCCGGAGTTATGAACAGCCCCATGTTGTCGAAGGTCTCGCCATGGCCTGCATAGGCGGCCAGGTCGTCGAAGTAGACGCCGTCTCCATCCTGGTAGTCGGTCTCGAAGTACGAGAACTGCGCCTCGGCGAAGGTTGCGGTTCCGAAGAAGAGCGTGCCCTTCAGGCCGAGGTTGTTGGTGTAGTCCTCGACTCTGGGCGCATGCTCCTGGTTGAAGCGCCAGGCGTCTCCATCGTTGCCGGTTCGGCTGGAGGTCGTGTAGTTCTGTTGGTCGCGCTGAGATCTCAGGTAGGACGCCTGGAGAGAAAGTGATTCTGTCGGCTTGTAGGTGAGCTTCACGGTCCCGTTGAGACGCTCGAGAGCATTATGATTGAGAATCGACCCATCGTCGACGGCGACCGTCGAGGGGTTCCTATCGTCGGTGTTCTGGTACTCGAGCGAGCCAAACAAGGTCAGCTTCTCGGAGCCCAGCGGTCCGCCCGCCGAAGCGTTGACCAGACTGTAGCCAAAGCTTAGCGTGTTGGCCCATTCGCCCGCCAGGGCGTCGGACACGGCTTCGATTCTGCCGGTCCAGTCCTCTCGACCGCTCTTGGTGACGACATTGACGATGCCCGACATCGTATATCCGTACTCGGCGTTGAATCCGCCGTTCTGCACGGATACCTCCTCGATGGCGCCGGAGGAGACATCGGTATTGTTGGTGCCCGAGAGCAGATCGTTCTGGAGAACGCCATCGACGTAGAAGGCGATTTCGTTGCCCCGGCCTCCGCGGAAGTGCATGTCGCCGTCGTCGTCGGTGACTACACCCGCGTTGATCGCGACCGCCTGCTGGTAACCACGGATCGGCGCATCCTCGAGTTCCTCGCCGCTGGTGACCCGATAGGAATTGGTGATGCTCGGCTGAATCAGCTCCCGCTCCGCGATCACGACCGTTTCGGCTCCAATCTCGAGCGCGGTGGCTTCGAGCGCGATCGGAACCCGGGTCGTGAGGTCGGGCGAGACCTTGACGTTGCGGAGGACGAAGCTCTTGTAGCCGATGTAGTCCACTCGCAGGTCGTAGCCTCCTGCGGGGACGTTGAGAATGTAGTAGTTGCCGTCATCGTCGGTGCTGGCGCCGTAGAGCGTTCCGACGAGCGAAACGTTCGCCGCCGCCAGGCCTTCGCCGGTATCCCGGTCGGTCACCTTGCCGGTCACCTTGCCGGCCACGCCGGCCAAGGCTTCTGGTGCCGCCAGGCCTAACGCCAGTGTGACGGCCAGGAGATAGATGCCAAGTCTCGAGGTCATAAGAAGACTCCCTGATTATGAAAGCCGAGGATTCGGGGCCATGCCCGATCCACGTCGACCAAACCTACTGCCGGGCCACGTCGACATCCTCGCCGGGCGACCCGCCCTCACGATCGCTTCTGCTCGACTCCCTGGGGGCGAGCTGCCGCGTGGAAGTCGATCCTATCCGAGCAGGGGCGAGCGCTGTTGCGTGGGGGGCCCGGTCGAGCGTGCAGGCGAGCGTGGAGCCGCCGACGGCGGTCCGCCATGAACGTCCCGGTTCGAAAGCGTGATCAAGGTTGGCGGGGGGGCACCTCCATTGGAATTCGAGTGTCGAGTTGCGCGGCGATTCCGCCGAGAGCTCGTGGATGGCCCCGATCCGGCACCGATCGCGGTGCCGGGATCAACGCCGCCCGCGTTGCGCAAGCTGCTGTTGCTCATCAACTTACGCAGCATGATCAAAAGGCCGCGTGAGGCTATCAGAGAAGTTCGGGGCGAGCAATACCCCACGCGGCCTCCCCGGGGCTGCGCCCGCGTCGGCTCGATGGGCGAATTGACAGCGCCCTCTCGGTCATCTAGCCTGGGATCCCTTTCTCGTTTCATGGAAGGCGGTTACGCGCTTCCCGCCCGGCCTTCGAAAGGCGCTTAGCCGGCCAGCACGTCGATCGCCCCATGCGCCGAACCGACTCGAGGAGTCGCGAAGGAACGGTGGTCCAGACAATGCGCAAACCGCTATGGATCTTGGCTCTTCCCGCTTTCACGTGGTTCGGATGCGGAGCGATGAATCGCGCCGCCATCGGCTTTCTCGATCCGGTTCTGGTCGACGCGGCCGATCGAATCGAGCGCGACACCGACCTGGAGCTCGTGCGCCTGGGGCTTCCGGGCACGATCTTGCTGGTCGAGGGCTTGCTGGAGACCTCTCCCAAGGACGACGCCCTGCACCTTCTGCAAGCCCGCAGCATCACCGGCTACGCACTGGGTTTCGTCGAAGATCATGATCGTCACCGAGCCGGCGCGCTCTACATGCGCGCGCGCGACCACGCACTGGACGTGCTGCGCCGCCACGACGACGATTTCGCGATCGGCCTGCAAGGGACGCTCGATCAGTTTCGATCCGCCGTTCGGGCACTCGACGACGACCAGGTCGAAGCGATCTTCTGGGCCGCCAACGCCTGGGGATCGTGGATCAACTTGAACCTCGACGACACCGAGGCTCTGGCCGATCTACCCCGGGTCGAGGAGATGATGCGTCGGGCTCTGGAGATCGATCCCAACTTCTACCACGCAGGACCTCATCTCTTTCTCGGAGTGTATTACGCATCCCGCTCCAAGATCCTGGGCGGCGACCCGGTCCAGGCGCAGCAGCATTTCGACCAGGTCTTCGCGCGCACGCGCAACCATTATCTATTGGCCCACGTGTTCTACGCGCAGTACTTTGCCCGGCAAGCCTGGGACGCGGAGCTGTTCTCGGAGACTCTGAATTGGGTCCTGGCACAACCAAAGGGCCTCTACCCGGACGCAGGATTGGCCAACGCCATCGCGAAAGAAAAGGCCCAACGGCTGCTCACCAAGACGGATGAGTGGTTCTGATCTGCGAGCTTCACCGCCACCGCCTCAGCAACCCTGAGAGGGACAGATTTCAATGCACCTCACGATTTCCCACGTTGCCTTGGCGCTCGCCGCCACTGTCACGCTGAGCTGCGGCCCCGCCTCCGCGGTCGTCATCAAGATCGCTACCCTCGCTCCGGAGGGCACGACGTGGATGTCCGTAATGGACGCCATGAACGAGGAGGTTCAGGCGGCCACCGGGGGAGAGGTGAAGTTCAAGTTCTACGCGGGTGGAGTTGCGGGCGACGAGCACGACGTGTTGCGTAAGATGCGCGTGGGACAGCTGCACGGAGGGGGATTCACCGGCGTGGGGCTGGGCGAGATCATGCCGAGAATTCGCGCCTTGGAGGTGCCTTTCCTGTACCGGACCTACGCCGAAGTAGACCACGTTCGTGCCCAACTGGAAGACGAGTTCGCGTCGGACTTGGAGCAAGAGGGCTACGTGCTTCTGGGGTGGGCGGAGGTCGGATTCGTGCACATATTCGCCAACGAGCCGGTGCGCGATGTGGACGATTTGCGCAAGGTCCGAATGTGGATGTGGGAGGGGGACCCGCTGGCGGAAGCGTTCTTCAGGGCTTTCCAGATCAATCCGACGCCCCTACAGATCACCGATGTCTTGACATCGCTTCAGACCGGATTGATCGATGCGATCTACACATCGCCCTACGCCGCGGTCGGTCTGCAGTGGTTCACGCGCGTCAAGTACATGATGAATCTCCCTTTCACGGACGCCCTGGGGGCCGTAGTCGTCTCGAAGAAGCAGTTCGACAAGGCGTCTCCCGAACATCGCGAGCGAACACTGCAAATCTGTCGGCGCCACTGCGCATCTTTGAATGCTCAAACGCGCCAGGACCAGGAGACCGCGATCGCGCGCATGAAGAAGGAAGGCATCGAGGTGGTGCCGGTCGATGACTCCCTGGTGGAGTCGTGGGAGACCATCGGAGCCAAGGCCCGAGAGGATCTGGTCGGCCGTCTCTACGATCGCGAAACTCTAGACAAAGTGCTGGGCGCGCTCGAGGACTACCGCACAGCTCACGGGGGCTGATCGACCCAGGGCCTGAAACCGGGCGACCCAGTGTGAAGATCATCCTGCGATCAGTCCAGGCCATCGAGCAGGCGCTTTTGGCGTCTTTTCTTTGCTTGATGATCACACTCGGAGTCTTGCAGGTAGTGCTGCGGAAGATGGGAGCATCACTGATCTGGGCGGATCCGGCGATCCGTTACTCCGTGCTGTGGATCGGGTTCATCGCCGCGTCGGTCGCGACGCGCCGCGGCCGCCACATCTCGGTCGATGCGCTCTCGCGTTTTCTGCCCGCGGGCCCGGCGCGCGTGGCGGAGATCGTGGCCGATCTCTCGGCCGCCGCCGTCACTCTGCTGCTCTTCGTCGCGACCTCCTGTGCGTTCCTCCCTCCGGACCCCGGCGCGACGCTGCTCGCACCCATCTCCTGGGTGATCCCGGACAGCCTCTTCGCCACCTGGACCGACTACCTGGTGGGAGATGAGGGGATCGCGTTCACGATCGCGGTGGGGGATTCGTTCCGCCTGCCGGTTCGCGACTGGGTGGCGACTTTGGTCGTCCCGGTCGGCTTCTCCCTCATGTCGGTCCGGTTCGCGGCCCGGGCGGCGATGGGCATCGCCGGCATGGAAGTAGAAGGTGGAGGAGAGGTGGCGGACGCCGCCGATGTCTCCGAAGCCGCGAACGCTGTGGAAGAGGCGGAGGATGACCCGCTCGATTCGCCCCTCGATCTCGCTCTAGATCAGGAGACGGACGACCAAGAGGGCGGGGGCTGACCGATGGTCGTCATCGTCCTCCTGCTGGTGCTGCTCGCCGTCCTGGGCACTCCGCTCTTCGCGATCCTCGCGGCGATCGCCGTCGGGGGGTTTTGTTGGTCGGGTTTCGATCCGGGGGAGCCGCTTTCACTCCAACTGCTGATCGCCGGGATGCAATCAGCGGTCGACATGGTGCGACTGACCAACCCAACACTCGTTCCGATCCCGCTCTTCACCTTCGCGGGATATGTCCTGGCGGAGAGCCGGGCGCCGCGACGCCTTGTGGACGTATCGCGGGCGCTCTTCGGCTGGATGCCCGGAGGCCTGGCGATCGTCAGTCTGGTCGCATGCGCCTTCTTCACCGCCTTCACCGGAGCGTCCGGCGTCACGATCATCGCCCTGGGCGGCCTGCTCCTACCGCCGCTGATCGCGGAGCGCTACCCCGAGAAGTTCAGCCTCGGCCTCCTGACGACGGGAGGCAGCCTGGGCCTCCTCTTTCCTCCCTCGCTGCCGCTCATCATCTACGCGTTCGTCGGCGGAGCCGATGTCGACAAGCTGTTTCGAGCCGGCATCATTCCGGGCTTCCTCCTGATCGCGATTCTGTCGGGCTACGCCAGCTTCATCGCTCGAGGAGCCGGCGTGCAGCGGATCGAATTCAGACCCGAACGGGTGTGGTCGGCGCTGCGTGGTGCAGCGTTCGAGATCCTGCTCCCGATCCTGGTGCTCGGTGGCTTCTTCAGCGGAGTGCTAACGGTCAACGAAATCGCGGCGACCACCGCTCTCTACGTCGTAGTGGTCGAGGCGCTCATCCATCGGGATGTGCCGCTGAGAGCCCTGCCACGGGTCATGTCGCACAGCATGCTCTTGGTGGGCGGCATCCTGATCATCATCGCGGCGTCGCTCGGCCTGACCAACTTCCTGGTCGACCAGGAAGTACCCATGGCGATCCTCGAAGCGATGCGCGAGCACATCCACTCGCGATTCGGCTTCCTGGTCACTCTGAACATCTTCCTGCTGATGGTCGGAGCGCTGATGGACATCTTCTCGGCGCTCCTGGTGGTGGTTCCACTCATCAGCCCGATCGCCGCCGAGTACGGCGTTCACCCCATTCACCTCGGGATCATCTTCCTCACCAACCTCGAGATCGGGTTCTCCACGCCGCCGGTGGGGATCAACCTCTTCATCTCCAGCTTTCGCTTCGGGCGCCCCGTCCTGACTCTCTATCGTGCGTCGATCGCCTTCATCCTCTTGCTGCTGGTCGCACTCGCCTTGATCACCTTCGTGCCTTCGCTCTCTTTGTGGTTGCCCGGAGTCATGGATTAGGACCGCGCTCCGCGACGCGCCGCATCAACTCGAGCACTCGATCCATCGAGTCCGGCATCTCGACCTCCGGCCCCGGCTCGGCGATCCGATTCGCGCGTTCGAAACCACAGCGATCACAACGATGCACCAGCACGATCCCACGACGGGCATCCGTGATCGCCCCTACCGCAGGCATCAACCCGCCGCAATCGCCCGCGCGATCTCCAGGTCTTTCGGAGTCGACGTGCTTGGACGCCAGGCACGCCGGGCAGTGATTCCTGCATGTCTTTCTCCCCAAAGGCCGTACATTGGCACCGCATGCCTCGCAAACGAAGCCCTCATCGCGGTGAATCATCGAGAACTCTCCCGCCCTGCACCGGGGCCCAGCTTCGGAGACCAGCATTGATCGAACGATTCAAGACCGCAGCACCCGTCTTTGCCCTGGCCATCATCGCATCGGCCTGCACCACGACGGAGGTGGTCGACCCCCCGCCCCCACCGCCCGAAGACGAGATTCTGCGCTCGCCCCTCACTGTACTCGGCGAGTTCCCGGCCGGTCCAGAGTTTCCCGTGACGGGAGACAGGTACCGCTACGCAGTCGACCGAACTTGGGATACGACTCCGGGCGACGGCGTGGTCGATCAGACGCAATTCGGGGAGCTCGTCGTGCGGGTCATGCCCGACGAGCCCTTCGGGATCTGGAACCGGGCCACTCCCGTAATCAGTGTTCAGACCCTCGGCACGCTGGCGGACAGCTCGACGGCGTGGTACCGGCTCGAGCTCTCCGCGGACACCTCCGCGACCTTCGCTATGATCGGCGACTACCGCCTCGAATCCGGCACCCAAGAGCTCACCGAACCTCGCCCGGTGCTCCACTACCCCCTCACAACTCCGGAGTTGGGTCCCGATTCCGTTGCCACCTGGGTCGAGTTCCAGGCCTCCGTGACCCGCTGGATGCACGGTCTACGCAACATAGTCGTCAACTACAACATAGACATCCTCACCCAAGAGCCTTGCGAGGACGCCTTCGGCAATCCGACCATTTGCTATGATGAGGAATTCTCCGAGACGATCGCCGCCGAAGTGGAGACATTTCTGGTGGAGGATCGCTGGGTGACACCGACCGCTACTGCCGCCGAGAGCACCTGGTTCGGTCGCTACGGATTGGTCAAATCTGTCTTGGCCTCGCGAACCACTGAGCAGACCATCGTGACCACGACAAGACTGACGTGGCTCCGGGTCGACCAACCTGATGATTGATCGGACCCTAAGATCCGCCGCCGGCCACCTCCTTCTCCTCTGGCGCGCGGTCTAGCGCCGACATCTGACGCATGATCTGTGCGGCGTTGCTGCTGCCCGGGATCGCCGCCAGCCAATCGTCCAACGTCTCTCTGGCGGCTTTCTGTCTGCCGCCCTGGTAGAAAGCATAGAAGAGAGCCTGGTAAAGCACATCCGACTCCGGCCACCGCTCGAGCGCGCGCTCGTACACCTCGATGGCCGCATCCGTCAGTCCGCCGCTGAGAAATACTCGACCCACGTATGCAATCGCGTCAGTCGATTCCCCGTAATCCTCAAGAATGGTCTTGGCAACACGATTCGCGTCATCATCGCGTCCCAGGCGCACGTAGAGCTGTGCAAGCTGCCCCGGGACCTCCCAACGCTTTGTTCGCACTTCAGTCAGGCCCAACTCCAGAATTTCCGCCGCCGACTGCAGATCGCCCGCGTCCTTGTACTGAATCGCCAGCTGGTAGATGATCGCTACGTAGTTGTTGAGTAGGTTGAGGGTGTTGTCGTCCTTGAAGATAGTGGGATCTGCCAGGCCATCGTAGCGATACTCCTCGAGCAATCTCCTGGTTCGCTCGGCATGCACGCCGGCATCCACCGGAGTGGGATGCAGGCGATACACGAATCCCTCCATTTGCAGGTGTTTGTCGAGTCCTAGGCGGTTCTGCTCGGGAACCGTGATTGCGAAGTAGATCGGCTGACGCCAGCGGTTCTGCGTGATGATATGCTCGATCATGCGGTCCTGCTTGCGCACGACGCGATTGCCCTTGGTGACGACGTATGGAGGAATCGCTTCGACTTCCTCATCGCTCAGCGCGATAGACACTCGGGGTTCTCGATCTCTCAGCTGCTTGATGTACCAATTGGTATTGAGAAGCGACAGATTGAGTACTCGCACGTCTTTGCGGAATTCCTCCACTTCCTGCAGGTACCAAAGCGGAAACGTATCGTTGTCTCCATTGGTGAAGATCAGGCCGCCTTCTTCGCAGGAATGGAGAATATTGTAGCCATAGTCGTTTGCGATGCGGTCGCGCGAGCGGTCATGGGTGTGGAAGTTCGCGTACAAGGGCTGCTGCGCCGAGAAAGCCAGAAACAGCGCCGCGGAGCCCAGGGTCACGGCGGTCGGGCGCAAACCTCTCGGCAGCAGGCTCGCGGCCGCGCCGATGAGCAGCATGAGAAGTGCTACGATCAACGCACCGAGAGATAGGCTCTGCCACCAACCGAGTCCCTCCGTCGCCAACGGGACCAGGTAGGGAACCGAGAGAACCGCCGCCGCCAAGCCGGCCGACCAGGGCGTCTCGCGCACCCACCTGTGAAGGAAGTCCAAGAAGGCGGCGACCCCGACTCCAAACAGCAGCGAGAAGTAGACGAACCCGGGGGCAAAGAAGTAGTCGCGGTTTCTCACCTCCTCTTTCGCGCCCAGGGTGCCATCCGACAGGTTCAAGTAGAACACCAGCCCGATCGATCCGACGATCATCGCCAGCCCGATCAGTGATCCGAGCCCGACGCTGCGCCGGTACAGCACCAGCAGACCCAGGGCTCCCGCGAAAGTGAAGATCAGCACCGCCGATCGTTCCGACGACCATTGCTCGGAGAAGGTGTGCCAGAGACCCATTTTCTGGTTGCTGATCAGCTGGCTCTTCCAGGTGCCGCGTCGAGTCATAGCGCGAGTCAACATCGACTCTGAGCCGTACTGCTTACGTTCGAGGAACCCCTTGAAGCTCTCCCACGTCTCGGGGTCGTTTTCGTCGATGGCTGGATCCAGCATGGATCGAACCGGTATGTAGATATGGGGGGAGTAGCCGACCGCCATAACCGTGAACAGAGCGAGGGGAAGCGCCAGGCGGAAGCGGATCTCCTTGCGGGCGAGTGTCTGGACCGCCGCGAGGGCCACCAACCCCAGCGTACCGGCTACCAGAAACCCTGTCGTATGCACGAGCGCCAGGCATCCGACGACGGCCACGGTCCAGAGGAGCGGATCCGCGAGCTTGCGACGGTCTCTGATGGCAACCATCAGAAAGACGGGAACGACGAGCATCAGATTTTGCATGTGCACGCCAATCCCGAGGTAAACCAGGTAGAAGGTCAAAATCAGTAGCCGGTCGGCACCTCTTGATCCGGCGGCGTGATACCACACAACGGCGAGCCAGGTGATCAGCATCAGGAAGAGCATCGAGGTGCCGTAGACCTCTGACTCGGTACCGTTGGCCCAGAACGTGGAGCCGAAGGCCAGCGCGCTCGATCCGCTCATCGCCGCGGCCGACGCCACGAGATCGGCGCTCCGGTGCCCCATTCGCTCCAGCCACGGGCGCACGACTCTGAAAACGATGAGGCAGCCGAGCACAGCAGCGGCGATGCTCGACACGGCGCTCAGCATGTTGACGCGCCACGCCACCTCGGGATGGAACGAGAGCGCGAGTGTGGCGAAACGCCCCAGCAGGATGAAGAAGGGCGTTCCCGGGGGGTGTGGGATGCCCAATATGTGCGAGCAGGCGATGAACTCCCCGGCGTCCCAAAAGGTAAGGGTGGGTGCGATGGTCCGAAGGTAGACGGCGCCCACCACGAAGAGGGTAGCAAGGGCGGCGCTCGCCTCCGCGCGTCCGGAGATGAATCGCAGATGCGGAAGTTGCGGTGAGCTCACAGGGGACTGCTCCGACGCCGGATGGGGAGAGAGGCCGTCCGCAAGGCATCGGCGCAGCAGCCTCTTGGAGCGGCCCTGGCTGTTCGCAAAGGCCGCCTGGAACGTACCATCGGGCAACCGACGTGTCCAGCAGCGCCGGCGGACCCCCCGCCCGCCTCAAAAGAGGCGCCTGTGGACGCTGATGAGGGCCAATGCTAACCTGCTCCCGCACGATACGCAGCACCGGAACGGGCTCCGCCAGTGCCACTCGAGCGGCGCAACTCACTGGCGGAACAATGAGCTGCAGACCCCGAACGAGCGCCGCTGGCGAGCGGTTTGGCAATGCGCGCAGTGCTGGCTCTGGAGGATGGCCGGGTCTTCCCCGGACGGTCGTTCGGCGCCCCGGGGCCTGCGTTTGGTGAGGTGGTATTCCATACCGGAATGACGGGGTACCAGGAAGTGGTCTCCGATCCGTCCTATCGCGGGCAGATCGTCGTGATGACCGCCCCGCACATCGGCAACTGCGGGGTGACAAGAGAAGATGCCGAATCCAGGGGTCTCCACCTGGCGGGCTTCGTGGTTCGGGAGTACTGTGAGATCCCCTCTTCCTGGAGGGCCAGGGAATCTCTCGGCTCGATGCTCCAACGCGCGGGCGTGGGTGCCATCACCGGAGTCGATACCCGAGCGGTGACCCGGCATATCCGCACCCATGGAGCGTTGCGCGGCGGCATCGGCGTCGGAATGGAGGAGCGGGAGCTGGTCTCCACCGTGAAATCATCCCCAGGCCTGATCGGCAGAGACCTCGTGTCAGAGGTCAAGAGCCCCTCCGCTCACGACTGGGAGATCCCGACCGCGCCGCAGTGGCTTCCCTTCGGTAGGCCGGTGACGCAGCCCATTGGCGAGAGAATCGCGGTGCTGGACTGCGGCGTGAAGCACAGCATTCTGCGCAACCTGCGCCGGAGAGTGGAGCAGGTGAGGGTGTTCCCCGCCGATGCGCCCATCGACCGGATCCGGGAGTGGCGACCGAAAGCCCTCTTGATTTCGAACGGACCGGGCGACCCGGAAGCCGCCGGCACGGCCCTCGAGATCACGCGCGCGCTCCTAGGCCAGATGCCGATGGTGGGAATCTGCCTTGGCCATCAACTCTTGGCCCTGGCGCTCGGCGCGCGGACCTACAAGCTCAAGTTCGGACATCACGGCGCCAATCACCCGGTGGCGAACCTGCGCAGCGGCGAAATCGAGATCACCTCGCAGAACCACGGCTTCGCCGTCGACGAAGCGTCATTGCTCGCCACCGGCGCGGAGGTCATCCGCCGCAACCTCAACGACGATACCGTCGAAGGACTGCAGCATCGAGAGCTGGAAGTAATTGGCTACCAGTACCACCCGGAAGCGGCCCCCGGTCCATCGGATGCAACCCCGGCATTCGACGCCCTGGTCAACATGATCCAGCACAGCTCCTTCGAGAGAAGCTAGACATGCCTCCTCGGTTGGACATCGAATCGGTCTTCGTCATCGGCTCCGGTCCGATCGTCATTGGACAGGGATGCGAATTCGACTATTCGGGCACACAGGCGGTTCGAGCCCTGAAGGAAGAGGGCTACCGAGTGGTGCTGGTGAACTCCAACCCGGCCACGATCATGACCGACCCGGAGTTGGCCGATCGTACCTACATCGAGCCGCTCACGGTCGCCTCGATCTCCAAGATCTTGGAAGAAGAGAAGCCGGATGTGCTCCTGCCGACGGTCGGGGGGCAAACCGCGTTGAACCTCGCAGTTCAGCTCGCCGAGAGCGGCATACTCCGTCAGTACGGAGTAAAGCTGATCGGCGCCACATGCGACGCGATCAAGACGGCGGAGGATCGACGCCTGTTTCGCCAGGCGATGGCGAGCATCAACATCGATCTGCCACGTTCGACGCTGGTGTCCACGCTGAGAGATGCCGAGGACGCCAGCAACGACCTCGGCTTCCCCATCATCGCCCGTCCCTCTTTCACGCTCGGCGGCGAGGGTGGCGGCATCGCCTACAACATCCAGGAGCTGCGCGACATCGTCGCCAACGGGATCTCCGCCTCCCCCATCAACGAAGTGCTGCTAGAGGAATGCCTGGTCGGCTGGAAGGAGTTCGAGCTCGAAGTGATGCGGGACCACAAAGACAACGCCGTGGTCGTCTGCTCTATCGAGAACATAGATCCCATGGGGGTTCACACTGGAGACTCCATCACCGTCGCGCCGGCCATGACGCTGACCGATCGGGAATACCAGCGTCTTCGAGATATCGCTTTGGCGGTCATTCGACGCGTGGGTGTAGATACTGGTGGCTCCAACATTCAGTTCGCAGTCCATCCCGAGACCGGCCGTACGGTGGTCATCGAAATGAACCCCCGTGTTTCTCGCTCTTCGGCTCTTGCCTCCAAGGCGACAGGCTTTCCGATCGCGAGAATCGCCGCCAAGCTCGCCGTCGGCCACACGCTCGACGAGCTTCCCAACGCCATAACACTGAAGACCCCGGCCTGCTTCGAGCCAACTCTCGACTATGTAGCGGTCAAAATCCCGCGCTGGGATTTCGCGAAGTTCCCGCGCACGAGCGATGCGCTCACTTCCACGATGCGCTCCGTCGGTGAGACCATGGCACTGGGACGGACCTTTACCGAAGCCCTGCAAAAGGGCCTTCGGTCCCTCGAGATTGGCCGCGCCGGGCTGGGCGCGGACGGCAGCGAGGAACACGATATCGAGCATCTCAGGGAACGTCTATCCACGCCCAATCCAGACCGCATCTTCCACATCCGCAATGCGCTTCTCGCAGGCTGGGGGCCGGCCCAGGTTCATGGACTCACCAAGATCGACCCCTTCTTCATAGACCAGATCCAGATGATCGTCGATCAGGAAGCGGAGATCGAGGCATCGACCGGAGCTGCTCTCTCCCCGGAAACCTTGCTGGCTGCGAAACGTCGCGGCTTCTCGGATCAGCAGATCGCGATTCTCGTCGGCAGCGACGAAACGACGATCCGCAGCACCAGAATCGAGCATTCGATTCGTGCGGCGTACAAAACGGTAGATACCTGCGGCGCAGAGTTCGACGCCGACACACCGTACCATTACTCGACCTACGGCGAGGAGTCGGAGACCACTCGATCCAAGCGTCGAAGCGTGGTGGTGCTCGGTGGCGGCCCCAATCGGATCGGACAGGGAATCGAATTCGACTACTGCTGCGTGCATGCGGTGCAGACAATTCGGCAGGCCGGTTACGACGCGATCATGGTCAACAACAATCCGGAGACCGTGTCAACCGACTTCGATGTGTCGGACAAACTCTATTTCGAACCGCTTACTTTGGAGGATGTCTTGGAGGTCACGTCGGCCGAAGACCCGCTCGGCGTGATCGTGCAACTCGGCGGCCAGACACCGCTCAACCTGGCGCAGGCGCTGAAGGCCGCCGGCGTCAAGATCCTCGGCACGGATCCGGATTGCATCGATCTGGCGGAGGACCGCAAGCGCTTCGGCGCACTGCTCCATGATCTCGGCATTCCAAGAGCCGACGACGGAACGGCTACCAACCTGGAAGAAGCGGAGCGCGTGGCGGACCGAATTGGCTACCCTGTTTTGGTGCGCCCATCCTACGTGCTGGGCGGGAGAGCGATGGCGATCGTCTACGATCGCGCCACCCTCGATCACTACATCTCCCATGCAACTCGCAGCTCGCCCAACCATCCGATCTTGATCGACCGTTTCTTGGAGGACGCGTTCGAGGTCGATGTCGACGCACTGGCGGACGGAGAATCCGTTGTCATCGGCGGCATCATGCAACACATCGAGGAAGCCGGAATACACTCGGGCGACTCGGCCTGCGTACTGCCGCCGGCGCGCATTCCCAGCAACCACCTCGACACGATCAGAGACTACACGAGACGCCTGGGGCTAGCCCTCGATGTCCGCGGCCTGCTGAACATCCAATTCGCGATCAAGGACGATGTCGTCTACGTAATCGAGGTGAATCCCAGAGCGTCCAGGACCGTTCCCTTCGTCTCAAAGGCCACCGGCGTGCCGCTGGCCAAAATCGCCACCCGCGTCATGCTGGGAGAACGGCTCAAGGACTTGGAGTGCGATGCGGAGATCAGTCCCGCGCACATCTGCGTCAAGGAAGCGGTGCTGCCCTTCAAGCGCTTCCCTGGTAGCGACATTATTCTGGGACCGGAAATGCGGGCAACCGGAGAAGTCATGGGTTGCTCCAGGGACTTCGGCATGGCCTTTTCCAAGGCGAACCTGGCCGCCGGTACCATACTGCCGCTGCGGGGCGCGGTGTTCGTGAGTGTCAACGACAACGACAAAGAGAGCATCGTGGCGATCGCGCGAGAGCTCTCGGAGCTCGGATTTCAGATCGTGGCCACCTGCGGAACCGCGGCGCGCCTGAGGCAGGCGGGGCTTGCCACCATCGACTGTCAGAAGATCGCGGAGGGAAGACCACACGTGGTGGATCATCTGAAGAACGGCGCCATCGATCTCATCATCAATACACCTCTCGGCAAGGCCGCCTACGAGGACGAGGTGACCATGCGCAGAGCCGCGCTGGATCTCGATGTCCCGACGATCACCACTCTGTCCGGCGCCGCCGCCGCGGTGCAGGCAATCCGATCGTTGCGCGCCAATCGGCTGGATGTTCACTGCTTGCAGGATCTTTACGACGCATGAACGCCCCGGATCGGTCGAAGGCGCGTGAGCCTCTGGCTGCCAGGATGCGCCCGAAGCGGCTCGCGGATATCGTCGGACAGGATCACTTGCTGGGACCCGGCGAGCTCCTGAGCGAGGCGGTGGCAGGGCAGGAGCTTCCTTCGCTCGTGCTTTGGGGACCGCCGGGATGCGGGAAGACCTCGCTCGGTATGGTGCTCGGCGATGCAGTGGGAGCCGTGACACAGCGATTCAGCGCGGTATCGACTGGCATTAGGGAGGCACGGGCGCTGATCGCCGAGGCGCGAGATCGAGAGGCCCGCACTGTGCTCTTCGTGGATGAGCTCCATCGCTTCAACCGTGCCCAGCAAGACGCCTTTCTTCCGCACGTGGAGGCCGGAACGATCGTCTTCATCGGCGCTACCACGGAGAACCCGTCGTTCCAGGTCAATGCACCCCTTCTCTCGCGTGTCAAGGTGTTGGTCGTGAGGGCGATCGAGCGGCGAGATATGGTCGAGCTGCTGCGGCGGGCGCTTCGGGCCGGCCAAGGGTTGGCGGATGTGGAGCTCGTTTGGGATGAGGGGATGCTGGAGTTGATCGCGGTCCAGTCCTCGGGAGACGCGCGGCGCGCACTGAATACTCTGGAGCTCGTGGCCGCGCTGGCAGGAAAAGGGGGGCGGATCACTCCCGAGATCGTCGAGCGGGCGCTGCAGCAGAGAGTCCCCGGGGGTGACGCGGACACACACTTCGATGCGATCTCCGCACTGCAGAAATCGATCCGTGGATCGGATCCTCAGGCCGCGGTGTACTGGACGACCAAGTTGCTCGAGGGAGGAGACGAGCCGCTCTACGTCGCCCGGAGATTGGTGAGAACGGCATCGGAGGACGTCGGGTTGGCCGATCCTCAGGCTCTGCAGGTGGCGCTGGCCGCAAAAGACGCCGTGCACTTCCTCGGAATGCCGGAAGGCGCGCTTGCCCTGGTGCAAGCGGCCATCTACCTTGCGGTTTCGCCCAAGTCGAATGCGGTCCACCGGGCGCACGAGAGGGCCCGGGCGGCCGTTTGCGAGCATGGAGCTCTGGCGGTGCCCTTGCACGCGAGAAACGCGCCGACCCGGCTGGCCACCGAGCTCGGACATGGCAGTGGGTATCGATACGACCACGACGAGCCGGATGCCTATGCGGGCCTGGGCTATCTGCCCGAGGAGATCGCCGGCCAGGAAATCTACGAACCTGGCCCATTCGCGTTCGAGAAAGAGATCCGGCGACGCCTGGAGTGGTGGAAGGGGCTGCGGGAGACCAGGCGTCCCGCGATCGACAAATGACCTGCCGGTGTATATCATCCCGCGACCGATTGGATCCGATCGCAGAGTAGCTTCGCCTCGAGAGACCACAAATGCCTGAACACCCTCACGGACTGCCCGACCTCGCGAGATTCCTCACCGACAACGAGATGCGCCGCAAGTTCCTGGATGCGAGGAAGATATTCCTCTGGGGTCCGGTCGCGGACGAATCTTCGGAGCGGATTGTCAAGGAGCTGATGTTCCTGGACGAGTCGAACTCCAAGCAGGAGATCACCTTCTATGTGAACTCGCCGGGAGGTGTGATCTCAGCGGGGCTGGCTATCTATGATGCGATCCAGATGATCAAGGCGCCCGTTCGGACGATTTGCACCGGACAGGCCGCGTCGATGGGGGCCGTCCTGCTCACCTGCGGTGCCAAGGGGACGAGAGGCGCCTGGGAACACGCTCGGATCATGATCCACCAACCCTTGATCTCGGGGAGGATGTACGCTCCAACGTCCGATCTTGAGATCCAGGCGGAAGAGATGCTCCGAGTCCGATCCGAGCTCAACGAAATCCTGGCGCGACATACGGGGGTGAGTGTCGAACAGATCGGCAAGGACACCGATCGCGACAATTTCATGACCGCGGAAGAGGCCAAGGACTACGGCTTGATCGATTTCATCGTCGAACGGAACGGGTGACCGACTTCTCTGACGCGACAATGGACGAATGCCGCGGTCCTATATAACCGGCTTCCAGGATGCTCCGATTGACCGCTTGGAGTGATCCTGTGCACATCTCGCACAGCACTGATCGACCGCTGAACAGGGTGTTCGTTCCCTGAGCCAGATCCCCGGTTCGACGCATTGATTCGCCGCCACTTACGCTGGCACGGCAATTGCAAATCTCCTTGAATGACTTGGGGCATTAGGAGATGGTCATGAACCCACTTGAATCCGCGGGGAACATCCGCCCCCCCACACAGATATGGAGTCCCAGAGAGCTCCGCGGCCTGACCCGCGACGTCACCGCCACGTCCGCGCCAAAGCCGTTCGAGACCACGCCGCTCTCGTTCGAGGCACGGCTCACCAACGATTTCGTGGCCCACGACGCGGAGATCGAGGAGCTCGAAGGCGCTGCACGGGAAACCGCCCGAGTCGGCCATTCCGCGCGCAAGATGTCCGGCGCTCTCGAAGAACTGCGGGCACTGGCTGCGCGGTCCGGGGAGACCAGCGTCAAAGACATCTGGAGCCGCGCAGAGGTCCAGGCCCGCGTCCACGAGCTCATGCGCTACATGCGCGATCTCGCCGCCGATTCCCGCTCGGATCAGCCCCGCGTGTCGATCGAGACCGCACGCGGAACGATCGAGTTTCCGCCCCGTGATCTGCGGTCGGTCGCGAGAGAGGTGGAGGGCGATCTTGCCCTCGACAGCATCGGCAGCGCCCGAACCAGCGTGGCGGCCTCGGAACGGGCGCTGCACGCGATTCGCTCCATGCGAGCGCAGCTCTCCCAGTTTGCGAGGAAGCAACTCGCGCCGGCCCGCCACGCGGCCGAGGTAGCCAGATCCAACATCGAGGCCGCCACCTCCACCTTGCCCTGGGATCCGTCGACGTTCCAGGATGCGGCCGAGGCACAAGATTCGGCCGAGCAGGTCGTGAAGGGCCTCATCGACCAGAGCTCCGACGCTTCCGCCTCTCATCGTCCGCTTGATGCCGTCAGGGTCAGCGCTCTGCTCGTAGCCTAGCCGCCTGGTTCAGACGCCGTAGAACAGGTAGAGCACCGTGAGTTCTACAGCCAAGAAGAGCACCGTCATGCCCGCACCAGCCTTCGCGTAGTCCAGCGTGCGGTAGCGCCCCGGCCTCATCACCAGCGCGTTTACCTGGTGAGTCGGCAGCACGAAGGTATTCGACGCCGAGAGCCCAACCACCAATGCCGCCATCCGTGGGTCACCTCCCGCCATCACCGCCATATTCATACACAGCGGTACCAGCAACACTGTTGCTCCGACATTCGACACCACCAAGGTGAAGAAAGATGTCATTAATCCAACGACACCCAACAGAACGATCGGCGAGGGCTCCCCCACCAACCCCAGAACCCAATGGGCGATGAACGCTGCGGTGCCCGATTGCTCAAACGCAATCCCCAGAGGGATCAGACCGGCCAAGAGAAACACCGTCATCCAATCGACCGATCGATAGGCTTCATCGATCGTCAGCACTCCGGTGATGATCATGCCCAATGCGCCCGACATCAAGGCAACGGAGAGCTGCACCTTGAAGAAGATGATCTGGGCGAGCGCGAGCAGCAGCCAGAAGACCGCCAGCCGGGCCTTGCCCGGGCGCAGGATCTCTCCCTCCAGGGGTGTCGAGAAGGTGAGAGCTCGCGGTTGCGGCAAGTTCTTCAGCCGATGAAATTGCCCCCAGCCTCCTTGTAGCAGCAGAGTATCTCCCACCTGCAGTTTGATGTGCCCCAGTCCCGTGTAGTAGATGCGGTTGCCCTTCATCAGTGCGAGCGGGTTCACCCTGAAGTCCTCTTTGAAATTGACTTCGTTCAAGGTCTTGCCGATCAGCTCCGATCGATGGGCGACGACCGTCTCCGTCATTCCCGAGCTCATTCGCGACAGGTGTTCGCTGAACACCTCCAGATCTTCGCGCAGAATCCACCCCTTCTCCTGCGCCAACGCCCGAACCTGCTTCTCCCCTCCCACCACGGCGACATCATCCCCACCAGAGATCGCATCGTATCTGCGCGGGACCATGTTCTTGCGGCCCAGGCTCGCGTGGTTGATTCCGATCACTGTGACCAGGAACCCGGTGCGGATTTCGAGCTCGGCCAGCGTCCGAGTCTCCCCGAAGTCCTCTGGGATGTGCAGCTCGTAAGTCTTGGCCAGGGGCTGGTAGGTCTCCGAAATCGAAGCGGTGATGCCTCGATCCACCTCGCCATCGGAGGCGGGCAGAATGAACCGCCCCAGCACCACGAAGTAAAGAATCGCGGTCGCCAGAAGGCAGATACCGATAGGGGTTTGCGTAAAGAGCCCGAAGGGCTCCAGCTTCTGCCCTTCGAGGATCATGAGATCGTTGAGCAGAATCGTCGGGCTCGCTCCCACCAGCGTCAATGTCCCGCCGATGATCGCGCAAAACCCCATCGGCATCAGGATCCGCGAGACCGGCACTCCGACTCGCTTGCCAATCCGCTGCGCCGCGGGCAAGAAGAGCGCCGCCGCGCCGATATTCTGCATCATGCTCGAGATGACGCCGACGGTTCCGGAGATCAGAATGACGATTCTCTTCTCGCTTTCCCCGGCCAATCGAATGATCGGCGCTGCGAGCTGGTTCATGACTCCGGTCTTGTCGAGCCCCGCGCCGATGATGATGACCGCGATGATCGAACACACGGCGTTGCTGCTGAGGCCAACGAATGCATCGCCGGGTGATATCAACCCGATCAGGGGCAGCAGCACCATCATCGTGATCCCGACCACGTCCACGCGCACCCACTCGAATACGAAAACGAGGATTACGCAGACCAGGACCAGCATCGTCAAGATCATGTCAGGAGTCATCTGACCAACAACCTCTCCGTTGGATCCTCAGCGATGCTCTCTGCGAAAGAGAAAGCACAGGCCGAATACCGCCAAAACCAGCACGCATCTATAGATGAAGGTCGAGTCCATTTGGTGACTCTCATCAAGTCGGTGAGTATACCAATATCGTAGGCTTGGAGCTTTCGATCATCGCGTCATCAGTAGAGGTAGACAGCACGAAGTCGACCTGCCCGATCTCCGCCTGGATCTCGTGGATCGCCTCGGCGACGTCGTTCGGCTTCACGATGTGATGAAATGGGATCTCTCGCTCGTCGGCTTGACGACGGAACTCCCCGATCGACTCTTTGCAGAGTGACTGGTAGTCGGCCAACACACGTTGTTTCGCCGTCGGGAAGGCGTCGAACGTGTCGGTCGCTATTCCCGCCGCGTTCAAGGCAATCACCTCGGCCGAGATTCTCTGCGCCATGTCGAGAGCGTAGTCGATCAGCTGTCCCGAGAACTCGGCTTGGGTGCTCACCGCCAGAAGCCTGCCGGTCTCGCGGCCCTCTCTGACGCCATCTTCGGCGCCAGCTTCCTCGGTCGCTTCGACCTGCGCACCAATCCCGCTCGCTTCCTGGGCCTTC
Source organism: uncultured Gemmatimonadota bacterium (assembly GCA_964490075.1). GTDB lineage: Bacteria > CAZBBK01. The sequence continues at coordinate 76,659 of CAZBBK010000008.1, read as the reverse complement.
GCGATCCGCTCGCGCTGTTTCTGAACCCTGACGAACGCTCCTTCTATCCTCGCCTTCACGCCCTCGAACTCAGGAGGCTTCACGAGGAAATCGTACGCGCCCCTGCGCATGGCCTCGATCGCCTCCTTCTCCGCACCCTTTCCGGTCAAGAGCAGTACTTCGATCAGGGGCCAGTCATCCTTGATTCTCCGCAATACGTCGATTCCGCTCAATCCCGGCATCACCAGATCGAGGAGAACCACGTCCATGTCGGTCGTTGCCAAAAGCTCCAGCGCATCCGCACCGCTGTCCACGGCACGGGCGTCGTAGCCGGCTGCCTCCAATCGCATGGCCAAGGCTTCCGCGAAATCGATCTCGTCGTCGACCAGCAGTACTCGAATTGGATCCATTGCGTCGCTCAGTGCCATTCCCAATCTATGAAGCCTGGATTAACATCGACCATCGCGTTGACGATCAACTCGACCAGGCCGCTGTAGTAGATACCCGCCTTCTCCCAGGCATCGTAGTAGGTGATGATGTCTCTCAATTGGCCCTTGCAGTTGCTGCAGGGAGCGCAGAGGTACTTCGGGTGATCGACGTCCATGGTCTCACCCCGAAAGGCCTCCAGAACCTGCCGGAACTTGCGTCGCCCCGACACGCGATGGCGCCAATCGGTGAAGTTATGGGCGCTCATGATCGCGAAGCCTGATCCTCCTCCGCAGCAGTAGTTCTCAACGCCGTTCGGCGCCATTTCCCTGAACCGACCTTCCGGAACGATCTCGTCGATGACTTCTCGCTGCGGGCTCACGATGCCCATCAGCCGTACATAGTTGCAGGGGTCGTGCAGCGTTACGGGAAAGCTGTTTCGGCTCTTGTCGAACTCGATCTTGCCCGACTTCACGATGTCGCGCAGCAGGGGCATGCAGCTTTCTCGCGGGATGTTCAGTTCGCCGGTCAGCACCTTGTCCGCGATGACGGTTAGCGCCTTGTGCGCGTGGCCGCACTCCCCGAGAACGATCTTCTTGACGCCCAGGTTCTTCGCTGCTTGAGCGTGGAGCAACGCCGTTCTGGCGAATTGGACATCGTCGTACCAGACACCATAGTTGATGCTGTCGTAGGCGGCGAGCTCGCTCGACATCGTCCAACTCAGGCCCGCCCTGTTGAACAGGAGTGAGAAGGCGCCCACGTTTTCGGGCCAGGACATGATCTCGCCGGCATTGTGAATCAGGAGGATATCCGCGCCCTCCTGGTCGATCGGCGTTGCGACGTCGACTCCGGTCTTCTCCGACGTGTCCTCGTCGATGAATTCCATGTTGTCCTTGAACACCAGAGCGTTCATGCCGGTCGATGAGCCGACCCTCAGCTGCAGCACCGAGCCATCCTGGTGCAGCTCGTTGGCGGTGATGCCCATCTCCTGGCTGGCGATCTTGCGGATCTCCCGCGCCAGCAACGCATTGTCTACGCCGATAGGACAAGTTTGAGCGCAGCGCCGGCAGACATTGCAGCGAAAAGACAGCTCGATCAGTCGAGCGACGGTCTTCCAGTTCAAATCCACGTCTCCGCGAACCCATGGCGAACCACCGCGGATGTACTTATGGTAGATTCTCCGCAACACCTCTGACCGATAGGTTGGACGGTACAGCGGATTGCGTCCGCTCTCCTCGTAGATGTGGCAGGCTTCGTTGCAGGTCTGACACTTGGCGCAGTGCTCCATCGAGAGCACCAGCGGCTGCAAAAACGTCCAGTTGTCGTCTTCGCTGAAACACCTCTTCAATCCGCTCAGAAACAACCCGACCAGCCGGTCCTCCTCCTCTTTGCTGGTCGGTTTCGGAATGCTAACGGCTATCGTATCATCCAACTGCTCGAATCGCTCGAGCGCCTTCTCGGTCAGAGGCGAGAAGGGCGGCTCCTCCTCGAGCTTGTCGAAGGGGGGAGGAAGCGGCGCTTGGGCTTCGAGGTCGAGATGTCCGATCGGTCCATGACCCTTGGATATGTCATCAAGGCGCGTGCCGGATTTCACTTCTTTTCCTTCTGCTCGGCGGACGGAAGCTCCGTAGCGAGGTCCGCCCATGTCTTGCTGCCTTTGCCCTCGATGTGAGGCGCTGCCCAGCTGACCTTACGCTGCAAGTTCTGGTTGATCGCCTTCTCCTCCGGTCCACCGCTGAGGTTCGGCTTGTCGGCCCAGCGGATCTGGTGATAGGCGAAAAACTTGCCGACGAAATGCGACATGTGGGTCAACGGGATGTAGATCACCAGAGCGCTGAGCAGAACCACCGAAAGCGTCGGCAGAACGGCGCCGAGACCTGTGGCCGCAGTCGGTTCGATATTGCCCCGCACTAGATTTGCAAAGAAGGCCATCGATCCAGAGAACTCCGGATCGAATAAGATCACGCTGAGCAGACCGGTCCCGAAGGCGACCACGAAGAAGGCAAGGTTGAACAGATCTGCGCCGGCCGTGAACTCCCTCAGCTCCGACGCGCTCAGACGTCGCTGCAGCAATCCCAGCGCGCCCAGGATCCCAAGGCCGAGGCCCGCGATCGCGGTGATTCGCGCCACTTGTTGGATTGCCGCGCCCAAACTCCCCTCTATGGCCGCGGGCAAGAGCGCGGTCAAGACGCCGGCGCCGAACATGGCGAGGAGCGAGACAATGCACAAGTAGATGCCGAAATGGAAAGGAAAAGAGCGTAGCCAGAGCTTCCTGTTGTGCTCCTTGAGCGCCACCAGAAACAAAATCTCCGGAAGCATGACCTTGAGCTCCCCCAGCAAGGAGACCTCCCTCGGCTTCTTCCACCAATCCACCTCTTCCAGGTAGGACCCACCATAGTGAGCCCGCGACCCCTCATGAGCGACCGGGTACAGCTCCCAGCGCAGATGCAAAGGCATCCTGGACCACATGAGAACTCGCGCGACCACAGCGACCACAAAGGCCCCCGCTGCCAGATAGACGGCAATGTAGGGAAGCTGTGCCATCATAGTGCTTCTTTCCGATCCGCGTGACAGCCGCCTTTTCTGCCAGGCGTTGGTAGGTTGAGACTTCCCCCGTACTCCTTCATCCTCGGCGTTCCGTCAGTTTTGCGACCAGATCGAGAAAACTCGCCTTGTCCACCGGCTTGGAAATGTAGCCGTCGGGCGGCGGTACCTTGCGTCGCGTCGATATGAAGCGCTCGAAATCGCCTGAAATTCCTGTAACGATGATGATCGGGATGGCGCCCCACGCGGAGCTCTCCTTCATCTCGCGGTAAAACCTCACTCCGCTCTTCTCCGGCATCGTGATGTCCAGAGAAATCAGGTCAGGGGCTTCTTCCTTGACCTTCTCGATCGCCTGGTTGCCGTCTCCTGCTAGAATCGTGGCATAGCCATTGTCCTCCAGCAGAACCTGGAGGAAGGTCCTTGTGTCCGGCTCGTCGTCCACGATCAGGACCGTCTTCATATCTGCCATTGCCTGCAGCCTGCCTTTCCGCCACTCATGGCGAAGACCCATGCCGTTCCTGCTCGCCCTTCTTCTCGACGGACGAGCGGGGGATTACTACGGTGATTCGTGTTCCTTGTCCCTCCTCGGACTCCAGCTCGACCTCCCCACCGTGCGCCATCGCGATTTTGTTCGCGATGAAGAGCCCCAGGCCTGTCCCCTTCACTCCCTTTGACGTGAAGAAGAGGCCAAATGCCTTCTCTTTCGTCTCTCTGTCCATGCCGATGCCATTGTCGGAGACTTCGAAGGTGACCCGACCGCCCTCATCTCGCACCACCAGTCCCACTTCGCCCGCTCTCTCTCCAGCCTTGACTCGGCATGCGTCCAGACCATTCTCCAAGAGATTGATGAGCAACGAGCGCACAGCCTGTCGATCGGCCTGGAACTCCCCGGCCGCATCGGCGATTTCCAGTTTCAACCCAATGGCGAGCTGCTCTGCCTGGCCTTCGATGACCGAAATCGCCTCTTCGGCGATCTCTCGGGCAGAGATGGCTTCTAAGTTGGGTGTTCTCTCCTTTGCGTAGTAGAGGATGTTCATGACCATGCCGCGAATCCGGTCGACATTCCTCTGGACCATTTCCAGGCCTTGATCCTGCCGCTTCCGGATGCCCTTCGAAACACCGGTCTTCAGCAAGTACATGCCGCCGTCCAGGCCGTTCAGAAGTCCTCTCACGCCATGCGAAACCGAGCTGATCAACAGACCAATCGACTCCAGCTGCGACTGCAGCTCGCGGATCGGCGTAATGTCCGCGCTCATCTCCATCACCGACTTGATTCCGCCTTCAGAATCGACGATCGGCGCCGAGTAGACCATGGTGTTGATCTCCCGGCCGGATCGCGAAGTCACCGCCTCTTCGCTGTGATGCACCTTGCCATCTCGGAATGTATCCTGCACCGGACAAGGCACACATTGCTCGGTTCTATGCTTGTAGATCTCGTAGCACTTCGCTCCGATATCGTCTCCGAACTCCTCCTTGAATAGGCGGTTCGCCTCCAGGATGCGCAGGTCTCTATCCTGGATCGAGATGTAGCACGGTACGGAACCGAACAGCAGCCGATACCGCTCCTGGCTCTCCGCCAAACTCTCCTGTAGACGCCTCATGCTGGTAATATCCGTGCCCATTTGCAGCACTGAAGTCACTTGCCCCTCGGCATCGGTGATCGGCGTGGTATGGACCAGCACTGTCAACAACCGTCCGTCGCGACACCTGACTTCCTCTGCAACTCGGTGTCGCCTGCCGTCTTCGAAGGAGGCCGCCACCGGACACAGATCACACCTTTCAGAGCTGCCCTTCAAGAGTTCGTAGCAGTGCCGATTGCCGTGTCTGCCGAAGTCCTGTTCAAAGAACCGATTGGCTCGAATCACCCGCAGATCGCGGTCCTGAACGGTCAAGTAGCAGGGCAAAGCATCGAAATAGTCTCGATACCCCCCTGGATCCTTGGTTGACTCGCCAGGCACCGCTCACTCCTTGCCATGCAATAGGATTTTGCGCGTACTGGTGAGGAAGGTCTCCTCATCAACCGGCTTGTCCAGGTAGCCCTCTGGACGGAGGATGTCTTTCTCGTAGATGACCCGCCGAAGCTCCGGCTTGCCGGTAATGACGCAGACTGGAATCGATGCCAGATCGGTGTCATGCCTCAACGCCTCGAACACTTGCCCGCCGTCCATTCCAGGCATCGACAGATCCAGCGTAATCAGATCCGGTCGCCGCTTCTTCGCCACGCCCAGCGCTTCCTCCCCGCTGGTCGCCTGGATCACCTCCGCTCCGTGATCCTCGAGAATCGCGCTCAGGAATGTGCAGATGTCTGGCTCGTCATCCACCACCAGGACCGTGCGCCCGCTGAACTCCGTTGTCTCCGCGGCTTCCGCCAGCGCCTGCTCCACCGGCGCCGGCGCCGGCTTCTCCTCGAGCACCAGCGCATTGGCGACCAGGTTCACCAGCTGCGTCACCTCCATGTCCAGCTTGTAGTGCTTGATCACGTCGCTCAGACCATCAACACAGTTGTGGCACGATGTCACGACGATTTTTGCGCCCGTCTCGGCCAGCTGATCGGCCTTCACTTTTCCCGAGGCCAAGCGGCGCGAAGCGTACTCGCTCATCGACATTGCGCCACCGCCACCGGTGCAGCAGTAGTTCTCGGCGCGATTCGGGTACATCTCGCGGAAGTCTGTGACCACCAGGTCGAGCAGCTCCCGCGGCTCCTCGGTGAGACCGCAGCTGCGCGCGTTGTTGCAGGAATCGTGGAAGGTAACCGGGACGGTGTTCTTGCTCCTGTCGACCTTGATACGCCCTTCTTTGATGTAGCGCAGCATGGTGATGACCGAGCTCTCCATCTCGAAGGGGATGTCCATCCCGGCCCAGTTCGGCCCTTCGCAGCGCGTCGATCGATAACCATGTCCGCACTCTGACATCACCACGGTCTCGCCCCTGAGCTCCACCGCCTTCTCGTAGAGCCTCCTGGCGACGGTTCCGCCCAGATCATCATCGCCTGAGAAGAGGCCGAAGTTGGTCATGTCCCAACCCTCGCTCGGCATCGTCCAGCTCTCACCCGCCGCGTAGAAGATCTTGGCGGCATCGGCGATACTGCGGGGATCGTACTTCACCTCTCTGGGGTTGATCGTATAGATGATCTTGCAGTCCGGCCTGTCGATGGGGATCGCGGCCGCATCGTCTTCGACGTCGTCGACGAGCTCCTCCGACATCCACTCGATGGTCTCGATGTAGTCCTCCTTCAGGACTCCCATCTGATTGCCGATCTCCCATTGGTCCTTACTGACCGCGGCCACACCTTCCGGCATGATGCCGACAGAAACCAACAGACCCCGAGCCATGCGGTTCAGAGTAGCGAAGTCGACCCCCATGGGACAGTTGAAGGTGCAGCGGCGGCAGTTGGTGCACTTGCCGAAAACGACGTCTTTCAGTGCTTCCAGGTCTTCTTCCGTGGCAACGCTTCCTGCCTTCGCCCACCAGGGAAAAACCCGCCCCGTCCAATCGAAATGCCGCTTGAACAGCCGCCTGATCTGATCGGCTTTGACCGTCGGCGCCAGCGAGGGATCCTCCGGATTGGAGAGCACGTAGTGACATGCCTCGGTGCACATGCCGCAGTGCACGCACGCAACGAGAGACCCCACCACCTGTCGATTGAGTTTTTCGCCCAACCTCTGAATGACGAGTTCTGCCTTTTCCGATCTCTCTTCTGTTTTCACGCTCGGCACTTCCTTCACTCCGTCAGTGGGCTCTTCGTTTGGTTTCAGATGCGCTACGCCGCTCGTGGCTCCGTCAGGCTCCCTTGGTCATCGGATACACGCCTCTGTGGCCCAGGGAACGGCCGAGCCAGAGACGCGTGAAGGGATAGTACAGGTAGTGGGATATCTTGCTGAATGGAACGTAGATCAGGAAAAACGCCGTGAGAATGAAGAACGCGAGAAGAACGCCTTCTCCCCTGGCGGTAGAGTTGGATGCCGACAGACACGCGAATAGAAACCACACGGTTAGCAGGCCGAGCGAAAAATAGTCGTCGGGCGAGCTGATTTTGCGCATCACCGGCTGGCTCAATCTGCGGTAGAGGCGAATACAGGAAACGAAGAACGCCGCCACTGTGAGTACCTGAATGAGCATGACCATCGCCGGATTCGCGAGAATCCCGGGGGCGTAGGGGATCAGGAAGGACAATCCGATGGCGGCAACCACGCCCAGATGAAACACGACGAACTGAAGGTACATCCAAGGGTTTTTGCGATAGCTCTCCAGCGCCCAGGGCATCGCGATGATGGCAACGGAGTAGCGCCCGCCTCGCGGCCGAGTGGTGTCCAACGCACCGGTCGGCGCCTGGCGCTCCCGCCCCGCCTTGAAGCGAAACAGCCAACGCAGACGAATGATGTAAACCAGCGCCATGAACACCAGCGCGAGCTCTTGCAGCGTGTGCTCGGAGAAATGTAGTGCTGCACTCATCGGTCAGCGCTCCTCTTGCGGGCCGCTTCGCGCGATCTCGGCCTCGACCGCGTCCAGCTCGTTTCGATCGTTCACACAGATGAGCACCTCGGAGAGGCCCGACCTAACCTGCCGCAAGTAGTTCAGCACACCCGCCACCGTGTTCTTGGCCGAGACCGGAAGGGGAACGCCGTAGAATCCTCGTCCCAAGGCGGGGACAGCCAGCGTGCGAACCCCGTTCTCCTCCGCGACCTTCATCGCGTTGGCGATGGTCCGACGGACCTTCTCCTCGATGTTCGCCTCGCGGAATCTCGGACCGACGGCGTGAATGATGTGGCTGGCCTTGAGATTGCCCGCCTTGGTGATCACGGCGTCGCAGGTCTGGCACGGTCCCAGCTCATTCAGCTCGGCCTGGATGGAGGGTCCGCCACGCTGAGCTATGGCGTTCCCGAAGCCGGTTCCGAGAACCAGATCCCCTTGGGCGTGGTAGACGAACGCGTCGGCGTCGACCTGCGTGATGTCTTCGCGGACTGCTCGCACTACGGTATCTGTCGAGACCTTCTGCGCGGCCATCAGGATCCCCGATCGTGCATTCGACGTCAGGCTCCGGAGCGAGGCCGGTCTCGAAGCCGGCACTCGCCACGGAGATCCGTCGGCCCTGGTTACTTCTTCACGTCGCCGGTGGCGGCGCCGTGCATCTTGATTTCCACTCGCTCTTCGAGGTTGTCGTAGTAGTCCTTGAGGATCGCCACCACCTCGGGCTTCGAGAACTCCTTCGGCACCGGCTTTCCCTCACTCATGAGCTTGCGCAGCATGGTTCCGGAGAGCAGCAGCCTGGAGCCGCCCTGGTACTGCCCGTTGTCGTCGATGACCGCCTTGCTATCGTGCGGGCAGGTCTTCATCGAGGCCATGGTCTCGCAGTCGTAACAATAGAAGGTCCAGTCGAGGGGCAGCGGCTGCAGGTCCAGCGCGTTCTTGGGGATCTCGTGGAAGATCTTCTGCGCATCGAAGGGGCCGTAGTAGTCCCCGACGCCCGCGTGGTCGCGGCCGACGATCAGGTGGCTGCAGCCGTAATTTTGCCGGAACACGGCGTGCAGCAGAGCCTCGCGCGGCCCGGCGTAGCGCATCTCCATCGGGTAGCCGCCCTGAATGATGCGCTCTTCTCGGAAGTAGTTCTTCACCAAGGCGTCGATCGCTCGGACACGAACATCAGCCGGGATGTCGCCAGGCTTCAGCTTGCCGACCAGCTGGTGGATGTACACGCCGTCGCAGATCTCGTTGGCGATCCAGGCCAGATAGGCGTGGGAGTTGTGCATCGGGTTGCGCAGCTGCAGGGCCGCAACGGTGCTCCAGCCACGCTCCGAGAACAGCGCCCGCGCCTCCGCCGGTCGCTGGTAGATCTCCTTGAACATGTCGGGGTAGTAGGATTCGGAGAGCACCTTGACCGGGCCGGCCAGATTCACGTCGGCCTGTTCCATCACTTTGGCCACGCCCGGATGCTCGCTGTCGTCGGTCGTGAAGACCTGCTTGCACTCGAAGGCCCGGTCGATGGTGTACTTCTCGGTGACCTTCATGGTGCCCATGATGGTTCCGGTCTCGGTGTCGACGAGCGCGACCTCCTCACCGATACCGATCGAGTCGGCCAGACCCTGCGCGGCCGAGAGCGTGATCGGAATTGGCCAGAAAAGCCCGTTCATCGAGGGAAGTGTGTACTCGCTGCAGCAACCCTTCCAGTCGTCGTGCCCCATGAAGCCGGTCAGGGGCGTGAACGCACCGATTCCCATCATGATGAGGTCCGAGGTCTCCCTCGTGGTCATCGGGACCTTCTTGAGGCCCTCGGCCTTAGCCAGCTCCGAAGCCCGCTCCGCATCATCGAGAAGCAGCGGCAGCAGATCTTGCCCACCATGGGGCTTGACCAACATACTCATGTAGTTACTCCAACCGTCTCGGGCACTACGACCTCCGACGGCGCTGTTTGGGGATCTTCTATTGATGGCGACAGAACCATGCGCTCATGGACCATGGCCAAGGTACGATACAAAAGGTGAGAGAATTTCGAATAGGGACAGGTCAGAAACAGACTGAGAACCGCGCCGAGATGAACGACATAGACGGCGCAGTTGACGGCGTTCGGAAACGCGAAACGCCCCGCCTCCGCCAAGACCCCGGTGACGATCACCAGGATCACGAGCGACAGAAAGAACAGATCGAATGAAGTGGATGCGCTGGAGTTTGGATCGCGGTCCAGCCTGCCGCGCACCAGAAGAAATCCTCCGGCCAGAAGAAGGAGCGCCGACAGATTTCCCAAGAGCTTGAAGGGGTGCGCCAGGGGCAAGGGCATGGGCTCATCCATGACATAGATCGCAACGATCAGAAGACCAGAGGTTACCGCCGCTCCGATGAAACCCCAAACCAGCGCCAGGTGGCCCGCTTTTCGGGATTCGGACGGACCGCAAGCGCTGAACCGACCGTGGGTAGCGATCTCGACCACGACCGGGACGAGGTTGGACAGAAACGAACCACGACGCCGCTTGGCGTCGTCGAAGCGCCTCCACAGACGGCGACCGCTGCTCCACATTGCCAGCATCACGAGTCCCGCCGCCGGAAAGAACACCGCGTAGATCAGGTTGTGGGGGACGAAGAGCTCGTAGGCGAAGCTGCCGAGGGGAAAAGGTGCCTGCGGGACGTTCAGATGCCCCGTGAGCGCCAATAGAACCACGAAGAACAGGATTGGCACTCCCAGAAGCAGCGGCCAGGTCGCCTCGGCCCGGGCCACCAGGCGCCCCATGAAGCGCGGCACGGCGAGCGTCTCGATCGCGGTCGCGCGAACCGCCTGCAACACATCGCCCGGCCGCGCGTCTTTGGGACACCGCCGAGTGCAATCGTTGCACTGGTGGCAGAGCCAGATCGCTGGATCGCTGGCCAGCTCGGCCATCAGTCCCCAACGCGCCAGCTGAACCTGCCGCCTGGGAAACGACGTTTCCGGTGTCGCCAAGTCACAGACGGCGGTGCAAGTGCCGCATTGGCAGCACTTGGTGATCTTCTCACCGCCGCGCTCGCGAATGCGCCCGGGATCGGCGTCGGAGTCCGGACGGGTGGGTGTTGATGGCATGGCGATCCCCTAGAAGTCCTTGTACGGATTGGGGCCGACCTCCTCGATGGTCTCCGCGAACTCCTCGAAGAGCTCTGGCACACGCTGGAACTCGTCTCTGCCGATCTCGATGACCTTCAGACGTTCGGATTCCAGGGCCAATCGATCGAGTGTCTCCTGGACGTTTCCCATGCGGTCGGCGGCCAGCTCCGAGCCCTTGATGTAGTGGCATTGGTAGTCGTCGCCGCGGCGGCAGCCGAAGAGCATCACGCCGTCGAATCCGCTCGACAACGAATCGGCGATCCAAACGGTGTTGACCGCGCCGAGGCATCGGACCGGAATCACGCGGATCCACGGGTTCCACTTCAGGCCTCGCTTCGCCGCCTCCTCCAGGGCAGGCAGCGCATCGTTCTCGCACATGAACGCCAGGATGCGGGGTTTTTCGTCCTCCTCATCCGGAACCTCCACGGCTTTGATCATGCTGGCCACCGCGTCGACCGTGTACTCCGGGAAGGAGATGATCCGCTCCGGGCATGCCCCGAGGCAGATTCCGCAACGGCGACAACGCAGTGCATTGTACTGGGGCGTGCCTTTCTCGTCTTCGTCCAGCGTCCCGAAGGGGCACTCCTCCGTGCAGCGCTTGCACTGAGTGCATCGCTGCAGCGCGAAGTCGGCTATCGAACGATCGCCGGCGCGGGGATGGACCGCCTCTCCACGCTCGCTGGCCGCGATGCACTGAACGGCCTTCATGGCGGCGCCCCAGCCGTCCTCCGCCGCCTGGGCGGCATCCATCGGGGCCCGCACCGTGCCGGCTGCATACACGCCCGTACGGCGGGACTCATAGGGGAAGCAGATGTAGTGCGAATCGGGGAAGTTGTAGCCGAGCACCGGAAGGTCCGGTCCCTGGCGGTAGCTCAGATTGAGGATCTCCGTGCCTTCGTGGTCCTTTAGCCCCTCGGCCACCTTCGCCGCCTCGGCCCTCTGCACTTCCGAGTCGGAGGTCTCGGAACGGGCCTTGGCGTCCAGGTAGGCGCGAATCGCCTCGCCGTCGGCCGAGCGCGGGACCATTCCCGTTGCGAGCACCACCAGGTCAGCGTCGAGGACCATGTCGCGACCGATCAGGCTCTCGTGCAGGGCGACCGCGATCCGCCCGTTGCCGTTGCTGCCGACGCTGGTCACATCACCCCGGGTGAAAATGCATCCGGAGTTCTCCTGGACGCTCTCGTAGAAGTGCTCGAGCTGACCCGGCGCCCGCATATCGCGGTACACCACAACGGATTCTGATTCCGGGCACAGCTCGCCCAGGCGCGACACGAGCTTCAAGGTCGTGGCGCAGCATTCCGACGAGCAGTAGGGCAGATGCGCCGCGTCGCGGGAGCCGGCGCACTGCAGGAACACGATGCGCCTCGGTGTCTCACCGTTCGAGGGGCGCCGCACACCGCCGTTCTTGAGCATCGCCTCCATCTCGTGTGTGGTCACGACGTCGGCCGATTCAGCGTAGCCGAGCTCGGTGAGTCGGGATGCGTCGTATGGCAGCGCGCCCGTTGCCTGAACGATCGCTCCGATGCCGATCCCTTGCTCGCTGACCTCGCCTTTCAGGCTCACCTGGAACTGACCCGGCTGCCCGGATATCTGCTCCACGGTGGTTCCCGTGCAGACCCGAATTCGTTCCTCCGCGCGCACTTCGGCAATCAGCCCCGGCAGCGTATTCAGGTGAGGAGCGTCATAGGGAGGCGCCTCCGGCACAACGTGGGTGGTCCCGGCAAGGTAGCCGCCCAGCTCCTCCTTCTCCTCCACCAACACCACAGGATGATGCATTCCGGCCGCGGCCAACGCCGCGTTCATTCCTGCGAGTCCGCCACCGAGCACCAGCACCGCGGACTCGATGGTCTCGTCGATGGGAAGGGGCGGACCGAGCTTCGAGATCCGGGCCAGTCCCATGCGAACCATGTCCTCCGCCAGCATCTGCGTGTCTTCGTGCTGCGGCTCCTGCGGCCAAACCACTTGCTCTCGGAGCGGCACTCTCTCGACGATCAGATCCGAGTCGTCGAAGCCGATCTCCGCCCTCTTGCACCTGGCCGAGCAGGCCGCGAGCATCAGACCGTCGCAGCCTTCCGATTCCGCCGACTCTTGGATCGCGGCCACACCCTCGGGCGAGCAGAGACAGGCGTGGGTCACGAAGGTCTTGGCACCGCCGTCGTCACAGATCTCCTCGAGCTCCGCGACGTCGATCGCCTCACCGATATCGCATCCCGTGCAAACGAATGCACCGACGTTTTCCATCATGCACTCCTCAACGCTGCAACGATCGCCTTCGCGGCCGTGCCTGTTGCGTTCCGCACCGAGGCGGCGACATCTTCGGGTCTGCGCGAGACCCCCGCCACGAAGACCTTGGCGTCCTTGTCATCCAGTCCGAAGCCGTAGTCATCCAGCTGAGCGCCGAAGGGCGCTCCGTCCTGGTCGACGCGCGGCACCATGCCGGTAGCCAAAACCACCAGATCGGCCTCCGCTTCCAGCAGCCGGCCGGAGTCGATGTCCTCCACGCGCAGCTTCAGCACACCTCCGTCGCCGGCCTCGATCCTTCCCACTTTGCCTTTGACCAGATCGACGCTTTCCAGTTCCTCCGCCTGCTTCAGCATCTCCTCGTTTCTGCCCGGGGCGCGGCGATCGATGTAGTAGATCGCCACCTCCGCATCGGGGAGCTGGTCGCGCACGTAGGTCGCCTGCTTGTACGAGGCGAGACAACAGACCGCGGAGCAGTAGGGCAGGTGGTTGGTGTCGCGGGAGCCGGCGCATTGGACGAACGCCACTCGCTTGGGGGGCTCTCCGTTCGACGGACGCAGGATCTTCCCCTCCGACGGTCCCGAGGTCGCAACCATTCTCTCCAGGTGCACATTGGCGATCACGTCCGCCAGCTCGCCGCCACCCAACTCGCTCAGCTTCTCCAGTGGATAGGGATCCCATCCCGTCGCCAAGACAACGGCACCGACGTCGATCGTCTGGTCCGTCGGCTGCGCTTCGAGGTCGATGGCGTCGTACTTGCAGGCATCGACACAGGCACGGCAATCCGCCGGGCATGCGGCTCTATCGAGCGTGTAGCGAGCCGGATAGGCCTCGGTGTGGAGAGGTCGAATCGCCGGTCCTTCGCTCATCGCGTAGTTGAAGCGATCGGGAGTGGTGGCCGGACAAACTTTGGTGCAATCTCCGCATGCCGTGCAACGGCCATTCACATGCTCCGGCGCCTGCCGGATCTCGACCGTCCAGCCTTCATCAATGCGCTCGGCACTGGTCACCTCGCTGCTCGTCAGCAGCCGGATGCGCTCGTTGCGATCCAGACGACCGGTGTTGATCTCCATCCCGCAGAGCGGGGGACAGAGCTTTGGGAAGTACTGGTGGTTCCTGACGACCCGCCCGCCGATCGCCGGCTCGCGTTCGACCAGAATCACATCGTGCCCTGCTTCTGCGGCCTCGAGAGCAGTGGTCACGCCAGCGATCCCTGCTCCGATCGTCAGGATGGGTCGTGATGCCGGTGTGGTCACGGCAATCTCCCTTCGCCGGGTCCCCGTGAGCTTCTCGAAAGCAGCGCTCGGGGATGGGCGAATGCTAGGTTTCCGCGTTCTTGTGCGGGTTCATTGTGGGTTCAGCGAAAAGTGCGTATCGAAGCCAGCGGAAAGCGAAGCGCAGCAACGCCTCGTCGTCGTCTCGAAGCTGTGATACGAGCGCTTGGTCCAGCTCGAATCTCTCGAGGAAAGTGCTGTCGAATACGAATCTGCGAAAGCCATCCAGGTCGTAGCACGCCATGTGGAACATCTGCATGCGCCGAGGATCGAGCTGTCTGCCACCGATGAACCACGGATGCGAGACGAGCTTACGGAAGCCCTCCTCGATCCGTTCCCGCTCCGGAATCCCCTGGTTCTCGGTCCAGCTTTCGACCGTCCATTTCTGGGGCTGTGTTCCGCCGTCGCAGTGACTGTCTTCGAAGAGGAAGTACATCGGTTCGGGATCGAGTCCGGCGCGCGCCGGCGGCAGCGCCAGCCCAACAGGGTACATGCGACAAGACCAGGGGCGGTCTTCGTACACCGTGCAACCCTCGTCGCCGAGGAAGGGACAGGCCGTTCCTTGCTCGTCGATCATGCGCAGAACCACGACCGGAAGCTGAAGGTCCTTGCTAATGGGCGTCAGTGTGTGTCGGTCGAGGAAGTCCGTCGTCGACATCTCCGACCTTCGCGCCAGCCGCAGGACATCGAGCGGAGTCAGGAAGATGTTGACATCGGAGCAGCAGCGCTTGAAGCAATCCAGCTTCTCATGGCACCCGAAGCAGAAGTCGTCTTGTGCTTCGAGCTGGCGCCGCCCCTCCAAACTCTGGGGCAAAGGGCTCTTCGGATTGTCGGGTCGGTTGTTCACGGATCTTCTCAATCCTGGCGGTTCTCCACCCGTCGCTCGGCGCGAACCGTCCGTTTACTGTTCGACTATGAAATTGCGAAGGGCATCGGTGGACCAGACGGGAAGCGGGGAAGCCGAGCCGGTCTGCGGATTGATGATCCGATACCGATAGGAGGCCTTGGCTCGGTAGTTCTCCCACATCCAGTCCCACCCTTCCTGAAAGTAGCTGCACTCGTCGTTGAAGCAGACCCACTGAGCTCCCGTCTCCCATCCCGTTCCCTCCGGGAGCACGACGGAGTACAGGCTCGAGGCGCAATGGGGACAGCTATATGATGGGCTCTTGTCGGTCATTTCAAAACTCGAAAGCCCCAGACGCCCGAACGGCGTCTGGGGCCTCTGGCGGTATCTCAGGCCGAGGCCTGTTGGATCAGCAGGCCACCTGTACCACCGTTCGGGTGATTACGAGAGAATGGTCTGGATCGGCACCTTCTTGAAGCTCCATTCGTTGGTCTCTGCATCGAAGGTGCAGTTGACGAAGACATTCCAGTTCTCGTTGTCCATCTTCGGAGTGTCGGACCGGAAGTAGTAGCCCGGCCAGCGGGTCTCTTCGCGGAACAACATCGCCCGAACGTGGGCTTCGCCCTGGTAGGTCCTGTGGACGTTTTCCCAGCACCGCATCAGCTCGTGAAGATCCTTGGCGGCCAGGTTCTCCGAGTCCTCCTTCAGGAAGGTCAGCAGCTCGAGCGCCTTCTCGAGGTTCTTCTCGGAGGTGCAGAACTGCGCGACGACGCCTCCGGCATACTCGTCCATGAGCTTCTGCAGACGCTGCATGTAGCTCTTGGCCAGGATGTAGTGAGGATTGACGTCGGTCTGGGTGGTCTTGTCCTTGTTTTCCTCGTAGACGACCATCGGCTTGATCGCACGAGCCTTCAGGCCCTCGATCTGATCGGCCGAGACGTTGCCGAGATCCGGGTTCTCGTTGACGAGGAAGCGAATCGCCGCTTTGCCGGCGATGCGTCCCTCGGCGTGGGAACCGGACGAGAACTTGTGAGACGAGGCGCCCGACGCGTCACCCGCCGCGAACAGGCCGGTAATCGTCGTCATGTTCTCGTAGCCCCAGAAGTACTCGGGCGGCGCGAGGTCCTTCGGACCGCTCACCCAGGCACCCGAAGCGCCGGAGTGCGAGCCGATGAAGTACGGCTCGGCGGCGGCGATCTCGGAGGGCGACACCTCGGGCTGGATGTTGGTCGCGGCCCAGAGGATGGCCTGCGAGATCGTCATGTCGAGGAAATCCTCCCATGCCTCGGCCTCGAGCTCCTTGAGCTTCTTCTTGGCCTTCTTGGGATCGTCCTCGCTCTCCGCGATGCGCTTGATGGCGTCGGCCGTCTGCATGTAGATCGGGCCCTTGCCTTCCAACACATCGAGCATCATGAGATAGTTGCGCAGGTTCGCCGGGACCGGCTTGACCTTGCCGTAGGGCTGCCAGTTCTCGAGCTCCGGACGGCGGGTCTGCATGTACACCTCGCCGAGCGCGTTGGTAGCAGTCGACTTGAAGAGCAGGAACCACGCGCCCACGGGCCCGTAAGCGTCCTTGAAGCGCACCGGAATGAAACGCACTTCCTGGCAGGTCATTTCCGCGCCAGCTTGGATCGTGAAGTAGGCCGAAGCGCCGGAGTTGAAAGGCGGGTACCATGCGCGACCCGCACCCTCACCCTGGGAGCGCGGACGGAATACGCCGACCGCTCCGCCCATGGCCGCCAGCGTCGCGCGCGCCTTGAACACATAGAACTTGTTTTCGCGCACCGAGAAACCGACGGCACCTACGCAACGGTCGCCATCCATGAGTGGCTCGGTAATGAAGACGCGCTCGTAGATATTGTCATTTCCAAGCGCGTTCTTGGCGGCTTCGGCAACGATGACCTTGTAGGACTCACCGTTGATCATCAGCTGCCAGCGACCCTCGTGAACGTATCCGCCGTCTTTGTCTTTCCAGATCGGCAGACCCCACTTCTCGAAGAGGTGGACCGATGAGTCGACATGGCGCGCGATACTCGCGACCAGATCCTCGCGGCAGACACCCATGAGGTCGTTGCGGACGTAGTCCACATAGTCCTTCATGGTGTTCTCGCCGTCCTTCAGACCGACGTACTGGTTGATGGCCGAAAGGCCCATGGCGACGGCGCCGGAGCGATCCATCGCGGCCTTGTCCACCAGAGTGACCTTCAGGTCGTTTTGCTTCGCCCAGTGGGCTGCTTCGACGGCAGCACCGCAGGACGCCATCCCGCCTCCGAGGATGAGCAGATCGGTCTCTACCTCGACAGTCGTGAAGCTAGGCATCTAAATCCCCTCCTGTCCTTAGTTCTTGGTCCACACTTCGTCGAGCCCCAGCGATTCGGGCTCGGAGAAGAGGGTGGGGCTGTCGAGATCGGCGGGGCTCGACCAACCGCCCGAAGGCTCCGCCGAGCCCTCCGGGGTGGAGCGGATCGGGAACTTGAACCGCTTGATGGTCCCGTTGCGGAACTTCAGTGTCCACATGATGGAGTCGGTGGAACGCATCGGAACCACGGACGCCCCCATCGGAACGAAGTCCGCGTACCCGCGCACGTCGACGGCGTCCTGCGGGCAGATCTTCACGCAGCTGTAGCACTCCCAGCACTGAGAAGGATCTTGGTTGAACGCCTTCATCGAGTCCTTGTCGAGCACCATCAGGTCATTCGGGCAGATGTGCTGGCAGGCGGTCTTATCGAGCGCCTTGCATCCGTCGCACTTGTCCGGACGTACGAAGCTTGGCATAAAAAGCCTCCACGAGGTTATCGCGCTGACGAACTACTTCGGAACGCTCGAAAGATCACGCCGTCAAATGCGTGCGAAATTGGCTCCGAGCCGCAGCGGTATCGCCCAATAGGATGCAGGTCTCGGAAGTCCGCGTCAAAACGAAACTTTCGATTCCCCTTATAGAGTCCGCTGATCGCGTGCGCAGAGACAGATACAGAGGCCTTTGCAGCCCGATGACCCTCCAGCGCAGTGGCTGCTCAAGATGGTGTTTTCGTTCGACTGCCGTCATCGAGACAATCGGCCCAGTCCTTGCACTCGGCACGCAGCAGCTCGATGAACGCGCTGGCCGCGGGGCTGAGCTCGAACTGCTTCCAGGTCACCAGCACGATCCGGCGCTCCAGCTTCATGGGGATGGCGATGCGCGCGAGCTGGCCTGAGAGACGCAGGTCGCAGGCGACCTCCTCGCTGGTCACCATGTTGGGCAGAAGCGCCACGCCCAAACCGACTTCCACCATCCGCTTGATCGTCTCGATATTCTCCGTGAGCACCACGGGCGCTCGGGTGACGCCAAGCTGTTCCAGCTGCGCTCGAGCCAGTCTGCCCGTCGGAGTATCATCGGTCAAGGAGACGAAATCGACCTGCCTGAGCTCCTCCGGGTCCACTTCGAGGCGCCCGAAAAAGGGATGCGCGCGACCGCAAACAAGGGAGACGGGCTCCTCGATCAAAGCCTCGAACCGATAGCGCCGGTCGGGAGAGGGATTGGCCACGATGGCCATCTCGATCTGGTTGGAGTGCAGGGCATCCATCACCGCGTGGGAGTTCCGGAACAGGATCGTGGGACGAATGCTCGGGTACTTCACGCGAATCTGGCGTAACACATCCGGCAGCACGTACATGCCGACGCTGTTGACGGTGCCGATTCGCACCTCGCCGGCGACGCCGCCCGAAAGCCGCTGCAAGGCGTGCCTGGTTCTGCGAATCGACTCGAAGACCTGCAACGCGTGCTGCAAGAGCACACGCCCCGCCTCGGTGGTCGTCACTCCTCGCGGTCCCCTGTTGAACAGCGACTGTCCGAGCTCCATCTCGAGCTGCTTGACCTGGTAGGAGACGGCGGGCTGCGTGATCCGCAGCCGGTGGCTGGCGCGGTTGAACCCGCCCTCCTCCGCCACCGCTACGAAGCACCTAAGCTGATGAAGCTCCACGAGTGAGCGTCCTTGCCCGCGGCGGTTGCCGCGAATACGGGAGAACGAGGGGCGCGCGCCCGGCACAACGGTCCCGCTCGCACGCTATGGTTCTGCGCTGAGTTTAGCCGATTTGCTACCGCCAACGAACGTCGATCAACACATCTTATCGGGCCCATCGAGATTATCCGTTTGACCCGTGGTCCGCGAAACCCCTTAGATTCCCACTGTACAAAGCCGTTGCGATCGCTGGCTTATGTCCATCGACATCGGATTTCGTCCGCCGCCCGAGTCCTTCGAGATCGGTGCGGATGGCGCACGCCGCGTTCCATGGGAGCGGGCAGAGCACAGGGCGTTCACGGGCGAACCCGCAATCGATCGGGGGCGAGCGAATCGCTCATACCTGAAGGCATCACATGGCTACCGATGAGGAGCTGCCATGACGGACATCAAGAGGGACACCCCGCTGCTGGATGAGCTCGAAGCGGGACCGTGGCCCAGCTTCGTGAAAGAATTCAAGAAGAGCGCCGCCGACAACGCGGCGACGAACGACCTCTTGGGGCTTCTCGAGCGCTCGTACAAAGACAAGATCGGGCACTGGAAGCACGGTGGCCTGGTCGGCGTCATGGGCTACGGCGGTGGGGTCATCGGGCGCTACAGCGACCTGCCCGAGGAGTTTCCGGAGTGCTCCCAGTTCCACACCATTCGAATCAACCAGCCCTCCGGGTGGTTCTACACCTCTGATGCGATTCGCAAGCTCTGCGACATCTGGGAGAAGCACGGATCCGGCATCACCAACATGCACGGATCGACCGGTGACATCATCTTCCTGGGTGCCAAGACCGAAGCGCTGGAGCCGATCTTCAGCGAGCTGACCGAGGCCGGGTTCGACCTGGGCGGTTCCGGCTCCGACATGAGGACGCCGAGCTGCTGCTGCGGCCAGGCTCGTTGCGAGTGGGCATGCTACGACACGATGGGGGTGACCCACGACATCACCAACGAGTTCCAGGACGAGCTGCACCGTCCCGCTTTTCCCTACAAGTACAAGTTCAAGTTCGCCGGCTGCCCCAATGACTGTGTGGCCTCCATCGCGCGCTCGGACATGTCGATCATTGGCACCTGGCGTGACGGAATCAAGATCGATCAGGACGAGGTCCGGAACTACGCCAGCGCGGGCGAGATCGACATCCACGCACACGTCACCTCGCGCTGCCCGTCGCGATGCATGAGCTGGAACGGCAGCGAGCTCTCGATCGACGACTCGAACTGCGTCAAGTGCATGCATTGCATCAACGTGTTGCACAAGGCGCTGTCGCCGGGAGACGATCGCGGAGCAACGGTTCTGCTGGGTGGGAAGGCGCCGATCATCGGCGGAGCTCTGCTCTGCTCGGTGCTGGTTCCCTTCCTCGAGATGGAGCCGCCCTACGAGGACCTCAAGGAGCTCACCGAAGCGATCTGGGACATTTGGGGTGAGTACGGCAACAATCGCGAGCGCGTCGGCGAGTTCATCCAGCGCGTCGGATTGGGCAACTTCCTCGAGCAGATCGGCCTCGATCCCGCTCCCGAAATGGTCATCCACCCCCGAACCAACCCCTACATTTTCTTCGAAGAAGAGGACGAAGAAGAGGAGGACAACTAGATGGCTACCGAGCGCAAGACGGACATCGGCCCTCCTCACTATGAGAAGTTCCTGCCGCCGATCATCAAAGAGAACTACGGCAAGTGGAAGCGACACGAGAACCCGAAGCCCGGCGTTCTGGTGCACATCTCCGAGTCCGGAGACAAGCTCTACTCGGTGCGTGCCGCCACGGCGCGAATCGCCAGTGTTCACACGCTGCGCCTTTTCGCGGATCTGGCCGACGAGTTCTCGGGTGGCCATCTGCGATGGACCAGCCGCAACAACGTGGAGTTCCTGCTCTCCGACGAGAGCAAAATCGAGCCCTTGATCGAGCGTCTGGGCCAAGAGGGCTACCCGGTCGGAGGCACCGGCGCGTCGATCACGAATGTGGTGCATACACAGGGCTGGGTCCACTGCCACTCCGCTGCATCGGACGCATCCGGTGTGGTGAAGGCGGTCATGGACGAGCTCTTTGGGCACTTCGTGAACATGGATCTGCCAGCGAAGCTGCGCATCGCCTACGCCTGCTGCTTGAACATGTGCGGAGCGGTCCACTGCTCGGACATCGCGATTCTCGGCGTCCACCGCCGGGCTCCGGTCATCGATCACTCGACGATCAAGACCCAGTGCGAGGTCCCGTCCACGGTCGCTTCGTGCCCCACCGGTGCCGTGCGCCCGAAGACGGTCGACGGCCACGATTCGGTCGAGGTCATCGAAGAGCAGTGCATGTTCTGCGCCAACTGCTACACGGTTTGTCCCTCGATGACGCTCAACGATCCAGAGATGGACGGTGTGTCGATCTGGGTAGGTGGCAAGGTCAGCAATGCTCGCCACGAGCCGATGTTCTCCAAGCTGGCGATTCCGTACCTACCGAACAATCCGCCACGCTGGCCCGAGGTGGTCGCGGCGGTCAAGAACCTGGTCGATATCTACGCGGCCAACGCTCGCAAGTTTGAGCGCATGGGCGAGTGGATCGAGCGGATCGGCTGGCCGAAGTTCTTCGAGATCGCCGACATCGAATTCACCAAGTACCACATCGACGACTTCACACACGCGGGCGAGACCTACAAACGTTCCGCCCAGCTTCGACAAGGTTAGAGGAGTAGAACGATGAGTGAAGAGGTGACCGTCGACACCGTCGCCGAGGCGATGTACGCAATGGTCAAGGAGTACCACGGCAAGAGGAATCTCAAGGCCATGGACCTGACCAAGGGCATGATCGAGCAGTTCGGCGGCGATAGCTGCGATAAGAAGCTCTGCAAGAAGGCGATCCGCCAACTCATCGACTCCGGTCGGTGCACCTACTCGTACGTCGGCGGAAGCTACATCGTGCTGTCGCCCGACAGCGAATGACGCACCGCTAGACGACAGGACGGGGTGGCCCCCCGGACATCGGGCGGGGCTCGATGCCGGAGGGCCAACCCAACATCGATCGGCCGGCTGCGGACTGCGAGTCCGGAGCCGAACGAACCATCAGAGCACTCGGCTGCTCGCGGCCACTCATCGTGCCTCCACGGCCGATGAAGGTCACGCCAGGCCGCCACCCCACTCACGACCAGAGGGCAAAGCGACATGGGCCTCCTGAAAAAGGGCAAGAAGAAGAAGCCGCTGCGAACCACCGGACGGGGCGCGGCCGGAACCAAGAGCTCGGCTCTGCGGCCCCAGCAGCTAACCAAGCTCGCGCCCTGCATGGACACCTGCCCCAGCGGGAACGACATTCGCGGGTGGCTGACCGTCGTCGCCCAGCGCGAGAAGCTGGGAATCGACCTCGATGCGGCGCTCGATCGCGCCTGGCAGATCGAGGTGGATACCAATCCCTTCCCCGCCGTCATGGGGCGCGTCTGCCCCCACCCGTGCGAAGAGAAGTGCAACCGAAGTGCCAAGGACGGCGCGGTCTCGATCAACGGAGTCGAAAGGCATATCGGGGATTGGGGATTGGGACACGATCTGGCGTTGCCGAAGCTCGATGCCGGAGGGCCCTTCGAGGAGAAGATCGCGGTGGTCGGCGCCGGCCCGGCGGGATTGTCCTGCGCCTATCAGCTGGCGCGGCGCGGATACTCTGTGACCGTGTTCGAGGCTCTGCCCGAATCGGGCGGGATGCTGCGCTACGGTATTCCGGAGTATCGGCTGCCTCGCGAGGTCATCGACAAAGAGGTCGAGCGTATCACCGATCTGGGCGTCGAGATCCGCTACGGCGTGGCGATAGGCAAGGACACCACGCTGGACGACCTGCGGCGCGACTACGACGCGGTATTCGTTGCCATCGGCGCCCACACCGGCAAGACGCTAGGAGTCCCCGGTGAGGATGGGCCCAATATATATACGGGCACAGATTTCCTGCGTCAGGTCGCCACCGGCAACCCTCCGCCCGTAGGCGAGAAGGTGGTCGTGGTCGGCGGCGGCGACACCGCCGTAGACGCCGCCCGCGTGGCGCTGCGGGTCATCTTCCAGACCGGAATCGACGCGGCGCGGGTAGCGCGACGCATGAGCGACTCCGGCGCCGACGGCAGCGACGTGATGATCCTCTACCGTAGGACGCGCGAAGAGATGCCGGCGATCGACCGCGAGGTGGAAGAGGCGCTCGAGGAACAAATCCGAATCGAGTTCCTGGCCGCACCTGCGGAGGTGGTGCGCGGCGACGACGGTTCGATCGAGAAGGTTCGCATCCAGCACATGGAGCTGGGCGAGCCGGACGCCTCTGGACGCCGGCGACCGGTTCCCATCGAAGGCAAGATCACCGAGATCGAGGCCGATACCGTGATCACCGCGGTCAGCCAGGCACCGGACTGCAAGCAGCTCGGCGCATTCACCGATGTCGGCTGGCTGAACGCGGACGAATGGGGACGCACCGAGCTCGAGGGCGTCTGGTCGGGTGGCGACAACATCAATCTCGGCCTGGCGACGGCCGCGATCGGCCAGGGTCGAAGCGCTGCGCTCAGCATGCATGCTGCGTTGCGTGGCGAAGATCCGGCCACCAGTAGCAACGGAACGTCGGTCGGGCCGGAGCGCATCAAGATGGACTTCTACGAGGCGAGTCCACGGGCCGAGCGGGAGGTACTGGAGCCCGAGGTGAGACTCGCCGAGCCACAACGGGAGATCGACCTGGGCATCGGCCAGACCGGATTCGAAGCCGAGGTGGCACGTTGCTTCTCCTGTGGCGAGTGCTTCGGCTGCGAGCGTTGCTGGATGTACTGCACGCCGGGCTGCTTCAAGAAGGTCAAGCCGGAAGACCTGCGCCCGGGAAGCTTCTACACGATCGACCTGGGATCTTGCGACGGCTGCAACAAGTGCGCGGACGAATGTCCCTGCGGATTCCTGGATATGAAGTAGGCCTCCGCCATCACACCAAAGGGCGGAGTGGAGACCGATGGCCAGGCGCAACGATCAAGGTCGACGGTCGCTACCGTGCGACGCCGCATCGACGAACGATGCGGCGGTGGAGGCGCAGCAGCGCGCCTTGCCCCTGGCCCGTGTGGTTCTCGCCGGGATGGCCGGAGATACCGGGAAGAGCCTGGTCTCGCTAGGCGTCGTTGCGGGTCTCCGCGCAAGGGGCGTGGAGGTGGCACCGTTCAAGAAGGGGCCGGATTTCATCGACGCGGCCTGGTTGGGTGAGGCGGCCGGGCGCCCGGGAAGGAACCTCGACACCTTTCTCATGCCCAACTCCGCCATCCTGGAATCGCTGCGCGGCGCGGCGTCACACTCTGGCGTAGCGATCATCGAAGGCAATCGCGGACTCTACGACGGACTCGACGCCAGGGGATCACATTCGACGGCCCAGCTGGCGAAGCTCACGGCTACGCCCGTCGTGTTGGTGATCGACGTGACCAAGGTGACCCGGACGGTCGCCGCGCAGGTGCTCGGTTGTCGCGTAATGGACCCTGATTTGCAGCTGGCGGGTGTCATCCTCAATCGCGTAGGAACGGCGCGCCAGGAACGTGTGATCAAAGAGGCGATCGCGCTGGAAACCGGTCTACCGGTGCTCGGTGCGATCCCCCGGTTGACCGAACAACGGCTGCCGAATCGCTACTTGGGCCTGGTCACGGCGTTCGAGCACCCGGAGAAGAGGGCGGCGCTCGAAGCCCTGGGCGAGCTGGCCGAAGAGCATGTGGACCTGAACGGTCTGCTGACCCTGGCGAAGGACACGCCGGCTCTCGAGCCGTTGGAATCCGTGACCGCTGAACCGGCAATCGCCGGCGTGCCGCGCATCGGAGTGCTGCGCGATCCCGCGTTCTCTTTCTACTACCCCGAGAACCTGGAGGCGCTCGAGAGGCATGGCGCCGAGCTGGTGCCGGTTTCGCCTCTCGACGACTCGCGGCTCCCCGCGATCGACGCTCTCTACGCGGGAGGCGGGTTTCCAGAGGTTCACGCTAAACGGATCTCGGACAATGCCGCGCTGCGGAAGTCGCTCGCAAAGGCGATCGACCAGGGACTCCCGGTATGGGCCGAATGTGGCGGTCTGATGTACCTGGCGCGCTCGTTGCAGCAATCCGGAACGACCTTCCCGATGGTGGGCGCGTTGCCGATCGAGGTCGAGCAGCAGCCACGTCCGCAAGGCCACGGTTACGTTCGAGCCCAGATCGACCGCGCCAATCCCTTTCTTCGGGAAGGAACCGCGCTGCGCGGCCACGAATTCCACTACTCGCGCGTGCGACACGGCGATGCCGAAGTGGCCAGTGTGATGGCCATGGAGCGCGGCACCGGCATCGGCGCGGGGCGCGACGGCATTCAGGTCGCAAAAGTAGTGGCAAGCTACACACACCTGCATGCGTTGGGCACACCAGAGTGGGCCGGCGGCGTGGTGCGGGCCGCGAATGGAGCTCGGCCATGAACCTGCGGCAAGAGGTCCGAAGGGCGGCCGAGGGTGGCGAGCTCGATGCGCTCGAGCGTTTGATCGAGCACGACCCGCGTGCTCTGCGGCACGTGCTCGCCCTCACTTATCACAGCGACGGGGATCTGAGAGCGATCGCCGCCCACGGCATGGCGATCGGCGGCCGCCATCATCCCAGGCTGACCCAGCGCCTGGTGCGTCGCCTGGTATGGGCCATGAACGACGAATCGGGCACCAACTCGCTGACCGCCCCCGCTGTCGTGCTTGCGATCGCCCGAGAGCGCCCCGACCTGCTCGTTTCCGTGTCCCCGGACCTGGTCCGCCTGGCGACCGACGAGGATCTGCGACCAGACCTGCAGAGGGCGCTCCGGGTCGTCGTGGACCGATGCCAGAAGCGTCTCGGATCGGCCCTCATCAACGCGATCGAGGCGGTCCTACGGAGAGGAGCTCACGGAGATGCCTGACAACACCCCGGCCCAAGGGCTGAACGAGCTGAAACAGGCGGTCGAATCGCAACCGGATTCGCCCATGGCGCACTACCGATTGGGCACCCTGCAGCGCAAGCAGGGCGACCTCGCCGCGGCCGAATGCTCGCTGCGCCGAGCGCTCGATCTCGATCCAACGATGTACCGGGCGTGGATCGATCTCGGGGGTGTGCTCTTCTCGCGCTGGGATTTCGCCGCCAGCCTCGAAGCGAACAAGAAAGCCGTCGAGTGTCAGCCGGGTGGCGTTCAGGGCCACTACAATCAAGGTCTCTGCCACCTCTATTTGAGTGAAGCGGAGCAGATGGTCGAGTGCTTCCGACGCGTGGTGGAGCTCGACGACCAGAACGCTGGTGGTCACTACCACCTGGCTGTCGGCCTCAACGCTCTGAACGAGATCGATGCGGCAATAATCAGTTTCGAGAGGGCCAAGTCCCTTGGTTTCTCTCCCGAACCTTCTTTCGTAAAGGAGATCGAAAAGGCCCTCGGCCGCCGAACGGGCGGCGGAGATGACCTTGCGATCGAAATCGACCCCAAACCTAGCAACGATAGCTCACTGTGAGCGAAGGAGAAGACTCGTGGCCGAGTTTCAAGTTGGCGACACGACAATCGAAGTCGACGAAGACGGATTCATCCAAGAACCCGATCGCTGGAATGACGCCGTGGCGAATGCACTGGCGGACACCGAGGGCGTGCAGGACATGACCGACGATCACTGGAAGGTCGTCAACTACTTGCGCGAATACTACATGGAGTACGGCGTCGCGCCGATGATCCGCAAGCTGTGTAAGGCAACCGGCTTCAAACTGAAGGAGATCTACGACCTGTTCCCGTCTGGCCCCGCGAAGGGCGCGTGCAAAGTCGCCGGGCTTCCGAAGCCCACCGGTTGCGTCTGATTCTCGCCCCTCGAATCCGTCTCAGGTCTTGTTGCTGGGCCTACCTGCGGCTGCCTCTCGAGGCAGCCCGCCGGACCGTGCGCACTGCTCGGTCCGCGGAGGCGACGAGCCGTCTCGCAACACGAGCGTCGACCGGTCGAGGAGCTCTCCAAGGCTCTGGATCGGTCGTCGCTCTCCCGGCCCCAGCGAAGAAAGCAAAACCTCTGTGAAGACAATCGATGCAAGGCGGCGCCAGGTCTTGTTGGAGGCCTGGATCGATTCGACGATCGACATCTATGCGACCGATTCTCAGCGCTTCCTACGCGGCAACACCGACCCTTTCGCGAACCCTGTCGGCCACACCATCGCCGTCGAGTTGCGTCGCCTCCTCGATGGGTTGCTCGCCGGAGACGGCGACGATTCGACCGACCAGAGCCTCGACCAAATCGTACGGCTGATCTCCGTACAGGAGCTGGCGCCCTCCACGGCGATCTCTTTCGTGTTTCGTGTGAAGGACTTGCTGCGAGCTCAGCTGAGCGACTGCTTGCGGTCGGACGCCATGCGGGAGCTAGAAGATCGAGTCGATCGTCTGGCACTGCGCGCCTTTGACCACTACTCGGCTCAACAACGCAGAATCGCCGATATCAGGATCCGCGAGAACAGAGGCCAGGTAGCGACGATCCTCCGCATGAACCAGATTGCGTGGCAAGACGCGGAATGCGACCTCCAACCGCGGAAAGGTGGTGGCGAATGAAACTCACAGTACCTTTGATCGTCGTCGTGGCATTGCTGCTCGCGGCGTACGTCGGCGTCGAGCCTCTCGGCCTGCGCCTCTTTGTTGGAGCGGCGCTGCCCTATCTCGCATTTGCGGTCTTCGTGGTCGGCTTCATTTGGCGGGTCGTCGTCTGGGCCAGGAGTCCGGTGCCCTTCCGGATTCCCACGACCTGCGGCCAGCAACGCTCTCTTCCCTGGATCAAGTCCAGCCCTCTCGACAACCCCCAGACGACACTCGGTGTAATTGGCAGGATGGCGCTGGAAATCCTCTGCTTCCGGTCGTTGTTCCGAAATACCGCGACTACGGTCGACGCACGAGCCAACGTCATCCACGCCTCGGACAAGATACTGTGGGCGGCGTCAATGGTCTTCCATTGGTGCTTCGCCCTGGTGATCATCCGCCACTTGAGGTTCTTCACAGAGCCGGTGCCGGCATTCGTGGGGTGGGTGAGCGGGCTGGATGGATTCCTGCAGATCGGGGTGCCTGGGCTACTGATGACCGGCATTGGACTGCTCCTCGCGACGCTCTACTTGCTGGTCCGACGACTCGCGTCGCCCCAACTTCGCTACCTTTCTCTCGCAGCGGACTACTTTCCGTTGCTGCTGATCGGAGCGATCGCCGTGACCGGCATCTTGCTCAGGCATTTCGCCAAGACCGACGTCGCTTCGATCAAGACCACGATCATGGCGCTGGTGGCATTCAGCCCTGCCACGGATGCGCAGATCCACTGGCTCTTCTACGCTCATCTTCTGTTGGTTTGCGTGCTCCTGATCTACTTCCCCTTCAGCAAGCTCATGCACGCGGGCGGCGTCTTCCTCAGCCCGACACGCAATCTCGCCAACAACAACCGCATGGTTCGCCACATCAATCCCTGGAACCCTCCCTTCGAGGTCTACCCGTACGAGAAGTACGAGGACGAGTTCCGCGAGAAGATGAAGGCAGCCGGCATCCCGGTCGAGAAGGAGTAGGCCATGGCGCCCGATCATCAGCCCGACGAGATGGCGTTCTACGACCACGATACGTTGTCCAATATCGACGCGAAGCCGCCTCCCACCGACTGGATGGACACTCCGGTCGACATGCGGCCGGGGAGCTTCATCTATCCCGCCAAGCCGAAGCATCTCTCCTATCTGGGAATGGCCAATCCCCGACAGTGGGCACCGACCGATGACGACTGGCAGCTTCCAGAGAACTGGAAACAAATCATCATCGACGGCATCGCGGAACGACTGCAGAAGTATCGCTCCTTCAGGCTCTTCATGGACATCTGCGTGCGCTGCGGAGCGTGCGCAGACAAGTGCCATTTCTACATCGGCGGCGGCGATCCCAAGAACATGCCCGTGCTCCGCGCCGAGCTGCTTCGATCGATCTATCGCAAGGAGTTCACCAAGGCCGGACGGATCCTCGGGCGAATGGCCGGCGGTCGGGAGCTGACCGTCGACGTCATCAAGGAGTGGTTCTACTACTACTACCAATGCACCGAATGTCGTCGCTGCTCGGTGTTTTGTCCTTACGGTATCGATACCGCCGAGATCACGATGCTGGCGCGCGAGCTGCTCCACCTCCTGGGACTCAACGTCAACTGGGTGCTGGAGCCGGTGGCTAACTGCTCGCGCACGGGCAACCATTTGGGCATTCAGCCCCACGGGCTGAAAGACACGCTGGAGTTCTTCGCCGAGGATATCGAGGAAATCACCGGAATCGCCGTGGACATTCCGATCAACAAGGTCGGCGCGGACATCCTTTTCGTGACCCCGTCGGGGGACTTCCTGGCCGAGCCCGGCACTTTCACCTGCATGGGCTACATGATGCTCTTCCACGAGCTCGGTCTGAACTACACATTTAGCAGCTACGCGTCGGACGGGGGGAACTTCGGCCTCTTCACCTCGCACGATACCATGAAGAAGCTAAACGCCAAGATCTACGCAGAGGCCCAACGCTTGGGAGTGAAGTGGATCCTGGGCGGAGAGTGCGGCCACATGTGGCGCGTGCTGAATCAATACATGGGCACCATGAACGGCCCGGTGGACTGCCTCGAAGTGCCGACATCGCCGATCACTGGCACGCGCTTCGAGCACGCGCGGTCGACCAAGATGATCCATATCACCGAGTTCACGGCAGACCTCATCAAGCACGACAAGCTGAAGCTCGACCCGTCCAAGAACGACCATATTCATGCGACTTTCCACGATTCCTGCAACCCGGCCCGGGCCATGGGGATCTTCGAAGAACCGAGATTCGTCTTGAGGAACGTCTGCAACAACTTCACGGAGATGCCCGAGAACACCATTCGTGAAAAGACGTTCTGCTGCGGTGGAGGCGCCGGTCTGGGAACCGATGAGAACATGGAGATGCGGTTGCGCGGCGGACTTCCCCGCGGTAATGCCGTGCGGCACGTTCGTGACGAGTTCGGAGTGAATTACCTCGCAGCCATGTGCGCCATCGATCGAGCGACCCTGACCACGGTCTGTGACTACTGGGCGCCAGGGGTCAAGGTCACGGGGATCCACGAGCTGGTGGGCAACGCTCTGATCATGAAAGGGCAGACGGAGCGAACGCAGGATCTCAGGCTGGATCCGCTCAATGGACAGGAGGACTAGCGATGTACGATGGCGCGAAGATCGTATCCGGACTCGCCGTGTTTGTCCTTGTGTGCGCGTTTCCATTGTGGTACTCGGCGGCCAAGGGCGGCGCCGGAGACCTTCCCGAGCTGACTCTTCCAGAGGGCGGCGGCGGGTGCGTGGAATCGACGGAGCACATGCGCGCCTCGCACATGGAGCTCCTCAATCACTGGCGAGATCAGGTGGTACGCCACGGCGAACGACGCTACCGCGGCCCTGATGGCGTGGAGCACGAGATGAGCCTGTCGAAGACCTGCCTCGGCTGTCATACCAGCAAGGCGGAGTTCTGCGATCGATGCCACAACTATGTCGACGTCAAGCCCGCGTGTTGGGATTGCCACGTCGATCCATCTGGAGAGTAGGCATGGATACCTCTCGACGCGGATTTCTGAAGGCTGCCGGGGCCGCTGCACTTGGAGTGGGTGGCGGGGCACCGCTGGTGCTGATGAGCGCCCGTGGATCCACTGGCGGCGGCGAGGTCTCGAGCTCCGGAATTCGGTGGGCTCTGGCGATCGACACCCAAAAATGCGCCGAGGGATCTGGATGCACGGCGTGCGTCGAGGCTTGTCGCGATGTCCACAACATCCCCTTGATCGAAAACGTCGAAGAAGAGGTCAAGTGGATCTGGAAAGAGCCGCTCCAGAAGGTGTTCCCGCACCGCGTCCTCTCCGAGACCGGTGAGGAGATTCGCGAGCGCCCGCTCCCCGTCATGTGCAACCACTGCGACAACCCGCCCTGCGTACGCGTTTGCCCCACCAAGGCGACCTGGAAGCGCGACGACGGCATCGTCATGATGGACCAGCATCGTTGCATCGGCTGCCGCTACTGCGTGGTGGGCTGTCCCTATGGAGCTCGCAGCTTC
This sequence comes from uncultured Gemmatimonadota bacterium, assembly GCA_964490075.1. Classification (GTDB taxonomy): domain Bacteria; genus CAZBBK01. The sequence continues at coordinate 45,788 of CAZBBK010000008.1, read as the reverse complement.
AACTGGTCCGATCCCAGGCCCTACATCGACAAGATCCGCGCCGACTACCCGACACGAACCAAGGGCGTCGTCGAGAAGTGCACGTTCTGCGCTGAGAGACTGGCCGGGGGTCAGCTGCCGGCGTGCGTCGAGGCATGCCAGAAGGTCGGCGGCGCCATGGTGTTCGGAGATCTGAACGACGAACACTCCGAGATCCGCCAGTTGGTACGCGCGAATCTGGTCGCGCAGCGCAAGGCGGAGTTGGGCACGCGACCCAAGGTTCACTACAAGCTGTGAGGTTGTAATGCTGGAGAAAGCGCTCGGCGGTGGCCGCGGGTATCGAACCCTGCTCGGTGTCCTCGGCCTATTCGTTCTGCTCGGTCTGTTCGCCTACCTGCGGCAGCTCAGCGTCGGCCTGACGGTCACCGGCTTGAGCCGCGACGTGCCTTGGGGCTTCTACATCTCTCAATTCACGTTCCTGGTGGGAGTGGCGGCGTCGGCGGTTGTTCTGGTGCTTCCCTACTACCTCCATGATTTCAAAGCGTTCGGGCGCATCGTGGTGCTGGGGGAGTTCCTGGCGATTTCGGCCGTATTGATGTGTATGCTCTTCATATTCGTCGACATGGGGCAGCCGACGCGGGTCCTCAACGTCGCGCTCTTCCCTACTCCAAACTCGCTCATGTTCTGGGACATGACGGTTCTGTTCGGTTATCTGGTATTGAACGTCGTCATATCCAGAGTGACGTTTCAGGCGGAGATCCACGGCTGCGCGCCTCCCAAGTGGATCCGCCCGATCATCGTTCTGTCGATTCCTTGGGCGGTCAGCATTCACACAGTTACTGCCTTCCTGTACGCCGGCTTGGGCGCCAGATCGTTTTGGATGACCGCGATTCTCGCGCCGCGCTTTCTCGCCTCCGCATTCGCTTCCGGGCCCGCGTTGCTGATTCTCATTTGTCTGGTCCTACGGCGAGTCAGCGGTTTCGACGCCGGCAAGAAGGCTCTGAATCTGCTGAGCCTGATCGTGGTGTATGCGATGCTGGCCAACCTATTCTTCGTGGCCATGGAGTTCTTCACCGTCATCTACAGCGACATACCAGAGCACTTGCACCATTTCCAGTACCTGTTCCTGGGGCTGGACGGCGCCAGCGCGCTGGTGCCGTGGATGTGGGTTGCTCAGCTGCTCTGCCTGGGAGCACTGCTGCTGCTGCTGATCCCAAAGACGAGAAAGCGTGAGACTACGCTGGTGGTTGCCTGCGTCGCAGCGGTCGCCGGGATCTGGATCGACAAGGGACTCGGGATGGTAGTCGGTGGATTCGTTCCCTCGCCCTTCGGCGATGTGACGGAGTACTGGCCGACGCTCCCCGAGGCTCTGATCGGGATCGGTATCTACGCCGTCGGTGTCGGTGTGCTGACGGTGCTCTACAGAGTTGCCCTCGCCGCCCGAGCATCCGTGGGAAGTCTGCGCGAGGCCTGAGCGTGTTTCCTATCATGCTCGACTTGCGCGACCATCGCTGCCTGGTCGTGGGCGGCGGTGGTGTCGCTCTGCGGAAGATCGAAGGCCTGCTGGAGGGTGGCGCACGGGTCTTCGTAGTCGCGCCTGCTCCGATGGCGGCGGTGCATGGGCTCGCCGACGCGGGCAGAATCGAGTTACAGGCGCGCGATTACCACAGCCCGGAAGCGCGTGACTTCGCGCTGGTGTTTGCCGCAACCGACGACCGAGCGGTCAACCGGCTGGTCTACACCGACGCGCGTGATGCCGGGATCTGGGTAAACGTGGCGGACGACCCGGAGCTCTGCACTTTTCAGCTGCCTGCCCGCGTCCAGCGCGGCGCGATGCAGCTCGCGATCGGCTCGGCGGGAGAGGCGCCCTTCGTAGTCAGACGGATGCGCCAGCTCCTGGAGCGACGTTTTGGCCCCGAATGGGGCGAGTGGATGGATGCGGCGGCGCGGTTTCGGCGCGCGGTCCGCGCGTTGGCGTTGTCCAAGCCCGAAGAGGAGGAGCGCTTCGATCGCTTTTTCCAGGCCACAGTAGATCCGGAGGGTCTCAGAGCTCGAGTGCCGGTCGCGGCCGATGAGCAACGGCTGCTGTCGGTGCCCGTCGCAGGCCGGGAGAACGAATCAGCGGGTTCTCGCGCAGAAGTCGAATCGTCCGCGGAGCCAAAAGCCGGCATGGTCTCGCTCGTTGGTGCGGGACCAGGAGATCCAGGTCTGTTGACTCTACGCGCACGCCAGCGCATGCACGCAGCCGATGTCATCGTCTACGACCGACTGGCGGCGCCGGCGCTGCCCTGCGATCTCCCCGCCGATATCGAGCTGCGCTGCGTCGGCAAGGAGTCGAGTCATCACCCGGTCCCCCAGGAGGAGACCAATGCGCTCTTGGTGCGGCTTGCTCTGCAAGGGAAGCGCGTGGTTCGCCTGAAGGGCGGGGATCCCGTCGTCTTCGGGCGCGGAGGCGAGGAGGCCCTGGTTCTGGTCGAGGCGGGCATTCCTTTCGAAATCGTGCCGAGTGTCACTGCCGGAGTGGCGGTGCCGGCCTACGCCGGCATCCCCGTGACCAGCCGGCGCGAGGCCGTGCGCTTGACGCTGTTTACCGCGCACGAGGCGATCAAGTCGGACGGAGAGCAGGTGCGCTGGGATCTGCTCGCGGCGGATCCTCACGCGACGCTCGTCGGCTATATGGGTGTTACCTGCATCGACGAGGTCGTGAGGCGTTTGATCGAGGCCGGCATGGACTCCGAGACGCCGGCCGCAATGATCGAACGCGGCACCACTTCACGGCAGCGGACCGTTCGCACTTCGCTTCGTGAGCTGCCGAGCGCGGTCGCCACCAACAATCTGCGTCCACCCGGCCTGTTCGTGATCGGCCCGACGGTGAAACACGCCGATCGACTCGACTGGTTCAGCTCTCGGCCGCTGCAGGGGGAGCGATTGGTGGCTCCGGCCCCCTGCTCCGATCTGAAAGACCTGCTCGAGATGAAGGGTGCCGACGTGATCGAAGTGCCGTTGCCCATCACCGAGTCCGCGCGCGTGGTGCTGTCCGCATTGCCGATCACGGGCGCCATTGTGCGCAGCTCCGACGATGTAGATTTCCTGGATGACGAGCGCGACTCCCGCGGCTGGAGCGCCGAGGTCGTTGCCTGGTGCATCGGCGGGGCCGCCGCCGGGCGCGCTCGAGAGCGCGGCTGGGCGAAGGTCGAGAGGCTGGACGACGAAGTCAGCCTCGCTGATCTCGCTCGCGCGATCGAGCGCCGGAGAGCCGCCGCGACGGATTGAACGCCGTTGAGCCTTGCGAGCTCCGAGAGGATCCAATGACACAGCGCGTGGTGATCGTCGGTGCCGTGGCGGCCGGTTCGAAGGCGGCTTGCCGCCTGCGGCGGCTGAAGCCGAACTGGAAGATCACCCTCATCGACGAGGATGACCTGATCTCTTATGGGGCCTGCGGAATTCCGTACTTCGTATCTGGCGACATACCCGAGGAAGCCCAGCTGCGATCGACCAGCTACCACGCCCTGCGGGACGCCGAGTTCTTCGCCAACGCGAAGGGTGTCGAGGTCCAAACCCGCACGCGGGTGGTGTCAATCGACCGCAAGACCAGGACCGTAATCGCCAAGCAGTTGGAGACCGGCGCCGAGCTTCGGCTCCCCTACGATCAGCTGCTCCTGGCAACAGGAGCGACCCCGCTGCGCCCCCCGATTCCGGGCATCGATCTCGATGGTGTGTTCGCCGTCGCCAACCTGCACAGCGCGATCGAGATCCGCCAAAGACTGACCCGAGGCGAAGTGGGCACTGCTGTCGTGATTGGGGGCAGCGGCGTAGGCATCGAGATGACCGAGGCCCTGGCCGATCTGTGGGGGATCCCAACGACTCTGATCGAGGCCGAATCCCGGCTGCTGCCGAAGCTCGTCGACTGGCCGCTCGCCGCCATGGTCGAGGCGCACCTAAGAGACCAGGATGTGACCGTCCACACCGGCGAGCCCGCCATCGCTCTGGCGGGCGGAACGCCAGGCGAGCCGATACGAGTCGAGACCCCCAATCGAACCATCGCGGCGGACCTGGTCGTGGTGGCGACCGGAGTGCGGCCGCGATCCGAACTGGCAATCGCGGCAGGGTTGGAGACCTCTGACAACGGAGCAATCGTCGTCAACGAACATCTCCAGACGTCGGATCCGTTGATCTTCGCCGCGGGCGACTGCACCGCGACCAGGCATCTGCTGACCGGCAATCCTTGCCACATGCCCTTGGGGTCGCTGGCCAATCGCCAGGCGCGCGTCGCCGCCGACAACATGGCCGGCAACCGCTCGGTCTTCTCCGGGATCGTCGGCAGCTTCATCATGAAGGCGTTCGAGCGCTGTGTTGCCGCGACCGGCCTGAGCGCGGAACGCTCTCGCGACGCGGGCTTCGAGCCCGAAGTCGCTCTCGCCGCCGCGTTCGATCGGGCCCACTTCTATCCCGGACAAGAGATCCTGATCCTGCAGATGGTCTTCGACCGCCGCTCGCGGCGCGTACTTGGTCTGCAGGCCTTCGGTCCAAACGGTGACGCCGTGCTCGCTCGAGTCGATGCCGCGGCCATGCCCCTGGCCTCCGGCGCAATCGTCGAAGACTTCATCAATCTCGAGATGGCCTACGCACCGCCTTTTTCCACGGCCATCGACTCGCTCAACGCCGTCGCCTCGGTCGCCGACAACCTCTGCGCGGGTCGACTGCACACGGTCGATCTGCGCCGCTTCATCGATTGGCTGCGCGATACAGACCAGGAACAGCAATGGCTGGCCCTAGACGTTCGCCCCGAGCGAGAAAGCGCGGCCTTGGTCGACCGAATTGGTGCCGACCGGTGGCTGGCGATTCCCCTCGAAGAAATCCGCCGCCGCCACGGCGAGCTCCCCGCCGGCAAGACCCTGATCATCGTCTGCGACGCAGGCGCCCGTTCCTACGAAGTGCAGGTCCTGCTGCACTCGCTCGGCAAGATCGACACGCTGGTCATCCAGGGCGGGCTGCACGCGCTGCGCCGAATCGCGCCGGAGATCTTCAGAGCCTGAAGATGTGTGGGGATTGCACTCCACGCAGCGCATTTCGTGAATCCACCACGACCGGCCCGTCGCTCGACAGCAGCAAATCGTAGTCGAACGCTTCGTGATTGGTGATGATCACCACGCAATCCTGTGCCGTGATCTGATACGCGTCGAACGCAACCGATTCCATGTCGACGCTCCCCTCCTTGTACACCGGGATCAAGGGATCGGAGTAGACCACCGACGCTCCCCATCTATGTAGCTGCTCAATGACGTCCAAGGCGGGAGACTCCCTGGAGTCATCGATATCCGGCTTGTAGGCAACGCCCGCGATCATGATCTTGGCCCCTCGCACCGAGCGCGAGCGGGAGTTCAACGCCTCGGAAACACGCGTGGCAACATAGTGAGGCATGCTGGTATTCACATGCCCGGCCAGCTCGATGAACCGAGCCTCGAACCCGTGCTGCCGCGCCTTCCAGGAGAGGTAGAAGGGGTCGATCGGAATGCAATGTCCACCGAGTCCCGGCCCGGGAAAGAAAGGAGTGAAACCGAAGGGCTTGGTGGCGGCCGCTTCGATCACCTCCCAGACGTCGATCCCCATTTCGTTGCACATCAACGCGAGCTCGTTGACCAGACCGATGTTCACACTGCGAAAAGTGTTTTCGTGGAGCTTGACCATTTCGGCCACTCTTGTCGACGATACCGGGACGACTCGATCCACGGTTCTCGTGTAGAGGGCACGCGCCACGTCGGTACATGCTTCTGAATGCCCACCGACCACCTTGGGGATGTTGCGCGTATTGAAACGCGGATTTCCTGGGTCGACCCGCTCTGGTGAGAACGCGAGGAAGAAATCCTTCGATGCCTCCAGGCCGGTACGTTCCAATCGGGGCAGAATGAGCTCGTCGGTCGTGCCCGGGTAGGTCGTGCTCTCGAGAATCACCAACTGTCCGGCCCGTAAGTACTTGGCGATCTCGGTGACCGCCGAAACGATGTACGAAACGTCGGGATCTCGCGTTTTGCGAAGGGGAGTGGGGACGCAAATATTGATGGTATCCAAGCTCGAGAGCAGTTCAAAATCTGTGGTCGCTGAGAGACGACCGGCGGCCACCTCTTTGGCAAGATCTTGTGAAGTCACGTCCTTCACATACGAGCGCCCATCATTGATGCTGGCGCACTTCTCGGCGGACACATCGAATCCGACGGCAGTCAGCCCGGAGCGAGCGAACTCGCAGGCCAGCGGCAGACCCACATAACCCAATCCAATGACGCCGCATCGAGCTTCACCGCGCTCGATCCGTTCGATCAGTTTCCGCGCATGGTTCATGGTTCGCTTCTGTTCCGTTTCTTCTTGGGTTGACTGGGAGTCTGTGAGTCGGTGGTCAGAGACCGGTCGATGTCAATCATCTGAACACCACCGGCATACTGGGTCGTGACAACGTTGGCCAGGCTGGCCAGCTTCTTGGTGATTTCGCGAATGCGCTGACTCTCGCGCTCGATACTCCGTACCTTGCGGATGATATCCGGGTCCGCGGCGGGGTGCTTGCGCAGCAACAGATCTGCGTTGCCCACGATGGAGCACAGCGGGTTGTTGATTTCGTGGTTGATGCTGACCGCGGCCTCGGTAACGGCCGCCAGCCGCTGGGCACGGACCAGTTCGTCCTGTTTCTCGCGCAGAGCAAGCATGGCAGCTGAGGTCGCTTTGTACTGGCCCAGCAGCTCGCGGGTCGAGAGCCAGAGACGAGCGACCAGCTGACGGTTCTCGGCTTTCAGCCGGCTCCGGACCCAGGCTTCGTCGAGAAAGCGCTCCAGCTTTCGGTGCTCCAGCGGTTTGGTGAGGTACTCATCGGCACCGATCTTCATCGCCTCGACCGCGACCTTTTCGGACCCGAAGGCCGTCATCATCACCACCAGCACGTCCTGATCGTGCGCTCGGATTTCCCGCAGCACCTCCAGGCCGTTCGGTGAAGGGATCTGGATGTCCAGCAAGACGACATCGGGGTGGATTCTCTCGAACGCGCGCAGCGCGCCCTGGCCGTCGACCGCGTGTGATACGTCGTAGGTCTCCTGTCCCAGTCGAAGACGAACCAGCTCGGCGTTGTACTCGTTGTCCTCAACCAACAGGAGCTTCCGGCGGCTGATGGCTTCGAGCTCTACAGATGAGGGCTCCAGGATCGACCGCGCCGCGCGCTCGAGCTCTCGTTGGTCGAGCGGCTTGGGCAAGAGTGCATCGACGTTGAGCTCGTCCTCGCTCACTAGCGTATCGTCGATAACCAGAGGTGACACCACGACCACCGGCGTCCGTGAGTTCGGACCCTCTGAGCGGATTCGCTCGACGAGCTCGAATCCCGAGAGTTGATCGAGCATCAGGTCGAGGATGATCAGATCGAAGGAACGCCTCATCAGGGCGGACAGCCCCTTCGCCCCATCGGAGACACCCACGATGTCGGCGTTGAGAGACGCCAACGCGTCCGAGACGGCCGCGACGGAATCGCCGTCTCCGTCGATGACACAGACTCGGAATCTCTGGTTCGCCATCTGCTCTCCAACTGAAAACCCTGGACGATCCAGACCGATAGTCTGAGCATAGGGTTCGAGTTCCACGACGAGCGGCGGGGGCTCGGGCCGCTCTCGAGGCTGATAGCCTGCGGACACTCGCTGTGCGAACAGGCCGGATCCGAGCACGAACCGGTTCGCACCGTTGCCGGCAGGCTGCAGCGATGGGCGCTCAGATCAAACCTGGCAGGAGGTTATCACGGGCCTTCGATCAGGGCGAGACGATCAGGGATCTCCACCGAGGAGAGCCACACACTGGACCCGGTTCCCAGAAGCTCAAGATGCCGAATCCGCACTCGGACAGGCGGGCGGCCGGCAGCCCGCGTTCCCCCTTCAAGATCGTGGTGGCCGCCGATGACCTCTCAGCCAAGCTGACCAGAAGAGGCTGTCCTCCGGGATCGCCACCGAAGCGCGCGGAGCTGTGCGCGGCCGCGACTGCTGCTGGTATCAAGATCCCTCTGCCGAAGGGGATCGAGACGCGACTGAACAAGGCATGGGACAAGCTGGGCCGAGGCGATGCCGCGCTGATTCTGGTTCGAGCCCACCCCCCCAGTCCCCCGACATCTGGCCGTTGGGAGCTGCGCGACGACCCTCCGCTGCCGGCGCCGCGCGGAGAGCCCATCGCACGCTGGCGGGCGGGAGGCCCCGGCCGAGACGGCGTCACGGTCGGCGGAAAGAGGATTCGTGCCCCGGAGGGCGACACCACCGCGCGGCCCGCGACGGCGCGGGTTCAGGTCTTGAAGGGCGGCGCCGCCGCGACCGCCAGGATCTTCGGACTCCCGGTGCTGCGCGAGGGCCTGCTCGATCTGCGTCCCATGATTGCGATATCGCCCGATCGACTGACGGCGACCGCCACAATCCCTCCTGTGCTGGCCGGCACCGTGCAAGCGACGCCGGAATCGCTCGCGCGCACGATCCGGGACTGCGGTGTGATCCACGGGCTGGACGAAGCGTCAATCCGCACGGCACTGGCGAAGGCCAAGGCGAGCGGAAAGTCGATCGCCGATGTCGAGGTCGCCCGTGGTCGGGCGGTCAAGCGTGGCGAGGTATCTCGGCACAAGTTCTACGTTGCCGAGGACGAGGTTCTGCCGAGGGATTCGATCATCGGATCCAGGATCTCGGCCGCGACCGGACATGACGGCCAGGACGTAACGGGAAGACGGATTCGCTTCGATTCGACGGAGCGCCCCGAACTGCGCCCCGGACCGGGAGTCGAGCTCGATGCCGAGACCAACGACCTGGTGGCCACGCGATTCGGCCGGATGCGTTTCCTGGGCGACTCCGTGGCCCTGAGACCGCTGGTCAAGATCGCGAATGACCGGCTTAGCGCGACAATGGAGGCGCTGCCGGTCATGACGGTGGCCCGGCGCGATGAGAACGGGGCGATCGACGTCAAGAAAGAGGAGATGAGAGCGGAGATCCTGACCGATGCGCTCATCGGGGAGGGGATCGCCAAGGAGCGGTTGCTGCCCGAGGAGATCGAGAATCTCGCCCGGGAGTGCCGGGACTTGGAGCCCGATGCAGAGCTCGGCCCGCGCCGTGTCGTCGCCCGCGGCATCGAACCGGTCCCGGGCGACGACGCCCGTGTGACCTTCGAATTCACCGTGCGCGGCGAGGACCCGAATCGCTTCATCGGTGATCCGGAGTTCCACGCGGCCGACCAGTGGGCGGGGGCCGGCCAGAAGCTGGCGTCCAAGAAACCGGCGGCGCCGGGGACCGACGGCCTGAGCGTCACCGGAGAGACGATCGAGGCCGAGTCCGGGCGCGACATCCTCCTCGAGGCCGGGGATGGTGTGGTGGCCGAAGCGGATGGCCTCTCGTTCTCGGCGTCGGGGCCGGAGACCTCGCTGCCGGCACTCCAGGCCGGCACCCTGTGCACCGAATCGATGGTCGGGATCGCCGACGATCTCTTGAGCGCCAGTTTTCCGCGCGACGCGGCTCCGGAGGGGCTGGTCGTTCCCGATCGCGCCGGCATCGATGCCGCGCTGGAGCGCGCAGGAGTGGTGCACGGCATCGACGAGGAGGCGCTGAACGCTCTGGCCGCACGCGCGGGAGAGGCGTGGCGTGCCGCGGCCGCTCCGATCGCTCTTGCCACGGGAACGGAACCGGAGCATGGCGACCCCGCCCGGTTCATCTGCCACATCGACACGAGGAACCGATTCGAGGGCGCGGAAGGAGACGAACAGGTCGACTTCCGGGAGATGATCCACTCGCGGGCAGTGGAGGCCGGCCATCACCTGGCCTCTCGCGTTCCGCCGACCCGCGGAGGTGCTTCCGGGATCAGCGTGCTCGGGACGGAGATTCCGTGTCGCGACGGCGAAGACCTGACCCCTCGCGCCGGGCGCGGAGTGCGCTTGAGCTCAGACGAGCTCGAGTACTTCGCCGCTCGGGAGGGCGTCTACAACCAGCAGCAAGACGTCGTCGAGGTCCTGGAGAACTACGTCGTCGAAGGAGACGTCGATTTCGCAGTGGGCCACATCGATTCGAAGTGCATGGTCACGATAGAGGGGACCGTCGCCGCTGGATTCGAGGTGCGGGCGGGGGGCCCCGTCTTCGTCGGCAAGTCGGTCGAAGACGGCCTCATTCACTCGCCGGCATCGGTTTACGTCGGCGAGGGGGTCTACTTCGCCAGCCGGGCCGAGGTTCACGCGGGACAAGACGTCGACGTCGCCGTTGTCGATCGCGCCCTGATCGTCGCGCAGGGCGATGTATTGGTGCGGCGAGAAGCGATCAACGCGGATATCCGCACTCTGGGCACGCTTCGTTTCGGCAGGGGCAAGAGCCGTGGCGTCGGCGGATCACTGCGTGCGGCGCAAAGAATCGAGGCCGAGAAGCTCGGCAGCGAGCTCGGCGCCCGCACCTTCGTCGAGGTGGGAGCCACCGTGGGGTTGCGCGAAGACGCCCCGCCCGAGCCGCCCGAGGGGGGGTGGACGACCTTGATTCCGCAGCGTGGGACCTACCCGGCGACGGTTCGAGTGCGCGGCGAAGTCTTCCCCGGTACGATCATCAAGATCCTCTCCTGGTCTCTCGAACTGGAAGAGACCTTGGCCGGTGTGGAGTTCTACCTGGACGCGAACTGGATCGTCCGGTCACGGCCTCTGGCTTGTGTTTGAAGACCGTAATACTCAAGGCAACAAGAACGATGACGATGAACATCGAAGGACCCCGCGGGACAGAGTGCCTCGTGCGGGAGCATGGCGACGGAAAGCCGAAAGGACTGGGGACATGACCGACTCGATCGCCCTCGTGGTAGACGAGAAACGTGCGCAGAGCTGGGAGCAGGCGCTCGGGCTCGCCGGGTTCGAGGTCGTCTGTGACGAGCGGGCGGCCGAGGCCCAACTGGCGGTCGTGGACGGCAGCAGCGGACCCGGCCCGGCGAATGTGCCGACTCTCAGCGTCCCGGAGGACGAGGAAATCGTCCCCGAGCGCGTGATCGCCCTGGTCGCCGGTAGGCTCGAGGCGATCCGTCGCGAGCGCTTCGCGGCCGGCGTCGACCCGGTCACCGGAATGCCCGGGCGCGAAAACCTCTTCACCCGAGTCGAGAACGAGGTCGAGCTCTCCGCGCGAATCATGAAGCCCTTCGCGGTGGCGATTCTGGATCCCAACGGACTCGACTCGCTGGCCGCGGGCCTGGGTCCGGAGGCCGCCGATCGGGCATTGTCGGAGTTCGCACAGTTCGTGCGCCAACGGCTGCGCAGGGTCGATGGCGTCGGGCGATGGGGAAGCGAGGAGATTGCGCTGGTCATGCCCGCCACCTACCCCACGCAGGCGATGACGGTCATCTCTCGGCTGCAGGACCATCTGGCCGGCAACGATCCCGCCCCCGGTCGCATTCGATCGTTCACCGCGGCGGTCGCCGCGTATCCAATCGATGCCGACTCGGCCAAGAGGTTGATGGACCTGGCCGAGAAACGGCTGGCCGACGCGCGACGGAAGGGGGACGGCCGCATCGTCATGGTGTGAGCCACCCGTAGCTCCTCAGAGCGCCGCCCGTCTCCGCGGGCGGCGCTTCCCGTGGTGGGCTGCACGCAAGGGTGCGTTCCGGTGTACGGATGCGCACAAGAGCCGCGTGGCGAGCGCGGATCCAACGCTTCGGCAGCCGTGTAATACAACACCCTTAAACGAATTGCGAGATACGGCGGCGGCCTGGCTTGGCTCTTGCCTGAGTCGCGGTGCAGGGGCAACCACAACCGCTCACCGCTGTTCAGGAGAACATACGATGCACCGCACTCTCGCACTCATGACGACCCTTTCGGCCGCCGCTCTGACCCTGGTCGGCTGCGCCGACAACCCGCTCGGTAGCCAGGGATCGGACGATGCCGGGCTCGAAAGCTCGATGGATTCGAACTACGGCGACTTCTTCGACGTGCACTACGAGTCGATGGAAGGCGCGGTCTACGCCGGAGACGAGCGCGACGGCGACGTCGATGCCGCCTTCGAGCCCGAGGATGGAAACGCCACGCTTCCGGTGGCCTGGGGCCGTCAGCCCACCGGTCCGCTGCGCCGCCTGGTCGAGACCTTCTACCCCGATCCCAGACACGCCGAAACGACCATTCGACGCACCATGGGAGGAAGGCTCTACATCGACCGCAGCGACGACGGGATCCGCAATCCCGGGGTCAAGGGGTTCGTGGACAACTGGAAGCGCTCCAGCCGCTTCGCGCGCATCGAGGACGACGAGTGGCGGCTGACCGCGCTGACCCCCGCCACGATCCGCCTGGCGAACATCGAAGACCAGACCGTCTACATCGAGAGCGTCGATATCTGGGTGGATGGCGAGCAGATGCTCTCCATCGACGACCCGAGCATCTTCCTCGCGTTCCCCGCCGATCTTCCCTTCGCCGAGCCCGGACAGGTTTTGCGGGTCGAGGCCGCGGTCGGCAACACCGATCAGACCTGGACTCCCGCCCAGTGGGTCTACCTGCACACCCAGGGCCGCCGGGTTCGTGACTGGGGTAGCGACGGCTTCAACGACGATCGACCGATCGGCCGGCGCTTCCGCATGGCGGACAACGGCGAGCGAGGCGATCGCATTCCGGGCGATGGCATCTACACGATCGAGTTGGAGCTCGGTGGCGATCGTCCGCTGGCGCGCGTGGTGGTCGACGTGATGGCGTCTTCGACTCTGATGACCGAGTTCGGCGACGACTACAACAGCACCGCCTGGGCGATTCCCTTCCTGGTTCACGCGCCGTGGGATGAGTAGCGGGGATCTTCGCGCGCTCTGACTCGTAGAAAGACCGACGCAAGAGATGCGTCGAACCCCAGCCGACGGGGGCTGCCTTCGGGCGGTCCCCGTTCCTTTTTCGGTGGGGAAGGGCGTGGGAGCGATAGCATTCGTCCCATGACATCGTCGAGCGCTTTCTGTTCGAAATGCGGCAGTCAGGATCCGCCGCGTCGGGTCACGGCCGACGCTCTGATCGAGCTGCGGGATGCCTCGGACTCGATGCGCGGCATCGTGCTGATCGAACGACGGAATGCCCCTTTCGGCTGGGCGCTGCCTGGCGGGTTCCTGGATCCCGGCGAGGACTTGGAGCGCTGTGCGGAGCGGGAAGCGCGAGAGGAGACGGGACTGGAGATCCGATTGGAGGGCCTGCTCGGCGTCTATTCGACCCCCGGTCGAGACCCGCGCGGCCTGACCACCACCACCGTCTACGTCGCCAGCTCGAAGGGGATCCCTCGGGCCATGGACGACGCCGCGAAGGTGGCCATCGTCGATCCGCGCGACCCGCCGCAGCCGATGGCCTTCGACCACGAGGAGATCATCGGGCACTACCTTGAATGGCGGCGCGGCGTCCGAAATCTGGCGACGCTGGCCGGAGGCCGGACCGAGGGATGAGCGCCTGGGTCTGGATCATCGCGCTCTACTTCGGCCTTCGCTACTTCGGCGTCGCGGGGGTCGGCGTGTTGCTCGCCGCACTCCTCGCAGGCCAGTGGCTGACCCGCCTGGTCACCGTCATGGCCCAGCGCGCGCGCTTCATGGACCAGAGGAGGGCGCAGCTGGCCAACCCCGCCGACTACGAAGCTCGCCACCAGCTCGGCGCGATCTACCTTCGAGGCCGGCGCTATGCCAAGGCTGCGCACTACTTGGAAGAGGCCCACGAGATGATGCGCGGCAACCGTCACGCAGACCCCGACCCGCAGCTGATGCTGGACTGCGCGCGGGTTCGGTTCGCGCGCGGCGATTTCGCCGGCGCGGCGGCCCTGGCCGGCGAAGTAGCCGACGAGCATCCGAGCCACCGGCCGGGCGATGCCGATTTGCTGGCGGCGCGCGCCTACTCGCGTCTGGGATCGTCTGGCGAAGCACTCGGGCGCTACGCCAAGGCCGCGGCCCGATGCCCCTCATCCGCCGAGGCCTGCTTTCGCCAGGCACAGGCGCTGGCCGCCGATGGCCGGCCCGCCGAAGCCCGCGCCAGCATCCACGAGCATCAGACCGGCTCCGCCGGGGCCCCGCTCTTCTTGCGGCGCCGCAATCGTTGGTGGCGGCTCGCGCTGCTCTGTTTTCCCGTGGCGCGTTTTCTGCCCATTCGTTGATGCTCGATCAGCGCCTTGGCCGTATGCGTTCTCGTGCGCATCACCTCCTCGGGCGAACCGAAGGCGACGATCTCTCCTCCTTCGTCACCCGCTTCCGGACCCATGTCGACCACGAAATCGGCCGCCAGCATCACATCTGGATGATGCTCGATGGTGATGACCGTATTCCCCGACTGCACGAGCCCTTCGAGTACTTCCAGCAGTTTGCGGACGTCCGCCAGGTGCAAGCCGGTGGTCGGTTCATCCAGGAGGTAGAGCGTGTCGCCGGTCTGCACGCGCGCCAGCTCGGTGGCGAGCTTCATTCGCTGCGCCTCACCGCCCGAGAGGGTGGTCGCGCTCTGGCCCAGCCTCACATAGCCGAGGCCCACGCGGCAGAGCGTGTCGAGAATCCGATAGATGCTCCGGTGATTCTGGAAGAAGATCGCCGCCTCCTCGATGTGCAAGTCGAGCACATCGGCGATCGTCTTGCCCCGGTAGCGCACCTCCAGGGTCTCTTGATTGAAACGCCGGCCCTTGCACTTGTCACACCGCACCCACACATCCGACAGAAAATGCATCTCCACCAGTGTGGCGCCAGCGCCTTCGCAGGTTGGACAACGACCTTCCGCAATGTTGAAGCTGAAGCGCCGGGCGGCATAGCCGCGCTGGCGGGCCAGCGGTGTCTTCGCGAACAGCGCTCGAATCGGCGGTAGAACGCCGGAGTAGGTGGCGGGATTCGACTTCGGCGTGCGACCGATCGGCGCTTGATCGATGACCGCCAACTTCCGCAGGGGTTTCATCCCTCCTTTGGGCTGGACCAGCAACACTCGGGCGTCGCGGAAGTCGTCCGAGAGCAGGGTCGCAATGGCCGGTCGCAGGGTCTCCATCACCAGCGACGACTTGCCGCTACCAGACACCCCGGTGACAACGGAGAACGCACCGGTCGGGAACTCGACGTCCACGCCCTGTAGGTTGTTGATGTCGGCTCCACGCACGCGAATCGCCCCTCCGGTGCCCGATCTCCGCGCCGCGGGCGCCACGACCACCTCGCGCCCGGACAGATAGGCGCCGGTCAACGATTCCGGCGACCTCGCCAGGTCCGCCGGAGGCCCTGCCGCTACCACGCGGCCGCCCTCTTCACCCGCCCCCGGACCCAGATCGATCACGTGATCCGCGCGTTCGATGGTGTCGCGGTCGTGTTCCACCACCAGAATCGTGTTGCCGAGATCGCGCAAGTCTTCCAGCGTATCGAGCAGGCGCTCGGTGTCGCGTGGGTGCAAGCCCACTGTCGGCTCATCGAGCACGTAGATCACCCCCGCCAGTCGATTGCCGATCTGAGACGCCAGACGGATGCGCTGCGCCTCGCCACCGGAGAGCGTGCTGGAGGGGCGGTCGAGGCCCAGGTACCCGACTCCCACGTCCTCGAGAAAGCCGAGCCGCGAGATGCATTCTCGAATCGCGTCGCGTGCGATCTCGGCTTCTACCTTGGTGAGCCTTGCTTCGAGCTGATGGAACCAATCGCCGCACTCGGAGACGGTCATCGCTCCGACCTCCATGATGTTGAGACCTGCGATGGTCACCGCCAACATGTCACGGCGTAAGCGCTGCCCTCCGCATTCCGCGCAGGATCGTTTCACCATCACCCTTTCCAGGCTCTGCGTCCAGGCTCCTCCGGTCGACGCCGAATGCCAGCGCTTCACCAGCGGGCCCAGGCCATCCCAGCGCATCTCATAGGTGTAGTCCCGGGATGCCCGGCGACGGCGACGACGGCGGCGGATGGTGTAGACATGCTTGGGATCGCCATTCAGCAACACCTCGCGCTGTGCGCGCGTCAGCTTGCTCCAGGAGGTGCGCATGGTCGCCCCGATGCGCTCCACCACTGCCCGCAGCAGCGGACCGTAGGTGCTGTTGCTGTGGCGCAGCAGAAAGGCCGGCGCTTTGTCCAATCCCGCCAAGATCGGCTTGCTCTGGTCGGCGATCAGCAGTGCCGGATCGGGCTCGCGAGACACACCGAGCCCATGGCAAGTCGGGCACGCTCCCTGGTGGCTGTTGAAGCTGAACATCCGCGGGCTCAGCTCGGAGTCGAGATACTTGTCACAGGGAACACATCCGGGGCGGGTCGAGAGCTCCCGCGCGATCCGCGCCCCTTCGCGGTCGTCCAGCGCGACCACGCCGGCGATGCCGCCGGTGATGTGGTAGCCGCGATCGAATGCCTCTGCGATTCTGCGCTGGTTCCGCGCATGCGCCCGCACTCTGTCAACCACCGCCTCGATGCGGGCGACGGTCCCCAGGTCGAGCTCGATCTCTTCGTCGAGACGAATCTCACGATCTCCTACCAGGACCCGCAGGAAGCCCTCGCCCAGCATCCGCTCCCGGCTCTCGAGCAGCTGCCGCGCCGAACCGAGCTCGAAACGCTCGGGCCGAGTGGCGTCGAAAAGCGGGATCGTGATATGGATCCGCCGCCCTTCGGCCAGCGCCAGAGCTTCGCGGGCGGCACTGGTTGGAAAGTAGGCTTTCATCTCGTGCCCGCAATCGGGGCAATGGGGGCGCCCGATGCGCGACCAGAGCAGTCGCAGGTAGTCGTGCACCTCGGTGTTGGTGGCCACGGTCGAACGCGGGCTGCGCGAGGCCCGCCCCTGGTCGATGGCAATCGCCGGCGCAAGTCCTTCGATCGAGTCGACCGGGGGCTTGTCCATGCGGCCGAGAAAACGCCGTGCATAGGTCGACAACGACTCGACGAAGCGGCGCTGTCCTTCGGCGAATATCGTATCGAAGGCAAGCGACGATTTTCCAGATCCCGAGAGACCGGTGACCACGGTCATTTTGCCGTGCGGTATCTCGACATCGATTCCCTTCAAGTTGTGGGTGCGCGCGCCGTGGATGGCGATCCGCTCGTCGTCGAGAGCCCGGCGCCGAGCCGCGCGCTGGTTCGCGAGGTCGGCGCCACCGCCGGCCAGTACAGTGGCCAAGAGGCGCGCGGTCGCTCCCGACGCGTGCTCCGCTACCTGCTCGGGTGCACCGCTGGCGACGATTTCGCCGCCCGCGTCACCACCCTCCGGTCCCAGATCGACGATCCAGTCCGCGACCTTGATCACGTCGCTGTTGTGCTCGATGACCAGCACCGTATTGCCGGCGTCGACCAGACGCTGCAAGGCAGCGATCAGGCGCTCCACGTCGGCAAAATGCAATCCAGTGGTCGGTTCATCGAGGATGTACAGCGTCTTCCCTGTATCCGGCCTGCGCAGCTCGGAGGCCAGCTTCACGCGCTGTGCCTCTCCCCCGGAGAGGGTCGTGCATGGTTGGCCGAGCCGTACATAGCCAAGTCCGACATCGGCGAGAGTGCCGAGAGTGCGAGCGATTCGCGGCACGTCCGCGTAGAGAGCCAGCGCCTCGTCCACAGTCATTTCCAGGATGTCGTGGATGGTGCGCCCGCTGTAGCGGATCTCCAAGGTCTCTCGATTGAAGCGCAACCCTCCGCATTCATCGCAGAGCACCTGCACGGTAGACAGGAACTGCATCTCCACCTCGCGCAGCCCGGCTCCCTTGCAGTACTCGCAGCGCCCCCCTTTGACATTGAACGAGAATCTCCCGGGCTTGTAGCCGCGGGCTTTCGACTCCGGGACCCGGGCGAAGAGATCGCGGATCTCGGTGAACACCTTGGTGTAGGTCGCCGGGTTGGAACGCGGTGTGCGTCCGATCGGAGATTGGTCGATCTCGATGACCTTGTCGACCGCATCGATATTGTCGATGCGGTCGTGATCGCCGGGAGCCTCGTGGGCTCCGTGCAAGTGCCGACGCAGCGCACGGTAAAGGACCTGGTGTACCAGCGTCGATTTTCCGCTGCCGGACACGCCGGTCACCGCGACGAAGCAGCCGAGCGGGATCTCGACATCGATGCCCTTGAGGTTGAACTGGCGGGCACCGCGAACGGCGATCACTCCCTGGTCGGGCGATCTGCGGCGCTCCGGTAGGGCGATCACGCGGCGCCCGGAGAGGTAGTCCGCCGTCAACGAGCGCGCGGCGTCGCGCAGCGCTGAGTAGCCTCCGCTGGCTACCACGCGGCCGCCGTCGACTCCCGCCCCCGGCCCGACGTCGATGATGTGATCGGCGGCGCGCATGGTCGCTTCGTCATGCTCGACTACGACTACGGTGTTGCCCTGATCGCGGAGCGTGCCCAGGGTATCGAGGAGCTTGCGATTGTCGCGCGCGTGCAGGCCGATCGAGGGCTCGTCCAGCACGTACAGCACTCCGCGTAAGCCCGAGCCGACCTGCCTGGCTAGTCGAATCCGCTGCGCTTCGCCCCCCGACAGGGAGCCTGTGCGGCGATCGAGGGTCACGTATCCCAGACCAACGTCGGCCAGGAAACGGAGTCTAGTGCGAAGCTCCTTGGCGATCTCGCGCCCGATCTGTTGCTCGCGTCCCGACTCCAAGCGCAGGTCCGCGGTCCAGGCGGCGGTCTCATCGACCGTCATGGCGGCGAGATCGGCGATCGACAGGTCGCGAAATCGGACCGCCAGGGCCTCCGGGCGCAAGCGAGTACCGTCGCAACTGTTGCAATCTCCTTCCGCCAGGAATCGCGACACTTTCGACCACTCTCCACCGCCCGCCCAACGCAGGAAATGCTCCATGCCCCCGACCACTCCGCGGAAGGCGCGCCGGACGGTTCCGGAGACCTTGCGACCGCGCCCTTCCCAGGCCACATCGAACTCCAGCTCGATGCGACCGGTGCCCTTCATGAATACACGTCTCGCCTTGGCCGGCAGGGCACGCCAGGGCGTGTCCAACGAGACGCCGAGGTGGTCGGCCACGACGCGCAGATCGTCGAGACGGTAGGGCGTGTAGAGCAGCTTCCCATGGCGGTCGGTGTTGGCAAAGGCACCGCCGGCGATCGATCGGTGGTCGTCGGGAACCAGCAGCCGCGCGTCGACCCGGCGCTTCCATCCGAGTCCATTGCAGTCGGGACAGGCACCGTGGGGCGAGTTGAAGCTGAACAGGCGCGGCTCGATCTCCGGCAGCTCGACTTCGTGGCGGGGGCAGGCCCGCAGCGAGCTGAAAGTGGAAAGCTGCTCTCCGACCAGAGCCCGGACCTGGCCCCCGGTCCGGCGCAAAGCCAGCTCGATCCCCTCCACCAGGCGCGCGCGGCGGTCGGCGGCCAGAGGCACGCGATCGATGATGACCTCGATGGTGTGGCGCTTGTAACGGTCGAGCTCGATCTGCTCTTCCAGGCGGCGGATCTCGCCATCGACGCGCACCCGCACGAAGCCCTCCGCGGCGAGATCCTGCAGCTCCTTGCGGTACTCTCCTTTGCGGTCGTCGACAAGGGGTGCCAGGAGCAGGGCCTGGGGCGGCTTTTCGCCCGGACGCTGGAACGGCTCGCCGAGCGCCAAGATGCGCCGGGCGATCTCGTCGGGAGTCTGGCCTTCTATGCGATGCCCGCATTCCGGGCAGTGCGGAGTCCCCAGCCGGGCGAAAAGCAGCCGCAGGCAGTCGTAGAGCTCGGTGACGGTCCCCACCGTGGAACGGGGGTTGCGGTTCACCGTCTTCTGGTCGATGGAGACCGTCGGGGAGAGCCCTTCGACATGGTCGACGCGCGGCTTCTCCATCTGTCCGAGGAACTGGCGCGCATAGGCCGACAGAGATTCGACGAAGCGCCGGTGACCTTCCTTGTAGAGGGTGTCGAAGGCCAGGCTCGACTTTCCCGAGCCGGAGACCCCGGTCACCACGGTCAGGGCATCGCGCGGCAGCGAGACATCGATGCCGGCGAGGTTGTTCTCGCGCGCTCCGCGGATCTGGATGCGGTCGGTGGACATAGCGGGGCAACGATAACGCAGCGCCGCCGGGGCCGTCCGTCAGTGCTTCGGGACACACTCCGAGAGCACCGCGGCGACTCCGGCCAGGTGCCGTTCGAGCGTGAATCGCCGTTCCCAGTCGGCGCGGTTCCTTCGCCCCCAGTCGCCGCGCATGGCGCGACCGAGCACCAAAGGCCGCAGCGCGTCCACCAGCGCATCGATGTCGCCCGGCGCGACCAGCTTGCCGCCCCGGCCCACCATCTCCGGCATGGCCCCCACCGAGCTGACGACCACCGGCAGTCCGGCCGACATCGCCTCGAGGAGGGCCACCGGCGCGCCCTCGTGGTGGGAGGGAAGGCAGAAGATGTCGGCCGTTTCGAAATGCGGGATTCGATCGTCCCCTTCGAGCTGGCCGGTCTGCGTCACGATCGGCGTCAGTCCGAGGCAGCGGATCGTGCGGGCGATCCGCTCACCTTCGCCGATCCACTCCTCGGCGCCCAGCAAGGTCAGGCGCAGATCGTGCCCTTCGCGGCGCAGCCGCTCGACCGCACCGAGTAGCTCGGGCACCCCCTTGCGGCGCCCCTGCGCCCCCACGTGCAGGATCCGCACCGGCCCGGCACGCCTGTGCACCCGCGCGTGTCGGCTCAGATCGTCGCTGCCGTTCGCCACCACACTGCAGCGCAGCTCGCCGAAGGCGCCCTCGATCAGCTCCTTCCAGTAGGTCGACAGCACCACCACACGATCGGCCGCGCGCAGCGCGCCGCGGCAGGCGCGGGCCACGGGCGCGGGGCCGTGCGCGAGCAGGCGGTCGAAGTCCCCGCCATGAAGGTGCGCCACGACCGGCACTCGGAGCAGCCGGCAGAGGGCAACGACGAGCGCGTCGCGCAGGGCTCCTGTCGTGGTCGAGCTGAAGGACGTGTGCACGACGGCGGGCCGATGCCTCCCCAGCTCCCAGAGCAGACCCGACAGGTCGCGGGCCGCGTAGCTCAGGTTGACCAGCGAGAGCCGCCCGCGGCCGGCCACCGAAACCCGGCGTTTCTGGGTGTCGAGGCAACGAGCCTCCCAGGGGCCGCGGCGCAGGTGTGCCAGGAGGGCATGGGTCAGCGCCTCGACACCGGCGGTCGGTGGGGGCAGCGGCCCTATCAGCAGCACCTTCGCCCTCGCACCCGGGTCGGATCGCCTCAGGTCGCTCGCGAGTTTGGTCATGTCGAATCGATCGGCACGGGGCGCGACCACTGAAGCACTGAAGAGCAGGCGATTCACGCCGATTGAAGCTCACAGAAGTGCCACGTCGACACCTTGAACCAGGTTCGCTCGATGATCGAAGATCGCCTCTACGGCGTTCGAGAGCTGTACGAGTCGAGCCCCTTGTGGATCCGGAGGGGGGCCGGCTTCTGCTTCCGGCGACTGCCGATGCGGCTGCGCTACGGGTCGGTCTACGGACGCATGCGCGGCTTGCTGCGCGCGACGCGGAACGTAGGACTGGACGAGCTCCAGGCGCTCGAGGATCGGCTGCTACGCGAAGCCATCGAGCACGCCTACCACCACGTTCCCTTCTACAGGAGCGTGATGCGCGAGCGCGGCGTCGAGCCCCGCCATCTGCGCTCTCGTGCGGATCTGCAACTGCTGCCTCTGCTCGACAAGTCCACGCTGCGCGATCAGATCAGCGCTCTGCGCTCGCAGATCCACGGCGATTCGGAACGGCTCTACGTCACGACCGGCGGCTCTACCGGTGAGCCGGTGGGTTTCGATCTCCAGGTGGGAGTCTGCCGCTCGAAAGAGGCCGCCATGCTCGACCACGCCTGGGGCATGGTCGGCTACCAGCGCAGCGACCGCGGCGCCATCGTGCGAGGCTCGGTGCTGAATCGGGAGCGGATCTGCGACGAGGATCCGATCAAGGGCAGCCTGCTGCTCTCGAGCTACCACCTCACCGACGAGCACGTGCCGATGATGATCGATCGGCTGCGTGGCTATCGGCCTCGGTACATTCAGGCCTACCCGTCGGCGGCGGCGATCCTGGGTCGCCAACTGATCGAATCCGGGACGCCGCCTCCGGAGGGACTGCGCGCCCTGCTGCTCAGCTCCGAGACGCTCCGACCCGATCAGCGCCGACTGCTCGTCGAGGCGTTCCGATGCCGGATCTACTCCTGGTACGGGCACGCGGAGCGGGTGGTGTACGCGGCCGAGTGCGAGCAGGGCGAGGGCTATCACGTCTTCCCCGAGTACGGCAGCGCGGAGCTGGTCGACGAGAGCGGCGAGGTGCTGCCCTGGGAGAGCGGGGTGCAAGGCGAGATCGTGGGGACGGCGCTCTGGAACCGCGTCATGCCCCTGATCCGCTACCGGACCTACGACGTGGCCACGGTGGCCGGCGACCCCTGCTCTTGCGGACGGCCGCATCCCCGCCTGGCGTCGATCGAAGGGCGCCTTCAGGAATTCCTGATCGCGCGCGGAGGACGGCCGATCTCGACCGCCGCCCTGAACATGCACTCCGACGTGTTCGATCGAGTGGACCATGTCCAGTTTCGTCAACGCGAGGAGGGGCGGGTAGAGCTGCACTTGGTGGCCCGACCGGGCTACGGACCGACCGACGAGCGGGCGATCCTCGACCAGATCAGTACCAAGCTCGGCCCGGGCACCGTGCTCGAACTGGTGCCCTGTCGAGAGATCCCGCCGACGCTGGCCGGGAAGCGGCGTCTGGTGATCCAGGAGCTGCCGCTGGGCGAATTGGTCGCGGGCGCGCTGACCGCCGCCGGGTAGCGCACCGCCCGATCCCCCCACGCTTTCCCGCGACACTCCGAGCGCCTATCGTGTGCGATCGTTCCGCTCGATCTCTCGTCGAGCTTCCCCCCGCCCCAGGCCCCGTCTGGTGGAGATCGCCATGGCTCGATCGTTCGCTCTTTTCCCGCTCCTCTTTGTCGTCCCGACCTTCGCCTCGGCAGCGACGCTGCGGGTCCCGTCCGAGTATCCGACCATCCAACAGGCGCTCGATGTCGCCGCCGAGGGCGACCTGGTGCTGGTGGCTCCCGGCACCCACGCCGGCTCGCTGCGGGCGGCCGCGCCCAGAGTGACGATTCGCGGGGATGCGCCCCGCGAATCGGTGGTGGTGAGCGGCGACGCAAGCGCGCCGGTGGTGACGATTCCGCCCCAGACCAGCTTGCTGCTGGAATCGCTGACGCTCAGGGGGGGCTACTCCGATCACTCGGGCGGCGGAGTGCGCGCCCAGTTCGGCGGCGAGGTGGCGATCGTCGACTGTGTCGTGACCGGCAATGGGTCGGCGCAGGAGGGCGGCGGCGTGGGGATCACCGAGGGGAGCGCGGGGTCGATCCGCGGCTCGTTGATCGCCGACAACCAGGCGGGCGAGCGGGGCGGCGGAATACACGTTCACAGCGCGCGTTTCCTGATCGATGAGACGACCATCGAAGGCAACACGGCGCCGAGTGGGGCCGGTATCTACGCCTTGGGATCGGAGCTGCTGCTGCTGCGCGAATCCCGAGTCACCGACAACGCCGCATCCGATCATGGCGGCGGCATGTCGCTCTATCGCCAGGGGTCGGTGCGCATCGAAACCTGCACTTTCGAGGGGAATCGGGCCCAGCGCAACGGCGGCGCGATCAGCGCCAGCGACGCGGGCGAGGTGGTGATTTCTAGCTCTCTCTTCCGCGACAACTTCGCGGCGCTGGGCGGTGACCATGGATCGGGTGGCGGTGCCGCGTTCTTTGGAGCGACCGCGGCGGAGATCGTCTCGACCTCGTTCGAGGGCAATCACGCGCGCTCCGGCGGCGCGCTGCGAGGCGGCGATGACGCGACTGTCGATGTCACCGATTGCGTATTTCGCTTCAACGAGGCCGGCAACGACACCCTGGAAGGGTTCGGAGGTGGCATCAACTTCTGGAACGGCGCCTTCGGTCAGGTCGCCGACTGCGTGTTCGAGCAGAACTCCTCCAGGACCGAGGGTGGTGCGCTGCACGTGCACGACGCGGACGCCGTGATGACAGATCTGGTGGTGTGCGAAAACACCTGCGTCGGCCGCACCGGTGCCGAAGGCTGGGGTGGGGGGATCTTCATCTTCAACACCTTCTCGGAGATCTCCGACAGCCATATTTGTCGCAACGAAACGACCCGTTCGGGTGGCGGCATCTACAGCCAGGGCTTCTTCTACCAGGATCGGCCGCGACCGACCGGATCGCTGATCGCCCGCAATCTGATCGAGGAGAATCGCGCCGAGGCGGGTGGCGGGATCGAGTCGGCATACTTCGATTCACTGTGGATCGAGGGCAACGTGATTCGCGAAAACCAGGCGGATCGGAAAGGCGGGCTGGCCATCGACCAGCGCTGCGCGGCCCACGTGCGGAACAACCGTATCGAGGACAACGTGGCGACGAGCACCATCACGACGCTGGGCGGCGCCGGGATCTTCACCAGCGGATCGGTGGTCGACATCTCCGGCAACACCATTGCCGGTAACGCGGCGCCAGGTGGTCACGGTGGCGGCCTGCGAGTGACCGGACGCTACGCGCGGGTGCTGATTCGCGACAATGTGATCGCCGGCAACAATTCGCAGCGCGGCGGCGGATTCTTCTTCGATACCGCGGCGCAGTTCGTGATGCGGCACAATCTGCTGCACGGCAACCGCGCCAGCGAAGAAGGCGGTGGCATCATCCTCAACTCCCCCTGTGCCGGACGGATCGAGAGCAATACGATCGTCGCTTCGATTCCGGAGGGCGACCGCGCCGCGGCGGTCGCCTACATGGGAGAGTGCGCGGTGAGCTTCGAACGAAACATCGTCGCGGGCACGCGCGGCGGCTACGGGATTCGCACCACGGCAGCGCAGCAGAGCACTCCGCTCTCACACAATCTCTTCTGGAACAACGAGGCGGGGCCGACGCGCGGTCCAGCGAGCTTCGAGTTCGAGATCCAAGCCGACCCCCACTTCGTGCCGGCCGATTCCAGCTATCGGCCGGCGCCGCAGTCGCTGGCGATCGACACCGGCGGCCGGGACCCAGCCGGCGATCCGCGAGACCTGGGGTGGGTGGAGCACGACTACCCGGCGCAGCCGCGCGTGCAGGTGCGGATCGAAGAGGCTCCAGAGCTGATTCGACCGGGAGAGCCGGCCCAGGCGCGCCTGCGGGTCGACAACCTGTCGGTGGCAGCGCAGGAGGTTCTGCTCACCTTCCAAGCCGCGGGCCGACATTCGCCGCAGCTCGCGGAGCCGCGCTCCCTGACACTGCCGGCCGGGGCGAGCCTTGCGATCGATGGCGAAGTCCAGGTCCCCGACCCGTGCCCGGATTGCGCGGGCGGCACGGTGCTCGTGGTGCGCGCTTGGATCGACGATCAGCTCGAATCGGGCGATGCGAGCGAGATGTGGATCGAGGCGGGCCGGATGTGAGAAGGCGCGCCCAACCCCCACCGCGAGATTGGACGCGCCCTCGTTTCGTCGCTTCCGTCGGGGCGGAACCGCGCTACTTGACCAGGACCATGCGCCGCGCCTCGGCTGCCTGATCGGTCTCCACGCGGTAGAGATAGACGCCGCTGGGAACGTTGGCACCCCAGTCGTTGCGGCCATCCCAGACCACCCGGTGGGTGCCGGCGCTGCGCTCGTCATCCACCAGCTTGCGGATCAGGTTGCCGGTCAGATCGTAGACTCCGAGATGGACCGGGCTCTGCTCCGCCACCGCGAACTCGATGGTGGTGCGGGGGTTGAATGGATTGGGGAAGTTCTGCGCCAGGTCGACGTGGCGCCCCGAGGGCAGCGCCGCGTACGACTGTAGGGTGACGATGTCGAACTGGCCGTAGTGATGCACGGAGCTGTCGAGATCGATTTCCTCGAGGGCATACCAGTAGCGTGTTCCCTCGGCCAGACCATCGTCGTCCAGCGCGTAGTCGATCGGACGCGCCGAGTAGCCGCCGGGCGCGGCCGGCACCACGCTGACCAGGTCCTTGCTCTCCATGGCGGGATTGTCGGCCCGGTAGACCTCGAAGTGGCTGGAGCCGTCCTCGCTCACGGTTCGCCACTCCAGGTGGACGCCGGTGGAGGTCGGCACGCCGCGGAAGTAGGCGAGGCGCACTGGCAGATTCGCCTCGCCGGAGATCCGCGCGCCGGGCGAGAAGAGCGAGTTGTCGTCGGTGTCGGCGACCGAGTGGCGGTCCCAGGTGCCGCCGCCGTCGGGGTTGCGGGTGTAGCTCTCGTCGGGGTTGCCGCTGGCCGAGGTGATCTGCACCGCGCCGGTGCTCAAGGGGACGGCAAAGCCGAAGTAGACCTCAACCGTGTCGGCCTGGTCGGCGGAGATGAAGAAGACGTTCTCGTTGTCGTTGCCGAGCCCGCTGCCGATCGAGCCGTCGTCGGTGAAGACCTGGTTGGGGAAGCCGGTCGGCGTGCCGCCACCGAAGAGGGTGATCATCTCGTTGACCTTGATGGTCGTGCCGCCCTGGAAGGTGAACATGTCGGCCCAGTCGACGTCGTTGTCTCCGATCCGGTAGCCGGAGATGTTGACCGTCGTCGGTCCGGTGTTCAGCAGTTCGACGAACTCATCGTCCCTGTAGTGGGCCACGCCGTCGTTGTTGGCATCGCCCCGCTGGTCGATATGGGACGCCGGGTCGAAATGGACTTCGTTGATGATGACGGCCGCGCCGGCGGGGGCGGTGCAAGACAGGGTCAGCGCCACCGCGACGCCCAGTCCCAAGCTCCAATCACAACGGTTCATTCTGCAGCTCCTTGCGGTGCGACTTCCGCCCTCCGACTGACCCGAAGCGGCTCAGGTCGCGTTCAACTTCTGATCACCATGTCACCCGATTCGGGGTGTCATGGACTCGACCTCCTCTTCGTAGTTCGGCAGCCGAAAACCCGAACTGAAGTCAAAGGGCAATCTGTTCCCTTCCGGGCCTTCCGGTGCCGGAAAAGCCGTGCTGCGCGGGCTATCACTGACAACTCTGGTGACCGTTCCGCGCTATCCTCGCGCGAGCTTGGTCGGGTGGATGCGTCGCACGAGCCAGGAACGCCCGTGAACAGAAGAGTCCTGCCGTGGCTGCTGATCGCAGCGCTCGCCTCTGCCATCGCGTGGGCCCAGGACTTGCAGCGGATGCCCCGCTTCTCCGGCGGAGCCGATCCCCCCGCCGCGCGCGCCGCGGCCCCGCGTCGCAACGTGATCCTGATGATCGGCGACGGCATGGGACTGGCGCAGCGCAGCGCGGCCCGGCTGATGGCGGTCGGCAGCGAGGGGCGGACCGAGATCGATCGCCTGCCGGGGCTGTGTCTGGTGACCACCTGGTCGGCGGACGCGATGACCACCGACTCGGCGGCCTCGGCGACCGCCTTCGCCTGCGGCGTCAAGACCGTCAACGGTGCGCTGGGATTGGATCGCAACGGCAAGCCCAGGCCGACGATCCTGGAGCAGGCGGGAGCGGCCGGCTTCGCGACCGGCATCGTGACCACGGCGGCCCTGAGCGACGCCACGCCGGCGGCCTTTTATGCTCACGCCGACTCGCGCCACGACTGGTGGCAGATGCCGGAGCAGCTGATCCGCGCCGCGCCCGACGTGGCGCTGGGGGGCGGCTGGTCGACCTGGCTGGCGGCGGGGACCGACCTGGACGGCGACGGCGAGAGCGACTCGCGGCGCCACACGCTCCCGGGCGCAGGTGCGGGGGAGACCGCACCCATCGAGCGCGCGAGAGAGAGCGGCTACTCGGTGGTCTTCGACGCCACCGGGCTGCGGGAGACGGAGGCGCGGAGCGGCAAGCTCCTGGGGCTCTTCGCGGCGCACCACCTGGCCTACGAGAAGGACCGATTCCCGGGCGGCGAGGCGGAGCGCAGCGCAGCGGACGAGCCTCGTCTGGCGGAGATGACCCGGGTGGCGCTGGAGCGGCTGGCAAACGCGGGCGAACAGGGGTTCTTCCTGATGGTCGAGGGGGCGCGGATCGACATGGCGGGCCACGAGGGCGACGCCAAGGCGCAGGTATGGGAGACGGTGGCTTTCGACGAGGCGGTCGGTGTGGCGCGGCGCTTCGCCGAACGCGACGGCCGAACCCTGTTGATCGTGACCGCGGACCACGAGACCGGCGGGCTCTTCCTGCCCGGCTGGAGGCGCAGCGACGGCACGATCGGCTTCCCGCGGGGGCGAGAGATCCTGGCCAAGCGCGACGAGCGCGGCATGCCGGTGCCCGGCCGGCGCGATCCGGCCCCGCCCGCACTCCTGCTAGGTTGCGTGCGCGAGCACACGCTCGGCCTGCCGCCCGACGATCCGAAGGCCGGTCTCGGCGAGCACACTGCGATCGACGTGCCGCTGGCGCATCTCGGACCCGGAGCGGAGCGGCTGCACGGGGTGATCGACAACACCGAGGTGTACTACGTGATGGCGGATTATTTGCTGCGGCGGTAAGAGCCTGGCGTTTCGATATAGCGCTTCTCCACGCCGAAAACGCCCGGAACGCCTCTCATCGAGCCCCTGCCCATGCCCATGCCCAGAGCGACGTGGACGTGGGAGTGCTCCTCGACCACGAGCAGCTCTCCGGCCGTGCCCGGCGCGCGGCGGCTCGCGAGCGACTCGGGTCCGCCTTGGTGGCGGCCACTCGGCGCAACGAGGTCGACGTGGTGGTGCTGAACTACGCTCCACCCCTTCCTCGAGCGGATGCGGCGGATTCGCCTGGAGGTTCTGCTCGAATGACCTTCCTGATCGACCGCCTGGCGGAAATCCGCCGGCACCTGGAGCACCTGGAGTCGCTGCGAACCAAGGTGCGAGGTACCGTTGATTTGCGCCGCGACCTGAGTCTCCACAACGATGTGATGTTCTCGCTCTTGGCGATCTCGCAATTGGTGATCGATGTTTGCGGCGAGCTCTCGGCCCGCGCCGGACTGCGCTTCGAGAGCTACGCCGAGGCGGTGCGCAACCTGACCGCTCTTGGCGACTTCCCGGACGATCTGGTGGAGCAGTTGGCGCGCCTGCCCGGGTTCCGCGACATCCTGATCCACGAGTACGTGGCCTTCGACTACCAGCGCGCGGTCGCCGTGCTGAACGAGTTGCAGCCGGTGGCGCGCTTCGTGGCGCTGGTTGCGGCGCGGGAGGCGCGGGGCGTAGGCGACGACACATAGAGACCGCGGTCGTAGACCCGGGAACGCCGAACGCCCTCGTCGTTCCAGCCCGCGCCTCGTCGCTGGCGACCGAGCTCCTGACAGTTAGCGCCGCCGAGTCAACTCGACCCCGCCCGGAGCACCGAGGCCGACGGCGCCCTCCGCGGCGCCGCTCTCCTCCACCCGCCCGGCGAGAAACACCGGATCGACCCCGCCCCCCTCGATCATCAGCCGCCCGGGGCCGGGTGGCAGATCGTGGCGCCAGCGCAGGGTGCGCTCCAGGCGCGGGGCGCCGTCGAGCTCGGCGACGGAGATCCGCCGCTCGGCGAGGAGGGTGGCGCCACCGCCATCGCGCAGCCAGGTGGCGCGCAGAGGCAGGGGCCGGTGGCGGCGGCGCGGGGCGTCGAGGGGGCCGCGATGCAGCACGACGCGGGCGGACCCGCCGCCCTGGGCGTTGAGCTCGCGCGCGACATCGACCTCATCGATGCGGATCCAGTAGCTCAGAAAGGGCAAGGCGCCGATATCGGCGCGGCTGGAATCGGGATCGAGGCGCGCCGGACGGGCGGCATCGATGGCGGGGGAGCCCTCGCGCAGGCGCAGGTCGTCGTGCTCGCGATCGCGCAGCAGGGGATCGGCGAAAATGTCGCTGGGGCGGGGGTTCCAGCCGTAGTAGGCGCTGTCGGGGAGGTCGTGGAAGAGGTTCCAGCCGACTGGGGGGCGCCAGATGGCCAGAGCGGGAGCGCCTTCGTCCCCGCCGATGAAGATGTTGCCTTCGACACGGGCGTTCGGGTGCTGGATCGCGTTGGCGGACATTTCGCCGAAATCGATCCCGCTCAGCACGGTGTTGTCGACGAAGGTGTTGTGCAGGATGTTCACCGAGCCGTACTCGTACCAGTAGTAACCTATGGCGCCTCCGACGCCCGATATCCCGCCGCCGAACCGATCGTCATAGGGCGCATGGTTGCGGATGAACCGGTTGTGGCGCACGGTGTAGGTGTTGTCGCCCCAGGAGGAGATCGCGCCGCCGTAGGTACCGAGGTTCTCGGTGAAGAGGTTGTGCTCGATCAGCACGCTGTCGGCGTGGACGAATATGGCGCCGCCTCGGCCGTTGATCCCGGCGCTGCCGTCGCAGTCGGGGCTGATGTTGTCGATGAAGGCGTTATCTTTGACTTCGATCCCCGCTGGAACCGAGGCGCGGGATTTCGGACTGAGCAAATCCAGAGCACCGGCTTGAGCCTTCCCAATGTTCTCGACGAAGCTGTTGCCGAAGATCTCCGCTCTATTCGTGTGAAGGCCGACTGCTCCCCCTACGCCGGCGCGATTGCCGATAAAGAGACAGTCGGAAATACGTACACCGAGCTCGGCAATCACCTTTGCCGCACCAACGGCGCCCGAGGGGCAACTGTTGCACACGCTCCGGATGGCGCAGTTCTCCAGAAAGACACAGCTAGAGATCGTCGCCTTCTTCGCTGTTACGAATGCAGCACCATAGCCGATGTTCCGCGCGCTGCTGTTGCGAATCGTCAGACCGGACAGCTCGACCGGCTGCGGCGTGTCGCAGTCGATTCTCAGGGCGCGAACGCCCGCCTCCGGCGGCCAGATCACCGTCTCCGCCGCGCCGCCGATGCCGATGATGCTCAGGCTCTTGTCGTAGACCTCGATCCCTTCCCGATAGGTCCCAGGCGAGACCGCCACGGTGTCGCCGCTGGAAGCGCGGTCGGCGGCGTCCTGGATCGTGGGGTATGGAGAAGGCACGCTCAGCACGCGAGCCACACTTCTGTCGCTACCTCCCGCCGTTGCCAGCAGGAAGAGCGACGCGGCAAGGGCGCGGGCGGCGCCGCCCCGAACGAGGGACGGCGCCGGTGCATTGGTGCGCAGCTTCAACAGGCCCCAGTTCTGCATGCCCAGAGTGGTGGATCCGTAGTGATAGAACGTCGGATCGAACTCCTTCTCCGCCTCGTGATCGTAGAGCGAGTACCAGCAGTACCCCGCCACGAAGTTCGCCCTACCCTGCGGCGGCAAGATCGGGTTGCCGTTGCCCTTGGCGTGGGTCACCACGCCGTCGACGTACTGGCTGTAGGCGGTGCCGCGAGCCGGGTCGTGCACGACGTTGGGGTAGGCGAAGCTGCAAGGTTCGACCAACCCCGGATCGGGGCAGTGCTTGCAGCGCTCATTGTCAGCCAGACCCGGATAGCAGTGGTCCCAGCCCGCGGTGGTCTCGTCTCCCCAGTTCTCCGCGGTGACCACGTTCGCATCGGCGTGATACGAGAACTCCGTAAGCACGATCGGGCGCTTCTGAGGAAGGGGCTCGGGCCCCTGCTGGGTGGAGTAAGGCTGACTGTTGTAGAGGTTGTTGAGCGCCCCGATCGCGTTCGCGCCGTTGCTGGCGTCGACATAGAGATTCAGCGCCAGCACATCGCAGTACTTGTGGCAATCTCCATGATCGGCTGCAAGGCGAAGGCCGGGCCCGCGCCCGGCTCCAGGGTGGCGACAGAACGCTCCGACATGATCAGGTGGTTGGGATCGTAGGTGCGCACGGCGCGGGTGGTGCGGGCGTAGAACGAATCGGCCACCACCTCCATGAAGGCCAGACCGTCGTCGGGCTCCAGAACGGCGCCGAGATCCAGGGGCAGGTCCATGGTGAGCACGGGGGGGCCATCGTTGAGCTCGGGCCCTTGCGGATCGTCGGGCAGGAAGATCGCTCCTTCGGGCGGGCACTGGTAGTCCTGGTAGCCGGAGCAGGCCTGGATCACGTCGTGCAGGGTGAAGCTGTTGAGCAGACTGCCGGCCTCGTCACCGAACAAGCTCGAGATCTGGAAGTCCGGGTCAAGTTGTTTTGACCGAAGCACTTGGCTCCGATCGCCCGGCTCTTTCGGGCGCTTCTCCTCGCCCGGTCTTCGAGCACGGGATTGAGCGTAATGAGGGATTTGGGCTCTCGCAGGGGGTTTCTTCGGGCGCGTTCTCACGGAGCCGGTCACCGGGGCGAGGCGGCCGCGGCACGCGACGACTGGCCGGCCTTCAGATTCGATCGAGGCATTGCAGTATGCTCTCGGCGACACGCGAGGAGGCGGTCTTGGAGCCCTTCATCCCGGTCAGCACACCCAACATCGACGAGGCCGAGCTCGGCTACCTGCGGAAGTGCATCGAAACCGGTTGGATCTCGTCCGAAGGACCCTTCGTGGCCCGCTTCGAGGAGGCCTGGGCGGGCTACTGCGGGCGGCGCCATGGTGTCGCGGTCTGCAACGGAACGGGCGCATTGGAGGCCGCTCTGGCGGTTCTGGATTTGCGCCCGGGCGACGAGGTGATCGTTCCGACCTTCACCATGATCTCGTGCGTGCGGGCGATCCTCGCGGCGGAGGCCACGCCGGTTCTGGTCGATGTCGATCCGCACACCTGGTGCATGGATCTCGACCAGGTCGAAAAGCGTCTGAGTCCGGCCACGCGGGCGGTGATGGCGGTGCATATCTACGGCCATCCGGTCGCCATGGCGGAGCTGGTCGAGCTCTGTGAGCGCAGCGGAGTGCTGCTGATCGAGGACGCGGCCGAGGCGCACGGCGCGGAGGTCCTCATGCAAGACCCGTCGACCTGGCTTCGTTGCGGCAGCTTCGGATCGATGAGTGCCTTCAGTTTCTACGCGAACAAAATCGTCACCACCGGCGAAGGCGGGATGGTCTTGACCGATGACGACAGATTGCGGGAGCGGCTGCGCGGATATCGCAATCTCTACTTCGGCGGCGACACACGCTTCCGGCACGAGTCATTGGGCGCCAACCTGCGCATGACGAATCTGCAGGCCGCGCTGGGGCTGGCGCAGGTCGAGAGGATCGGCCGCACTCTGGCGCGCAAGCGACAGATCGCCGCCCGCTACTCGGAGGCGCTGCGCGCTTCGCCGGGATTGACGCTGCCGGTCGAGAGGCCCTGGGCTCGGAGTGTCTATTGGGTGTACGGGGTGGTCCTGGACGAATCGACCGGGCTCGACGGGAAGTCCTTGGCGAAGGCACTGCGAGCACGAGGAATCGACAGCCGGCCCTTCTTCCTGGGGATGCACGAGCAGCCGGCGTTGACCCGCGCCGGATGGTTCGCCGGGGAGCGTTATCCGGTGGCCGAAAGGCTGGCACGGCAGGGGATCTATCTGCCTTCGGGATGCTCGCTCGGGGATGCGGAGGTGGATCGGGTGTGTGGAGCTCTGGGAGAGGTGTTGGCGGGTTAGTGCCTCCTGTCGAACCAAGTGCTGGCTTGTTTGTGGTCTGATTCTGGTCTATATTTGAACCAGCACCTTGACCGCACGAAAGAGGCCCCCATGAAGCCACTGAGAATCTCCGAAGACATCGTCCCCCTTGGCGAGTTCAGGGCCCAGGCGGCGAGCATCATCAAGGCGTTGCCAGGGCGGAGGAATCCTCTGGTGATCACCCAAAACGGACGCCCGGCCTGCGTGGTCATGTCTCCTTCCGAGTTCGACCGGATGCGGGAGCGTGAGGCGTTCTTCGAGGCCGTGTCGGAAGGCCTCGCCGACGCCGAAGCCGGTCGCGTCGTGAGCGACGAGCAACTCGGAGAGATGCTGGATGCCGAGCTCGGCCCGGCGGATGGGGAATGAAGCTCCGCTGGTCGCGACGCTCGCAGAAAGACCTTCTCGAAATCGGTCGCTACATCGCCAAAGACAATCGACGCGCCGCCTCGAAGTGGCTGGAGCGGCTTCGGAAGCGCGCCAGACAGGCGGCGGAACATCCGCTGTCCGGTCGGATGGTGCCCGAGCACTCCCGACCAGACTTGCGAGAGGTGCTGCTTCGCAACTACCGAATCGTCTATCGGGTCGAAGCCGACCGTATCGTCGTGGTCACGGTGTTCGAAGGGCACCGGCTGTTCTCGGAAGACGTGGCGGAGTCAAGCGAGTCGTAGGTCTCCCATGTCCGCAAGCTCGGGGACGCGGAGGTGGATCGGGTGTGTGGGGCTTTGGGAGAGGCGTTGGCGGGTCAGTGATCGAGGGCAGCACTCACCGCCGGTGCTCCGGGCTTGCGCCGCGCTCGGGGCGTGGGCTAGGGTGACCGGACAATCGATTCGGCTCAGTCGGGCGGAAGTGCGGTGAGAGTCCGCCACAGCCCCGCTACTGTGATCGAAGGCGCGCGGCGCCCTTCGTCAGTCAGGTCAGCCCCCTGAGCCCGTCCACGCAGAACCTTCGCGGGTGAGGTCTGGTGGCCCCCGAGAGTGCTCGGGTGCTTCCCCCGTCCGCGCGAGGCGCCGGCGGGTTTTTTGTTCGCGACCCGCGCCGCCACGCGCGACTCGACGCCGACTCCCGCTGGAGCGAGTCCGATGGAGTCGACGTGCTTGACGATCGCGGCGCTGGTGGCGGCCGCGGCGGCGATGCCGGTTGCCCAAGCGCAGGTCTGGGGAGCCGAGATCGTGCTGCTCGAGTCGCCCGGCGTTCCGTCGAACGTGGGGCTATCGAACGGCGGGACCTGGGTGACGCCGGATGGCGTGGTGCATGCCGTGTGGATGGAGCAGGACGCGGAGCGGGAGGGGGACCTCCGCCACCAGATCTACGCGGCGGAGGTGCTGGGGGAAATCGTGACGCAGCCACCCCGCGTCATCGTGCCTTATCTCGAGTCGTATCCGGGACGTCCCGATACCGGGGCGAAGTGGCCGGCGCTGGCCGGGGACGGGGTGGGGGGACTGCACCTGGTCTGGCACGACTACCGCGTCGACGGGATTCAGAACGTCGAGATCTATACCAAGGCGCGCCCGGCCGGTGAGGCGTGGGATGCGGCGCCGGAGGCCGACCTGCGGCTGACCACCACCGACCATCCCCAGACCAAGGGCGACAACGGCTATCTGCCGACGCTGCGGCGCGCGCCTTCCGGGGAGCTGCGTGTGGCCTGGTTCGACTTCCGTTTCGACGGGGACAACGCGGAGATCATGTCGAAGGCGCGGCCGGCGGGCGGGGAGTGGGATACCAGGGCCGGCGACGCGGCCGACGAGCGGCTGACGGAGAACGGGGGCAACTCGGAGTATCCCGACCTGGTGTTCGGGTCGGACGGGGCGGCGCACGTGGTGTTCAGCGACAACGATTCGGGGATCTACCGCGTCTATCACTCGTGGCTGGCGGTGGGGGGAGGAGCGTGGAGCGCACCGGAAGCGATCTCGCCGGAAGGGGTGGTGGCGCGCGCGCCGGCGCTGGCGGCGGGGGAAGGGGGAGCGGTACTTTGCGCGTGGGAGGATGGGCGCGAAGGGGCGGCGCGGATCTATACGGCGCTGCTCGACGGGCCCGGCGGAGAGTGGGGTGATGCGGTTCCGGTCAGCCCGGCGGGGGTGGCGGCGGCCGGGCCGGCGCTGGCGGCGATTCCCGGCGGGACCCTGCTGATCGCCTGGTCGGATCGGCGGCTCGGGTTCTTCGACGACGTGGTCTGGTGCCAGGCGAGCGCGGATGGCAGCTGGGATGGGAGCGGGGCGCGCGACGAGCGGGTGTCGACCGGGCTGCGGGCGACGGCCCCTGAGCTGCACGGGGCCTGGGATGGGCGGGTGGTGGCGCTGTGGCGCGACCGCGGCGCCGACGCGGCGGGGGATGTGTGGATGCGGGTGCGGAGCGCGCCGATGACGCGTGTCACGAGCACGCCGCCGCTACGGCGGACCCGGGTCGCATTCGGTGCGCCGCGGCCGAACCCCTTCAATCCGCGCGTGGTGCTGCCCCTCGAGCTCTCCGTCGCCGGTCTTGTTCGGGTCGGGATCTATGACCTGAGCGGGCGCAGGGTGCGGCGGCTGTGGAGCGGGCGGCGCGCGGCGGGGACCCACCATCTGCTCTGGGACGGTCGCGACGATTCGGGTCGCGCCTCGCCCAGCGGTTCGTACTTCGCGCGTCTCGAGTCCTCGGGGCAAGAGGCAGAGGCGCAATGCATGCTCATCCTTCTGAAGTAGAAAGTCCAATCGATGAAAGCGTTCTTCTCTCTTGTTGCTCTCGCGGCCGTCACGGGCATGGCCCACGGCGCGACCAAGCCGGCAGCGGTGATCGTCAACGGCGGCGACTCGACCCTCGACCTGAAGCTGCTCCCGGGCGGGTCGCTGCTGCGCAACGTGGCCGGCCTGCCGACCTTCGCGACCGGTCTGGCGGTGTGGCGCGACCACGCCTACGTGACCGGGTCGGGGGACGACACGATCGCTCGCGTCGACCTGGCGGCGGAGAGCGCGGAGCCGGGGTGGATCACGCTGCCGGCCTTCTCCAACCCCTGGGGAATCGCGATTCGTGACGCGCGTCATGGCTATGTGGTGCTCTCGGCGCTGAACGCGGTGCAGGCCTTCGATCCGACCACGGCGGAGCTGATCGGCGCCCCGATCGAGGTCGGCAACTGGCCGCAGGGCTGCGTGATACACGGCGACCGGCTCTTCGTCGGGGTGACCGGCTTCGACTTCGGCAGCTTCGACTACGTCGATCCTTCGGTGGCGGCGATCGACCTGGACGCCTGGGAGCTGGCCGGGAGCGTCGCGACGCACGTCAACCCGCAGGATGTGACGAGCTTTCGCGGGCGGATCTACGCGGTCTGCACCGGCGACTGGGGGGCGATCGAGTCGGCGGTCGACATGATCGATCCGGCGACCATGATGCTCTCGGGGCACCTCGAGGTCGGCGGCACGGCGGGCAGCATCCGCATCGACCGCGACGGGGTCGGCTACCTGGGCGACAGCGGCTTCCTGTCGACCGGGCTCTACACCTTCGACGCGGAGACGCTGGCGTTGCTGCGCGGCCCCGACGATCCGCTGACCAGCGATCCGACCTCGGCGCTGCTGCCCGACGAGCGGCGCGGCGCCTTGCTCAGCACCAGCTACGACTTCGCGGCGGGGACGCTGATCGACTGGTCGTGGCCCGACCTGGTGCCGGTCGATGCCGATCCGATCGGTGGCGGGCCGGTGGCGATGGTGCTCTGGGATGACGCGGTGGTGGCGCTGGAAGTCGACGCGCTGGAGCCGAACCCGGCGCAGGGCGGAGAGCTGGTGCGGCTCGAGGCGACGGCGGTCAACAACACCGATGCCGCGGTGGCGGCGCGATTCGAGCTCGATCTCTACCTGCCGGACGGGGAGGCCTGGGGCGGAAACCCGGTGTTCGCGTCGGCGGCGGCGAAGGTGCTCGATCCGGCGGTTCCGCTGTCGATCGTGCTGCGGGAGAGGCTGCCGGTGGCGACGCCGGCCGGGAGCTATTCCCTGGTCGGGCGGGTGTTCGACGGGGACGGCGGGCTTCAGTACGAGAGCGCCAGCGCCGAGCTGGTGGTCGAGTAGGGGCGATGGGATTGCGCTCGCTGCTCCTCGGGGCACGGCTTCTGGTCGCGGTGGCGGCGATGGCGGCGCCAGAGCCGGTCCGGGCCGAGGAGGAGTGGGCGCTGGCGGGGCGGGTCGTCGACGCGCGGAACGGGGCGCCGATCGCCGGCGCCTCGGTGGTGGTGGAAGCGACCCCCTTCGGGGCGGTGAGCGGCGCGGACGGGGGCTTTCGAGTGACCGGATTGAGCGACGGCGTGTACCGCCTGAGGGTGCGTCACGTGGCCTACCGGAGTGCGTCGAAGGCGGCGCTGCGGGTGCGCGGCGGGCGCGGCCCGCGACTGCATTTCGAACTGGAACCGCGGGTGCACAAGGTGCAGGGAGTGGTGGTTCGGGAGCGGCGGGAGCCGGTGGGGGGAGCGGTGGCGGCACCCGAAGCGGGTTCGGTGGTGACGCACTTGACGGGACCGGAGATCCGCGCGCTCGGCGCCACCCACCTGGGGGAAGCGCTGGTCTTCGCGCCGGGGGTGCAGGTGGAGCG
Source organism: uncultured Gemmatimonadota bacterium (assembly GCA_964490075.1). GTDB lineage: Bacteria > CAZBBK01. The sequence goes on along the minus strand of CAZBBK010000008.1, from coordinate 8,105 downwards.
GGCGCGGGCCGGCGGGGCGGTGAGGGCGTCGATCCGCGGCAGCGGCGCGCAGCGGGTGCTGGTGCTGGTCGACGGGATGCCGATCAACGATCCGGCCACCGGCGAGGCCGATCTGCGCGAGGTGGCGGTGCACTCGATCGACCGGATCGAGGTGCGCAGCGGGGCGATGGCGGCGGCGATGGGGCACGGCGGTGCCGGGGGCGTCATCTCGGTGGTGACGGAGGCGCCGCTGGCGGGAGTGGGCGCGGACGCGGAGCGCGAGGCGGCGGCGCTGCGCGGGCGTGTGGGCACGGGAGACTTCGGGTGGCGGCGCGTAGAGGCTGCGCTCGGCGGCGACCTGGGTCGGGTTCGAGTCGATCTCGACGCGGTGGATGCGCGTCATGAGGGTGATCTGCCGGTGGCGGAGCCGACCTATCCCTACGCGCGAATTCCGAACGGGGACTGGCGCGAACGTTCGCTCCGCGTCGGGGCGGGCCGGTTCTGGCCGGCGGGAGAGACCGAGCTGCGGGCGACGGCCTGGTGGCGGGAGGCCGAGGGCGGCGCGCCCGGCACGCTGGAGTTCGTGACCCCCGAGGCGCGGGCCCGCCACAGCCGCGGCGCGGCGCACCTGGGGCTGCGCCACGGCTCCTGGGAAGAGGGACGGATCCGGCTGCGGCTCGATCTGTCGGCTTCGCGGGCGGAGCAGGACTATGTGTCGCCGGCGATCCAGGACGGCCAGCCTTCGTTTCCGGCGCGGCGCGAGAGTCGGGCGGAGATCGTGCGCGCCGAGGGGCGGCTGGTGGGCGGCGCCGCGGCGAACCGCGGGCGCTGGTCGTTGGCGGGCTGGGGCGAATTCGACCGGCATCGCGACATCGATCATCTGAGCCCGGGCCGAGGAGTGGGGGAGCGGGAGCGACGGGAGGGAGGCGGCGACCTGGGCCTGCTGGTTCGGCGGCCGTGGGGCGCGGCCGGCACCTGGATCGGCAGCCTTCAGGCAGGGGCGCGCGTCGACCGGCTCTTTCCGGGGCAGTGGTTCTTCGGTCCGCGGGTCGGGATCGAGACGGAGGACTCGGGCGGGGTGTGGTCGCTCGGGGCCGCCGCGTCCCGGTCGGTCCGTCCACCGACCCTCAACGACCTGTTCTGGTCCGGAGATCTGAACCTGAGCGGCAATCCCGACTTGCGGGCGGAGCTCAACCATGGGGTGGATGGCAAGGGGGCATGGCACCTGGGCGGCGGATGGACGGCGGAGGCGCGGGCCTGGTACAGCGAGATCGAGAACCTGATCCAGTGGCAGGCGGGCCCGGCGCTGCAATGGCGTCCGGTCAACCTGCCGCGGGCACGGCTCTCGGGGGGCGAAGGCGTGCTGCGCTGGCGCGGCACCCGGGGAATCGACCTCGAGGGCGCGCTCACCGTACAAGCGGCGGAGAACCGCGACCCGAGCGACCCAAATGCCTTCGGTCGGGCGCTGGTATTTCGCGCCGAGCGGCTGGCGCATCTGCGCGCGGGCTGGCACCGGCGGGAGGGCGACGGGATCGACCTGGCGTGTCGTTTCGTCGGGCGCCAGCCGACCACCGCGGCGAACACCGTCTACCTGGAACCTCATTGGCTGATCGACGCATCGGGCCGCGTCACGCTGGCGAGCGGCGAGCGGTGGCGGCTGCGCCTGGGAGTCGAGACGCGCAACCTGCTCGATTCGAGCTACCAGACGGCGGTCGACGCGCTGCCGCCCGGCCTGGAATTGAGATGCTCGGTCGGGATCGAGGGCGGGATGACGCGTTCGATGGATGGGCGCGGGTCGTCCGATGAGTGACATGCGCTGCGGGCGGTGGACGCCGGGGATGGTGGTGGCGCTGGTGCTCTTCGCCGCCTGCCGTGAGCTGCCGAGCGCCGCGCCGGAGGCGGAGCTCGAGATCGCGGTCGGCGTCGCGCCGACCGGGGTGACGGCGGTGGGATCGAAGATCGCGGTCGGCGAGGTGGGATTCGACTTTGGCACTCTGAGCTTCGATATCGGGATGGTGCGCTGGATCGACCCGGCGAGCGCGCGGGTCGTCGGGGCGACGGAAGTCGGCATCAATCCCCAGGTCGTGGTGGCCGCCGGGGCCGATCGCGATCTGCTGGCGGCGATCTGCACCGGCGACTATGGCGCGGTCGAAGGAGAGGTCGCCATTCTCGATCCGATCTCGATGCGGGTCGAGCGGCGCATCTCGCTCTCGGGTTACCCCGCGGCCGCCTGTGCCGGCCCGGGCGACCTGGTCTACGTCGGTTCGTTCGGCGACCAGGGGGTGGCGGCGGTCGACGTCGCGGCCGGGGTGGTGGTGCGGGACTGGAGCCCGGGCGCCGGCTTCGAGGCGGCGGCGGTCGCGGCGCGGGGAGAGGGGGTGCTGGCGGCCGACTTCGACAGCGATCTCCTGGTGCACCTCGACGCGGATGGCTCGGTGCTCGACGCGATCGCGGTCGGCGACGGCCCGGTCGATCTGGTGGTCGACCCGACCGACAGCGACCGGATCTACGTGCTGCACACGCTGGAGGAGACGCTCGGGATCGTGCGCCTGCGCGAGCGCAGCTTCACCCGCCTGCCGCGGCCGGTCGGACGCGCGCCGAACGATGTAGAGTGGCACCGGGGCCTTCTCTGGGTGGTGGCGAGCCTCTCCAACCTGGTGCAGAGCTGGGACCCGGCCAGTGGCGAGCTCGACACTGCCGTGCACCTGGGAGTCAACCGCAATCCGATGCAGCTCACCTTCTTCGGCGATTCCATCTTCGTGACCAACCTGCTCTCCAACAGCGTGTCGACCTGGACTCTGCCGTGAACGGCGCCCCCTCCCCCGCCGCCGGCCGGAAGCCGGTCGGCGCGATCCTGGCCGGCGGCGAGGCACGGCGGCTGGGTGGCGTCGACAAGGCGTCGATCGAGATCGAGGGAATCACGTTGGCGCAGCGGGCGGTGACACTGCTGCGTCCCCACTGTGAAGAGCTGCTGGCCCTGACCGGACGCGGCGCGAGCTTCCCGGTGCCGGGGATCGAGACGGTGCGGGACCGCTTCCCGGGGCTCGGCCCGCTGGCGGGGCTCGACGCCGCCTTCCAGGCACGCCCCGGACGAACCATCCTGCTGCTGGCGGTCGATCTCTGTTTTCTGCCGAGCGAGATCCCGGCGCTGCTGGCCCGTGCCCTGCGCCGGGAGCCCGATGCGCCGGCGATCGTTCCGGTGAGCGAGGGAGCGGCGCAGCCGGTCTGCGCTCTCTACCGTCCCGCGTTGGCGGACCCGGTCGCGTCACGGCTGCGTCACGGTGGGCCCTTGGCAATGCGGGCGCTGGCGGAGCTGGGCAGCGTGCTCGAGCTTCCCTTCCCCGCCGGCACATTCGCTGGCGTCAACACGGCCGAGGATCTGCAAGAGCTGCGGCGGATGCACGGGCCGCACTCGCGACGCTCACGATGACGCGGTCACCCGCTTCATCGGCGGCGTGCGCTGGTCATCGTCGACGGCGCCTCGAGCATGTGGATCAATCCCCGCTCGACCGATGCGAGCTGGGGAGCGCCGTAGAAGCCGAGCGCATCGTAGGTGAAAGCCGCGTAGTAGAAGCGCGTGCCAGCGCCGACGATGTGCTCGGCCGAGGTGCCGACCCCGTCGTAGACGGTCGTTCCGTCGAGTGGATCGATGGGGAAATGCGTGGGGCTGAAGCGCACCAAGGTGCCCGCGAAATCCTCGTCCGGCGGGGTCTCCCAGGTGAGCGTCACCACGGGAACCGACAGATCGGCCGCGAGCTCCTCGACCGGAGCCGGCGCCAGCGGCAGCAGTGGGTAGTCCCGATTCACCGGCATCGGCGCACTGGTGACCGATCCGCGCACGCCGTCGACTTCATCCAGCACCTCGACGAAGTAGGTGGTCGCCGTATCTGGAATCGATCCGCGGATCTGGTTGCCGAACCACGTCACCGGATAGTCGACGAATCGGTCCCACGCCGAAGTGTCGGCATCACTCTGGCCAGTGGCCCAGATGCGTGCGTTCAGTACATGTTCGGCGCCGGAAATGGTCGCCTCGACCGTGATGTCGCCGGGGCCGACCTGGTGCGACACGTCCGTCACCTCGGCCATGGGCCTATCGAGAAAGGCGGCCGCGAGCAACATCCTCCAGACTGTCGAGTGTTGCTCGCTCTGGGTGGTGTGCAACAGATTCGGGATCGCCAGGACGCGATGCGGCAGCGCCAGATCGAGGTCGGTGACCATCATGCCGTACTTCGCGCCGTAGCCCTCCGATGTGCCCCGCGAATCGTTGGTGCCTTCGGTGACCAGAGTCAGCGAACTGGGGTTCATCTCGCGCTGGCGTCGATAGCCCTCCGCGTAATGCGTCGTCATCGAGCCGAGGTAGGTGGGCGATGCGCCCGGGTTGATCGACACCGCCCCCTGCAGGGTGGCCAAGAGACGCGAGGCCGGCTTGTCGATTCCGGAGGCGCCGCTCGACATGATGGCGGCCACGCGGTGAGAGTCGGCGGCGGCCGCGGCGTAGCAGGTCTGCCCGAACTTGGAATGCCCGGTGAGGGCCACTCGGAAGTCGGCGTGGGAGACCGGCCAATCGGTCACGGCCTCGAGCGCGCTCACCAGCGCGTCGGCCGCTCGCAGGTAGTGGGCGGTGCTGAACATGTAGAAAAGGAGCTCGGGATCGCGCTCGCTCTGAGCTTCGGCGTTGTACTTGGTCATCAACGAGCCGGGGTAGGTGAAGGCCCAGTCGCAGTCGATGATGAGCACGGGAAGATCGAGCTCGGCACAGGCCTGTTCGGCGAGCCTCTCGATCCCCCATCCCTGAGCGTAGCAACCCTCCACCACCGCCCCCACGTTGTGTGCCGCGGGCTGCCCGGGAGGCAGGAAGAGATGATTGGCCTCGGTCGCCCAGTCCTCCTCCCAGCCCTCGACATCGGGCACCTGGCTGGTGAAGCCGAAGCTGACGCGGCGCAGAGTGCGCCCTCCTCCGTATGAGCTCCAGAATGTCGTCTCCTCCAGATGACGGAGGGCGACCGGGGTGCCGATCTCGCCGCCAGCGCTGATCGGACGATCGGCGACACATTCGGCCATCGTCCCAGGTGTCCACAAGGAGTCGCCCACTTCGATCGAGAGCACCGTGCTCACGGTATCGACGTCGTCGCGGACATAGAATTCGACATCGTACGCACCGGGCTGCCGCACACGCACCGAATCGACCTCCGCCCAGGTCGGAAGGGTTCCGCTGAAGACCGCGCTGATGGTATCGAAGTCGGCCCAACCCGGAACCCCCTCGGCCCAGTAGCGGAGCTCGTCTCCATCGGGGTCCTGGGCGCTTACCACGAGCTCCAGCTCGCTCCCTTCCAGCGCCAGCAGGACCGAGCCGAGGGCACGCGACTCGGCGATCGGGTCGAAGATCGGGGGTGCGGCGCGCAGGGGAGCCGGCGCCGCGGCGAGCACCAGAAAGGCGCAAGAAAAGACAAGGATCGCGCGGTGGGTCATCGTGTCTCCTTTGTCGAGTGCTGCACCGGCGCGAGGAACTGGGTTGAGGGACGTTGATTGGACGTCCGGAGATGCCGGCCGGGTTACGCGCTGAGCTCCCAGGTGTCGATCTTGCGTCCCAACCACCCGAAGAAACGGGCGTTCGGCTCGGCGTAGATCTGTCGCAGCGCCGCCATCTCCCGATCGGTGACCACGAAATCGGGTGGATAGCTGCCGACCCAGTAGGCGTCGTGCGACTCCTGGACGTACGGCAGACCCAGGAAACAACAAATCTCCGACATCATGTCGCGGGTGCGGGTCGTCGGATCGGCGACGGTCAGGCCGTGGTCGCCGCCGCCCGGCCTCCCCGCGGCGCGATCGATGGCGGAGGCTTGCTCATCGACGACGACGACGTGCAGCTGCTCGCGCGGAAAATAGCGCAGCACATGTTGCACGATCTGATGGTGGTAGTAGCCGCGATCGACGTACTCGGGATCGCGCAGCACGTCGACTACGCGCAACCCCGGCAGCCGGCGGCGGCGCATGTTGACTTGCGAGATCAGGCGCCGGATCGGATCTCGCAGGCAGATGATCAGCTTGGCGTGCGGCACCGTGCGATGGATCCGTTCCATGTATTTGGCACGTGTCATGTAGCGGGGGGTCTTCTCGCCGCAGAGCATCCCCTCGCGAAAGAGCGAGCGATACCATTTCAGTCCGCGAGGCCACTGGTCGTTGAAGAAGTGCACCTCGCGGGACGACCCGGGGCGGCAGTACTCCGTCATGTAGACGTCGGGGTGCCGCGCCAGATTGCGCTCGAGCGTCGTCGTGCCACATTTCTGGGCGCCGATGATCAGGAAGTCCGGGAGCTTGCCGGTGTCGGGCCGGGTCCACATGCGGGCGCGGCAGGCCAGGCCGGCGAGTCTGCGTCTGGTGCGGCGGAATCTGCTCATGATGTTGGGCGCCCATCCTACCCCGGCGGAGTCCCGTCGCTTCGGTTACCGTGGCCAGAGCTCACCCATCGGCGACCACCCCGACCGAGGAACCAGAAGATGATCACCAAAGTAGCCTTCGTCGCCCATCCGACGCGCGACATGGAGAAAGCCAAGCACTTCTACGGCGAGGTTCTGGGCCTGAAGCAGAGCGCCGATTACGGCGACATGTGGGCCGAGTTCGATGCGCCGGACGGGCAGACCATCGCGCTCGACACGATGTCGCCCAAGCACATGGACAATCCCGCCGTCTACATGGCAATCGAGAGCGATGCCATCGAGGAGGATGTGCGGCGCATGAGCGAGGCGGGGGTCAAAGTCGTCCAGGAGGTGTGGACCAACCAGACCGACGAGGGCAAGGAGATCTGCAAGATGGCGATGATCCTCGACCCCGAGGGCAACGCGATCATGGTGCACCAGATCGCCGCCGAGCGGGCGAAGTAGCGTGCCGGCGGGTGCGCCGGGCGGGCGCGGCGAGACCTTCGAGCACCGCGGCCGGCGCCTCTACTACGAGGTCTTCGGCGACGGGGACCGGGTCCTGGTCTACACCAACGGACTGCTGCTCGACACCAACCTGAGCGCCGGAATCGCCGCGGCCCTCGCCGAGCGCGGCAACCGCGTGGTGCTGCTCGACCTGCTCGGGCACGGCCGCAGCGATCGTCCGGCGATCGAGTCGCTCTACCGGATGGACGTCTGGGCCGAGCAGGTGATCGCGCTGATCGATCACCTGGAGCTCGACCAGGCGGTGATCGGCGGGATTTCGCTCGGCGCCAACGTGTCGCTCGAGACGGTGGTGCGGGTGCCGCGGCGGGTGCGGGCGCTGGTCCTGGAGATGCCGGTGCTCGAAAACGCCGTGCCGGCGGCGGCGCTCACCTTCGTGCCGCTGCTGCTCGCCGCGCGTCACGCGGCTGCGCTGGTGGGGCTGGTGACGCGGTGCGCCGGCCGCTTGCCGCGAACCCCCTGGGGCCCGGTCAACAGCCTGCTCAACGCCGCGTCGACCCCGCCCGAGGTGCTGGCGGCGGTGCTGCACGGTGTGCTGGTGGGCCCGGTCGGTCCGGCCGCGGAAGCGCGCGCCGCGATCGGCTGTCCGGCGCTGGTGCTGGGCCACGAGCGCGACATGATCCACCCCTTCAGCGACGCCGAGCAGATCGCCGAGCAGATCCCGACCGGGCGCCTGCTGCGCGCCCATTCGGCGGCCGAACTGCGCATGCATCCGGAGCGGCTGACGCGCGAGATCGCCGACTTCCTCGATGCGGTGTGGGCGCCGGTGGTGGAGCGGGGGGCCGAGATCGCCGGGGAGTGCGCGTAGGTCGGCTGGACGCGCTGGTGCTGAATCGGGCGGGGGAGCGCGGCGTGGTCACACAGATCCGCCGGGGGACGGTGATGTACTCCCGCTCGACCGAGGAGCGCGCGAGACCATTGGCGGAGTTGGTACCGTCGAAGGCAGCCAGAAACGCCATCGGCTTGCCGAGCAGCGGCCAGATTCCCATCTGGCGTTTCGATAGGGCGCTTTCCGGGCGGCGAAGCGCCCTATCGAAACGCCGGCGGAACGACACCGTCGGGAGAGGAGAGGCGACGGCGTCGTAGCATCAGGGTCGGAATCCGGTCGTAACCAGCGATTCCGATCGAGGAGTTGAAGGTTGCGGCCAGATTCTGGTCACAACTCACCACTCTCGATCGAGAGTCGCG
>CAZBBK010000007.1:0-129251 GCA_964490075.1 uncultured Gemmatimonadota bacterium | reverse complement strand
CATCGCACTGGAGCCGACAGATACCCGCGATGCCGGCGCCGCCGCACCCCATTCACGAGACAAGAGGCGATGAATCAAGTCCAGCTCGTCGAGCGAATCACCGACCACGTTCTGGAGGCGCTGCGCAAAGAGGGCGTGGCGGCACAGCACTCCTTCACGCGCTGCACCCCCTGCACCAACTCCGGGCACTGCCTGCGCAAGCGGCACGATGTGGTCAGCGTGCTGCAAGCCAACGGTGCGGCGCGGATCAGCGCGGCGCCCGGGGTGCGCTCGGTCCGACCCACCCTGGGGGCCCACATCGATCACACCCTGCTCAAGGCCGACGCGACTCGCCACCAGGTCGCCTCTCTCTGCCTCGAGGCCAAGCGCTACGGATTCGCGAGCTGCTGCATCAATCCCTATTACGTTCCGCTGGCGGCCAAGCTGCTCCGAGGATCGCCGGTCAAGGTCTGCACCGTAATCGGCTTCCCGCTCGGCGCCAGCTCGCAGGAGGTCAAGGCCTTCGAGACCACCAAGGCGATCGACGAAGGGGCGCACGAGATCGACATGGTGATGAACATTGGCGCCGCCAAGGCCGGAGATTTCCCTGTTGTCGAGCGCGACATCCGCGCTGTCATCGACGCCGCCACCGGGCGCGCGCTGGTCAAGGTGATCATCGAGACCGCTCTCTTGACCGACGACGAGAAGGTCGCGGCCTGCCAGGCGGCGCGCCGCGCCGGGGCCGATTACGTGAAGACCTCCACCGGTTTCAGCAGCGGAGGCGCCACCATCGAGGACGTGCTGCTGATGCGCCGCACCGTGGGTCAGGAGATGGGGGTCAAGGCCTCGGGCGGCGTTTCCGATACCGAAACCGCGCGGCGCATGATCGAGGCCGGGGCCAGCAGGATCGGCGCCAGCGCCTCGGTGAAGATCGTGAGCGAAGAGCGGAGCTCAGCGGCTTGAGCGCGCGCTGCCGGCGGCGGCGGCCGCCGGGGGCCGCCCCCCCCCCGCCCCCCGCCCCCCGCCGCCGCGCCCCCCCCGCCCCGGCCGCGCCCCCCCCGGGGGGCGGGGGCGGCCGGGGGGGCCCGCCGCACGGCGGCCCCTCCCCCGCGCCCGCGGCACCCCCGCGGCCCGGGCCGCTCCACCCGAGGGTGCCGAGGGCGTCGACGGCATCGACCGGACCGCTCGCAGGCGGCTCGGCGCCTGGGTCATCGCCGGGACCACCGGCGCCGCCTCGGCGCTCTTTCTTCGCGCTGCGCTGGATCACTGGCAATCGGCGCGGCTGCTCGACGCCCGCTCGCACGACCCCTCGCGGGAGTTCGGCGATCGCCGGTCGCTGCACCAGCAGGCCGTGGAGGAGTGGGAGTTCGGCAACCGCTCGCGCAACCTGGCGGCGGCCTCCGGACTGGCGGCCCTGGCCTCTTCGGCGCTCCTGCTGCACCTCTACGGCGACCGCTCCGAGGCGAGCCGAATGAAGCTGCGCTGCGCGACGCCGGCCGCTGGCGGACTCGCGGTCGGCTGGACCTTCTCCTTTTGAGGTGCGCATGAACAGTGTGCAGATGATCGAGTGCAAGAAGCGCGGAGAGCCGATCGAGCCGCACGAGCTGCAGGCCTGGGTGGGCGCCGTCGCCCGCGGCGAGATTCCCGATTACCAGGTCGCGGCTCTTCTGATGGCGATCTACTTCCGCGGCATGAGCGCCGGCGAGATGGCCGCCTACACCCGCGCCATCCGCGATTCCGGGCGCACTCTCGATCTATCACCCATCGGCCCGATCAGCGCCGACAAGCACTCCACCGGCGGAGTGGGCGACAAGACCTCCCTGGCCCTCGCGCCCGCGGTCGCCGCCTGCGGCGTGCCGGTGCCGATGCTCTCCGGGCGCGGTCTCGGCCATACCGGCGGCACCCTCGACAAGCTGGAGTCGATCCCCGGCTACTGCTCCGATCTTTCGGTCCAGCAGTTCATCTCGGTGGTCGCCCAGACCGGATGCGCGATCGTCGGCCAGAGCGAGGATTTGGCCCCGGCCGACCGCGTTCTCTACGCGCTGCGCGATGTGACCGCGACCATCGACTCGCTGCCCCTGATCGTCGGCTCGATCGTCGGCAAGAAGCTCGCGGCCGGACCCGCGGCCTTGGTCTACGACGTGAAGGTGGGCCGGGGTGCCTTCATGGAGACTCTGGGCGACGCCCGTGAGCTCGCGGGCGCGCTGGTCGAGGTGACGCGCGCCAACGGGCGCAGCGCATGCGCTCTGATCACCGCGATGGATGCCCCGCTGGGCCGGACGATCGGCAACGCACTCGAGGTCGGCGAGGCGATCGACCTGTTGCGCGGCGAGGGCCCCGCCGACCTGCGCGAGCTGGTGACCGCACTCGGCGCCGAAATGCTGGTGCTGGCCGGCGCCGCGCCCGCCGCCGGCGCGGGAGCCCGGGCGATCGAAAGGGCCCTCGACTCCGGCGCCGCGCTCGAGGTCTTCGCGCGCTTCGTCGAGGCGCAGGGCGGCGACCCGCGGGTCGTCGACGATCGCTCCCTCTTGCCCGCCGCTGGTGTCGTGCTGCCGGTTCCGGCGCTCGAGGGCGGCCACCTGCGGCGCATCGATTCCCGCATGCTGGGAGAGCTGGCCGTGGATCTGGGCGCCGGCCGGCGTTCGATCGAGCAAGAGATCGACCCCGGCGTCGGCCTGCTGCTGCACGTTTCGCCGGGGGAGCGCGTGGCGCGCGGCGACCCTCTGCTGGAGATTCACGCGCGGGATCGAGCGGCCGGCGATGCCGCGCTGGACGAGGCCCGCGCCGCCTTCACGATCACCGACGAAGCTCCGGAATCCGCGCCGCTGGTGGTCGAGCGCGTGGACTGATGGATCGATCAGTTGCCGTCGGCGATGCCGGGGAAGTTCTCGTCGATCTCGACCGCGGCACGAGAGAAGATCAGCTCGATCTTCTCCTGATAGGCCTTGGTCGCCGCCAGAAGGGCGATGGCGACCAGCGACACGATCAGCACATACTCGACGTATCCCGCTCCGCAGTCGTTTCTCGACCCTGAGAGCACCCGGCGTTTCATCAGGTCCCCCGCGTGACTGGATGCAGTTCTGCGAGCCGTGGCGAGCCCCCCCGATCCACGTTGCTCCTCAGTATAGACCGAAGCCTCCGGCGTCGCCACCCGTTTGTGCCCGCTTTCTGGGCATTTTCGGCGTGTTAAACGAGAGCAGGTCCCCTCTCTCGGCCCGGTCCTGGCTTCGATTGTCCACAGCGTGCTCGGCCGCCGCGCCCCCGGCTCCCGATTTGCTCCTGATTTCTCCCGCAACGTGTTCTCTTTCAATGCGTTGAGAGAAATTCAAAAAGAATGCTTGACACGCCAAGGCTGTGGATAACCTGGGGAGAAAGATGGGGAAGCGGTTGTGGAGAGGGCTCCGAAGTCGGCGCTTCATAGGGTCTTCGCGCGACCGAGAAGGGACCGCGGGAGGGGGTTCGTCGACGTCCCGCCCGCCCGCGGATTCTGCTACCTTCCTCGCTCGTGTCCGCGCCGAATCCGGGCCTTCCGGAGTCGCGCGGGCCTCTTCAGGAATCACCTCCCACGGGGAATCGGATGCCCACCATTCTGGTCACCGGCGGCGCGGGGTACATCGGCAGCATCTGCGTCAAGCACCTGATCGACCACGGCCACGACGTGGTCATTCTCGACAACTTGGAGCGAGGCCATCGCGCGGCGCTCCACCCGCGGGCCGACTTCGTTCTGGGGGACCTGGGGGATCGGGATGCGCTCGACCGGGCTCTGGCGCCGCGGCCGATCGACGCCGTCATGCACTTCGCCGCCTACGCGCTGGTGGGGGAGTCGGTCGAACGGCCCGACCTCTACCTCGAGAACAACGTCGAGAAGGGGAAAGGGCTGCTCGAGGCCTGTCGCGACCATGGAGTGCGGGCTTTTCTCTTCTCGTCGACCTGCGCCACCTACGGCGAACCGGCCGAGATGCCGATCCACGAGGGGCTGCCGCAACGGCCGACCAACCCCTACGGCGAATCGAAGCTGCTCTTCGAGCAGGAGCTCTGGAAGGCGGCCGAGGGCTGGGATCTGCGCGCGGTGGCGCTGCGCTACTTCAATGCCTGCGGCGCCGATGGCGAGCTCGGCGAGGACCATTCGCCGGAGACCCACCTGATCCCGATCGTGCTGCAGACCGCGCTCGGGGTGCGCCCCAAGCTCTTCATCCACGGCGACGACTACGCCACCCCCGATGGAACCTGCATCCGCGACTACATCCACATCCTCGACCTCGCCTCGGCCCACCGCCTGGCGATGGACGCCCTGCTCGCGGGGCAGGGGCCGGGCAAGCAGGCCTACAACCTCGGCATCGGCAAGGGCTACTCGGTCATGGAGGTGATCGAGGCGGCACGGCGGATCACCGGCGCGCGCATCGTCGCCGAAATCGGACCGCGCCGCCCCGGCGATCCACCCGAGCTGGTGGCGGCGGCCGATCTTGCCCGGAACCAGCTGGGATGGAGCCCGCGGCATTCCGACCTCGACACTATCCTGCGCTCCGCCTGGGACTGGCACCGCAGCCACCCGCGAGGCTACGAGAACTGAGCGCCGCCGAGAGCACGGATGCCCACGCATCAGCCCGCCACCATGGTCATCTCGCTCGATGTCGAGCTCGCCTGGGGCATCCACGATCGCATCGATCCCGCGGCCGTCGATTTCCATCGCGTCCCCTCGATCATCTCCGCCCTGCTCGAGCTCTTCGATCGCCACGCCGTGCCGGCCACCTGGGCGCTGGTCGGCCACCTACTGCTGGATGGCTGCCGGCGCGGGGCCGACGGCCGGCCCCATCCCGAGATGCCGCGACCTCGCCACCGCTGGCTCGGCGCGGCGGACTGGTACCGGCACGATCCCTGCGGCCCGCCAGAGCATCACCCGGCCTGGTACCAGCCGCGGCTGGTCGAGCAGATCCGCGCCGCTTCGGCAGCCCATGACATCGGCTGCCACGGCTTCAGCCACGTCATCATCGGGGACTCCGGCTGCGACGCCGAAACCGCTACGGCGGAGATGAGGGCCGCCGCCGCCGCGGTGCGCGCTGCCACCGGCGTTTCGCCCGCGTCTTTCGTCTTCCCGCGCAACTCCGTCGGGCACCTCGCCTCTTTGCGGCAATGCGGTTTCCGCATCTACCGGGAGCTCGACCGGAGCTGGGTCGAGCGGGCGCCGGTGCCCGAGCCGATCACCAAGTGCCTGCGAATCCTCGATGTCCTTCTGCCGATCGCGCCGCCGGCGGTGCGTGTGGAACAGGTCGTGCCGGGACTCTGGACGCTGCCCGGGTCGATGCTCTTGCTGCGGGCCGAGGGCTTCCGGCGCCTCATTCCCGCGGCGACTCGTGCCCGCAAGGCGATCCGCGGAATCGAGCGAGCCATCCGCCGCGCCGAGACCTTCCACCTCTGGTTTCACCCCTGGAATCTGCTCGAGAACACGGAAATCGTCCTGGAGGCGCTCGACGTCATCCTGGCCCACGCCAGAACGCGCGCCGATCAAGGCCGACTGCGTTTTCGGACCATGGCCGATCTCGTTCCGGAGCGATCCCGGAGCACGGACCCCGATCCCGAACACCCTCGCGCATGAGCGGCGCCGCCATCTTCGACCTCGATCGTACGCTGCTGGCGCCGCCCTCGTCGGAGCGGGCTTTCTTCCGCTACCTGTTGAAAAAGGGGGCGTTGCCGCTCTCCAGCATTCCCCGCGCGATCGCGGGCGCGCTGGTCCTGGCGCCGCGCGGACCGATCGCGGTCACCAAGGCCAACAAGCATATGTGGCGCGGCTGGAGCCGGGAGAGACTCGAGGAGGAGGCGCGGGCCTGTTTCGAGGAGCACTTGAAAAGGCGCATCTATCCGCAGGCGTGGTCGATAGTTAGAGATCACAAACAGGCCGGTGATCTGGTCGTGCTCCTGTCCGGCACTCTCGATCTGCTCTTGGCTCCCTTCGCCGAGGCCTTCGGCGCCGACCTGTGGATCCCATCGCGGCTGCGCACCGTCGGCGGACGACTCACCGGCGAGCTCGAAGGGGTCCACCCTTATGGCCCGGGCAAGCGCGAGATCGTCGAGATGCTGCTCCGCGAGCACTGCATCGAGCGCGCCCGGGCGTGGGCCTACGCGGATGACTCGAGCGACGTCGCACTGCTCTCGGCGGTGGGCCATCCCGTGGCCGTCAATCCGCGGCCGGAGCTGGAGGCGATCGCCCTCCGCCTGGGCTGGGCGGTCGAGCGCTTCGAGCCGGCGCCGCGACGCTGACGCACGCCTCGCTCGGGACCTGTATCGTGAAGATCGCGCGGCGTCTCGACGATGGAACGAGCAAGGCGAAGAGTTACTCTTGGATGAAGCGTTCCTCTGCGTCGCGGATCGGTCGGCCGACTCGATCCGATGCCTCCCGGCAGCCGGGAGCGGAACGATCACGCGGTCCCTCGCGGGCCGGCAGGAGGACCGAACTGGTGGCGTGTCTCCACGCTTGGCCGGCGATCATCATAGCCCTGGCCGCGACCGGACGGACCGCGGCCGGTGACGAGCTGAGGCTCGGAGGGCGGGCCCTGGGCGGGCCCTCGCTCGCGCTGGCCGCGTCTGCGGAGCGGATTTACGTCGGCGCCGGCGCGACCATCCAGATCTACGTCGAGGGATCGCTCGCCCCGACGGCGACGGTCACCACAGCCGGCGTGGTTCGTGGCCTGGCGACCTCCGGCGATCTGCTGCTGATGGCGGGCGACGAAGCGGGGCTGGTCGCCTTCGACACCAGCGATCCCGACTCGCCACTCGAGCTCTCGACCCTCGATCTGGGAGCCTCGGTGCGCTCGGTCGACCTCGTGGGTGCGCTCGCCCATGTGACCGCGGCCGATTCCGGCTACCAGATCATCGACTACCAGATCCCCGAAGCCCCGGTCGTGCTCGGCACCCTGACCGAGCCCGAGGAGTTCTTCCGCGATGCCGAGGTGAACGGCGACCGGACTCTGCTCGCGACCAAGAACCGGCTCTGGGTGGTCGACAACACACGGCCCGATTCCCTCGTCGTGCTCGGCTCGCTCGGAGGGTTGGGGCCGACCCACAGCGTCGACGTGGCGGGGGATTTCGCCTATGTGGCGACGGGACCGACGGCGATGCAGATCGTCGATATCTCCGATCCACCGCTCATGTACCGCACCGGCGGCCTGCACGCCGGCGGTCGTGCCACCGCGATCGTCGTCGCCGACTCCGTGGCCTACCTGGCCGACCAGGTGCTCGGATTGCGCGTCATCTCGGTGAGCTCGGAGGTCAGCCCCTTCGAGCTGGGAGCGGTGGAGAGCGAGATCGAGCCGGCATCGCTACTGCTGCGTGATGACCAGCGAGTGGTCGTCGGAGGCGGTGCGGGGCGCGTCGAGGTGGTCCGCACGCTCGACCCAAGGCAGCCGCAAATCATCAAGTCGGCCTACACCGGCGGGCGTACGATCTACGGCGGGGACTTGATCGATGCGATCGCCGTGGGGGGTGGGATCGAGGGGATCGAGATCCTGTCGACCGCCTTCACGCCCTACGACCCTCAGCCCTTGCTCACCTTCCCGACCTCCGGCCCGGTGCGCGACCTGGCGGTGCGCGACGGGGTGATCTTCGCGGCCATGGGGGGCGACGGGTTGAGCCTGGTCGAGGCGGCGGTACCTTCCAACCCGCATCTGCTCTCCACATTGCGGAGCTACCGCGCCTGGAATCGAGTCGCACTCCTGGAGACGTACGCCTATCTGCTCTCCCACGAAAGCGCGCGCATCGAGGTCGTCAACGCGTCTTTGCCGACGGTGCCGGTCAAGTCCGACGACGTGCTGCCCCTCGGCGAAAGAACCGGCGAGCTGGCGGCCGGAGGGGACCTCGTCTTCGTGACCCTGCCCGGCACGGAAGCCGCGAACGGCGGCATGATCGTGGTGGACGCGAGCGAGCGCATGACGCCGGTCGCGGTCGGTCTCCTGCGTGGCTACGAAGCGGTCCACGACGTGGCGGCCGGCGGTGGCCGAGCCTTCCTGGCGGCTGGCAGCCAGGGGATGGTGCCGATCGATGTGAGCACTCCCCAGTTCCCGCGCCCACAGCTGCCCTGGATCCCCGACGCCGGCGCGGTGACCGCGGTATCGGTGCGCGACGATCTGGCCGCGCTGCTGCTCGACGGCTACCCGGAGGATGCGGTCGTCTACCTCGACGTGACCGAGGGGCTGATTCCCACCGAGCTGGCGCGTTTCGAAGCCGTGGCCGTGTTCGGAGACGAGGTCGAGCTCTTGGACCGCGGGATTCGCGCCACGGGCCGACTCACCGGGCTCACCACCTGGAAGATCGAGGAGGACGTGGGGACCTTGCTCCGGGAGCGCTCCGCCCATCGCGTACCGCCCTTCGCCGCCGACGGCTCCTCGTCGGCGCGGATCGAGTGGTGCGCGGACTCCGACTCCCGCTCCTGGACCCTCCAGCGCCGCCGGGTCCGCTCCCGGGACTGGGTCGAGGTCGCCGCCGGCGACGGCTCTCCCTGCGGCTCGCAGCTCGACTCGGCGGTGCCTGCCGGCGCCCACGAGTACCGCCTGGTCTTGGGCCCCGCGGACCAGAGGACGAGCTCCGCTCCCTTCTCTCTCGACTGGGGGGCGCCCGGGACCGGAGCGGCGCTCCATCCGCCGGCGCCCAACCCCTTCAACCCCTCGACCCTTCTCGGCTTCGTGATCGGCGAAGCCTCTGCCACGGTCGACCTGAGCGTCTACAATCTCAAGGGCGAGCGGGTCCGCAACCTGGTGCGGGGAGAGCGCCGAGCCGGCCTCCACCGAGTGCGCTTCGACGGGCTTTCGGACCGGGGCAGTGCGCTGCCGAGCGGCCTCTACCTGGCGCGACTTTCGGTTGCGGGCCGCATCCATACCCAGCGCCTCGCGCTGCTCCGCTGAGGATCGCGGTGAGCTTCAAAGCCTGCCTGGCGCAGATCAATCCGACGCTCGGCGACCTTGAGCGCAACCTCCAGCGCCACCTGGAGGTGATCGCCGAGGCGCGCGAACGCGGCGTGCGACTCTGCGTCTTCCCCGAGCTCTCGCTGACCGGCTACTTCCTGAAGGACCTGGTGCCCGAGGTCGCGTTGCGTCTCGACGACTCGCGGCTGCAACCGCTTCGCGACGCCAGCGAGGGGATCGATGTGGTGGTCGGGCTGGTCGAGCGCTCCGCCGATTTCCGCTATTTCAACACCGCCGCCTATCTATGCCAGGGGGAATGGAGCCACCGGCATCGAAAGATCTACCTGCCCACCTACGGCCTCTTCGAAGAGCAACGCTACTTCGCCCCCGGCGATCGCGTTCGCGCCTTCGACACCGACCTCGGCCGCGCCGCGCTGCTGACCTGCGAGGACATGTGGCACGCCATTCCGCCTCTGATCGCCGCGCAGGACGGCGCCCAGCTCCTGATCGTGCCGAGCGCGGGGCCGGTGCGGGGCAGGGAATCGGACGCGCGACCGGGTGTCGAGCCCGACGCCGGAGCGACCTGGGAGGTCCTCAATCGGTTCCACGCCAAGGCCAACGGCGTCTACGTGCTGTACGCCAATCGGGTCGGCTTCGAGGACGGAATCGGCTTTGGCGGTGGATCGCAGGTGGTGCTGCCCTCGGGACGGCTGGCGGCCCAGGCGGCGCCGCTGGAGGAGCTGCTCCTGGAGGTCGAGATCGACCTGGCGA
The DNA here is from genome assembly GCA_964490075.1 of uncultured Gemmatimonadota bacterium. GTDB lineage: Bacteria > CAZBBK01. The sequence continues at coordinate 119,610 of CAZBBK010000007.1, read as the reverse complement.
ACGTGTGCCGGGAGCGGCGTGATTCGCCGCTCTTCCGCGACGAGGATCTGGAGCTGGCGCTGCGCGAGCTGCGCCGGGTGCGGAAGCGCCGTTTCGGCCTCGTCGGCGAGACGGGCGAATGAGCGCTTCGATCCCCTGGCGGCGCGCCGCGGAGCCGCTCGGCGTTCCGGCCCTCGATCTGCCGGCGGTCCAGGATCTGCTGCTGCGCTTTCTGCGCAACGAGGTGCGCAAGCTCGGACTGGAACGTGTCGTGGTCGGGCTCTCGGGGGGCATCGATTCGGCGGTCGCCTGCGTGCTGGCGGCGCGCGCGCTCGGTGGGGAGCAGGTGCTGGCGATTCGGATGCCCTACGCCACCTCTTCTCCGGAGTCCTTGGAGGACGCCACCGCGGTGGCAGAGCAGGCGGGCGTGCGCATGATCACCGTCGACCTGAGCCCTCAGATCGACGCCTACTTCCGCCATCGCGGCGACGCCACCCCGCTGGAGCGTGGCAACAAGATGGCGCGCGAGCGAATGGCGATCCTCTACGATCACTCCGCCGTCGAGGGCGCGCTGGTGCTCGGCACCAGCAACAAGACCGAGCTGCTGCTCGGATATGGCACCATCCACGGCGACATGGCCTCGGCGCTGAATCCGATCGGTGATCTCTACAAGAGCCAGCTGCGCGAGCTGGCGGTCCACCTCGGCGTGCCGGAAAGGGTGATCGCCAAGCCTCCGAGCGCCGACCTCTGGGTCGGCCAGACCGACGAGGACGAGATGGGCTTCTCCTACGAGGCGGTCGACCGGGTGCTCTACCACCTCGTCGACCGCCGCTTCACCAGATCGGAGATCGTGGCACGAGGCGAGGATGCGAGCTTCGTCGATCGAGTGGCCGAGATGGTGCGGCGCTCCCAGTTCAAACGCGCCTTGCCGATCATCGCCAAGGTCTCTCATCGCACCATCGGCCGGGATTTTCGCTATGCCCGCGACTGGGGGGTCTGAGCCGAGCGACCGGGGGCAGGGAACGCTCTACGTGGTGGCGACGCCGATCGGCAATCTGGACGATCTCGGTGCGCGGGCGGCCCGGATTCTGACCGAGGTCGACGTGGTGGCCTGCGAGGACACGCGCCATTCTCGGCGGCTGCTCGACCGCCTCGGCAGCCGTGCCTCGCGGATCGCCCACCACGATCACAACGAGCTGGCCTCGGCGCGCGGCATCGTCGACCTGCTCGAACGTGGCCGCTCGGTGGCCCTGGTCTCCGATGCCGGCACACCGAGCGTCTCCGACCCGGGGCGTCGTGCGGTGCGCGCGGCGCTGGAGGGCGGGCACCGCGTGTGCGCCATTCCGGGGCCGAGTGCGGCGCTCGCGGCGCTCTCGGTGGCCGGTCTGCCGACCGATTCCTTTGGCTTCGAGGGCTTCCTGCCGGCCGCTCCCGGCAAACGCCGGGCCCGGTTGCGGGTCCTGGCGCAGCAGCGCCGGCTCTTCGGCGGCACCACGCTGGTCCTTTTCGAATCCCCGCGTCGGCTCGCCCCCACCCTCGAGGAGGTCGCGGGCACTCTCGGCGACGTGGAGGTCGCCCTGTGTCGCGAGCTCACCAAGCTGCACGAGAGCGTGCTGCGCGGCTCGGCGGCGGCGCTCGCCGCTCAGCTGCGCGAGAGCCCGGTGCGCGGCGAGGCGGTGCTGGTGATCGACACCCGCAGTGCGACTCCCCCCGAGGCAGAGGGCGAACCCGAGCGGCGCGAGTCGCCCTGGGCGACACAGGCCAGGGAGCTGCTACGCGAAGGCGTGGCGCCGCGCGAAGCGCTGCGCAGGATGCGCCGCGCCGGGATCCCCAAGGAGGCGGCACGGGCCGCCCTGCAAGAGGTCCGTGAGGCGCCGGGCGCGCCATCCCGCCGCTCATCCGACGAGGCTTGAGGCGGTGATTGGGCACCTCGTGAACGCCTCGATCGAGCGGCGCCGGCTGCGGAAGCGGACGTGCGAAGGTCGTCGCCCAGCGCGGATCCTGCTGTTGCGCTACGGGGCCGCTGGAGACGTGTTGCGCACGGCCGACCTGGTTCGTGATCTGTGCAGCGCCGACCCGCCGATCGAAATCCACCTGGCCTGTGCCGAGAGTGTGCGGCCGATCGCCGGTCTGCTGCCGGAGGTGCGAGTCCACCGGCTGGCGAATCCCTACGGCGGCTGGGCATCGTTCGCGGCGGGAGCCCTGGCGGCGCGCCGTCTCGCCGCCGACCTGGTGGTCGCGCTGCATCCGGGCCGGCGCATGGCGCTGCTGGCCGCCCTCGCCACGGGCCGCAGCAGCCTCGACTTCGGCCCCGGCGGCCTGCCCTGGCCCGAGCCGGCCGGCACCGATCTGCGGCGCACCTTCTGCCAGGTCGCGCGGGTGCTCGGGATTCCGCCCGCGCGGCGCGGCCCGCTGCTCGAGGATCCGCCGCTCGCCACTCGGAAAGGGGTCGAGCGCCGCGTCGCGGAGCTTCCGGGGGGCGATCGGCTGGTGCTGGTGGCACCCGGCGGCGGCGGTGGGGGGCGGGCCGACTACCGGCGCCGCTGGCTCCCGGAGGGCTTCGGGCGCGTCGCGGGCGCGCTGCGCGCACGCGGCTGCCGGGTGGCGATCGTCGGCACGCGCGACGAGGCATCGGCGCTGCCGCTCGCGCCCGAGATCGGCGACTGGCGGGGCGAGACCACGGTGGAAGAGCTCGCGTTGCTGGTGGCGCGGGCCGACCTGGTTCTCGCCAACGACTCACTGATCGCCGTGCTGGCCGGAATTCAGCGGACCAAGGCGCTGGTCCTGGCCGGTGCGACGGCGGCCGAGCGCGGTCTCGCCGAGGGCGTGGCGACCACCGTGCTGCGTTCCGGCGAGTGCAGCCCCTGCTGGGGAGACCTCGCGCCCTCCCAGCCCTGCGCCCACGACCTGGTGTGCATGAGGGCACTATCGTGGGAGCATGTGCTGAAGGAATCGCTGCGCCTTCTAGATGGCCCAACGGCAGCGTAGACCCGTGATCCTCTCTATCATCATCGTGACCCACAACTCCGCGCGTCATATCGAAGCGTGCCTGCGCTCGATCGCGGCGCCGCCCGATACCACCGAGATCATGGTCTTCGACAATCGATCGACCGACGAGACGGTGGAGCTGGTTCGCTGGTACGAGCCGACGCCGCGCCTGATCCCCTCGGAGCGCAATCTCGGCTTCGCGCGCGCCGCCAATCTGGCGGCCGCGGCGGCCGAGGGCCGTCATCTCCTCTTTCTGAACCCGGACCTGCGCTTCGTCTCGGGCTCGCCGAGCGATCTGGTGGAGTTCGCCGAAGCCCGCCCGGATCTCGGCGCTGTCGCTCCCCTCTTGGTCGACGCCGAAGGTCGAAGGCAGCGCTGGGGCGGGCGCTTCCCCTCGCTGCGCGGCGCGCTGCTCGACGCGATCGGGGCGGCTCGGTCTCGATCGCCCGTGGCGGCGGAAGATGGCCGGGTGGACTGGGTCCTTGGCGCGGCGATGTTGGTCCCCAGCAAGACCTTTCGGGCCGTCGGCGGCTTCGACGAGGAGTACTTCTTATACGGCGAGGACAAGGATCTGTGCCGCAGGCTGGCGCAGCGCGGCTCGACCGTTCACCGGCTCGAAGGGGTGCGCGCGCTCCACGATGGCGGCGGATCAGGCGGCGACCCCGCGCAGCTCGGCCGCTACTTCTACCGCGCGCAGGCGCGCTACCTGAGCAAGTTTCACGGCCGCCCGGCGCGAGTGGGGCACGCGGCGCTGCGCATCGTGGGCGCGACCCTGCGCCTGGCGATCAGCGCGCTTCTGGCGATCCCGCGCACCCAGCGCTCTTCCGCGCGCCGGCGCATCGCCTTCTATCGCGGAGCGCTCGAGCGCGGCTGGTCGGTCGGCGAATCGACCGGTCCGGTGGATGCGCCGGGCGGGACCGACGATGGCCGCTGAAGCGCTGGTGCTGATTCCGGCCTCCGACGAGGCCGACCGGCTCCTGCCCTGTCTGCGATCGGCCGAGCGCGTCGGAGCGACCTGGGTGGTCCTTGACGGAAGCGACCCGGCCACTCGCGAAATCGCCGAGCGCCACGCCGCCCACGTCCTCACCTTGCCCTTCGCCGACAGCGCGTCGCTCAAGAACAGCGCCCTCGACCGACTGCCGGCCGCCGACGGCTCCTGGGTCTTCCTGCTCGACGCCGACGAGCGGATCACCGCGGAGCTCGCGGATGAGCTGCGCGCATGCGTACGCGCCGCAGCGCCGGAGGTTGCGGCCTTTTCGGTCCCCCGCATCAACCGGGTCGGGAGCCGGACGCCCCGCGGCGGCGACTGGTGGCCCGATCGGAACATCCGCCTGGTGCGCAAGGGGCGGATTCGCTTCGAGCCACGCAGCGTGCACGCCGAGGTCGAGGTGTCAGGACGAGTGGAGGCGTTGCGCGAGCCCTTGATCCACCTGGCCCGCGGCTGCCTGGCCGATCATGTGCGCCGCCAGGCTCGCTACGCGGCGTTGGACGCGCTCGATCTGCGCGACCGCTGGGGCGGTCGGCCGCGCCCCTTGCCGCTGCGCGCCCTCGGCGGGCGCTGGAGGCCCGTGTTGCGCCTCTCGTGGATGCTCTGTCCACTGCGACCGGGAGCGATCGCCTGCTGGCTCTATCTCGCCCGGGGCGGCCATCGCGACGGCGCTCTTGGTTGGATCCTGGCGGTGCTGGAGGGGGCGCGGCAAGCCTGGACCGAGGCCGCGTTGGCCCACTCCCCCCTGCGGAAGGCACCCCGGTGAGCCGTAACCCCGGGCCGCCGCCCGGGACCCGCCTGCGGCTGGCGGCGCGCCATGCCATCGGCGGGCCCGGCGCGACCCTGCTGGAGCGTCGACGCGGCGCGCGGGGGCCGGCCCCCGATCCGGCACGCGCCGAGAACATCGCGGTATGCCATCTCTTCGGCCTTGGCGATGTCGTGCTCGCCATCCCTTTCGCGCGGGCGCTGCGCGCGCTGGCCCCGCGCGCGCGGATCGTCTGGTTCGTGCGCCGGCCGGTCGCGCCTTTCCTGGCCCACTTCGCGGTCGCCGACCAGATCGAGAGCGTGGGCGTGGGGACGCGCTCGCTGACCAGGGCGATCGCCGGGCGTGCTCGAAGGGTGCCCGCGAGCCGTCCCGACCTCGGCCTCCTGCCCTTCACCGGCCTGGCGAGCGCCGCTCTGATGGCCGCGCTGCGACCGCGCGCGATCGCCGGCTACCTGATCGACATGCAGGTGCGCGCCAGCTTCGACTTCGACCGCTCTCGGCTCTCCGGCGTGCGCCATCCGACCGAGATGGCTCTCGACAGCTTGCGCACGCTCTGTGCCTTGCGCAGCGAGGACTGGGGCCAGGCGCGGCTGCGGCCTCCCACCGGCGCCCCCTCGCTGCTGCCCGCGGGCGGCGGGTCGGAGTGGATCGCCCTGAACCCCGGCGTGGCCTGGGCGGCGCGGCGTTGGCCGCCGGGGCGGTGGATCGAGCTGGCCCGCGTCCTGGTCGAGCGCTGCGCGGTGCTGCTGGTGGGCGGGGCAAACGATTCCGAGGCGGCGGCGCGAATCGAGAGGGCCGTGCCGCGGGTGCTGAATCTCGCCGGCCGCACCGAACCCGATTCGTTGCTCGCCACCCTGGCCGCGTGCCGCGTGCTGATCAGCTCCGACGCCGGTCCGCTGCACCTGGCGCGCGCCCTGGGGGTGCCGAGCATCGCCCTCTTCGGGCCCGTCGACCCGGCGCTGCGCCGTCACGGCGGCGCGCGGGCGCTCGAGCTGACCGCACCCGAGTCTCTTCCCTGCCGCCCCTGTGCGACCGGCGAGTTTCCGCCGCCCTGCCCGGAGCCGGACTGCATGGCGGGAATCGGCGTCGACGACGTGCTACAGGCGCTCGATTCGCTGCGCGCCCGCGGCATGCTCGAGGTCTCGGCGTGAGCGCCGTCGGCTACCTGGCACTCGCGGCTCTCGGCTGGAGCGGCGTGGGATACCCCGTGGTCTTGGGAGTGCTCGCCGGCCGCGCGCGCCTTTCGCGGAGCCGGGAGCCGGGAGCGGCGGGCCGCTCGGTCTCGCTGATCATCGCCGCGGCCAACGAGGCCGCGACCATCGAAGACAAGCTGCGCGCCAGCCTGCGGCTCCCCGACCCCGCCTCCTTGCAGATCATCTGCGCCGTCAACGGGTCTTGCGACGGCACCGCCGCCCGGGCCCGTGCCCTGGCTCGCTCCGAACCGCGCCTGGAGGTGATCGAGACGGCGGTGCTCGGCAAGACGGCCGCCCAGAACCTGGCGGTCCAGCGCGCCCGCGGCGAGATCCTGGTCTTCACCGACGCCAACACCGAGCTGGCGCCGGCGGCGATCGAGGCGCTGCTGGCGGAGTTCGACGATCCGCGCGTCGACGTCGTTCAAGGGGTGCTCACCCTGCGCCCGGCCGGGGCGCTGCGACGCCGCCATGGCGCCGAGGCGCTCTACTGGCGCTACGAGAGCTGGATCCGCCGCCAGGAGGGCAAGCTGGGTCGCGCCTTCGCCGCCTCCGGCGCGCTGCTCGCGCTGCGCCGCGCCGGCTGGCGATCGATCCCGGCTCACCAGATGGAGGACATCGTGCTGCCCTTGCGCGCCCTGGCCGCCGGGCGGCGCTCGGTGGTCGCCCCGAAGGCGCGCGCCACCGAGATCATCCGCGACTCCGACCCGGCCCGCGCCCATCGCCGCATCGCGCTGCAAGACAGTGCCGTGGTGCTCTCCTTCCTGCGCCGGCAGGCCTGGCGCCGCCCTGCCCTGGCGCTCCAGCTCCTGTCGCGCAAGCTGCTGCGTTGGCTGGGGTTGCCGCTCTACGCCCTGGCCTTGGTCGATCTCGGCATCGGGGAGCTCCACTGGGGCGCGCTGCTTCTATGGCTGCCGCTCCTGTGTGCGCTGCTCGGCCCGCGCGCCGGCGGGATCGGGACCGCGGCGCGCCACGCCTGGGGCATGCATTGGTGGGCCTTCGTGGGACTGCTCGAGGCAGCCGCGGGGAAAAGCCTGCCCGGCTGGCGCGCGGGGGCGGCCGAGGAGGCGCGCCGCCGTGCCCGCTGAGGTCCTGCACGTCGCGTCGTCGGCGCCCCGTTTCGCCGGCGATTGGACCAGTCCCTTCGTTCTGGACGAGGCGCGTGTGCTGCACGCGCAGGGGTGGGCCTCGCGCATCGTCTGCCCGGCACCGGGTCGGGGAGCCCGCGCGCGCGAGACCCTGCACGGGATTCCGATCGAGCGGGTCGCCTATCTGCCCCGAGGACTGCGACCGCGGCTCGCCTACGGGGAGGGGGGCGCTGCCGGCGCCCTGAGCTCGGCCGGCGCGCGGCTCGAGGCCCTGCCCCTGCTCCTCGCCCTGGCCCGGGGAGCATCCCGAGCCAGCGCCGCCCATTCCACCGCCGCCATCGTCGCCCACTGGCCGGAGACCGGCGCGGCGGTGTGGCCAGCGGCCAGGCGGCGGGGAATCCCTTGGGCTCTGCGCGTGCATCGTGTCAATCCGCGCGGCCTCGCCGAAGGGCTGGTGTTCCGCGCTCTGGTCGGAGCGGCGAGCATGGTCCTGGCCAACAGCGAGTACACCAGGAAGCGCGTCGAGGAATGGCGAACTCCGCGCCGGCTGCGCGTGGTGCCGCCGATGATCGCTCCGGAGTTGCTCCAAGCTCCTGAGCGGCCCGCGCCGCCCTCCGCGAAGGAGCGTTTTGGCCTGCCACCGGATCGCCCGATCGTCCTCGCGCTCGGCCGATTGGTGGAGAAGAAAGGGCACCGGCATCTTCTGAACGCGGCCGCCGAGCTGCGCTCGCCCGCCGGCCCGCCCCTGGTGGTGATCGCCGGCGACGGTCCGCAGCGCGCATCCCTCGAGGCGCATGGCGCGGTCGTCTCCGGACGGGCGCGCCTGCTCCAGTCGGTGACCCGCCCTCTGATTCCGCACCTCTTGCGGGCCGCCGCGGTGGTGGTGCAGCCCTCGATCGTCGATCGCCGCGGCGAGGCGGAGACCTACGGGGTGTCGGTCATGGAGGCTCTGCTGGCCGGCCGGCCGGTGATCGTGGCGCGCAGCGGGGCGCTGGCGGAGCGGATTCACGAGGGTGCCCGCGTGGTTCCTCCGGGAGATGTGCGCGCGCTGGCCTGGGCGATCAACGCGCTGCTCGGAGATCCGAGGCGCGCGGAGGCCGCCGGACGGGAATCGGCAGGGCTGGCTCGAGCGCATTGTCACCAGGGACGGGAGCGGCTCTGCTCCGCGATCGAGGAGCTGGTCGCGAGCGCTCGCGGACCGGCGCGCGATGGCTGAGCCGGGGGCCGCGGCCCGGAATCCCGCCGTGCTCCTGCTGGAGGCTCCCGCCGGCAGCGGGGTCGATCAGTGGGCCGACGATCTGGCCGGCGGCCTGCGCGCCCTCGCAGCCCCGCTCGAGCTGCGGCGCGTGCGCCTGCCCGCCTGGTGTCGCTTCCTGCCGGCGGCCGCGGCTCTGAGCTCGCCCGCTCGCGGCGCACGCGTGGTGCACAGCGGCACCTGGATGGCGCCGGCGCTGCGCAACCCGCCCGCGCTTCTGATCACGGTGCATCTCGTGGTCCACGGCGATCCCCACTACGCCGCCTTCCGGGGGCCGCTGCGCCGGCTCTGGCACCGGCAGCTGAAGCGGCGCGAGCGAGACGTGATTCGACGCGCCGACCTCGTGGTCGCCGTCTCGGAGCACGTCGCGGAGCGGGTGCGCTCGCTCTTCGGAGTCGAAGCGCGTGTGATTCGCAACGGAATCGACCTCGATCTCTTCCATCCGGTCGCCGCCGCCCCGTCGTCCGGTGGACGGCCCCGCATCGTCACAGTGGGCGCCGGAACGGCCAGAAAGGGCTTCGACGCGCTGATCGAGGTCGCGCGCGAGCTCGCCGCAGAGGCGCGCGTGATCCACGCCGGGCGGGTCGGGGCGCATGCCGCGCGGCGCGCGCGCGGCGCCGGAATCGAGCTCGCGGGAGTACTGCCGCGCCCCCGCATCGCCGATCTCTTGCGCCGATCGGATATCTTCTACTGGCCCAGCCGCTGCGAAGGCTTCGGCCTGGCGCTGGGCGAGGCGATGGCATGCGGTCTCCCGGTCGTCGCTGCCGACATCGCCCCCACCCGAGAGCTGCTCGGAGCCGGCGGCAGCGGAGGGATGCTGTGTCCCGCCGAGGATCTCGGATCGCATCTCGCCGCCCTGCGCCGGTCGATTCGACGTTCGCCTCGGGAGCGGGCCCGGCTCGGCGCCGCCAATCGCGACCGCGTGGTGGCCATCGGCGACCGGATCCGCATGGCGCGGGAGTACGCGGCCCTCTACCGGAGTCTCTGGTCTTGAAATCGTCTCCGATCGCGTTGCTCGAAGACGGGACCCTCGGGCGCGGCGGGATTCGTCGCTACCAGCGCGAGCTGGTCCGGGCCCTGGCCGAACGACGCGGCGGCGACCTCGACTGGGTGCTCTACAGCGCCGATCCACGTGCTCAGCGGCGCGACACCGGCGGCATTCCGGTGCGTATCCTCGCAGCTCCCCGCTGGTTGCCCTGGCAGCGTTGGATCGCGCCCGCGGTGCGCAGCGCCCTCGCCGCCGGCGCCCGAGGCATCCACCTGCTCACCCAGGCACCTCTCCCCGATGCTCCGGGTCTGATCATCACGGTCCACGACCTGGCTCCCCTCGAGCTTCCCGCGGTCGGCCTTCGCGAGCGTGCCCGGCGACTGCTCTTCGCGCGGCGCTTGGTGCCGAGCCTGCGGCGAGCGTTTCGGATCGTAGTCGACGCGCCTTTCGTGGCGAGGTCCTTGATGGAGGACTGGGGTCTGCGCCGAGAGCGGATCGAGGTGGTGGCCCCGGGCCTTTCGGGCTGCTTCGTGGGGCGTTTGGATCGACCCCGCTCCCCCGCGGCGCCTCCCTACGTGTTGGCGGTGCTCGGTCGCCGGGAGCGGCGCAAGGGAGAGGAGCTGCTGTTGCGCCTGTGGACCTCGACCGAGGCTCCCGAGGCAGACCTGTGCATCGTCGGTGCGCGTCGCGGAGATCGGCGCCCGGAGCGAGTTCGCTATCTGGGCGAGATCGACGACCGCATCCTCTCGGATCTCTACACCGGCGCCGCGGCGGTCGTCTGCCCCTCCCTGACCGAGGGCTTCGGTCTGCCCGCGCTCGAGGCCATGGGCCACGGCGCGCCGGTGGTCGCGAGTGCGATTCCCGCCTTCGAAGAGCTGGTCGCCGACGCGGGAATCCTGGTCCGCGCGGGCGATCTCAGCGGCTTCGGCGCGGCCTTGCACCGGCTGCTCGCCGACCCTGAGCTCGCGCTTCGGCTCGGCGAGCGGGGCCGCCATCGCGCCCGCGCCTTCACCTGGGAGCGGGCCGTCGACCGGCTCGTCGAGCTCTATCGGAGGCTGCCATGAGTCTGCGCCGCGCAAGCCTCGCGGTCTTCGGGCTCTGCGCCTCGATCTACCTCTTCACCGCCCGTGGCTACCTCTCCAGCTACGACTACTACAGCCGTTTCCTGGTCACCCGGTCGATCGTCGAGCGCGGAGCGATCGACATTCCGCCCCGCGTGCGCAGCGTCGAGGGTCCTGATGGCCGCCACTACGCTCCCTACAGTCTCGGCGAGTCGTTCGCCTTCGTCCCCTTCTACCTCGCCGGACGGGCCGCCGCGGAGCACTTCGACTTGCAGCCCGTGGAATTGGTGGAGCAGGCGGCGGCATCGTGCCTCTTCCCGCTCGCCACGGCGCTCGGCGTCGCCCTGGTCTTCGCCATTGCACGCGGCGGGCTCGGCGCCTCGCGCCATCGCGCTCTGGCGCTCGCGGCGACCTATGCCCTGGCCACTCCGGCCTGGCCCTACTCGAAATGGCACAACGAGCAGCCGCTCGAGACCCTCTGTCTGTTGCTCGCCCTGGCGCTGCTGGTTCGCGCTCCCAGTCCGCGCGCTCTGGCGCTGGCCGGATGGGCGCTGGCCGGCGCCGTCTTCTGCCGTTTCGCCGCGTTCGTGGCCGTCCCGGGCTTGATCTGGTTGGGGATCGCCCGCGCCGGACGGGTGGGTCGCGGGTTCGCGTCGCTTCGTCTCTTGGCTCCCCTCGCTCTTTTGGCGAGCGGACTGCTGGCGCTCAACGCACTGCGCTTCGGCAACGCGCTCTCGCTCGGCTACGGCGAGCTTGCCGATGAGCTGGCTTCGCCGCTGCCGGTGGGGATCCTCGGACTGCTCGCCTCGCCCGGCAGGGGTTTTCTCTTCTTCGTGCCGACCGCCCTCTTGCTCCCCCTGGCCTGGCGCCGAGGCTTCGCGCGCTCCCCCCTGGCCCGGCCGCTGCTCGCGGTCACGGCAGGTTATCTGTTGCTCTACGGCTCGTTCACGGCCTGGTACGGCACCGAGGCGTGGGGACCCCGCTACCTGCTGCCTCTGGTGCCTTTGAGCGTGCTGCCCCTGGTGGCACTGCGACAGCGTGGCGTCGATCGTCTGCTCTGGGTAGCGCTGGCAATGATCGGCGCGGCGTCCCAGCTGCCGCCGGTCGTCGCCTCGCCGAGCCGCTACTTCCAGCGCCTCGACGCCATGGTCGACCAAGGGCAGGCGATCGACCCGCTCTTCGACCCGGCGCTTTCGCCTCTGGTGCTGCACTGGGGCGAGGCGATCGCGGTGCTCGGCGGCGCCGCGTCGGCGCCCCAGATCGAACCCGAGCCCGGCGATCCGGTGGCGGCCGACCTGCACCGACTGGCGACGGCGTCGCCCAACTTCTGGTGGGTCTACGCAGCTCATCTCGGCATCGCCAAGCCGCTCATCGCTCTCCTGGTCGGCCTGCTCGCGCTGACCGCTCTCGGCTCCGCCCGCGTTCTGCGGCGCTGGCTCCTGGAGCCCGAAGATGGTTGACGTATCCGCGGCGGCGATCACCCTGGCCGCAGGGGCTCTTGGGGCGGCGCTGCTGAGTCGCTGGGGCGTGGGTCGGGGATTCGACGCCGCGCCCGGGCCCGGCGCCGCACCTGGCGATCCGCCGGTTCCGGCGCTGGGGGGGCTGGGGGTGGCGTTCGCCGCGAGCCTGGGATGGGTCCTCTCCGGGCCGTTGTCGGCTCTCGCCGCGACCCTCCTGGCGGCCGCCTGGTTCTTCCTCGCGCTCGGTCTGGTCGACGACTACGCCGACCTGCCGGCCCGCGCCCGCCTGGTCATCGAGGTGCTCGCCGCGTGCCTGGTGGCCGCGCTCTGGGGGAGAGCGAGCGGTGCCCATTGGTTGGCCGCCGCCGCGTTGGTGCCCTGGATCATCGCGATCGTCAACGGGCTGAACTTCCTGGACGGCTCCGATGGACTGGCGGGATGCGTCGTGGTGGGGGCGTTGGTCGCCGCCGCGCCCTTCCGAGATCTTGGCCCCCTGCCCGAGATCGTGGCCCTGGCGCTGCTCCCCTTCCTTTTCTTCAATCTGCGCCGCCCCTCGCGGCTCTATCTCGGCGACGCCGGCACCCGCTTCCTGGGAACCGCGCTGGCCCTGATCTCCGCCGACGCTGCCCGGCGCGGCGAAGGCGCGCTCGCGATCGGATTGGTGTTGCTGCCGCTCGCCGAGCTGATCAGCACCGTGGTCCGGCGCGCGGCGAGCGGATCCCCCATGCTACGCCCCGATCGTGTCCACCTCGCCGATCGTCTGCTGGCGCGATCGTGGCCGGTGCGCGGGATCGCCTTGGGAGGGGGGATCCTGGCCTTCGTCGTGGTGCTCTTGCTGGAGGGGCTGGCCTAGGAGACCGCGCCCGGGATCCCGCAGAAAAGGAAGCCCCCGAGACCTGGGCCTCGGGGGCTTCACCAGCGTTCGCTGGCCGAGGATGCGCGCTAGTTGATGGTCGCGCAGTCGGGACGGCCGGTCAGGGGCACGCCACAATCGATCGTGCCGTTCCAGAGAACGCGGCTCGCGCTGTCGATGGAGACAGACGGCAGGGCGGGGATGACGTAGCCGATGCCGGTGATCCAGCCGTAGTCGGGCTGGTTCTCGGGGATCGGACCGAAGTCGATCAGCCCGCTGGTCATGACGAAGCCGAACGGATCGACGGTACCGCAGAGGTAGAACGCGTCGATGCGTACGAAGTTCGTGGTCGCGCCTTCGAGGTGAATGAAGACGATGACCTCAAGGGTGTCACCCGACGCGAAGACATAATCTTCGGGCGTGTACCAGCTCGGGCCGCCACCATCGGCGAACCAGCTGTCGTACCACTCGGTCTGCTCCCAGTCCGACTTGTCGGTGCGGACGGAGACGACGTCATTGGTGACGGGCACGAACTCGACGGCCTGATTGGCAGCCAGATTCACATTCGAAGCCATGGCTGAGCCGGCGAGGCCGAGAGACAGGAGAGCGAACAGGGTCTTCTTCATGGAAGAGCCTCCAACTGCATGCAGTGTTGCCTGCTGGGGTGTTCAGATCGACATCGGATCCGGCGCCTCGCCCCAGCGGCCTCCCGGTTCGGGAGGGCTCGCGCGCGACCCGCGGCTCCTCATTCGATCCACTTGCAGGTGGGAGGATAACGCACTTCCCGTCGCGATGCGCGGGAATGTGGGGATTCTCGCGAGGGCATCGTGGCCACGGTCCAAGTTGGTGATTTCCAACGTGATACGCCCTCGCCAGGTGCGTAATCAATTACCTACCGACTGTCACCCTCGCCATTCCATCTTCAATCCGATGCGCTCTTCGCTCTATGCTCTGCGAGCACCCGGCCGGAACCCTCCCGCACCGGGTGGAGATTCGACAACCAGTTGGACGAGCCTTGAGCGAGACCCAGCACCCAGACCAGCCACTCGTGCTGGTGGTCGAGGACGAGTCGCAGGTGCGCTCGATCATCCGCATGAACCTGGAGGCCTCCGGCTGCCGGGTGGTCGAGTGCGAGAACGGCACCGAGGCGCTCGAGGTGGTGCGGGCCTCGGAACCCGATCTGATCGTTCTCGATCTGATGCTGCCCGGCCTCAGCGGGCTGGATGTCTGCCGACGTCTCCGTGAAGAGCGCGGCCAGCGCGATGTCGTGCTCATGCTGACCGCACTCGCGGAAGAGGTCGACGTGGTCCTCGGGCTCGAGGTAGGAGCCGACGACTATCTCACCAAGCCCTTCGGCGCCCGAGAGTTTCGGGCCAGGGTGCGGGCGCTGCTGCGGCGTGCGCGGATCACCCAGTCGGCCAACCGCCTGCTCCCGATCGGCCGGGGGACCAGCATCGATCTCGACCAGCGAGTGGTCAGCGGTGCCGATGGTGAGCTCACCATGACCGGAAAGGAGTTCGATCTCCTGGTCCATCTCGCCCGTCGCCCGGGACGTGTGTTCAGCCGCCAGGAGCTGCTCAATGCGGTCTGGGGGACGGACTTCGTCGGCATCGACCGGACCGTGGACACGCACGTGACGCGGGTTCGCAAGAAGCTCAGGGAGCTGATCGGCTCGGTAGAAGTCATCGAGACCGTGCACGGAATCGGCTACCGTTTTCGGCGCCCGCCGGAGGATTGAGCCGCGCAGACCCTGTCCCGGAGGAGGACATTGGATGTCTCCGGAGGACCTTCCGGCGACTCAGGGAGCCGGTGGACGTTGGCCTGAGCCATTGACAGGAAAGGAGTTCGGATCGCCGCGCTCGGTTGGCACGAGCTCTGCAAGCCGTTGGCGATTCGCCATCTTCGATTGACCGGTGCTCCCGGCCCGCCCGGATTCGGCGATCCGGACCGAGCGCCGCAACGAAACCGATGAACTGGAGTGACTCGATCATGAACGCAAACAGATTGATGCGCGGGACGAGCCGGATCCTGTTGGTGAGCGCGGCGTTGGTCGCCGCGCCGCTGGCTGCGTTGGCGTCCGATACCCCCGCCCAGAACGACGGAACCACCCTTTCCGAGTCGGCCCTGGCGCGAGAGCGCTTCATGCAGTCGATGAACAAGTGGCCGGTCGAGACCCGCGAGCACGCCCTGGAGCTGGCCGCGCGTCCCGAGGTCATCGAGAAGATGAACACCAATCCCGGCTACTTCAAAGAGGGCAACGCCGCGCTCGAGAAGTACCCGGCCCGCACCCGAGAGGCGATCCGCTACTTCAACGATCGCCCCGGGGCGGTCAAGTTGATGTACCAGAACCCCGCCCTCACCAAGCAGGTGGGTCGCTACTACGAGCGCAATCCCGAGCGCGCGCGCGCGGTGGTGCGGGACCTGGAGCGCCATCCCGGGCAGTTCCGGGCGGTTCTGGGCGACACTCGCAAGAGCGGCTACTTCGCCGAACACGCCAAGAAGAACCCGGCCCTGGCGCGCGAAGAGGCGGAGCTGCTCAAGCATCATCCCGAGTGGCGCGACGATGTGTGGAACTCGCAAGCCAAGACCAAGTACATCCTCGACCACGAGGACCAATTCCCCGAGTACTCCAAGCGCGTCAACAACTACGCCGATCAGCACCCGAACCAGGTCGAGGCCGCGTGGCGCAACGAGGCCCGATCCAAGAAGGTGATCGACGCCTCCGGCAAGAATCCCAAGGCGGCGAAGAAGGTACACGGCGAGGCCGCGCGCCATCCAGAGGCGACCAAGAAGGCCTGGAAGAACCCGGACAAGTCGAACAAGGCTTACGACAAGGCCCAAGACAATCCCGACGGCGCCAAGAAGGCCTGGAAGAACCGCGACCAGAAAGCCAAGAACAAGAAGCCCAAGAAGAACCGCCGCAAGGGCCGTCGCCGCGCCTCTTCGGCCTCCGACGAGTAGAGCGCGCGAGATTCGCCGACTCCGCCCCCGACCCAGGGCCCCCGGGCTCTCGGTCGGGGGCTTTGGTGTACTCTTCCCGCGAATCCGCACCCTGCGCCGGAGAGCCGATGTCCCGTCCATCTCTTTACCTGGTAGACGGCTATGCGCTGGCCTACCGCGCCTACTTCGCGTTCATCCGCCAGCCTCTGATCAACGCCAAGGGCCAGAACATCAGCGCCGTCTACGGCGTCACCCACAACCTGCTCGATCTGCTCGACAAGCGTCGGCCCGACCACCTGGCCTTCGTGCTCGATCTGGGCAAGACCTACCGCCACGATCTCTATCCCGCCTACAAGGGCACCCGCGCGAAGATGCCCGACGAGATGCGCGAGCAGCTCGAGCTGATGCGCGAGATGATCGCCGCCCTGGGCGTGCCGATCCTGGAGCGCGAGGGCTACGAGGCCGACGACCTGATGGGCTCGCTGGCGCGCCAGGCCGAGGCCGCGGGGCTCGAGGTCTTCCTGGTCACCTCCGACAAGGACTTTTACCAGCTCGTCACGCCCCATGCGCGGGTGCTGACTCCGCCCAAGTCGGGAGACGAGGGGCTGCTGCTCGATTCCGGGGGTGTCGAGGAGCGCTTCGGAGTGCCGCCCGAACATGTCGCCGACGTGCTGGCTCTGGCCGGGGATTCGGCCGACAACGTGCCCGGCGTTCCGGGCGTCGGCATGAAGACCGCGGTCAAGCTGGTCCGCGCCTACGGGGGGCTCGAGTCGATCCTCGAACACGCGCCGGAGATCAAGGGCAAGCTGGGGGAGCGGTTGGCGGCCAACGCGGAGCAGGCCCGGCTTTCGCTGCGCCTGGTCCTGATCGACCGCGAAGCGCCGGTCGCGCTCGATCTGTGCGCCATGCGCGTGGGAGGCCGGGACGACGAGCGTCTGCGCGAGCTGGTGGTCGGCCTGGAATCGCGCAGCCTGATCGAACGCATGGGCTTCGCCGCCGATGAGCTGCGCATGTGCTTCGAGATCGTCGCCGACCGGGCGGGATGTGAGCGGCTGGCGGCGGCGATCCGGGCCGCCGGTGCGGTCACGATCGACACCGAGACCACCGACGTCGATCCGCAGCGTGCCGAGCTGGTCGGCATTTCGCTCTCGATCGACGGCGAGACCGGCTTCTACGTTCCGATCTCCCACCGCCAGGGACCCCGGATCGAGCTGGAGACGGTGCGCGAGCTCCTCGGCCCCTTGCTGAGCGACCCTTCGATCGGCAAGTGCGGCCAGAACATCAAGTACGATCTTCATGTTCTGCGCCGCGCCGGGCTACCCCTGGACGGGATCGAGTGCGACACCATGATCGCCTCCTACCTGCTCGACTCGGCCTCGCGCCAGCACGGCCTCGATTTCCTCGCGATGCGCCACCTGGGGCACCGCATGATCCCGATCTCGTCGCTGATCGGCGAGCGGCGCGCCAGCCAGATCGGAATGGACGAAGTCGAGGTCGATCGGGCGGCGGAGTACGCCGCCGAGGACGCCGTCGTGACCCGGCGTCTGCGGGACCTCTTTTTGCCGCAGCTCGAGGAGAAGGGGCTCGACACGCTCTTCCGCGACGTGGAGGTGCCGCTGATCCAGGTGTTGGCGCGCATGGAAGCCAACGGCGTGGCGATCGACGCGCTGCGTTTGAAGAAGCTCTCCCTGGAGCTGGAGCAGCGTTCCGCCGCCCTGGAGACCGAGATCCACGAGGCCGCCGGAGAGCCCTTCAACGTCAACTCGCCCAAGCAGCTCCAGCGAATCCTCTTCGACCGGCTGGGCTTGAAGCCGCTGCGCAAGACCAAGACCGGCTACTCGACCGATGCTCAGGTTCTGGAAACGCTGGCGCGCGAGCATGCGGTGCCGCGGCTGATCCTGGAGAACCGCGAGCTGGTCAAGCTGCGCTCCACCTACGTCGAGGCCTTGCCGCGGCTGGTACATCCCCGGACCGGGCGCATCCACACCAGCTTCCAGCAGGCCGTGGCCGCCACCGGCCGGCTCTCCTCCGCCGATCCCAATCTCCAGAACATCCCGATTCGCACCGAAGAGGGGCGGAAGATCCGCGCCGCCTTCGTCGCCGGCGGCGAAGGCTGGGTGCTCTATTCCGCCGACTACTCGCAGATCGAGCTGCGCATCCTGGCTCATCTGTCGGGCGACGAGCATCTGCGCGAGGCCTTCCGGCGTGGCGACGATATCCACGCCGCCACCGCCGCCCGGATCTTCGGGGCCGAGCCCGACGCGGTCGACGCCGCGCAGCGGCGCCGAGCGAAGGTGGTGAACTTCGGCGTGATCTACGGCATGGGAGCCTTCGGGCTCTCGAGCCGCCTGGGCATCTCGGTCGACGAGGCCCACGCATTCATCGACGCCTACTTCGGGCATTTTCCGCGCATCCGCGAATTCGTCGACGAAACCGTGGCCCGCACCCGCAGCGAGGGCTACGTCAGCACGATGCTCGGCCGCCGGCGCTACCTGCCCGAGATCAACGAGTCGAGCCGGCAGGTGCGCGAGTTCGCCGAGCGGGCGGCGGTGAACACCGCGATCCAGGGCTCGGCGGCCGACCTGATCAAGCTCTCGATGATCCGCATCGACGAAGAGCTGATCCGCGCTCGCCTGCGCAGCAAGATGACGCTGCAGGTGCACGACGAGCTGGTCTTCGACGCGCCGGTGGAGGAGCTGGAGCGCTTGATGCCGATGGTGCGCGAGCACATGAGCGGCGCCTTCGCCGAGCTGGAAGTACCGCTGGTGGTCGACGGAGGCAGCGGTCGCAACTGGCTCGAGGCCCACCAATGAGGGCTCCGATCGTCGCCCTGACCGGAGGGATCGGTGCCGGCAAGACGACCGTGGGCCGGATCTTGCAGCAGCTCGGATGCGCCCTGGTGGACGCCGATCGGCTGGCGCGCGATGCGCTGACGCCGGGATCGGAAGGGTTGCGCCAGGTGGTGGCGATGCTGGGGCCTGAGGTCCTGCGCGAAGATGGCGCTCTCGACCGCGAACGCGTGGCCGATCTGGTTTTCGGCGATGCGCAGGCGCGGCACGCTCTGGAGTCGATCGTCCACCCCTATGTTCGCCGCGAGATGGCCGAGCGGGTCGATGCCCTCCAGTCCGAGGGCGGACACCGGCTCATCGTGCTCGACATCCCCTTGCTCTTCGAGTCGAACCTGCAGTCCCGCTACCAGACGATCGTGGTGGTGGACTGCGAGGAGCAGCGGCGAATCGATCGACTGGTGAGGCTGCGCGGGTTGAGCGAGTCGGCGGTGCGGGCCCGGATCGCCGCGCAGATTCCGCTGACCGAAAAGGTCGCCCGCGCCGACCACGTGATCGACAACAACGGAACGCTCGAAGGGCTCCGCGACGAGACGCGGCGTGTGGTCGATGCGATTCTGCGCCGATAGTTCCTCGCGGAGCCGCGCCCGTTGAGTAATATCGAAGTTTGCCGTCATGCACGCATTTCGACCCAGCAGAGGAACCCGCCGATGTCCCGCGAAGTAGAGCTTCCCCTGGCCGCGATCTCCAAGAAGATCATCCGGCTCAAGGAGTATCTTTGACGTAACCAAACGCGAGCAGGAACTGGAGCGCCTGGAGGCGTTGATGGCCGAGCCCGGGTTCTGGGACGACCAGGATCGTTCCCGCCGGGTCATCGCCGAGTCGCGCGGCCACCGTCGCTGCATCGAGCGCTGGAAAGAGCTGGCCGCAGCCGCCGAGGATGCGGCGGTGCTGCTGGAGCTGGCGACGACCGAGAACGACGAGTCGACCCTCGAGGAGGTCGCGGCGGAGGTGGAGGCATTGGCTCCACGGGTCGACGCATTCGAGGTCGAAAGTCTGCTCGACGGACCGGACGATCACAGAAACGGTGTGTTCACGGTCAACTCCGGGGCCGGAGGAACCGACGCCGACGACTGGGCCCAGATGCTCATGCGCATGTACACGCGCTGGTTCGACTCACGTGGATGGCGCTCCGAGGTTCTCGACCTGCAGCCGGGCGAAGAGGCCGGCATCAAGGGTGCGACGATTCAGGTGCAGGGCGAGCACGCCCTCGGTTACTTGCGCGCCGAGTGCGGCGTCCACCGCCTGGTGCGGATCAGCCCCTTCGACTCCTCGGCGCGCCGCCAGACCTCCTTCGCCTCGGTGTTCGCCTACCCGGAAGTCGACGACGATCTCAAGATCGACATCCAGGACTCCGACCTCCGGGTCGACACTTTTCGGGCCTCGGGAGCCGGCGGTCAACATGTCAACAAGACCTCGTCGGCGGTGCGCTTGACCCACCTGCCCACCAACATCGTCGTCACCTGCCAGACCGAACGCTCCCAGCTTCGCAACCGTGACTCGGCCATGAAGATCCTGGCGGCGCGGCTCTACCAGCGGGCGCGCGACGAAGAGGCCGAAAAGCGCCAGGCTCTGGAGGACGCCAAGACCGAAATCGCCTGGGGGAATCAGATTCGATCCTACGTGCTACATCCTTACACCATGGTCAAGGACCACAGAACCGCGCACGAAACCGGCAACATCCAGGCAGTGCTCGACGGGGCACTCGATCCCTTCGTGCGCGCCTTCTTGCTCTCCAAGACCCACTCGGACTAGGTCACCTCGATGGAAGATCGTCTTCTCCAGGAACGAGCCAACAAGCTGCAGAAGATTCGCGATCTCGGAGTGGAGCCCTATCCGCACCATTTCGATGTCAGTCACTCCGCCGGCCAGGCGCTCGCTGAGTTCGAGACCCTGTCCGGCTCCGGGCAGGCTCTTCGCCTGGCGGGCAGGCTGACCTCCAAGCGAATCCAGGGCAAGGCGGGTTTCGCCAACCTCCAGGATTCCAGCGCTCAGATCCAGATCTACCTGCGGCGCGATCTCCTGGGCGACGATTTCTCCTTGGTCAAATTGCTCGACCTGGGCGACATCGTCGGCGTCGAAGGACCGCTCTTCGTCACCCGCACCGGCCACCAGACCCTCGAAGTACGTCGCCTGCGGGTGCTGGCCAAGGCGATGCGGCCGCTGCCGGTGGTCAAGCGACAGGAGCGTGCGGCCCAAGAAGAAGTGCGGGTGTTCGACGAAGTGAGCGACAAGGAGTTGCGCTACCGTCGCCGCTACGTCGACCTGAACCTCCACCCAGAGGTCCGTGAGGTGTTTCGGCGGCGCGCCCGGATCATCGCCGAGCTGCGCCGTATTCTCGACGCAAGGGGTTTCGTCGAGGTAGAGACACCCGCACTGCAGCCGCTCTACGGGGGGGCGGCGGCGCGCCCCTTCGTGACCCATCACCACACCCTCGACACCCGTCTCTATCTGCGCATCGCCGACGAGCTTTACCTCAAGCGTTTGATCGTAGGGGGGATGGAGAGGGTCTACGAGATCGCCAAGAATTTTCGCAACGAGGGAATGGACCGGACCCACAATCCCGAGTTCACGGCCCTGGAGTGTTACCAGGCCTTCGCTGACTACGAGACGATGATGGAGCTGACCGAGGAGCTCTTCTCGGGCGTGGCGACGGCGCTGCACGGATCGCCCGTAGTCCCCTACGGCGGCGATTCGATCGATCTGACGCCGCCCTGGCCGAGACTGTCGATGGACGACGCTCTGCTGCGCCACGTCGGCATCGATCTGGACGCAACCGATGCGCAGCTGGCGGTGGCGTGTCGCGAACACGGGATCGAGCTGGATGGCGCACAGCCGCGCGCACGACTGATCGACTTGCTGCTGCGCGAGTTGGTCGAACCGCAGCTCGAGGGCCCGGTGTTCTTGGTCGACTATCCGGTGGAGATGTCGCCGCTGGCGAAGCGCCGGCGCGACGGCGCGGCCCGGGCGGAGCGCTTCGAGCTCTTCATTCGCGGCATGGAGTTCGCGAACGCGTTCTCGGAGCTCAACGATCCGGCCGAGCAGCGGGCGCGTTTCGAGGAGCAGGCGGCGGCCAGGGCAGCGGGCGACGAGGAGGCTCATCCGATCGACGAGGACTTTCTGCGCGCGGTGGAGCACGGCATGCCGCCCACCGGCGGTATGGGTCTGGGAGTCGACCGCATGGTCATGCTGCTGACCGATCAGCATTCGATCCGCGACGTCGTGCTCTTTCCGGCGATGCGGCCGGAGGTGTCGGAGGAAGAGCGGTAGCGGTGCCTTTTTCGTACGAGCTGCGGCTGGCGCTGCGCATGCTGGCGAATCGCCACCAAGCGCGGATGATCAACGTGATCAGCATCATCTCCGTCTCCGGAGTGGCGCTGGGCGTGTGGGCGTTGATCGTCATCTTGTCGGTGCTCAACGGCTTCCAGACCGAGGTACGCGAGAAGATCCTGGGCGGAGCGCCGCACGTGATCGTGTTCCATCGCTTCGAAGGGATCGCCGGCGCTCCCGCGGTGGCCGCGCGGGTTGCGGAGGTCGAGGGAGTGCAGGCGGCGACACCATTCGTGTACTCGCGCACCCTGGCGTCCAAGGGCGATCGTTCCGAAGGAGTGGTGCTATGGGGGGTCGACCCGGGGGGAATGGCGCGCGTGTCGGATCTGCCTGCGCGCATCCGCGACGGCGTGTTCCTGGCGGAGGACCAGCCGGGCGGGGTGCCGGGTGTGGTATTGGGAAAGGTGTTGGCGACTACATTGCGGGCTGGGCTCGGCGATGAGCTGACCTTCGCCTCGCCCTTCAAGGGGGCGCGCACTCCGCTCGGAATGGTGCCGAGGCTGGCGCGCTTCAGAGTAGTGGGCATTCTCGATGCCGGCATGTACGAGTACGATGCGACCTACGCCTTTGCGGAGATCGGAGCGGCACAAAAGATGTTGCGGCTCGGTGACCGGGTGACCGGCGTGCAGGCACGCCTGCACGACATCTATGCGGCGCGCGAGGTGGGGGCGCGGGTGCAGGAGCACCTCGGCAGCATGGATTACTACACCAACGACTGGATCTCGCTGAACGCGAGCCTGTTCAACGCCTTCAAGCTGGAGAAGTTCGCTCTGGCCGTGGTGCTGACCTTGATCGTTCTGGTGGCGGCCTTCAACATCGTGGGCACCTTGATCATGGTGGTCACCGAGCGCACCAAGGCGATCGGGGTGCTGAGCGCCATGGGAGCGACTTCGCGAACCATCGCCCGGGTATTCATGTGGCAGGG
Source organism: uncultured Gemmatimonadota bacterium (assembly GCA_964490075.1). GTDB lineage: Bacteria > CAZBBK01. The sequence continues at coordinate 96,953 of CAZBBK010000007.1, read as the reverse complement.
GTTGGCGATCGGTCTGCTGGGCACGGTTGTGGGAATCGCTCTCGGCTTCGTCACCAATCGAGTGCTCGACGAGTGGCGCTTCATCGAGCTCCCCGGCGATGTCTACCTGGTCGAGTCGCTCCCGGTGCTGACCCAGGCCAGCGATTTCGTGCTGGTCGCGGGGATCTCGGTGCTGATCAGCTTCCTGGCGACGATCTACCCGGCGCGGCTGGCGGCGGCGCTGACTCCGGTCGAGGCGATCCGCCATGAGTGAGCGCCGCGATGGGTTGCTGCTGCGGCTGAGGCAGGTGCATCGTCATTTCATTACGCCCTCGCAAGCGCGGCTGCCGATCATCGCCGGGCTCGATCTGGAGCTGCGGGCCGGCGAGGTGGTGGCGATCACCGGCGAGTCGGGCGTCGGCAAGTCGACGCTGCTCAATCTGTGCGGGTTGCTCGATCGGCCCTCGGCCGGATCGATCGAGATCGACGGAGCCGACTCGAGCGCCCTCGCGGCCGAGCAAGTGGCGATGCTGCGCAACCGGTTCATCGGCTTCATCTTCCAGTTCCACCACCTGCTCCCGGAGTTCAGTGCGCTCGAGAACGTGCTGATGCCGGCGATGATCCTCGGCACGGTGGGCGCCGAGCAGGACGCGCGCGCGCGCCGCCTCTTGGACGACGTGGGGGTCGGTTCGCGCGCCGACCACAGCCCAGCAACCCTCTCCGGCGGCGAGCGCCAGCGGGTGGCGCTGGCGCGCGCGCTCATGAATCGGCCCTCGTTGGTGCTGGCGGACGAGCCGACCGGCAATCTCGATCCGGCCACGGCGGCGGCCGTGCAGGAGGTGCTCTTCGAAACCGTGCGCCGGGCGGGACGCTCGATGATCCTGGTGACCCACGATCGAGCACTGGCCGCGCGCGCCGACCGCCGGCTGGTGCTGGTGGAGGGGGCTCTGCGTCCCCTGGACGCGGCGGCTCGATGAAGGCGCCCGATGCCTCGAGAATGGCCTTCGCCTTCCGGGCGGGCTATCATCGACGAGCATCTGAATATCGCGACGAGGAGCCCCATTGAGCCGGCAATGCGAAGCTTGCGGAGAGCGTGAAGCACGGGTCGTGGTGCGTGAGATCTCGGCCGATGGCACCCATGAGCGCTGGCTCTGCGATCTCTGCGCCGAGGAGAACGGCGTGTCGCCGGATTCAAGCACGCAATCGACCCCGGGCCCGAAGGCCAGAGAGGAGGCGCAGGAGTCGGGGCCGACCCCCTCGACCGGCAGTCTCACCGCCCAGAGTTTCATGCGCAGGCTGGAAGAGGGGCGGGCGGCGCGCCGCAACCGCTGCCCCGCCTGCGGCAGCTCGTATGCCGAGATCCGGCGCAAGGGGCTTCTGGGCTGCGCGATCTGCTACGACACCTTCGAGCTGGAGGTCGCCGAGCTGCTGCGCAGGATCCACAGCGAAGGCAGGCATCGCGGCAAGACGCCGGCAGCGATCGGCGAGAGCGGCGGCGGTGGCGAGAGCTCCGATCCCGCCAGGGTCCTGGCCTTGCTGCGCGACGAGCTCGAAGAGGCGGTCGGACGCGAGGCCTTCGAACAGGCCGCCCGCTTGCGGGATCGGATCCGCGAGCTGGAAACGGAGCTGAAGAGCAGCCAGGAGTAGACCAGACTCCTCGCACGCGCATGGGACGGCAATGGGTCTCGATCACTACCTCGAATACAACGCCGAGTGGATCGACGGTGCCGGCACCGACGCCGACATCGTCATCTCCACGCGCATCCGACTGGCTCGCAACTTCGCAGGCATTCACTTCGGAGAGCAGGCCACGCCCAAGATGAAGGGGCGGGTTCTGGAGTACGGCGAAGGCGTCCTCGAGCGCTCCCGGCATTTCCGCGGCGGAGAGCTGCACCGCTTCGGAGCCCTGTCGCCGATCGAGCGCCAGTTCTTCGTCGAACGCCACATGGTGAGCCCCACCTATGCCGACGCGCCCGGCCATGTGGGACTGATCGTCGGCCCATCGGAGACCGCCAGCGCGGTGCTCAACGAAGAGGATCACCTGCGCCTGCAGGTGATTCGCGGCGGCTTCGCGCCGCGCGAGGCCTGGGAGCTGATCTCTAGCCTCGACGATGAGCTCGAAAATGTCCTGCCCTACAGCTTTTCCGAGCGCTGGGGCTACCTGACCGCCTGCCCCACCAACACCGGCACAGGCATGAGGGTGTCGGCCCTGATCCACCTCCCCGGCCTGGTTCTCAATCGCGAGATCGGCAAGGTGCTGCGCGGCGTCGCGCACGTCAACCTGGTGGTGCGCGGCTTCTACGGCGAGGGCACCGAGGTGATGGGCAACCTGTTCCAGATCTCCAACCAACGCACCCTGGGGGTGTCGGAGCAGCACCTGATCGAGCAGCTGGAGCGGGTCACACAGCATGTGATCGAGTACGAGAAACGGGCCCGCGAAGCGCTCCTGGCCAAGGGCAGCCGGGAATCGGTGGAAGATCGCGTATGGCGGGCGATCGGCGAGCTGAAGAGCGCGCGCCTGCTCACCTCCAAAGAGGTGATCAATCTCGCGTCTGTCGTCCGCATGGGGGTCAGCCTGGGTATGATCCAGGGACTGAACCTCAAGACGCTCAATGAAATCGTTCTCCTGGCGCAGCCCGCTCATTTACAGGTTGCCGCGGGCCGAGAACTGTCCCAAGAAGAACGAGACGGGCGCCGGTCGCGTTCAGTTCGAGAGAAACTGGCCGACTTCCACCTGTAGTAAGTTGTCCTGTAGGAGCGACCCACGCGCCCGAGGCTTCGCTTTCCGGCGCCGGGACGCATCCGCGCCGCCACCTTCGCATCTCAGCCTTTGCTGGAATCGACCATGCACGACAAGTTCACCGAGCGGGTTCGAAAGGTCATGTTCCTGGCCCGAGAGGAGTCGGGCCGGCTGCAGCACGACTACATCGGAACGGAGCACCTGCTGCTCGGCCTGGTCCGCGAGGGCGAGGGGATCGCGGTCGCGGTCCTGATCAACCTCGGTCTCGATCTGGACCAGATCCGAAAAGCGATCGAGGACACGATTCCGGCCCCCGGCGGCACAGCTCTGATCGGAGAGGTGCCTTTCACACCGAGCGCCAAGAAGGTGCTGGAGCTGGCTGTCGAAGAGGCGCGCAGTCTCGGCCACAGCTACGTCGGTACCGAGCATCTGCTGCTGGGCCTGATCAAGGAGGCGGAGGGGATCGCCGCTCGGGTGCTGGTGCGCCTCGGAGCCGACACCGACAAGGTGCGGGGCGAGACCCTGAAGCTGCTCGGGGGCGAGCCGACGGCGGCGCCCGGCAGCGGTGCCGCGGCGGAGAAGAAGAGCGGCAAGAGCAAGACCCCGGCGCTCGACCATTTCTGCCGCGATCTGACCCAGCTGGCACGGGACGACAAGCTCGACCCGATCATCGGCCGCGACGCCGAGATCGAGCGGGTGGCCCAGATCCTCTGCCGTCGCAAGAAGAACAACCCGGTGCTGATCGGTGAGCCCGGAGTCGGCAAGACCGCGATCGTGGAGGCGCTGGCGCAACGCATCGTCGACAGCCGAGTCCCCGAAATCCTGCAGAACCGCCGCGTGCTGACTCTCGACCTGGCGGCGGTCATAGCCGGGACCAAGTACCGCGGCCAGTTCGAGGAGCGGCTCAAGGCGGTGATGAACGAGATCGTCCAGTCGGACGACGTGATCCTCTTCATCGACGAGCTGCATACTCTGGTCGGTGCCGGAGCGGCCGAAGGCGCCATCGACGCGTCGAACATGCTCAAGCCCTCGCTGGCGAGGGGCGAGCTGCAGTGCGTCGGTGCGACCACCCTCAACGAGTACCGCAAGTACATCGAGAAGGACGGCGCTCTGGAGCGCCGCTTCCAGTCGGTGCTGGTCAATCCGCCCACAGTCGATGAGACGGTCGAGATCCTGAAGGGGCTGCGCGACAAGTACGAGGCGCACCACCGGGTACAGATCACCGACGACGCGCTGCGCTCCGCCGCTCAGCTGGCCACCCGCTATATCCAGGATCGCTTCCTGCCTGACAAGGCGATCGACGTGATCGACGAGGCCGGCTCCCGCGCCCGTCTGACCCAGTCGATGGTGCCCACCGAGCTGATGGAGATGAGCAACGCGGTGGAGCAGATCACCAAGGAGAAGGAAGAGGCGATCGCCAACCAGGAGTTCGAGAAGGCGGCGGAATGCCGCGATCGCGAGAAGCGTCTGCGCGACGATTACAAGGAGCAGCGCAGAGTCTGGAGCGATGCCCGCGCGGACCACGACGTGGTGGTGGGTGAGCAAGAGATCGCCGCCATCGTCTCCTCCATGACCGGAATTCCGATCTACCGGATGGGAGAGACGGAGGCCAAGAAGCTGCTCGACATGGAAGGCGGGATCGGCAAGCGCGTGGTGGGGCAGCACGAGGCGATCCAGGCGATCTCCAAGGCGATTCGGCGCACCCGCGCCGGGATCAAGAACCCGCGGCGGCCGATCGGTTCTTTCGTGTTCGTGGGCCCGACCGGGGTCGGCAAGACCGAGCTGGCTCGGGCGCTGGCGGCCTTCCTCTTCGAAGACGAGTCGTCCCTGGTGCGGGTCGACATGTCGGAGTACATGGAGAAGTTTGCGGTGTCGCGGCTGGTCGGCGCTCCCCCCGGCTATGTCGGTTTCGAAGAAGGGGGACAGCTCACCGAGAAGGTCCGCCGGCGTCCCTACTCCGTGGTGCTGCTCGACGAGATCGAGAAGGCCCACCCCGACGTCTTCAACATCCTGCTCCAGGTTCTCGACGACGGCCAGCTCACCGATTCCTACGGGCGGGTGGTCGACTTCAAGAACGTGGTGCTGATCATGACTTCCAACGCCGGCACGCGGGCCGCGGCCACCGCCAAGAAGTTCGGCTTCCGCGGCGGCGACGCCAAGGAGAGCAGCTTCAACGCCATGAAGGGGAAGCTGCTCGAAGAGGTGAGGAAAACCTTCAATCCGGAGTTCATGAATCGCCTCGACGACGTGATCGTGTTCCGCCCTCTGGACAAACCGGAGATGCAGACCATCGTCGAGATCTTCCTCGAGGACGTGGCCCAGCGCCTGAGCGACAAGGAGATCGAGCTCAACGTGAGCGCCGAGGCGAAGGAGGTGCTGGTGTCACAGGGTTTCGATCCCGATCTCGGAGCGCGGCCCCTGCACCGGGCGATTCAGCGCCTGCTCGAAGATCCCCTCGCCGAGGAACTTCTGCGCGGCACCTTCCCGACCGGCAGCAAGATCCTGGCCCTGGCCAACGACGGCGCCGACGCGCTGGTTTTCAAGCGCGTGGAAGATGCGGAGCCTGCTCAAGTCTGATCTCGTTCGGGTCCCGCTCGGAGACGCCGCGCGGACGCGGAGCGGTGCCGAGAATCGAGGTTCGGATGGTCGCTCGGGGTCTCCGCGATAGTTGGTCGCAAACTCTCCAGTGTGCTAGCTTAGCGGCTTTTGCAGCCCACTGGAGATCCCGCCCGTGCCCTGTCGTTTCCCTCGCCGCGCCGCAGCCGCCTTGCTCGTGCTGGCGGGTCTCGCGCGCGCCGCCGAGGTGGTCGAGACGATCGACATCGTGGGGCTGGAGGATCACGACGGCGAGCTGATCGAGCGGGCCTTCGGGCTCAGCGAAGGCGACACCATCGCCACCACCGAACTGCGCGCGGCGATCGCCCGGGTGCACGCGCTGGGGCTCTTCGACGACGTGTGGGTGATGGGCTGGCGCAGCGGCGAGCGGCTCATGCTCGAGCTTCAGGTCGTGGAGAGCCCGCGCATCGCCAAGCTGGTGGTCGACGGAGTCGATCGGCTCTCCGATGCCGAGGTCGAGGAGGCGCTGCGCCTGGTCGAAGGGCAGGTGCTCGATCGGCGCGAAGTGTTCGACAGCGCCAGGCGGGTTCGCGACCTGCTGGTCGAGCAGGGGCATTTGAACGCAGCGGTCGAGATCGACATCGGCGAGCGGAGCGAGCGAGGGGTCGAGGTCGACCTCGAGGCCGATGCCGGTGAGAAGGTGCGGATCGGCCGGGTCTATGTCGCCGGCAACACCGCGTTCGACGACGAGGATCTGAAGGGGCTGCTCGAGAACAAGGAGCGGCGCTGGTACCGAGGCGGCGACTTCAAGGAGAGCGAGCTGGAGTCCGACGCCGAGAAGATCGAGAACCGCTATCGGGGCGCCGGATTCCGCGATGTCGAGGTCTACGATCACCGGCTCTCCTACAAGAAGAGCGGCGCCGAGATGGTGCTCGAGTTCTTCGTCGACGAAGGGCGGCGCTACTTCGTGGGGGACGTGACCTGGGACGGCAACGAGGTGCTCGGAGAGGAGCGGCTCGAGGCCATGCTGGAGCTTCGCCCGGGCTCCGAGTTCGACCAGGGCGCCTTCGATCAGACCCGCGACGCCATCGGTCGTTTCTACGCTGATCGGGGCTATATCTACAGCCTGGTGCAGCCGGGCGAGTCGGTGCGCGGCGACTCGGTCGACGTCCACTTCACGATTCGCGAGGGCGAGCCGGCGCACATCCGCCGTGTCGAGGTGGCGGGCAACGTGAAGACCAAGGACCACGTGATCCGGCGCGAGCTCCACATCTTCCCCGGCGATGTCTACTCGGCCAGCCGGCTGATCCTGAGCCAACAGCGGGTCTTCAATCTCGGCTTCTTCGAAAACGTCGAGCCGACCTTCGAGCGGGCCAACGACGAGGGCGATCTCGATTTGGTCTGGAACGTCGAGGAGAAGTTCACCGGCCAGTTCAACATGGCGATCGGATACTCGGCGCTCGACCGGATCACCGGCACCATCGGGATCGGTCATCCCAACGTGCTCGGCAACGGCTGGCAAGCCAACTTCAACTGGGAGTTTGGCCAGTTCAAACGCCAGTTCCTGATCTCCTTCACCGAGCCCTGGCTCCTCGACACGCCGACCAGCGTCGGCTTCGATCTTTTCTCGCTGCGGCGCACCCGCTTCGACTACGACGAGGACCGCAGAGGCGTCAGCGTGCGCCTGGCACGTCCGGTTCCGGGATTGCTCCACACCCGGGCCTCGACCACCTGGAAGGTCGAAGATGTCGACGTCGACGTGAGCAGCAGCTCGAGCTCGCTGGCGCGCTACGAAACCGACGGTCCCCAGACCACCATTTCCACACTCTGGACCCTGGTTCGCAACTCGCGCGACAACTACCAGTTCCCGACCAGCGGGTCGGAGAGCACGCTGAGCGCGGAGTTCGCGGGCGGAGCGCTGGGTGGCGACGTCTCCTTTCACAAGTACCTCGCCAAGTCGGTCTGGAGCGTGCCGACACTGTGGAAGCTGGCGCTCCACGTCGGCGTCGAGGCAGGCTACGTGAACGGCTTCAGCTCGCCCGACCAGGTGCCGATCTACGAGCGTTTCGAGATGGGGGGCACCTTCATCAATCCCCTGCGGGGCTACCCCGATCGATCGATCGGCCCGCGCCAGGACGGCCTGGTGCTCGGCGGCCGGACGATGCTCAAGACGACGCTGGAAACCAGCTTCCCGGTGGCGGAGAATCAGGTCTACGGTCTGGCCTTCTTCGATGCCGGCAACACCTGGGAAGACCTCGTGAGCACCCATCCATTCGACTTGAAGCGGGGAGCCGGCGTCGGCGTGCGCCTGGTGGTGCCTCCGATCGGGCTGATCGGATTCGATTTCGGCTATGGCTTCGATCGGATCGACGGGGGCCAGTGGGAACCTCACTTCCAATTCGGAAACCAAGGGGCGTTCTAGCGCCTCGAGGCGACAAGGAACCGAGAATGAAAGCGATGCGCGCCATGGGCTGCGCCCTGGCAATGATGATCGCCGCCGGCGGACCGGCCCTCGCGGAGCAGAAGCTGGGCTTCGTGCGCTCCGACGAGATTCTGGAGCGTTACGCCGCCACCAAGGGGGCGGTCAGCCAGCTGCAGCAGGAGATCGAGGGCTGGCGCAAGGAAGCCGCGGAGATGGAGCAGGAGGTGGCGGCCCTCTTCGAGGAGTACCAGAGTCAGTCGGGCATGCTCTCGGACGCGGCGAAGAAGCAGAAGGAAGAGAAGATCAACCGCAAGAGGGTGGCCCTCGACGAGTACGTGCAGCGCTACTTCGGGCCGGAAGGCAAGGCGGCGAAGCGCCGGGCGGAGCTGCTGCGCCCGGTCGAGGCCGCGATTCTAGAGTCGATCAAGGTGGTCGCCGAGCGCGAGGGCCACGCCATGGTCTTCGACGCCTCGGCCGCGGGCGTGGTCTGGGCCGACGGCGATCTCGACCTCACCGAGAGCGTGATCGCCGAGCTCGACTCGGGTACCAAGGAGTAGCATTCGACCGCCGGTGGAGCGACGCCGGGCGACGCATGGAACACAGCCTATGGCCATTTTGCTACCGCAGCTCGCCGAGCTGATCGGCGCGGATTCCGAGGGGTTGCCCGAGATCGAGATTCGGGGGATTCAGGGGATCAAGGAAGCCCGCGAGGGCGAAGTCTCTTTTCTGACCAATCTGCGCTACCTGCCATTCCTGGCCGACTGCAAGGCCAGCGCGGTCATCGTTCCGAGTGCGCGGGTCACGGCCGACGGAGGACCGCCGCGGCTCACGGTCGCCAATCCTCAAGTCGCCTTGATCAACGTGATGCACCTCTTTCACCCCGACGGGCGCAAGAGCGGCATGGGCATCGATCCCTCGGCGCGGATCTCCGAACGCGCCGAGATCGGCGACGCGGTGTCGATTCATGCCCACGCGGTGGTCGCGGCCGGGGCGCGGCTTGGCGATCGGGTGATCCTGATGTCGGGCGCCTTCGTAGGCGAGGGCGCGCAGGTCGGAGACGACGCGCTGATCTATCCGGGCGCGGTGATTCGCGAGTCGGTGGAGTTGGGGAACCGGGTGGTGGTGCACGCCGGTGCCGTGATCGGAGCCGACGGTTTCGGATTCGCGCAGAACGGCCGTGTGCAAGAGAAGATCCCTCAGGTGGGCCGGGTGTCGATCGGCGACGACGTCGAGATCGGTGCCAACACCACGATCGATCGCGCCACCTTGGGCGAGACGGTGATCGGGGCCGGCTCCAAGATCGATAACCTGGTGCAGATCGGACATAACGTGCGCATGGGGCGCAACGCTGTGGTGTGCGCGCAGGTCGGGATCTCGGGATCGACCACCATCGGTGACGACGTGGTCATCGGCGGTCAAGCCGGCATCATCGGACACATCACCATCGGCGACGGCGCCATGGTGGCGGCCCGCTCGGCGGTGACCCGCTCGATTCCGGCAGGGGCGTGCGTGCTCGGCGCCCCCGCGCGACCGCATCGCGAGGGCAAGCGCGCCCTGGCCTGGATCGCGCGGCTGCCGAAAATCGGCCGCAAGCTGCGAGCGCTCGAGGAGCGTATCAAGGCGCTGGAGACGGATCCGCCGGCCGAGGTGCCTCGAGCGAGGGACGCCGGTCGCGACGAGACGCGGCTCGGCAGCACTGGATGAATCGAGTACCGGGATGGGTTCGATGACTCGCCAGCAAACGATCGCCGCACCGGTGGAGCTCGAGGGGATCGGGCTGCACACCGGCGCGCAGGTCAAGATGCGGCTTCTGCCGGCGGTCGAATCGACCGGCCGGGTCTTCGTCCGCACCGATGTCGAGGGCCGCCCCGAGATACCGGGGCGGGTCGACCGCGTCGACACCACGCCGCGGGGCACCAACCTGGCGTCGGAAGATGGGGTGGTGGTGCACACCGTCGAGCATGTGCTGGCGGCTCTGAGCGGCTGCGAGGTCGACAACGCCATCATCGAGCTCGACGGCCCCGAGCCGCCTGCTCTCGACGGCAGCGCCCGGCCCTTCGTCGAGGCGATCGATCAGGCGGGGATCGTGCCGCAGAAGACCTCCCCCGAGGTCTTCGAGTTGATGATGCCGGTGCATTTCCGAGACGGTGGCGCGGAGCTGGTCTATCTGCCTTCCGACGATCGCCTGCGCATCACCTTCAACATCGACTTCAAACATCCGCAGCTCGGCATGGGGACCGTCTCGGAGTCGCTGGGCGACTTCCGAGAGCGGGTGGCTCCGGCGCGCACCTTCTGCTTCGACCACGAGATCGAGGAGCTGCGGGCGCAAGGTCTGATCCAGGGCGGCAGCCTCGACAACGCGGTGGTGCTCACCGAAGCGGGCACCCTGAACGATTCCGCGCTCAGGTTCAGCGACGAGCCGGCGCGCCACAAGCTGCTCGACCTGATCGGCGACCTGTCGCTGGTGCCGGGGCGCATCCAGGGGCATATCGTCGCGATTCGTGCCGGCCACACCAGCAACGTGAAGTTCGCGCAAGAGCTGGTGCGGAACCGATCGGTTCAGGGCGGCGGGCTCCACGACATCCAGAAGATCATGGAGATCCTGCCGCACCGCTACCCTCTCCTCCTGGTCGATCGGGTGCTGGAGCTCGAGCTCGGCAAGCGGATGGTGGCGATCAAGAATGTGACTGCTTCGGAGCCGCACTTCCTGGGCCACTTCCCGGGCCAGGCGGTGATGCCCGGAGTGCTGATTCTGGAGGCGATCGCCCAGGCTTCCGCGTATCTTCTCTACCGGAGTCGTGAAGACTTCGAGGGCAAGATGATCTATCTTGCCGCGATAGAAAACGCCCGCTTCCGCAAGATCGTCGTTCCGGGGGACCAGCTGCGCATCGAGATCTTCATGCGACGGATGCAACGGCTCTCGGGAGTCTTCGGGAGAGTGACGGTGCGTGGCGCGGTGGTGTGCGAAACCGAGCTGCAGGCCATGGTCGTGGACCGGTCTGATGCGATGGGAGCGTCCCAGTGAGAATCGACGGCATGGACCTGATCAGCGGAGTTCACCCCAGTGCGGTGGTGCACCCGACCGCCCGTCTCGAAGACGGGGTCGTGATCGGACCCTATGCGATCGTCGAAGAAGACGTGGTGATCGGCGAGGAGAGCGTCGTAGATTCCCACGCTCTGGTCGGGGCCCACACCCGCCTGGGGCGGGGCAACCACCTGCATCACGGAGCGGTCGTCGGCTCGATCCCGCAGGACCTGAAGTTCGAAGGGCAACTGAGCTACACGGTGGTGGGAGACCACAACACCTTCCGCGAGTACTGCACGGTCAATCGCGCCACCGCCGCCGGGGAAGAGACCCGCATCGGCAGCCACAATCTGCTCATGGCCTATACGCACGTGGGGCACAATTGCCGCATCGGCCACCGCGTGGTGCTGGCCAATTCGGCCAACCTGGCCGGGCACGTGCAGGTCGACGACCAAGCGATCATCGGCGGTTTGACCGGTGTGCACCAGTTCGTGCGGATCGGGGCGCACGCCATGATCGGCGGCTGTGCCCGGGTGACGCAGGACGTGCCGACCTATGCGCTGGCCGCCGGCTCGGAGCCGCGGGTGATCGGCATCAACGCGGTGGGACTCGGCCGGCGCGGCTTCTCCGAGCAGGAGATCCTGGCCATTCGGCGGGCCTACAAGGTGATCTTCCGCTCGCACCTCACGGTGGCCGCGGCGCTCGAGAAGCTGGACGCCCAGGAGCCGCATCCGGTGGTCCTGCCGCTCATCGACTTCATCAAGAAGAGCAGCCGCGGCCTGATGCGCGCGGGCCGCTCCAAGGCTCCCGTCACGACTTGAGGGCCGTGACCAGCTCGCGAAGCTGCGCGACCCCGCGCGTGAGCTCGGCGGTTCCGATCCGCTCCTCGGGGGAGTGGGCCAGGCGGATATCACCCGGTCCGATCAGGAAGCGCCCGGCGGCCGCCGGCAGGAAGGGCCCGTCGGTGCCGAAGGGGACGACGCCGGTCTCGAAGCCGGGCAAGGTCTCGAAGCGGATCGGCTCCGAGCGGCCGCGCTCGGCCACCGCGACCCCTTCCGTAGCGCAGACCGCGTCCACCACCGCCTCGACGCGCGCCGTGGGCGCGGCGCAGCGCAGGAAGAGCTCGGCGCGCGCCCGCGGCGCCACGACGTTGTCGGCGATGCCGCCCGCGATGCGACCGACGTTCATGGTGCTCGGGCCGAGATCTTTGGTTCCCGGAAGCGCAGCCCTCTGGAGTCGCGACAGCGCTCGCACCAGGCGGTCGATCGCCGAGTCGCCGAGCTCAGGGTAGGCGGAGTGGGCCGCGCGTCCGCCGGCCTCGAGCTCGAGCTTCAGGAGCCCCTTGCCACCGCGGATCAGGCGCCCGCCGGTCGGCTCTCCGAGCACGATCGGAGCCGCCGGCAGGCCGCGGGCGGCGGCACAACGGGCGCCTTCGTGGTCGCTCTCCTCGCCACTCACCAAGAGCAGCGCCGGCGACTCCCCGAGGTCTCGGTGGATGGTCTCCGCGGTGGCGATCATCACCGCGATCTGGCCCTTCGCGTCGCAGGCGCCTCGGCCCCAGAGCGTATCGCCCTCGCGCCGCGCCGGAAGGTGGGGGGGGACGGTGTCGAGATGAGTGCAGAAGATCGCCGGCGGCGCACCGCGCGTGGCCCAGAGGTTGACGCGCCCCCCCGCGACCGACTGCTTCTCGACGCGGTAGCCCGCCGATTCGAGGAGCGGGAGCAGGTATTCCGCGAGCTCTCGCTCGGCGCCGGAAGTCGAGTCGATCGGCAGCATCTCTTCGAGCAGGTGCACCGGGTCCACGTTTCGCGGCCTTTCGAGCGGGCGAGCTTGCTCCAGGGCGCCCCATGAGCGAAGATCGCCCCGGTGGTCGATTGTGGGGGAACGGAGGATCCGAAATGAACAGCGAGCGGTCGACGAGCCGCACCACCGACAGCACCCAGCTCTACCATGCCCGACAGGGCGAGACGACCCCCGAAATGGTCGCGGTGGCGGAGCAGGAGCGGCTCGCCCCGGAGCAGGTACGCGAAGAGGTGGCGCGGGGCCGCATGATCATCCCCGCCAACCACCACCACGGCGCGCTGCGTCCCACCGGCATCGGCATCGCCGCGACCTGCAAGATCAACGCCAACATCGGCAACTCCTCGGTCACCTCCTGCCTGGAGGGCGAGCTCAACAAGCTGGCGCTCTGCGACGAGCTGGGCGTCGACACCGTCATGGATCTCTCCACCGGCGCCCACATCGACGGCATCCGCGAGGCGATCGTGGCCCGCTCGCCGATGCCGCTGGGGACCGTTCCGATCTACCAGGTCATCCAGCAGGTCGAGAGCGCTGCCGAGATGACGCCGCGGATGCTGCTCGACAACATCGAGCACCAGGCGCGCCAGGGCGTCGACTACATCACCGTCCACTGCGGGATCCTGCGCGCCCACCTGCCGGCGGCGGCGCGCCGCCTGACCGGGATCGTCAGCCGCGGCGGCAGTCTCCTGGCCGAATGGATGCTGGCCCACCACCAGGAGAACCCGCTCTATACGCACTTCGACGAGATGCTGGAGATCTGCCGCGAGCACGACGTGGCCCTCTCGCTCGGCGACGGGCTGCGCCCCGGCAGCCTGGCCGATGCCTCCGACGAGGCGCAGTTCGCGGAGCTGAGCGTGCTGGGTGAGCTGACCCGGCGCGCCTGGGCGCGTGATGTGCAGGTGATGATCGAAGGCCCAGGCCATATCCCCATGCACGAGGTGGAGATGAACGTGCGGCGCCAGCAGGAGGAGTGTGATCAGGCGCCCTTCTACGTGCTCGGCCCGATCGTGACCGACATCGCACCGGGCTACGACCACATCACCTCGGCGATCGGCGCCTCGCTGGCGGCCTGGGCGGGAGTGGCGCTGCTCTGCTACGTGACGCCCAAGGAACATCTGGGTCTGCCCGATCTGGAAGACGTGCGCCAGGGTATCGTGGCCTACAAGATCGCCGCCCACGCGGCCGATGTGGCGCGCGGCCGTCCGGGGGCGCGCGACCGCGACGACGCGATCTCCAAGGCGCGCTACGAGTTCGATTGGGAGCGCCAGTTCCAGCTCGCGCTCGATCCCGAGACCGCGCGCCGTATGCACGACGAGACTCTGCCCCACGACTACTTCAAGAGCGCGGAATTCTGCTCGATGTGCGGGCCGAAGTTCTGCTCGATGCACATCTCGCAGGCGATCGAAAAGCTGGCCGACGATGACGAGGCGGACCGGTTTCTGCGCTCCGATCCGAGTGCGGCCTGACCAGCCTTCCGGCTCCCGGGAGCGCGAATGGAAGTGGGAGATCCCTTCGGCGGCGCGCTTGGGTGAGCTGCGCTGGGCGGCACCACGGGAGGGTGTGCGGGGGGGAGCCTGGGCCACGCAGCGGCTGGCCAACTGCTACTACGACACCGTGCGGGCCGAGCTGCGCGCGCGGGGGGCCGCGTTTCGGGTGCGCAGTAAGCAGGGTGTGCCGGGCGAGCTGGTGCTCACGCTGAAAGAGGGCCACCAGCGCCTCGGGGCCTTTCACCAGATGCTCGAGCTGCAGTCCAAGGTCGCCTGCTTCGATCCGCACCGGCCCTGGCGCTGCGACGCGTCCGCGGTCGAGCGCCTGCTGGAGCTGGTCGGGCGGCAGCCGCTGGTGCCGCTGGTGCGCTTTCAGACCGAGCGCAGTGTGCGCCTGCTCCAGGGAGTGGATGGGGGGCGGGCCCTGCTGGCGCTCGATCGCGTCCGCTGGGCCGATGGCGAGTACTTCCTGGAGCTCGAGCTGGAGCTGGCGCCGGGCACCGCGGCGGAGCCGTGGCGGGCCTGGATTCTGGCCTTGGCGGCCCGCTGCGAGCTGCGGCCCTCGGAACGGACCAAGCTGGCGCGGGCGCTGGCGCGCGCTGGGAACGCCGCATGAAGCGAATTCTCCTGCTCCCGCTCGCGGCCCTGGGCTGCGCCGAGATGGCCTTGCCGCCCGGGGGACCGATCGACGAGACTCCGCCTCTGCTGGTCTCGACCCGGCCGCCCGATGGAGCCACCGGGGTCGATCCGCGGCAGCCGATCGAGATCATCTTCAGCGAGCCCGTTTCGGGGGCCGAGGCGGCCTTCGAGATCCGTCCCGATCCCGGCGCGGTCGAGGTCGAGGAGCATGGCCGCAGGGTTCGGGTGCGGGCCGCGCTGGACTCGGCGCGCACCTACGAGCTGGGCTTCTCCGAGCAGCTCGCGGACCTGCACGGAGTGCGCCTCGCGCAGCCCCTCAGCTGGGCGATCAGCACCGCGAGCGTGATCGAGAGCGGGCGGCTCGCCGGCCGCGTGTTCGAAGGGATCGGCAGCGGCGCGGGAGCCGCCGGGGTCACGGTGGCGCTGCTGGAGCTCGACGGTCCCGAGCCGGCCGCGACGCCCCTGCACTGGATCCGCCCGCTCTACCGAGTGGCGTCGGACGCAGAAGGCCGCTGGGAGATGGGGCACTTGCCACAGGGCGAGTGGCGGGTGATCGCCTACCAGGACGAGAACGGCAACGGTCGCTGCGAGCCGGGTCGGGAGCCGGCGGCCGCCTACTGGCGCCCGGTTTCGAGCGGCGATTCGACCGAGGTGCGGCTGGTGCTGAGCGAGCCCCACGAACGCCCCACCCAGATCGTCGACGGACGTTTCCTGCACCGGGGCCTGGTCGAGTTGCGCATCGACGAGGCGCTGCTGCCGGGTGTCGAGCCGGCGGTGCGAATCGACGGCTCAGAGGTCGGCGGGCGGATCGTCCCGGCCGGCACCCGTCTTTTCGTCGAGGTCGACTCGGTCGCGGGGCTGGTGACGCTCGAGATCGAGGGCCTGCCTGACGGATTCCCGGAGCGCCCGGAGCCTCCCTGGATCGAGTTGGAGGCGTCACAGCGCCTCGACACCCGGCCGCCCGCGCTGCTCGCGTCGACGATCGACAGCACCGGGGGGGCGGTGCCGCCGAGAGGCGAGACCTGGCTGGTCTTCGGCGAGCCCCTGGCCGCAAGCTCGCGGCGGGCGCCGGGCGATTCCCTGGTGCACTTCGAGCTCGGCGATTCGACCGGAGAGCGGGTTTCCGTCTCGGCCACGCGCTGGGTCAATTCCGCGATCCTGGCCCTGAGGTTTGCGCTCCCCGATACGGCGGCGCTCCACGGCTTCCTCATTCCCGGTCCCGCATTGGTCGATCCGGCCGGCAATCGCGCCGATTTCGAGCTCGCCTGCCGCCTGCCGGCGCGCGATCAGGCCGCCGACCTGGCGGGTGCGGTGGTCGGCGTGAAGCCGCGCGCTGAACCCGCGATGGTGCTCGTCTCGAGCGGCGGACGGACCGTCGCTCGCCGCCTCTGCGACGCCGGCGGGGCGTTTCGGATCGAAGGGCTCGCCCCCGGCATCTATGCCCTGGCGGCATTCGAGGATCGCGACGGAGACGGGGCCTGGGACGGCGCCGATCCGCGCGGCGGCGAGGGGGGAGAGCCGGTGGTGATCGTCGAGCTCGAGCTGCTGCCCGGCGAGAGCATCGAAGACCTGGAGCTGGTCCTGTGAGTGCGCCCTTGGAGTTCACCAAGATGTGCGCGGCCGGCAACGACTTCATCCTGATTCATGATCCGTCGGGGCGCCGGGTCGAGGAGGGCGCGGAGCTGGCGCGCAGGCTCTGCCGCCGGCGCTTCGCGGTGGGCGCCGACGGTCTGCTCCTGGTGCGCTCGACCGGCGCGGGGGAGATCGCGCTCGACTACTGGAATGCCGACGGCTCGGCCGCCGATCTGTGCGCCAACGGTGCGCGTTGCGCGGCCCGCTTCGCGGTCGACCATGGCCTGACCGGCAGGCGGGCACGGCTCTGGACCGGCGGCGCGCTGCTCGAGGCCGAGGTTGCCGAGGAGCTGGTGCGTATCGAAATGCCCCAAACACAAGGGCCGCGTCGCCACCGGATCGAGGTCGGCGCGGAGCGGATCGAGCTCTGGTGGGTCGAGAGCGGAGTGCCGCACGCGGTGGTGCTGGCCGAGTCGCCCGGCGCCTGGAGCCTGGAGCATCTCGCTCCACCCTTGCGCAGTCATGCGCTCTGGGGCGCAGCGGGCGCCAATGTCGACCTGGCCCACCGCGAGGAGGGCGCGATCGTGATGCGCTCCTGGGAACGTGGAATCGAAGGGGAGACCCATTCCTGCGGGACCGGCGCGGTGGCCGTGGCCCTGGCGGCGGCCCGGCACTGGGGCGCGCGCTCTCCGGTGACGATCCGAACCCGCGGCGGCGACCGCCTCGAGGTGGAGTTCGAGATGCGCCCAGAGGGCTTTGGCGGCGTGCGCCTGGGGGGAGCGGTTTCGGTGGTCTACCGGGGCTCGATGCCGCCCGCCCCCCCGACTACTGCGGATCGGCCGAAATGAACTCGATCTCGCACAGGTCGGAGGTCACGACCTCTCCGTAGTCGTTCAGCAGGCCGGCCCCGATCTTGACGAAGGCCGGGCACTCCTCGGGAAGGTGTGCCGGTGCCCGTACCTCCCTGGCGATCTCGAGCTCGTCGTCGACCGGTCCGGAATAGAGCTCGATCGGGTGCGGCACCCCGATCCCCATGAGGATCCGTACTCGCAGCTCGAGCGGAGCGAGGGTCGGATTCCTAGCCTTGACCCGATAGACGAAGGTGCCGCGCTCGCAAGCCACCAGGCCACAGCAGGAGACCTGCACCGCCGGCAGCGCGACCGGCTCGGCGCTGACCACCGGGTCATCGTGGACCTTCGCGTAGGGGAAGAAGTCGCGCTGGATGTTCGAGATGCGGGTGCCATCCAGCATTCCGTCCAAGAAGTCCTCGTGCGGTGGATTGGGGTAGTGCCAGGTTCCCGCGCCCATGGCCAGCATGTTGTCGTTGGTCTCGGTGCCGCCGGTGTAGGGGTTCCAGTCCTCCAGCTCGCCGTCGATGTAGAGGTGCATTCCGGCGGAGCCGAAGGTGAAGGCCACGTGGTACCAGCGGTCGGCGGTGGCGTCGCAGTCGTTCTGGACGAAGTAGTGCGCGCTGGTGCTCTGCAGGCGCACCTGCAGCTTCTGCAACCCCTGGATCCACGACATCGTCAGGTGGCCGCCGGTGGTGAAGCCGACATGGTCCTTGCTGAGGAAGGCCTGGGTGGCGACCAGGTCGTTGGCGCGCACCCAGGTTTCGTAGGTCCCCTCGGCGATGTGCAGATCGGGCGCGTCCGCAACGTTGGCGTAGTTGTTGATGCTGCGATGGCCAAAATCCATCGCTCCGCCGAAGCGGCCGCGGCCCCAGCCGGGAGGCGAGTGCTCGGGGCCGGCGTCGGCGTGGTGCCCCCGGCCGGAATGGTCGTCGACCGCCAGTCCTTCGCCCTCCTCGAAGTGGTAGAGCGCGACGGTGTGCTCGTCGAGGTGGGGCACGAAGACCTCGTTGGGATCGGCCGGCGGCTCGGCGTTCTCCTCGGGATGGCCGTGGTAGAGCAGGTACTGGTCGTCGTCGCCGTGTTCCGCCAACGCTTTTTGGGTGGGGAACCAGACCTCGGTGGTGTCGGTGTCGAGGTGGCGGAGGAAGCGATGCAGCTCCACCGGCGTCTCGCCCAGGGCGTGATAGACGACCCGCAGATCGCGGCCGTCGGCACGCATCTCGCCGGCCGCGATCGGTCCCGCCGAGTCGAGGATCAGCTTGACCGAAAACGCCTCCGGGATCGGTTCCTGGCCGGCTTTCACGGTGAGGGCCAGGGCGGATGCGTAGTTCACAGGCTCGAAGCCGAGCTCAGCCATAGCGGGTGTGCAGGACCACGCCAGGGCGATCGAAGCTGCGATGGGACCGAGCTTTGGCGCGTACATCGTCGACTCTCCCTCGGGATGTGGACTCATGGGAACTCTGTTTCGTTATCGGCTCCGTGGGCGTTCTGTCTTGAGAGCAGCGCGCGGTTACCATGAATCGGCCCCACCCCGGAGGAATCATGCTCACCTGCGTTCGACCGCTGATTCTGGGCGCCCTGCTCGCTCTGCTCGCCTCTGCCTGCGCCCGGTCGGGGCAGCGCGCGCCGGCCGCGGAGTCGAGCGCCGCGGAGCGGGACTTGCTCGCGATTCGTCGCGCGCTCCGTCCGGCCGACTACATGTTCCGGATGCGCGCCTTCCCGCACGGGCGGATCAAGGCGGCGGCTCGACGCACCGCCTTCGACCAGGCGTCGACCCTCGCCCACGAGGCGCCGATCGACCTGCGTCGTTGGGAGCCGGTCGGGCCGACCAATATCGGCGGGCGGATCACCGATGCGGCCTTTCATCCCGGCGACGCGAATCGCATCTACGTCGCGGCGGCCGAAGGAGGGGCCCTGAAGACCACCGACGGCGGCACCACCTGGCGGACTCTGCTCGACAGGGCGCCCAGCCTGGCGATCGGCGCCCTGGCCCTCGATCCGAGCCATCCCGAGACGCTCTGGATCGGAACCGGCGAGGTCAACCCGGGCGGCGGAAGCGCCGCCTTCCCCGGTGTCGGGCTTCTGCGCTCCGGCGACGGCGGCGAGAGCTGGGAGTATGCCGGGCTGGGAGCGACCCGGCACATCGGCCGGGTGCTGGTCGACGCTGGCGATTCCGAGCGCATCTTCGTCGCCGCGATGGGCGCGCTCTACGGCACCAATCCGGAGCGCGGTCTGTACCGTAGCCTCGACGGCGGCGGAACCTGGGAGCAGGTGCTGGCGGTCGACGACTCGACCGGATGCGTCGACGTGGCGATGAGCTCGGAGCGCCCCGAAGTGTTGTTGGCGGCGATGTGGGAGCGGATCCGGCGCCCGGAATCGCGACGCTATGGCGGACCCGGTTGTGCGGTCCACCGAAGCACCGATGGCGGCGACACCTGGGAGCTCCTGGGGGGAGGCCTTCCCGCACCCAGCGCCCAGGGGGGACGGATCGGCGTCGCGATCTGCGAGTCGCAGCCGGATGTGATGTACGCGATCTACGCCGACCAGGTGGGCTACTTCGACGGGATCTACAGATCGAGCGACGGCGGTGACTCCTGGAGCCGGGTGAACGATGGGGCCCTGGACTGGATCTACTCGAGCTACGGCTGGTGGTTCGGCAACATCCGGGTCGCGCCGAACGATCCGGATCGGGTGTTCGCGCTGGGGCTCGAGCTCTATCGTTCGACCAACGGCGGCGACTCGTGGTCCGATGTCGGCTGGTCGGTGCACGTCGATCACCACGCTCTTGCCTTCTGGCCCGGCGATCCGAGCCGCGTGGTGCTCGGCAACGACGGTGGGGTCTATCTCTCCGATAACGGGGGCAGCGGCTGGGACAAGCAGCTCGATCTGCCGATCACCCAGTTCTACACCTGCGAGATCGATGCCAGCAATCCGTGGCGCTTCTATGGCGGCACCCAGGACAACGGTACGCTGCGCAGCTACTCGGGTGCGGCCGATGACTGGGAGTGGATCCTGGGTGGAGACGGTTTTCGCGTGCGCGTCGATCCGAGCGACAATCGTTATGTCTACGCGGAATACCAGTACGGGGGGTTCAGCAAATCCACCAACGGCGGATCGACCTTCTCCTGGGCGCTCTCGGGCGTCGGCTGGGACGATCGCTACAACTGGAGCTGCCCTTTCGCACTCGATCCGGCCGATCCGAGCAGGCTCTACTTCGGGACCCATCGACTCTATCGCAGCAACAATCGGGCGGCATCGTGGATGGCGATCAGCGGCGATTTGACCGACGGACCGAGCAGCGGAAATCTCGTGTTCGGCACGCTGACGACGGTCGCGGTGTCGCCGGTCGATTCCGACTATCTCTACGTGGGAGCCGACGACGGGACGGTACATATCTCCAGAGACGGCGGCGCGCTCTGGACCGAGGTCGGCTCCGCGCTTCCGCAGCGCTGGGTGACGGCCGTGGCGCCCGATCCCCTCGATCCGGAGCGCTTCTACGTGACCCTCTCGGGCTTCAAGTGGGACGAGCCGGAGGCCCAGGTCTGGAAGACCACCGACGGCGGGGCGACCTGGACGCCGATCCAGTTCAATCTGCCGGATGCGCCGGTGAACAGCTGCGTCGTCGATTCCGAGGACGCGCAAGTGATCTACCTGGGGACCGACGTCGGCGTCTACGTGAGCGAGAAGGGCGGCGCCTCCTGGCGGCCCCTGGGTCGGGGGCTGCCGGCCGTGGTGGTGATGGATCTAAAGCTCGATCCCACGAGCCGCACGCTGGCCGCGGCGACCTACGGGCGCTCGATGTGGAAGCTCGACTTGGAAGACGGCGGCGGGCGGACTTACTGGAAGACGGTTCTGCAGTAGTCCGCGCTCGTCGCGGCCGGTCGGCGCTCGCGGGCGGGGCGGCGATGCTACTCTGACGCGAGACCGATGCCCGTCCACCAACCGGAGGACTGTCCCGTGCCTTCTGCCTCTTCTCTGCTGCTCCCGCTGGTGTTGCTCGGCTCGGCTCCTGCCGCGCCGGTCGCCGATCTCGATCCTTGCCGCACGGTCGAGTTCTGGAGCGAGTTCCCAGATCCGGGCGCTGAGCCTTTCACCTATTGGCGCAACGCCTGGTGGTCCGCTCTTCTGCACCCCTACCACTACATGCCGGACCTGGTGGTCGCCGAGGGGGAATTGCAGAGCTTCTATTTCCATGGCCTCTACGGGCGCGCGCTGCCCTCGCACGAGCTCTTCAAGGAGGAGGTGCAACTGCACCTCTCCGATGCCGTCGGTGACTGGCGCCTGGCCGCCGTCGAACGAAGCACGCGCGGCGGAGACGCCGGCTTCGTGCTGCAACGCGGCGACGCGCTGGAGCTCGGAACCCACCACATCAAGGCCTGGGTGCCGGGCGATGGGAGCGAGGCCAACGCCTTCACCTGGGTCTGGAAGCCCGGGATGAAGGCGGTGGTGTCCGACATCGACGGCACCTGCACCCTGGACGATCTCGAACAGTACCTCGATCTGATCTTCGAGCTCGGACCGATCGACTACGTGCCGGAGGAGAAGCCGGGCGCGGCCGAGGTGCTGAACCATTGGAGCGCCAAGAACGTGGCGGTGGTCTACATCACCGCGCGTCCCGCCTATCTGAAGGAGATCTCCATCCAGTGGCTGCGCGAGATGGGCTTCCCGCTGGGGCCCATCATTCTCTACGGCGCGTCCGGCGGCGTGCTGCCGCCGCTCTCGGACGCCGAGAAGGTGGCCTACAAGGCGCGCCGCATCGACGACCTCGAGGAGCGGATCGGAGTGCGTTTTCTGGCCGCATACGGCAATTCGAGCAGCGACCGCGACGCGTTCTGCGAGGCGCTCGAGATCCCGCCGGAGCGTTTCTTCATGATCGACTGCGTCGATTGCGAGCCTCTGCCCGGATGCGAGAACACACAGCTCTGGGGCGACTGGTACCGTCACCTCGAAGATCTGGAGAACGCGGGCATCCCGCGAGTGCCGCAGCCCTGCGATTGAGGCCGGAGCCGCTTGCGATCCGACGAATCGGACCGATGGTGTTCGGAGGTCGAGAAGGGCGAGCCCGGAGAGTCGAGGTTCCCCAGCGATGCCATCAGACGAGCCGCGCGACGCGCCCGAGAAGAGCTACCTGAACACGATCATGGATGCGATTCCGGCACCCGTGATCATCTTTGACCAAGCGCTACGGGTGATCGACTGCAACGCGGGCGCGGACGAATTCCTCGGCGACGAGCGCACCCTTGCCGAGCTCGACACGGCCGGGGCGTTGCTGGGATGCAGCGTGGCGTTGCAGCCGCAGCACGAGTGCGGCGTGGTGGAAGAGTGCCGGGCCTGTGCGATCCGCCTCTCGGCGCTGGATGCGATCGGCGGCGGCAAGGTGGTGCGGCAGAAATCGCGGCTGAAAATCGCACGCGGCGGACGCACGGAGAGCGTCCACCTCCTGGTCACCGCGTCGCCTTTTCAGTTCGCGGGCGAGGCTCGCGTGTTGATGGTCTTGGAGGATGTGACAGAGCTGGTGCAGATCAAGGAGCTGATCCCGATCTGCGCTCGTTGCAAGAAGATCCGCAACGATCAGGAGTACTGGGAGCAGGTCGATTGGTATCTGCGGCAGCGCCTCGATCTGCGCTTCTCGCACGGAATTTGTCCGGACTGCGCAGTCGAGCTCTATCCCGAATTCAAGCCCGGGCGCGATCAGGGAAGCAGTTGAGTCTCGACCAGGTTGCTCACCCGTCCGCTCTGGGCGCTCTGCCGCCACACGTCGATTGCCTGGCCGGTTTCGGGCACCGTCCCGATCCAGGAGAGGGCACCGTCCTGGTTTGCGGCCAGCGGGGAGCGCCCAGCACCGGGGCCGCGAGATCGAGCGTGATGCCGAGCTGCGGCACGTAGGTGGAGCCGGGGCCGGCGAGACCGTAGATCAGGTAGGTCGCCAGATTTGGCGTGGCATGCTCGACCGAGAAGTTCCCCTGCTCTCCGCCGAGCAGCGGGTCGGGAGAGATCGAGAGCACGAAGGGTGCGCCGATCAGCGGGTCGATCACCTGTGTCAGGTGCTGGGGATCGTATTCCCGAGCCCAATAGCGAATGATGCCGTCGGCATCGATGAGGAAGTCCTGCGGATAGGGGGCGATCGGATCGGGGACGCGGTAGGCGGGTTGGCGGGGTTGCTGATGTCGACCGCGGCGACGCCGTGGGCGGCCAAGGTGAGATAGGCGGTGCTGTTCTTGACCTCGATATCGTTGGCCAGGCCCGGCAGCGCGAGTGTCGCGATCTCTATGGGCGCACCGGAAATGTCGACGATCGAGAGGCCGTGACGGCCGTTGGCCACCAGCAGGTGATCGGTGTGCAGCGCAATATCCCAGGCGGCGCTTTCCGACAGCGCGATCTGAGAGTCGAAGCTGAGCCCGGGGCCGATGTCGAGGACGTAGACACCCTCTTGGTGGGCCGCTACATAGAGGGAGCCGCCGGCGCGGACTCCGCCCTCGAAGGCGACCACCGGCGCGGGCGGATCGTAGCTGGCCAGGAGGGCAGGCGTTGGCGAGGAGATGTCGTACATCTCCACGCCGCGGGCGTCGCAGAAGCTGAACAGAGAGTCGCCGGATATGTGACTACGCCACGACGCCGCGCCCGTGGCGGCGCGATGTGGCGCTCCGGCTCGACGATATCGTCGATCTTCGGGCCGCCCCTGTGTCTTCGTCACCATTGCCCCCCCGCCGGCCGCTCCCCTATCCTGGCGCCCACCCGAGGAGGATCCCGTGTTCCAGGCCCAGCGCGCGCTCTTGAGTGTCTCCGACAAGACGGGAATCGAGGATTTCGCCCGGCGGCTCGCCGCGCTCGGGATCGAGCTGGTCTCGAGCGGCGGCACGGCGGGCCGGCTGCGCGAGGCGGGAGTGGAGGTGAAAGCGGTGAGTGAGCTCACCGGCGCGCCCGAGATGATGGGGGGGCGGGTCAAGACCCTGCACCCGGTGATTCACGGCGGCATCTTGCAGCGCCGGGACCACTCCGGCGACCGAGACGACGCCGAGCGGCTGGGGATCGCGGCGATCGACATCGTGGTGGTCAACCTCTATCCCTTCGACGAGGCCAGCCGTCATGGCGATCTGGGCGCCGCGCTGGAGCAGATCGACATCGGCGGTCCGGCGATGGTGCGAGCGGCGGCCAAGAACCATCCGCAGGTCCTGGTCGTCACCTCTCCGGCGCAGTACGGCGAGGTGATCGAGCGGCTCGAGGCCGGCAGCGCCGACCTGGCCTATCGCGGTCGCCTGGCGCTCGCCGCCTTTCGGCACACGGCGCGCTACGACGGCGCCATCGCGCTCTATCTGCAGCGGATGCTGGATGCCACGCCCTTCGCTGCCGAGCTCGGCGTGCCGCTGCGCCGCGTGCAGTCGTTGCGCTACGGCGAGAATCCCCACCAGGCCGCGGCCTTCTACGACGACGGGCGCGGCGATCGGCTGTCCCTTGCGGCGGCCAGTCAGCTCCAGGGCAAGGAGCTCTCGTTCAACAACCTCGGCGATCTATCGGCGGCCCTCTCGCTGGCGATCGAGTTCGACGCGCCGGCCGCGGCGGTGATGAAGCACGCCAACCCTTCCGGCTGCGCCCTCGCCGCGACCCTGGACCAGGCCTACGAGGCGGCCCGGCTCTGCGATCCGGTCTCGGCCTTCGGGTCGGTGGTGGCGCTCAATCGGCCGCTCGACGAGGCGACCGCGGCGCGCATCAAGGCGACTTTCGTCGAGGCGGTGATCGCTCCCCTGGTAGAACCACCGGCACGCGAGCTGCTGCGCAAGAAGAAGGCGCTGCGACTGCTGGAGCTGCCGGAGATCGAAAGGTGCGCCGGCTCAGGCCGCGGGCCGCGGGGCTTCGAGCTGCGCAGTGTGCTGGGCGGCTATCTGCTCCAGGAGCGCGACCCCTGCGGCGACGATCTCGAGAGCTGGACCGTGGCCGGGGATCGATCCCCCTCTGAGGAGGAGCTGGCGGCGCTGCGTTTCGCCTGGAAAGTATGTCGCCACGTGAAGTCGAACGCCATCCTGCTCGGCCGGGGCACCCGGACGATCGGCGTGGGGGCTGGGCAGATGAGCCGTGTCGACTCGGTGCGAATCGCGGTCAGCAAGGCACGCGAGCACGGCCACGACGCGGTGGGCTCGGTGCTTGCTTCCGACGCTTTTTTCCCCTTCCGCGACGGCATCGACGAGGCCCATGCCGCCGGTGTGCGGGCGGTGGTCCAGCCCGGCGGCTCCAAGCGCGATGCCGAGGTGATCGAGGCCGCCAACGAGCACGGCATCGCCATGGTCCTCACCGGCCGCCGGCATTTCCTCCACTGAATCTCGCGTCGCGAGGACCCTCGATGCCCGACCAACACACGGTCCTGATCCTCGACTTCGGCGGCCAGTACAGCCAGCTCATTGCGCGCCGGATTCGTGAGCTGCGAGTGCGCAGCGAGCTGCTTCCTTACAACACTCCGATCGACGAGATCCGCGCCCACCGGCCCGCGGCCCTGGTGCTTTCCGGGGGACCGGCCAGCGTGCTCGCCGCCGACAGCCCTCGGCCGGACGCGGCGATCTTCGACCTGGGGCTGCCGATTCTGGGGATTTGCTACGGGCTGCAGCTGATGGGGGAGATGCTGGGCGGCACTGTGGCTCCCTCGACGCAGCGCGAGTTCGGTCCCGCCACGCTGCGCGTCGATCGCGAGTCCGCGCTCTTCGCCGGGCTCGGCGCAAAGGTCGAGGTTTGGATGAGCCACGGCGATCGGGTCGAAAAGGCGCCGCCGGGCTTCCGCGCCGTGGCCGGGAACGAGTCGTCGCCGGTGGCGGCGATCGAGGATTCCGCCCGCGGCTTCTATGGCGTGCAGTTTCATCCCGAGGTGGCGCACACGCCGCGCGGCACCGAGATGCTGCAACGTTTCGTGCGCGAAGTGGCCGGCTGCGCGCCGACCTGGACGATGAGCGCCTACGCCGAGCGCGAAGTGGAGCGCCTGCGGCAGCGTATCGGCGCGGGTGACCGGGTGCTGCTGGCGCTCTCGGGGGGAGTCGATTCCACGGTGACCGCGGCGCTGCTGCAGCGGGCGATCGGCGAGCGGCTGGTCTGCGTGTTCGTCGACAACGGGCTCTTGCGCCTGAACGAAGCCGAGCAGGTACGGGTGCGCTACCAGAGCCACATGGGGCTCAACCTGGTGGTGGCCGATGCGCGGCGCGCGTTCCTGGAGGGGCTGGCCGGAGTGATCGACCCGGAGCGCAAGCGCAAGATCATCGGCCGCACCTTCATCGATGTCTTCGAGGAGCAGGCCGCGCGACTGGGCGGCTTCCGCTACCTGGGGCAGGGCACGCTCTACCCCGACGTGATCGAGTCGGTCTCGTTCAAGGGCCCTTCGGCGACCATCAAGAGTCACCACAACGTGGGCGGACTGCCGGAGCGAATGAACCTGGAGCTGGTGGAACCGCTCCGGGAGCTGTTCAAAGACGAGGTCCGGCGACTCGGTGCCGAGCTCGGGCTCGAGGATGAGCTGATCTGGCGCCAGCCCTTCCCGGGGCCGGGTCTGGCGGTGCGCGTGCTGGGCGACGTGACGCCGCAGCGGCTCGAGATACTGCGCCGGGCCGACCACGTGGTGGTCGAGGAGGTCAAGGCCGCCGGCCTCTATCGCGACATCTGGCAGTCCTTCGCCGTGCTGCTGCCGGTGCAGACGGTGGGGGTGATGGGCGACGAGCGAACCTACGAAAACGTCATCGCGGTGCGTGCGGTCGACTCCGCTGACGCCATGACGGCCGACTGGACGCGGCTGCCGTACGAGCTCTTGGGGCGCATCTCTTCGCGCATCATCAACGAGGTCCGGGGGGTCAATCGGGTGGTCTACGACATCTCGTCCAAGCCGCCCTCCACCATCGAATGGGAGTAGGTGGATAGGAGGCGCTCCGACTCCGCCCTCACCCGCAACCAGGGGACCGAAACCTCCATGTCGCAACCGACCACCGCTCCCGCCCCGACAGCGGGCGCCGCGGCTCCGCTCGAGCTGCACCACCCGATCCGTCTGGTCACCGCCGCCGCGCTCTTCGACGGCCACGATGCGGCGATCAACATCATGCGCCGGCTCTTCCAGGCGCGGGGCGCCGAGGTGATCCACCTCGGTCACGACCGCTCGGTGGCCGAGGTGGTCGATGCGGCGATCGCCGAGGATGTGCAAGGGATCGCGCTGACCTCCTACCAGGGAGGTCATATGGAGTTCTTCAAGTACGCCCGTGAGCTGCTCGATGAGCGGGGTGCCGCGCAGATCAGGATCTTCGGCGGCGGTGGCGGGGTGATCGTCCCCGAAGAGATCGAGGAGCTTCACCGTTTCGGCATCGATCGCATCTTCAGCCCCGAGGACGGGCGGCGCATGGGACTGGTCGGCATGATCGACGACGTGCTCGAGCGCTGTGATTTCGACCCCATGATCGGCCGCGAGGGGGGCAAGGGTGGCGCCGCGGCGATCGATTTCGGGCAGATCGTGGCCGCGGTGAAGACGCGCGTCGGCCTGGCGCGGGCGCTCACCTGCGCCGAGCGTTTTTCGACCGGAAGCGACACCCATCGAAGATGCTGGCGCACTGCCCTGGCGGCGAGGGAGCCGGCGCCGGGGGCGGTGGTGGTCGGCGTCACGGGCACCGGCGGGGCCGGCAAGTCGACGGTGACCGACGAGCTGATCCGCCGTTTCCTCGCCGACCAGCCCGAGCGCAGGGTGGCGGTGCTGGCGGTCGATCCGACCCGGCGCCGGACCGGAGGTGCTTTGCTCGGCGACCGAATCCGCGTCAACTCGGTGGCGGCCTCGGGTCCGGAGGGCAACGAGCGCACCTTCTTCCGCAGCATGGCGACCCGGGAGTCGAATCGGGCCACCAGCCGAGCGCTGCGCGACGCCATTCGGCTGACCCGGCTGGCCGGCTTCGACCTGATCCTGGTCGAGACCGCGGGCATCGGCCAGAGCAACAGCGAGATCGTGGAGCTGGTCGATCTGACGGTCTACGTGATGACGCCCGAATACGGGGCGGCGACCCAGCTCGAAAAGATCGACATGCTCGACCTGGCCGACCTGGTGGTGCTCAACAAGTACGAGAAGCGTGGCGCCGAGGATGCGCTGCGCGATGTGCGCAAGCAGATCGAGCGCAACCGCGAGTTCGCGACCCAAGGCGCGCCGGCTCCCGTCTATCCGACCATCGCCAGCCAGTTCAACGATCCGGGCACCAACCATCTCTACGCCGCGTTGATCGGCGCGATCGGCGAGCGCTGCGCGGTCGATTGGCGGACACCCGCGCCCGGCGGCGCCGGCGATCCGCGCCAGGCCGAGCTGATCGGGGCCGATCGCGAGCGCTATCTGGCCGAGGTGGCCGATGCGGTCGAGGCGCACCACGAAGGGGCGCGGGCCCAGGCCGAGCTGGTTCGACGCGGGGATCGCCTGGAGCACGCGTTGGAGGAGATCGGCGCCGACGCGTCCGAGGCCGAGACCTTGCGCCGGCGTCTGACGGAGATCCGCGCCCTCACCGACCCCTCCGCCCTGCAGGCGCTGGCCGCCTGGGAAGCGAGCGCGGCGGAGCTGCGCGGCGAGGAGCTGGTGCGAGGCGCGGGCGAGCGCGAGCTGCGCACTCCTCTGCGGCGCAAGTCGCTGGCCGGTCTCTCGATTCCCCGCGTGGCGCTGCCCTCCTTCTCCGACCGCGGCGATCTGCTGCTCTGGCTGATGCTCGAGAACCTGCCCGGCAACTTCCCCTTCACCGCCGGTGTCTTCCCCTTCAAGCGCGAGGACGAAAATCCGACCCGGATGTTCGCCGGCGAGGGGCCGCCCGAGCGGACCAACCGTCGCTTCCACTATCTCTCCGAGGGACAGCCGGCGGCACGTCTGTCCACCGCCTTCGACTCGGTGACGCTCTACGGGCGCGATCCTCAGCCGCGTCCCGACGTCTACGGCAAGGTGGGCAACTCCGGCGTTTCGATCTGTACCCTGGACGATGCCAAGAAGCTCTACAGCGGCTTCGATCTCTGCGCGCCGAGCACGTCGGTTTCGATGACCATCAACGGGCCGGCTCCGACCATGCTGGCCTACTTCCTCAACACCGCGATCGACCAGCAGGTGGAACGTCATCTGCGCGACGCGGGGCGGCTCGAAGAGGTGCGCTCGGCGATCGCAGATCGCTGGCGCGAGCGCGCCCTGGAGCCGCCGGCCTACGCCGGACTGGAGTCGGTAGAAGGTGATCGTTCGCTGGGACTCGCGCTGCTCGGTTCCGACGGCTCGCAGTGGGTCGAACCGGAGGTCTACGAGCGCATCGCCGGCGACACTCTGAAGGTGGTGCGAGGCACTGTCCAGGCCGACATCCTCAAAGAGGACCAGGCGCAGAACACTTGCATCTTCTCGATCGACTTCGCGTTGCGCATGATGGGCGACATTCAGGAGGAGCTGATCCGGCGTGCATGCCGCTACTACTACTCCGTATCGATCTCCGGCTACCACATCGCCGAGGCCGGGGCCAACCCGATCACGCAGCTCGCCTTCACCCTCGCCAACGGCCTCACCTACGTCGAGTACTACCTGTCGCGGGGCATGAAGATCGACGATTTCGCGCCCAGCCTCTCCTTCTTCTTCTCCAATGGCCTCGATCCGGAGTACGCGGTGATCGGCCGCGTCGCCCGGCGCATCTGGTCGGTGGCGATGCGCAATCGCTACGGCGCGTTGGAGCGTTCCCAGAAGCTGAAATACCATATCCAGACCTCGGGTCGCTCGCTGCACGCCCAGGAGATCGACTACAACGATATCCGCACCACCCTGCAAGCGCTCTACGCCTACTACGACAACTGCAATTCTCTGCACACCAACGCCTTCGACGAGGCGATCACGACTCCGACCGAGGACTCGGTGCGCCGCGCCCTGGCGATTCAGCTGATCAGCCAGAAAGAGCTGGGAATGTCCAAGAACGAGAACCCCCTGCAGGGGGCCTTCGTCGTCGACGAGCTGACACGGCTGGTCGAAGAGGCGGTGCTGGAGGAGTTCCGGCGCATCGCTCGGCGCGGGGGAGTTCTGGGGGCGATGGAGACCCAGTACCAGAGGGGGAAGATCCAGGAGGAGTCGTTGCACTACGAAACCCTCAAGAGCTCGGGCGAGCTGCCGATCGTTGGTGTCAACACATTTTTGAGAGAGAGTGCGGAAAGGGTGGAGACACCGGAGCTGGCGCGTTCGACGGCGGCCGAGAAGCAAGCCCAGCTCGACAACCTGCAACATTTCCAGGCTTTCCACGCCAATGCCGCCGAGTCGGCGCTCACCCGTCTGGAATGCGTAGCCGCCGATGGCGAGAACATCTTCCGCGAGCTGCTGCACACCGCCAGAGTGGCGTCGCTGGGGCAGATCTCGAACGCCCTTTTCGAGGTGGGCGGGCAGTATCGGCGATCGATGTGATCCGCTGCGGAGGCCGAAACCGATGAATGAATTGAGACCGATCCGCGTTCTGATCGCCAAGCCGGGGCTCGACGGGCACGATCGCGGTGCGAAAGTGGTGGCACGGGCGTTGCGCGACGCGGGCATGGAGGTGATCTACACCGGGTTGCACCAAACGCCGGAGATGATCGTATCGGCGGCGCTCCAGGAGGATGTGCGGGCGGTGGGCTTGTCGGTGCTCTCGGGCGCCCATCTGACGCTCTTCGCGCGCGTCTGCGAGCTGCTGGCCGAGCAGGGCGGCCAGGAAGTGCTGCTCTTCGGCGGAGGCATCATTCCGCCGGACGACGAGAAGGCGCTGAAGAAGATGGGAGTCGACGAGATCTTCACGCCGGGGACGGCGACCACCGAGATCGTGTCGTACTTGCGCCGAGCGTTGGGCGCCCGCGCGGGGGATGCCGATTCGTGAGCGTTTCCGATCTGGCTGAGGCGGTGGCGGCCGGGGACCGGCGAGCTCTGGCCCGGGCCATCAGCGCCCTCGAGGCGGAGGATGAGCGTGGCAAGCGGCTCTTGGAGCTGCTCTACAAGCGCTCCGGGAAGGCGGCGACCATCGGTGTGACGGGGGCCCCGGGGGCCGGCAAGTCGACCTTGGTCGATGCGTTGATCGGGGGGCTGCGCGGGGCGGGCAAGAGCGTGGCGGCGCTGGCGATCGATCCCACGAGCCCCTTCACCGGCGGCGCGCTCTTGGGCGACCGGGTGCGCATGATGCGCCATCATGCCGATCCGGGAGTGTTCATCCGCTCGATGGCCAGCCGCGGCCGACTGGGTGGTCTGGCGCCGGCCGCGCGCGAAGTGATGCACCTGCTGGACGCGGCGGGCTTCGAGGTGGTGATCGTGGAGACGGTGGGGGTCGGACAGGCCGAGGTGGCGGTGGCGGGGAGCACGATGAGCACCGTGCTGGTGTTGGTGCCGGGGCAGGGCGACACGATTCAGGCTCTGAAGGCGGGGGTGATGGAGGCGGCAGACATCTTCGTGGTCAACAAAGCCGATCGCGAGGGCGCGGAGGGGATGGTCGCCGCGATCGAGGGGATGCTGGCGCTGGCGGACGCACCGGGCGGGCGGGCGGTTCCGGTGTTGAAGACCACGGCGACCACCGGCGAGGGGGTCGAGGCGCTGCTCGATGCCCTGGCGGAGCACCGCCGCTGGCTGCGCGGCGGCGACCGCCTGCAACGCTTCCGGCGGGCCGCCGCCGAGGAGGAGCTGCGCGACGCGCTCGGGCATCGACTCACCGAGCGGGCGCTGGCGGCGCTGGCGGATCGGGAGCGCTGGCTGGCTCGGCTGGCGCGGCGCAAGGTGTCGCTGGCGGCGGTCATCGTTGCCGCCGAAACGGCCTTGGAGGCGCGGGGAGCGTAGCAAGGGCCCTCGGCCACTCCTGCTCCGCCGCTGCTACTCCTCGGCGCCGCCGCGCTCCCAGAGCTCGAAGGCGCCGGCGTGGTAACCGGCCTGGCAATCTTCGGGGGCGCCGACCAGGAGCTCGATCCTGCCGTCCTGGTCGAGATCGAAGCCGGTCGTCAGGCAGCTTCCCCAGGCCGCGCCCTGGCGGGTTCCATGGAACACGCCGACCGGCTTCTGCTCCAGGGTCGCGCCCGGTCCGCCGGGGAACACCTCGATGCGGCCGACGCCGCCGACTCCGGGCGCTCCGATCACCAGGTCCTCCACGCCGTCTCCGGTGAAGTCGGCTCCGCCGGTGAGCCCCGCTCCGAAGAAGCCCTGGCGCCTTTCGCCGACGCGCAGGTCGTGGATCGCGAGCGATTCGCGGCTGCCGTGCAGCACGCCGACCCAGCCGACGATTCCTTTGCCGGCCACCGTGTAGCGAGGTGCCGCGACAGCGATGTCGGCCAGTCCGTCCAGATCCCAGTCGCCCAGAGGCGCGAGGGTGATCGAGAACCAGGAATCGGGTCCCGGTCCGTCGATTTGCGTGGTCCGCCCCCCGGTGGTCACGAAGATGCGGCCGCGCCGGTCGGTGAAGCGGGCCCTCTGGTCGTGATCGCCGATCACCAGGTCGACGCCGCCGTCGCCGTTCAGGTCGCCCGCGCTCGCCAGGTCGGAGCCGAGGTTCGAGGTGGAGTACTTGCCGCCTTCGATCACCGAGTCGGCCGCAGTGTCGAGCTCCGGGCCGCCGTGGAAGGTCCAGACCGCGCCGGCGAAGGCGCGCGCGCCGTCGTCGGCGCCGACCACTACGTCCTTCCAGCCGTCCCCGTTGACGTCGTGGGCCACCACCGAGTAGCCGAAGTAGTCGCGCATCAGATCGCCGTAGAGCACCAGGTCGGGGGTCTCGGACAGGCCGTCGCGGCTGCCGAGGTGGATCTGCACCGCGGAGGGGGGGGACGAGAAGGGCGCGCCGATCAGCAGATCGTCGATACCGTCGCCGTTGACGTCGCCGCTGCCACCGAGCGAGTAGCCGGCGTGCCCGCGGCGTTGGATTCCGATGATGCGCTCTTCGGCCGGGGGCCACTCGCCCGCCGTGTAGACCAGAACCGCGCCGCGCAGCTCCGCGCCTCGAAAGGCGCTGACCGCCAGGTCGGTCCGACCGTCGCTGTTCCAATCGCCGACGCACGCGGCGTGTCCCAGAGCGGCATCGACCTCAGATCCGGTGTGACGCGCGATCCTCTTCCAGGCCCGCGCCGGATCGGCGGCGATCTCGGTGGCGGCGGCGGAGGCGCTGAAGACGAGGGCGGCGAAGAGGCCGCAGATGATCGATCCCATGATTGTTCTCTCCCCAGGGTGAGCGCAGTAGCAACTTCGCGGACCCCTACTCCTCTGATCGGATCGCGGCGGCTCCCGACTTGATCCGCGCCTCATCACCCGCCGAAGTCCGGCTTGACGCCCGTCGTGGCGCTACCTACGCTGGCGCACAGCACGGTCGAAAGTCCCGCAAGAACCCCGCCTCTCACCTGGAACCCCATGGGACCCAAGCTACTTACCGCCTTTCTCGCGGCGACCGCCTGCGCCCTGGTGGCGTGGGTGGTGCAACACCAGCTCGCCAACCGGCGTGAGGTGGAGCAGGGGATCCAGACCTTGCGCGGCGAGCTGCTGCGCAACCTTCCAGAGGGTCCCGAGCGGATTCGCGCCGAGAGCACGGTGACGCGCTACGTGGAGCAGGCCCTCGGCTTCGAGCGCACCGTGTCGCGTTCCGAGCTTTTTCTCACGCGCCAGTTGCTCGCCCTGGCCGCGACCGACACCCTGATCGCCCCGGCGGAGGTCGCCGCGATCCTCGACACCATGGAACAACAGATGAGCGACGCCAGCTCCACGGTGCTGCGCAGCGCAGCGGGACAGACGCAATGAGGCGGAAGACGACAATGATCCGAACGACTTGCGGCGCCCTTCTCGGCGTCGCGGCGCTGGTCGCCGCCTGCGGCGAGGATCCGGTGATCTCCTCCTCCGCCGATACGCTGCTCAGCGGCAAGGTGCGCAGCGCCGAGGGTGGCGCGATCGAGGGCGCATCGTTGTCGATTCGCTACCAGCTCTCGGACACCCTCGAGGCGCCGGCGGAGCAGCCAGATGGGGCAGCGCGGATGTGGTTGGCGGCGACCGCCGATTCGGTGCTGAGCCTGGCGGGCCGTCAGGCGGGCCTGGCGATCGAGCTCGACTGGGCGGTCGATTCGCTGGGCCAGATCGACACTTTCCACGTCAAGCGCAGCATTCCTGCCAGCGACACTTTCGAAACGCTGCTGCGGCTGCCTACCGCCGCACCCGACACCGCCTATTCCTACACCGACAGCATTCCGATCGTGGCCGGCACCTTTCGCTATCGCTTCTTCGCCGAGCTGCCGGGTCCGGGCCTGTCCGGAGACTCGCTTTCGCTGGCTGTTCCTTTCCATACTCAGCTCGGTGTTCCCGCTCCGAATCCGATGGTCGATTCGATGTCGGTTCCTCTCGCCATCGTGGGCGCGGCGTCGTACAGCGCCGAGATGCAGAGCACCGGCGGCGACCTGCTGGCGACGCTGGGGAGCGGCGAGGCGGACGCCGGCGAGCTGCTGCACTTCCATTGGAGCGGGCGCGACACGCTGGACGGGCGCGCGGCCGGTGGCGTGCACCGGCTGCAGATCGAGCTCAGCCCCGAGCTGGGAGATCCGAGCGCCCTGCGCAGCCCGATCTTCCTCAACGAAGGCAACGACGCGACCACCGATTCGCTCGGAAATTACGATATTCAGCGCCTGGCGACCGGCGTGGTGATTCGGGTGGTCGACTCCAGCGGCGCGATCACCGGCTCGCAAGAGGTGTTGCAGACGATCGAGCTGATCGCCTCGGCGCCCGGCTACCAGTCGCAGACCAAGGAGCTGACGGTGTTGCCGAACGTGAACAACAAGGTCGACTTCAATCTCGATCCCCAGTAGCCGCGCCATGGATCGATTCGAGCTGGAGGCGGACTTTACTCCCAGCGGTGACCAGGGATCGGCGATTGAGGCGCTCACCGCGGGCATCGAAGAGGGTCGCAGCGATCAGACGCTGCTCGGCGTGACCGGCAGCGGCAAGACCTTCACCGTGGCCAACGTGATTGCCCGGGTCAACCGTCCGACCCTGGTGCTCTCGCCCAACAAGACCCTGGCTGCCCAGCTCTACGGCGAGTTCAGGGCCTTCTTCCCGCGCAACGCGGTCGAGTACTTCATCAGCTACTACGATTACTACCAGCCGGAAGCGTACATCCCCACCACCGATACCTACATCGCCAAGGATGCCTCGATCAACGAGCAGATCGACCGCCTGCGGCTGCGCGCCACCGCCGGGCTGCTGACCCGGCGCGACGTGATCGTGGTGGCGTCGGTCTCCTGCATCTACGGACTGGGCGACCCGGCCACCTACCGCGAGCTCTTGCTCTTCCTTGCAGTCGGGGAACGAATCGATCGCGACGATATTCTGCGCAGGCTGGTAGAGATCCAGTACGAGCGCAACGATGCCGAGCTGCGGCCGGGCACCTTTCGGGTGCGCGGCGATGTGGTGGAGGTGGTGCCGATCTACGATGAGGTCGGGGTCCGGATCGAGGTCTTCGGCGACGAGATCGACCGCATCAGCCGCTTCGAGGTGCTGACCGGAAAAGTGTTGCAACGAACCGAGCAGGTCGGGATCTACCCGGCCAAGCATTTCGTGACCAGCCGGGCACGGCTGGATGCTGCGCTCGAGGCGATCGAGGCGGAGCTGGGAATGCGCCTGGAAGAGCTGGAGTCCGGGGGCAAGCTGCTCGAAGCGCAGCGCCTGCGCACGCGCACGCGCTACGACCTGGAGATGCTGCGCGAGCTCGGCTACTGCTCTGGCATCGAGAACTACTCACGCCACCTGACCGGGCGCGCGGCCGGCGAGCGACCGGCCTGTCTGCTGGACTTCTTCCCCGACGACTACCTGATGGTGATCGACGAGTCGCACGTGGCGGTCCCGCAGGCCGGAGGGATGTACAAGGGGGACCGATCGCGCAAGGAGACGTTGGTGGAACACGGCTTCCGGCTGCCTTCCGCGCTAGACAACCGGCCGCAGAGTTTCGGGGAATTCGAGGCGCTGCGCAAGCGGGTGATCTATATCTCGGCCACACCCGCGGATTACGAGCTGATGCGTTGCGGCGGGCGGATCGTCGAACAGATCATCCGGCCCACCGGCCTGGTCGATCCCGAGGTCAGCGTGCGTTCGACCCGAGGCCAGATCGATGACCTGCTGCGCGAGATCGCGGCGCGTGTGGAGCGCAAGGAGCGGGTCCTGGTGACCACGCTGACCAAGCGCATGGCGGAGGATCTGACCGACTACCTGAACGAACACGGCGTAAACGCGCGCTACCTGCACTCCGAGATCGACGCGCTCGACCGGGTGGAGCTGATCCGCGACCTGCGGCTCGGCTCCTTCGACGTGCTGGTCGGGATCAACCTGTTGCGCGAAGGCCTCGATCTGCCGGAGGTCTCGCTGGTGGCGATCCTCGACGCCGACAAGGAGGGCTACCTACGCAGCACTCGTTCCCTGATCCAGACCGCGGGGCGCGCGGCCCGCAATGTGGCCGGCGCCGTGGTGATGTACGCCGACCGGGTGACCGAGTCGATGCAGAGGGCATTGGACGAGATGGACCGGCGGCGAACCAAGCAGATGGCGCACAACCGAGAGCATGGGATCGAGCCGCGCGGCATCGTCCGCTCGGTCGACGATCTGCTGGCCCCGGGGGCGCTGGGCGGGAAGAAGGAGCGACGCAAGACGGTGCCGCGGGCGCCAGCCAGACGCGCCGGCCAGACCGCGGCCCAGCGGGCGATCGAGCTAGAGGCCGAGATGCGGCGGGCCGCCGAAGCACTCGAGTTCGAGCGTGCCGCGGCGCTGCGCGACGAGCTGCTGGCGATTCGGGGCAGGCCCTCGTAGAAGGGGCGCCGGGGTCGGGTCGCCTTGTTACGATGGGCCGACGGGGGGGAACTCTGTTCCAGCCAGGAGATCCCATGAAGCGCCTCGTTCCTCTCGCGCTGAGCCTGCTCGGACTCGCACCCGCAGCCGTGGCGACCCTTCCCCAACCGGTCGCTCTGCTTCGACTCCCCGCTTTGCACGCCTCGGAGGTCGTGCACCTGCGCGCGCTCGGAGTCGACATCGCCACCGAACACCCCACCGCCTGGGGCGATCTCGACGTGTTGGCGACGCCGGCCGAGCGCCGCCAGCTCGAGCAGCTCGGCTACTCGGGCTACACCTTGATCGACGATGTCCAGGCCCACTTCGACGCCCAGGTCAACGCCGACGGCGAAATGGGCGCCTACCACACCTACGACGAGTTGCTCGCCGAGCTCGACCAGGCGGTGCTCGATCATTCCGAGATCCTGCGGGTCTACGATCTGGGTCCCACCTGGGAGACGCTGCACAAAGGCCAGGATCGACGCATCTGGGCGGTCAAGATCACCGACCAGCCCGAGGTCGAAGAGCCGGACGAGCCGGCCCTGCTCTTCATCGGCAACACCCACGCCCGCGAGGTACTGACGGTCGAAATCCCACTGGAGCTGATCCACGAT
The DNA here is from genome assembly GCA_964490075.1 of uncultured Gemmatimonadota bacterium. Lineage (GTDB taxonomy): Bacteria > CAZBBK01. The sequence goes on along the minus strand of CAZBBK010000007.1, from coordinate 59,491 downwards.
CTGACCGATGCCTATGGCACGGATCCACAGATCACCGAGTGGGTCGACTCGCGCGAGATCTGGGTGGTACCGATGCTCAATCCCGACGGCCACCACACCGTGGCCGAGAACAACGCCATGTGGCGCAAGAACCGCAACCGCAACGGCGCGTTCTTGGCGTGGAAGTGGGGCGTCGACCTGAATCGCAACTGGAGCTACCAGTGGGGCTACGACGAGATCGGGTCGAGCAGCTGGAAGTTCATGGAGACCTATCGGGGAGTCGCACCCCTCTCGGAGCCGGAAGCCCAGGCGATGGTGCCGCTGGTCGAGGAGAACGACTTCGCGCTCTGCATCTCTTACCACTCTTACGGCGATCTCTTCCTCTACACCTGGAGCTACCGGCGGGCCGACACCCCCGACCACGCCCTTTTCCAGGCCCTCGGCGAGGAGGCCACGCGCTTCAACGGCTATCTGGCCGGCAATCCGAAGTCGGGCGCCATCTATACCGCCAATGGTGAGTGGGACGATTTCATGTACGGCGAGCGCGGCGGCGGCAAGGCCAAGACCTTCTCCTTCACCGCCGAGGTCGGCTCCAGCTTCTGGCCCAACGAGAGCCAGATTCCGGCCTTGGTGGACGAGAACCGCTACGCGCAGCGCCTTTTCATCGAGCTCGCCGACTATCCCTGGGCGGTGCTGGGCAACGAGATGAGCGTGAGCGGGGTGCCGGAGCAGGCAGCCCCCGGCGACACCGTGACGATCGAGGTGTCGGTGACCAATACCCTCGCGGCCGATCAGAGCCTCGACCTGTGGGCTTCGGCCGAGGTCGAGAGCGCGAATGTGCGCCAGCCGCTGGCGCCGGTGCAGAGCTTCGTCCTCGCCCCGGGGGAGACCAATGACAGGGTGATTCCGATCATCGTGCCGGCGTCGGCCCCGGCGGGCGATTACGATCTGGTGGTCGAGGTGGGCGCCTATCCCGGCGGCCACGTCGGGCAAATCATGAAACGGATCACAGTCCCCTAGGATCTCATGGCCAAGAAGACCCTCATCTCCCCCCAGGACTACCCGCTCGACCGGGTCCTCATGGGGCCGGAAGAGTTCGGCCGCTACAACCCGCAGCGGCACGAGTTCCTGCAGCTCACCAACATCCTGCACCACGACCGCGACGCCAACCTGCTGGTCGGCAGCCGCGAGGTCGGCGAGGAAGAGTGGTGGTGCGCCGGCCATCTGCCCGGGCGCCCCCTGCTCCCCGGAGTGCTGATGGTCGAGACGCTCGCCCAGGCCGGATCGATGCACGTCCACCTCGACGCCGGTAACCCGCCCGGCAGCTTCCTGGGCTTCGCCGGGGTCGACCGGGTGCGATTCCGGCGCTCGGTGGGACCCGGAGAGAAGCTCTGGGTGGCCGGGCAGATCACCGCCTTCAACGAGTCGCGCAACCTGTTCCGGTGGCGTGGCGAGCTCTTGAAGGAGGACGGCGGCCTGGTCTGCAGCGGGGAGATCGTGGGGATGATGTTCTGATCAGGGCGTTGCGGCGGTCCCATGCTCGCGGGCCGCCAGCTCCGACAGCTCATCGACCAGGCGGCCGACCTGCTCGGCTCTCAGCCGGCCCGCCTCGATCGCTGCGGCGGCCGCGCCCAGCACACGGCTCTTCAGCTCGCAGGGCTCCAGCACCGGCCGCGTGTCGAGATGGCCGGCGCGCTCCAGGTTCTCGCGCAGTTTGGTGAGGGTCTTCCGCTGGAAGCGCTTCACCCGCGGATCGACGCGATCTTCGATCGCCGCCAGCAATGCCGCCGCATCGCCGTGCAGCTCGTCCGCCAGCTCGGCGATGCGGTCGATGAAGGAGTCGGGCACCCCGGCCTGGCTCAGTCGGTCGCGGTCGAGCGGAGCGCCGCGGCCGATTCTCCAGCTCTCCAGGAAGGCGTCCACCACGTCGATGCGCGCGTTCAGCGTTTCGGCCTGGGTCGCATCGAGCAGGGTCGCCGCCGCGTCGCTCTCCAGCAGTGCTTGCACCTGGCCGCAATGCTCGTAGCCCTGGCGCAGCAGCCTCGTCACCAGGACCAGGTCGTCGCGCAGCAGGTGGAAGAGATGTAGCGCGCCGGCCTCTTCGAAGGGGTCGAAACGTCGAGCTCCGATCGCCGCTCCGAAGTGCTCCGGCGTCATGCCGGTCGGATCGGGGATCTCTCGCGCCGGCGGCAGGTGCAGCTCCGCGGGCGCGGTGGCGCCGGTGGCGAGGCGCCGCACTTCCGCCAGGTCGATCCGCTTCAGCGCGGCAGACCCGGCTCCGTCGACCCCCTCGGTGCCCCATTGCGCCGCGTCCCAGGGCTGCGAGGTCAAGTAGATGATCTGCCGTTGGTCATCCGCGGCCAGCACCTTCAAACAGCCCACCACCGCGGAGTAGCGCTCGGGGTCGCTGGTGGTCAGCGCCTCGTCGAGCAGAAGCGGAATCGGTCCAGCGGGTTCCGCCTCGGTGGCAAAGGCCAGGCGCACCGCGATCAGGAGCTGCATGCGGGTACCGCTCGAGAGCTGTGCCAGCGCTCGATGCTCTCCGGCGCTGTGGTCGCGGGCGTGGAAGCGGGGAGCGGCGCCGTCCAGGCCACCGCCCTCGACGCCCAGCGACCAGGCGTGGCCGGTGAAGCGCTGGAACCAGTCCTGGGCTCGGGTGAGCACCACCGGGCTGCCCTCGCGCAGGTGCTCGCGGGTCACGTCCTCCAGGAGGAAGCAACCGGCGGCGATCTCCAGCGCCTGCTCGCGCGCATCCGCCGCGCATCGCAGCGCTTCGTCGTGGGCCGCCGCCGCGTCGCCGAGTCGGGCGCCGCCGCGCGCCTGAGCGAGCTCCGCCACGATTCCGGCGATCCGTTGAGTCAGGTCTTGCACCCCCCCGGCGCGCTGCCGGGCGTCGGCGGCGCGCCGCTGGAGCTCCTCGGTGTCCAGCGCGGCGAGCTCCTCGTGTCCTTTCAGGCTCTTCGCCTCGTTCTGCTCGACGGCTTCTTTCCTGGCCAGGTCCTGGCGCGCCGTGCGATAGGTCGCGAGCAGCTCGCAGCGCCGCCGCAGCTCGGCTTCGTCGTCCGGCGTCAGGGCGGCCTCGCGGAACAGCGCTCTCTCTTCCTCCGCCTTGGCCTCCAACGCGTCGCCCAGCTGCGCGCACGCCTGTTCGGACTCTTGCAGCGCCCGGGTCTCGCCGAGCACGGTGGCGCTGCGATGCCGCAGCCGGACCAGCGCCGCCCGCAGGTTCCGCGACCCGTCTCCGTCCGGCGACTCCCCGTGCGCTTCCAGGAACGCGCTGATCTCCGCTCCCAGCTCCCCGCTCCGCTCGTCGGCTCGCCGCCGCGCCCGCAGCGCATCGTCGTGGTCCTGCTCGGCCTGTCCGTGGTCGCGGATGCGGTGCGCCATGCCGACCAGGTCGAGACCCGCGATCGAGGGTGCCAGACCGCAGTCGCTGGCCAGCCGCTCGCGGCGCCGGGCATTCTTCTCCTCCCGAGGCCGCAGCCGCTCCAGCTCGGATTCCGCCCGCTGCCGCTCCTGTGCGTGCGCGCGCGCCGCCAGCGCCGCCGCTCGCTCTTCCTCCAGCTTCTCCAGGTGCACCGCGACCGAATCACGGTTCCAATGCTCCGGCTCGATGCAGCCGGTCTCGCGAAAGCGCGCGACGAAGCCCGGCCGCGGGTCGACCGGGGGAGCCGCCGCCGGCCCACGCCGCAGCGCCAGCCACGCCAGCGCGAGCGCGGGAAGCGCCGCCAACGCCGCCGTCCAGTGCAGCGTCCAACCCAGGGCCGCGGCGCCGCCCACCGCCAGTAGCGCCGATGCGAGAACCATCCAGATCGCCGGCCCCGAGTCCTGGGCGCCTTCCGGGGCCGTACCGGCCTCTAGCCAGCGCGTCAGCTCGTCGGTTGCCGCCCGCAACGCGTCGGGATCGGTCTGCGGCTCATCGGCGGTCCGCGCTTCGAGCTCGGCTTCCAGGCGGGAGCGTTCGGCGCGCAGCGCCTGGAGCTCCACGAGGCAGGCCTCCGCCTCGCTCACCGCGTCGCCGTCGAGCGCCATCTCGCCCGACCAGTCGCGCCCCGCCAGTGCCTGGCGCGCTCGGTCGAGACGCGCGACGGCCTCGTCGATCCTCTGGTCCAGCGTCTGCAGATCGTTCTCCCGCCGCAGCAGCTCCTCGATTGCCTGCTCCAGCGCGTCGAGGCGCGAGCGATCGACCGCTCCTTCCGCCAGGGCGGCGGCCTCGATCGCCTCCCGCGCCCGCCGCGCCTTGCTCTGCTGCTCCCTGAGGCGCTGCCGCTGGGCCTCCTGCTCCTTGCGCAGTCCGTCCAGCCGCTGCGGCTCGTTGCCGGCCAGCCGCTCCATTTCCGCGGGGAATTCCCTCAGTCCTTGCTGAGCCTCTTCGCGCGCCCGCCGCGCCGCCTCCAGCCGCCGGGCCTGCTCCAGCGCCGCGGCCTCGATCGCTGCCTCGCCGGCCTCCGCCAAGTCCGCGCGAAGATCGTCGAGCTCCTGCTCGCGGCGCGCCAGATCCTCCTGCTCGCGGCGCACCCTGGCCAGCTCGCCGCGCGTCTTGCGCACCCGCTCTCCCTCGCTCCTGCCGCGGGGCTTCTGCTTGACGAGCTCATCCAGCAGCCCCGGCACGTCGAAGCCACCCGCCATCTCGGTCAAGATCCGTCCGGCCAGCTCGTCCTCGTCGTTCGCCAGCGCGAGCAGCTCCTCGACTCCGAGCAGGTAGCAGTGAGCCAGCCGCTGCTCCGGAATCGGCGGCGCCTCGCTGGGCTCTCCCTCGCGCCGCCAGGTCACCCGAGGCCCTTCGCGTCGCGCCTCCCAGCTCACGCCCTCGGCATCGAAGCGGCCGCCGATCGACGCCGCCTCGAGCGCCTCTCGCGCCGGCCAGAGCAGCCCACGGATCGCCCGGCAGATGCTGGTCTTGCCCGACGCATTCGGTCCCAGCACCACGTTCAGCCCCGCTCCGAGCTCGCTCAAGGTGAAGCCCTTCGGAATGCCCGGCAGGCGCCCAATCTCCAGCCGCTCGAGCCTCATCCGCCGCTCCCTCTCTGCTCCAGCAGCCGCTCCAGCGCCCGTCGGCCGGCGCTGCGCAAGCGCTCGGCCAGCGCCCGGTCGTCGAGCGCCGCCGCCGTGTCCAGCACTCCCCAAGCCGGTGCCCGCGCCTCCGCCTCCAGCGCCGCGCGCGCCCGTCTGATCAGCTCCGCCCGCTCGGCGTCGTCGGGGTCGGCCTCCAGCAACAGCAGGCGCCGCGCCAGCAGGGCGGCGGGATCGTCGCCGCGGGCCATCGCCGCCAGGTCGCGCGCCGGACGCGCCCGGTTCTCGATCCCTTCCACGAAGTAGACCACGCCTTCGAAGCGCCGCAGCAGCGCGCCGGGATCGGCGGCCGCGATCGCTGCATCGAGCTCCAGGAAGCGCTCGCACTCTCCGACCACCCGGATCCGGCAGCCGACCGCGCTCGTCTTCCCTAGGCCGTCGGCGAGCCGCCCGTGCAACGCCTCGAGCGCGCCCACCACGCCCTCTTCGAGCCGCTCGCTTCGCTCTAGATCGTCCACCCTCAGCTCCTGGATCTCCCAGCGCAGCGGCGCCAGCGGCAGCTGACTCATCTCGATGCCGCCCGGCCCGTCGCCGAGGCGCAGGAGCCAGGGCCCGCGGGCCCCGGTCTCGCCGGGATCGAGCCCTACCAGCGAACCCAGATAGCCGATCGGCCGCGGTCCCTGCATCGAGTCGGGCTTGTGAACGTGCCCCAGGAGCCAGGCGTCGGGTGCGGAGTCTGCCAGCGCCCCCCTCGCCACCGGGGCGTAGCGGCTTCGCGTCGCGCCCAGGTCGCAGTGCAGCAGTCCCAGCAGGGGGGTCTCGCCGCCCAGTCCGCCCGGCAGGCCGTCGAGGGGCGAAGCGCGCTGCTCGCGTTCAGCGAAGGACCAGCCCAGCACGCGCGCGATCTCATGCCCGGCGCGGTCGCGCAGCGCCTCGATGCGCCACTCGCCGCCGGCCCCCAGCAGCACGAAGCCTTCGATCTCGGCCGCCAGCCGCGGCAGCACCCGTACGTCGTGGTTGCCGGCCACGCCGAGCACCCGGATTCCGGCCTCGAGCAGGCGGTCGACGCCGCGCCGCAGGTGGGTGTAGGCCTCGAAAAAATCGTCCTCGGCGTCTACCACATCGCCGGCCAAAAGGAGCGCGTCGACCCGGCGCGCGATCGCCGCCTCTACCGCCGCGGCCCAGGCGGCGCTCGGCGCCAGCTCTTCGGGGCGCAGCCAATCGCCGATCCCTTCCGGCAGCCGCGAAGGGCGGCGTCCGAGATGGATATCTCCCACGCAGAGCAGGGCTCCGCTCGGGGTCTTGTTGGGATTGGTGAGCATCGGAGGATGGTAGCGGGCCGGGGGCGCTCTGTCCCGGGCAGGGACGATGGCGACGCGCCGGGGTCGTCCCGCTCCCCCAGCGTTGAACTCCACTGCCCGGACCGGTATAAACGAACGTTTGGCGAATGTCCCCTTTCACCCCGACCGCGCTGCGCTCGGAGCCTGATTCGACGACCCCGAGGAGAGAAAATGACTGCCAAAATCATCTGGACGAAGATCGATGAAGCACCCGCTCTGGCGACCCACGCGCTGCTTCCCATCGTTCAGGCATTCACGCGCGGGGCCGGGGTGGAGGTAGAGACCAGGGACATTTCGCTGACCGGACGCATCCTGGCCAACTTCCCGGAGGGCCTGAGAGACGATCAAAAGGTCCCCGATTGCTTGACCGAACTCGGCGAGCTGGCCAAGACTCCGGCGGCCAACATCGTCAAGCTGCCGAATATCAGCGCCACGGTGCCGCAGCTGCAGGCGGCGATCAAGGAGCTGCAAGAGAAGGATCACGACGTCCCGGACTATCCAGAGGAGCCGAAGAGCGACGAAGAGCGGGCGCTGCAGCGGCGCTTCGCCGTGGTGCTCGGCTCGGCGGTCAATCCGGTGCTGCGTGAAGGCAACTCCGATCGGCGTCCGGCGGCGTCGGTGAAACGTTTCGCGCAGAAGCACCCCCATCGCATGATGCAGCCGTGGCCGGAGTCGGGTTCCAGGGCGCGCGTGGCGCATATGAGCGACAACGATTTCTTCGCCTCCGAAACCTCCACCACGATGACAGAACCCCGCGAGGCGCGCATCGAGTTCGTCGGCGCGGGCGGCGAGACGCGCTTGCTGAAGGAGGGAATCGTGCTGCAGGCGGGCGAGGTGATCGACTCGGCGGTGATGAACGTGAGGGCGCTGCGTCGCTTCTTCGCCGAGCAGATCGAGACCGCGAAGCGCGAGGGCGTTGTGCTTTCGCTGCACCTGAAGGCGACCATGATGAAGATCTCCGATCCGATCATGTTCGGCCATTGTGTCTCGGTCTATTACAGCGAGGCCCTCGACAAGCACGCCGATCTGTTGCGCGAGATCGGCGCATGCGTCAACAACGGCCTGGCCGACGTGCTCGAGAAGCTCGACCGACTGCCGGCCGAGAAGAAGGCGGAGATCGAGGCCGATATCGCGGCGGTCTACGAGCGCCGTCCGGCGTTGGCGATGGTCGACTCGCGTAAAGGCATCACCAATCTGCACGTTCCCAACAACATCATTGTCGACGCGTCGATGCCGAACGTGGTGCGCGACGGCGGGCGGATGTGGAACTCAGCCGACGAGCTGCAGGATTGCATTGCCATGGTGCCCGATCGCAGCTATGCGACGATGTACTCGGAGATCCTGGAGAACGCCAAAGAGCACGGGCAGTTCGATCCGGCGACCATGGGCAATGTGGCCAACGTCGGACTGATGGCGCAGAAAGCGGAAGAGTACGGCTCCCACGACAAGACCTTCGAGGCCCCGGCCGCAGGCATCATTCGAGTGGTCGACGCCCAGGCGCGAACGCTGCTCGAGCAGGCGGTGGAACCAGGCGACATTTTCCGCATGTGCCAGGCCAAGGACGAGCCGATCCGCGACTGGGTGAAGCTGGCGGTGACCCGCGCCCGGGCCAGCGGCAGCCCGGCGATCTTCTGGCTCGACGAGCGGCGTGGCCATGACGCCGAGATCATCAAGAAAGTGCAGCAGTACCTGCCGGAGTACGACACCGAGGGGCTCGATATCCGTATCCTGCGTCCCCAGGATGCGATGCGCTTCAGCCTGGAGCGGGTACGGCGCGGTGCCGACACCATCGCCGTCACCGGAAATGTGTTGCGAGACTACCTGACCGATCTGTTCCCGATCCTGGAGCTGGGCACCAGCGCGCGCATGCTCTCGATCGTGCCGCTCCTGAAGGGCGGCGGACTTTTCGAGACCGGCGCCGGCGGTTCGGCGCCCAAGCACGTGCAGCAGCTGCTGAAGGAAGGGCATCTGCGCTGGGACTCGCTGGGCGAGTACTGCGCCCTGGTGCCCGCGCTGGAGCTGGCGGCCGCGCAGAGCGGTGGCTCCCGGGCGGCGCTGCTGGCGCGCACCCTCGACCAGGGGGTCGGACGCTACCTGGAGCACGCCCGCTACCCCTCGCGCAAGGTGAACGAGATCGACAACCGCGGCAGCACTTTCTACCTGGCGCTCTACTGGGCACAGGCCTTGGCCGAGCAGTCGGAGGATGCCGAGCTCAAAGAGCGCTTCACCAGCGTGGCGCGTGCCCTCGCGGAGCAAGAGACGACGATCACCGAGGAGCTGCTGGCGGCCCAGGGAGAGCCGGTCGATCTGGGCGGTTATTACCTTCCCGACGCCGAGCGCGCGCGCGCGGTGATGCGGCCCAGCGCCTGCTTCAACGCGGTCATCGACGCGCTGTAGGGGTCGGAGGGCGAAGCCGAAAGGAAGCCATGCCCCCCACCATCGAAGAAATCAGCGCGATGGACGCGTCGTGCCTGCGGCGCAACATCCCCCAGTGGCTGGCCGATCACGTCGCGTTCGACGAGTCCCGTTTGCGCGGGCTGCGACAGGCGGTCGACGAGGCTCTCGCCGCGGCGTCCGACGCCGACCTGCTCAAGACCCGCGACCGCTATTCCGAGGTCGGCGAGGAGTATCGCCTCTATCCGGCGGTCGCCCTGGCGCGACGGATCGGGCGCGTCTTCTTGGCCGAGGTGGTGGCGGAGTGGCAGGTCGAGGGAGGGGCGCGGCTCCGAGAAGCGCTCGACCGCGGACCCTGTCTGGCGGTCTGCAACCACCTCTCCTACGCCGACAGCCAGTTCACCGACCACTTGCTGGCGGCCGGAAGCGACGCCGAGCTGGCGGCGCGCCTGGTCTTCGTCGCCGGACCCAAGGTCTATACCGAGCCGCTGCGACGCATGGCGGCGATCGGACTCAACACCCTGCAGACCGCCCAGTCCGGGCGGCTCGCCCAAAACGAGGAGGCGCTGCCGCCGCGCCAGATCGCGCGCATCGCGATCGCCACGCTGCGCGAAGCCCGCTCGCTGGGCCGCGGCGGGCAACTGCCGCTCCTCTACGCCGAAGGCGGGCGTTCGCGCTCGGGCCGACTGGGGTCCTTCCTGCGCGGCGTGGCCCGCTATCCCGAGCCCGCCACGCTGCTGGTCCCCTTCGCGCTCTCGGGCACCCAGCGAGCCTTCCCGATGCACCAGCGCAAGCTCCACGCCGCGCCGATCCGGCTCACGATCGGCGGCGCGGTCGAAGTCGGCGACCGCGACCCGGCGCAGGCACTGGCCGAGGTCTGGCGGCGCATCGCCGAGCTGCTGCCGGAGGCCAGTCGGCCGGCGGCGGGAACGCCGGAGCTGCGCTGACCGCGATCCTGGGCGCCGCCCCCCCATCCCTTGCGAAGAACCCCCGCGCGGCCTTCCTTTGCCTTCCCATGCGTAGCTTCCATCCCCTCGTCCTCGCCCTCGCTCTGCTCGCCAGCGCCTCTCCCTCCGCGGCGCTGGTGATCGGCTCCGAGCTGGTCACCGCCGGGCTCGATGCGCCGGTCTTCGTCGGCGCCCCGCCGGGCGACCAGGCACGGCTCTTCGTGGTCGAGCAGAACAGCGCCCGGATCCGCATCGTACGAGCCGGCCAGATCGACCTCGCCCCCTTCCTCGACATCGCCGCCAAGGTGAGCAGTGGCGGCGAGCGCGGGTTGCTGGGCCTGGCCTTTCATCCCGACTACGACCAGAACGGCCTCTTCTTCGTCAACTACACCGACCTGGGCGGCGATACGGTCATCGAGCGCTACCAGGTCTCAGCCGATTCGAACCTCGCCGACCCCGCCAGCGCCTCGGCGGTCCTCTCGATCGACCAACCCTTCGCCAACCACAACGGCGGCCACCTGGCCTTCGGCCCGGGAGATGGCTACCTCTACATCGGCACCGGAGACGGCGGTGCCGGCGGCGATCCCGGCGACCGCGCCCAATCCGGCGCCACCCTGCTCGGCAAGATGCTGCGCATCGACGTGAACCGCGCCCCTCCCTACGCCATCCCGCCCGACAACCCATATCTGGGCGAGGCCCCGCGCGACGAGATCTGGGCCTTCGGACTGCGCAATCCCTGGCGCTACAGCTTCGATTCCGCCACCGGAGATCTGTGGATCGGCGATGTGGGCCAGAACCTCTGGGAGGAGATCGACTTCCAGAGCGCCGCCAGCCAGGGCGGGGAGAACTACGGCTGGCGCCTCATGGAAGGCGCCCACTGCTTCAACCCGCCGAGCGACTGCAACGACGGCAGCCTGGCGCTGCCGATCCACGAATACGGCCACGGCGGCAACCCCTTCCGCTGCTCGGTCACCGGCGGCTACGTCTACCGCGGCCCCATGACCGCCCTCCAGGGCACCTACTTCTACGCCGACTACTGCAGCGCCCAGATCTGGACCTTCCGCTACCAGAACGGCCAGGTGGTGGAGCACGTCGAGCGCAGCGCCGAGATGGATCCCGGCGGCGGCCGATCGATCGACGATATCTCCTCTTTCGGCGAGGACGCCGCAGGCAATCTCTACCTCTGCGATCGGGGGGGGGAGCTCTTCCGCGTGGTGCCACGCATGGAGCTCGATGTCGATCCACTGGTGGGCGGGCAATCGGCCTCGGCCGAGGTCGGCAGTGCCACGCCCGGCGGCAGGGTCTACTTCGCCTACAGCGTCGCCGGACCCGGAGAGACGCCGCTGCCGCCGCTCGGTGTCAGCCTGGAACTGGCGGCGCCGCGGCCCGCCGGCAGCGCGCTCGCCGACGCCGATGGAGTCGCCGGCATCAGCGGCACCATCCCGCCGGCCGCCTCCGGAGCCGAGGTCCTGATCCAGGCCGTCGAGCAGGGTGCGGTCTCCGAGGTGGTGAGCCGGGTGGTGCAGTAGCCGATCCAGGGTCCCGGCGACTTTGCCGGGACCCAGGTAGCCGATCCCCGCCACCTCGACACCCCCCGCGCGGCCGGAGTAGCATCGCCCGCGTCTCGAGCGCCCCCGTGCCCGGAAGGTGGAGCCACCACCCGAAGAGGGTCCGGACCCCAAGCCCCCGCATGAGCACAGCATCTCCCAGGCTTCGGACGGTGGTCCCGGGCCTTCTCGTCGCGCTGGCGTTGGGCCTGGCGATCGTGGGGGCGATTGCGTGGATCCGCGGCGACGCCGCCGCGGCCGGCGCGATGTTGCAGGGCCGGATGGAAGGCGGCGCCGCCGTCGAGGGCGCCGAGCTCTGGGTCTACCCGGCGACCGACCTGCGCCGCCCCTTCCCAGACCAGGAGCCGCTGGTGCGCGCCCCGGTCGACGCCGGGGGTCGCTTCCGGGTCGAAGCGATCCCGGCCGGCATGCCGCTGTGGGTGGCCGCCCTGGTCGACGCCGACGACAGCGGCGGGCCGAGCCCGGGCGATCTCTTCGCCCCGGCGCGCGAGCCGATCCGGGCCCGTCCGGGTTGGACCGTAGATCTCAGGCTGGCACCGGCCTCCATCGCCGACCGCGACTCCTTCCTCGAAGCCTGGCGGATCGCCACCACCACCCTGCGGCCGCCCCTGCAGCGCCGGCCCGGGCGGGCGCCGCTGAGCGCCACCCTCGCGGGCGAAGCCGCCTCCCAACCGGTCTTCGACTTCGAGGCGACCCAGTTTTCGCCCCGGGAGCTGGCGCGCGCCGCCGGCCCCCAGGCCGCCTGGGCGGTCGCGCTGGCCCTGCTGCTGCTGGCCGCCGCCTGGATCGCCCACGACCGAGCTGCGCGCGTCGCGGCGATCGGAGCGGCGCCGATCCCCGACCGCCCGCCGCCCCTGATCGATCGCCGCGAGCTTCCGACCCTGGCCATGCTCCTGCTCCTCGGCCTGCTGCCAAGGCTCCTCGCTCTCGGCCGCGAGTCATTGGAGCTCAACGAGCTCACCTACCTGATCGCCGGTCTCGATCGGCGCGACTTCTGGCATACCCTGCTGGAGACCGGCGGCAGCGCCCAGTGGCACGCGCCGCTCTGGCGGTTGCTGCTCAAGGCCACGGTCGCCCCCTTCGGCGTCGCCGAGGTGTCGGCTCGCCTGCCGGGGGCGCTGGCTGGCTCGCTCGCCGTCCCCTTCACCTACCTGCTCGGGCGACGCCTGCTTCCACGCCCGGCGGCACTCGCCGCCGCGGCCGCCGTGGCCCTCTCCCCGCTGGCGGTCTACTACTCGCAGGACGTCTCGCCCTACGGCCTCCTGACCGCCCTCGGCCCCGCCTCGCTCTGGCTCCTGGTCGAGATCGCACGCCGGCCGAGCCGCGCCCGGGCGCTCGCCCTCGGCACCTGCCTGGGCCTCGCGGGCGCCACCCATTACTACGCCGTCCACCTCGTGCCCTGCCTGATCCTCTTCGGCGCGGCGCTCCTGCCGGGGCTCCCCGGGTCGCGCTCGAGGACGCACTTCGGCGCCGCCCTGGCCCTCGCTCTGGCCCTCGCGCTGCTCCTCCTGCTGCCGGTCGGCGGCCTCTCCTGGATCAGCTCCGGGCAGGCGACCGAGCTCTCCCTCGGCTATCAGCAGAGAGTTGGAACTTATTTTTTGGATTGGGATTATGGCGGTGCCTTGAACTATCTCTTGAGCACATCGCTGGGGGTGGGCTTCGGCGGGCGGATCTACGGCTGGGGGGCCCTGACGCTGGCCGCACTGGCGCTGACCGGCTTGCGCGGGCGCCCGGCCCTGAGCGGTCTCGGGCTCTGCATCCTCTACCTGGCCGCCGTCGAGACCTTGCTGACGGCGACGTTGCGGGCCGAGCTCTACGGCGGCTACTACGTAGCCGCGCGCTACTGGCTGCACTTCGTGCCGCTGCTCTTGCTGCTGGTCTGGGGCGGGCTCCTGGCGCCGCCGGAGAGCGACGCCGGAAGCGGCCGGCGTGCGCTGGGTCGAGTGCGCGCGGCGGCGGCCCTGCTCCTCTGCGTGGCGACCCTGAACGCCCTGGCGCGGCAGCAGGGGCGCCTCGACAAGACCGATCTGCGCGGTGCCGCCCGGCACATCCTCGGCCACGCGCGCGACGGCGACGCCGTGGTCGTCACCCCGGCCGCCTACTTCGCCCTGCCCTTGCAGCCCTACCTGGCGCCGGAGTCGATCGCCGACGGCAGCGGCCTGACTCAGAGCCCGGAGTGGCGCGAGCTGAAACGTCCCGGCGGCGCCGGGCGGGTGCTGCTCTGGGAGCCGGTCACCGATCTCTTCGGCAGCACCGCCGCGGCGGCCGAGAGCCGCTTCGTGAACGAGGTCTGGGTGGTCGACGTGCGGCCCGTGCTCTTCGGCCGTCCCGAGTTCTCCTTCGCGCGCGCCGACTCGGCCTGCGACGCCCTGCTGGGGTCCTTCGCGGAGCGCGCATCGACGCGCTTCGCCGGCGGCGTGCGGGTGCACCACCTGTCGGGCGCCCGGGCCCGGGCCGGGACGCCGGGGACAGATCGTCAGAGCCTGGCGCTGCGCCTGGGCGAGGGCGACGGGCCCTTCGTCCGCGGCTTCGTCCCGCCCTCCCACGTGGTGTCGGAGGGCAGGGCCGCCCTGTCGGGGGCCGAAATTCGTCTTCCCTGGGTGGGTCCGCGTCCGCGCCGCCTCGGTCTGGAGCTGGGACATGCCGGTGCCGCCGGAGTCGCTCCGCTCTGCGAGATCTGGGTCGACGGACAGCGGGCGGGCGCCGTGCAAGCGCGCGCGGCCTGGCGCCGCGTGGTCCTCGATCTACCGCCGGGAATGCCCTTGGAGACCCCCGGCGACCTGGTGATCCGGCTCTGGCCGCAGTACGCCGCGACGCCCGGCGCCCGCGGTCTGGCGGTGGTGCGCGAGGTGGTGCTGAACCCCACGCCGGAGTGGCCGGGCGGGCGCGGGTCGTGACGAGAGGCATGGGCACCGCGTTGCTGGCGCTCGGGGCCGCCTTGCTGGCCGCGAACCTGATCGGTTTCTTCTTCTTCACCGAGATCGACGCCGACGACTGGTACGTCCTCGACGTCCGCCCGCGCAGCGTGACGGTTGGCGAGTTCTGGCGCCGCGCCGAGCGCCGGCCGGACGAATCCACCGAGTCCTTCGTCCGCCGCCTGACCGAGCTGATCAGCGATCGCTTCCTCTTGATCGATTCGCGCAACGCCCGGCCGACCTTCTTCGAGAACTGGCTCTTGTGGGCGCGCGCACGCTCCCGCGGACGCCACGAGTGGATCGACAGCGCGCGCGCCGTGCGCCTCGGCGGCGGCTTCTGCTCTCAGCACGCGATCGTGCTCGACAACATTCTCGAGGAAGAGGGGATCGAGTCGCGCATCCTGGCCCTGAGCGGACACGTGGTCAACGAAGTGCGGATCGACCGCGCCTGGCGAGTCTGCGATCCGGACTACGGCGTGGTCTTCGACTGCTCGCTGGATGAGCTGGAGCGGAGCCCCGAGACGGTCTTTCGCGCCTACCGGGCGGCCGGCCTCTCGGTCGACGAGGCGCGCCGCTGGCGGGCGGTCTTCACCAGCGCCGAGGACAACACCCCTTTCCCGAGCGCGACCGCCTACCGTCCCGGCGATGCCCTCTTCGAGCGTGCGGCGCTGCGCCTGGTGTGGGTCGTGCCTTTGGCGTTGCTGGTACTCGGGGGTCTGATGCGTCGCCCTTGATGTTTGCTAGAGTCCCGTTTCATCCCACCCCAAGATCGCCCCAACGCCATCCGAAGGAGAATCGACCATGAGCCGCGGACGCAGCAGCGCTCCGGCGATCCTGCTCTCGGGAGCGCTCGCCGCTCTGGCGCTCTCGTGCTCCGACAGTCCAGAAGAGCCCCGGCCTCTGCAGCGCCGCGCCGGCTTCGAAGCGACCGGCAGCCGGGTGCTGAACGGCCAGGTGCTCTGTGAAGCCTGTGAAGGGGAGATCCAGGTCACAGTTTCCGAACGGCTCGACGCAATGCCGGACTCGACCGAGATTCGCGGCATCGCCTGGGTCATCGAGCCCTGGCGCTTTCGAATCGACGGCCTGCCGGAGAGCGTCGCGCTGTCGATCTCGGCGCGCTGGGATCCGGGCGGTACGGTGATCCGCGGTCGACCGATCGCCGGCACTCGCATCTCCCGCCCCACGATCATCCCGGCGTCGGCGCAGTCCGACACCGGGATCGTGCTCGACCTGACCGGCGCCGGAGGCAACCTCTTGCCGCTTCCCGCGGAGCCGCAGGGCGGGCCGGGCCCGGGCGAGGGCCCGGGGGGTGGCCCCAGCGTCGGGCCGCCGGGGGGGCCGGGGGGGCCGGGCGGAGGCCCCGGTGGGGGCCCTGGTGGGGGACCGCCGCCGGGTGGACCACCGGGAGGACCGGGCTACAGCGGGGTCGCCGATCCCCCCCGGGGCCCGCCCGCGCCCGGGGCGCGCGAGGGCGGGCCGCCACCCGCGGGGACCCGTGTCAAGGGACACGCCGACGAGAGCTACCAGCCGCCGCCGGTGGCGCGGCGCCCGCTGCGCACCGTGCAGGGGACCGTTGAATGCCCGGGCTGTACCGGAGTGCTGGCGGTCTTCCTCTCGGCGGTCCCGACTCTCGATCCACACAGCGCCGATGTGGTCGACAAGCTCCTCATCGAGCCCGGCGGGGAGTTCGTGTTCCGCGGCGTGCCGGCGTTGCGCCGGGTCTACCTGGGGGCGCGTTGGGACGCCGACGGCGAGCCGGGACCGGGGCTGCCGGGGCCGGACGACCTCACCAGCTCCCTGGTGCTTCCGCCCATGGAGGTGGGCGAAGAGCCGCAGCCGCTGGAGCTCGTGTTGGGCGGATCCTAGAAATAGGCCGCCCCTCTCCGCCCGCTGACGATTCCACGGGGGTGCAAGCGCCGCCAGCGCATGCGCAAGCGCCGTGACCAGAGCTCGAGGGTGGGGTGGCGCGGCTCCGCCACCAGGCCCCGGGAGCAGATCTGGATGCAGTCCGGAACGCGCCGCTCCAGAAAGAGCCGGCGGGCGCGTGGGCCGTACCAGATCTCGTCGAAGGGATCGTGGTGGATGTTGCCGATATTGAGCTCCGACGAAGGACAGAATCCGCACGAGCCGTCGAGTCGGATGAAGAGCGCCGACCAGGGATCGGGACAGGTCTGCGTGCCTTCCAACGCGCTTGCGCGCCACCGGAGATGTTGCCGCGAGCGCGGCACCTGGGTCGCGGTGCGGTCGACGATTCCGAGGCCATGGCGCGCCCCGATCCGTGTCATCTCCTCGACCGTGGACTTCCACAGCCCACGGTCGGCGGCGTCCACGGGGAAGGTCTGGGACTCGAGCTCGGCCTTCTGCCGCCGGTCGAAGAGCAGCAGCTCGGGGAAGGCGACGGCCTGCACGCCGAGCTGCCCCGCCAGCTCCACGAGCTTCGGCAGCCCCGGCACGGCTTTGCGATGGACGACGCAGTTGAAGTGGATGATCGGCGGATCGTCGATCCCGCGGCCGGCGGCGCGCTAGAGCTCCGCGAGGCGGCGCACGTTGGCGAGCCAGCGCTCGAAGGTCGCCCCGATGCGGATAGAGCGGTAGATCTCCGGCTCCACCGACTCGAGGGAAATGTTCAACGCCCGAAACGAGTCGACCACGCGCCGAGCCCGTTACGGCGTCAGATCGGAGCGTTCTAGGCCGTGCGGCCAGCCCTCCCCGAACTCCGCCGGGCACATCGTGCAGCGCAGATTGCAGCGATCGGCGATCGAGACCGTGAGGTGGCGCGGCGGCGGAGGGGGACCCGAGAATCGCGCCGGCGTGGCTGCGCGGGATTCGGTCATGCTGGTCTCTCTTGCCGCGCACGGCTTCCATCGCGGTGGGATCGATCGAGACCGATCATGCCATGGCGGGCAGGGGCCGGCAGTATGGTGGGCGTCGCCAAGAATTCCCGCCGAGCGGGCGACGGTTAGAATGGGACCGAGCTGTCGGACGGTCGGAGACGCAGACCATGCACGCCATTCCAGCAATCGCCTTGCTCCTCGCTCTGGGTGCGGGAGAGGCCGCCGCCAACGACGAAGCGCCCTGGTATCTGGGGTGGTTTCGCGATCAGAACAACAACCGGATCGACGACGAGATCGAGGCATTTGGCGTCGGGGGGCCGGAGCTGGTCGATTTCATGGTGACCTTCGAGCGTGGCCCCTACGCCGCCGATCGCGACTCGCTCCTGGCCGAGCTGGAGGCGATCGTGATCCCCTTCGGGGGGCATGTGGAGCAGGGATTCGAGATCTTGCCGACCGCGCTGGTGGTCGGGTCGGAGCTGATCTATCCGCTCTGGCAAAACTCCTTTCCCTTCTACCTCGATCCCCTGATGTTCGAGCTCCTGGTGGTGCACGCGAACCTGCCGGTGGTGATGGTCGAGGCGATTCAGGCGGCCGCTCCGGGGGCCGCGTCGCCGGTGGTGCCCTGCGGGCCGACCGCGCTCGACCCCGCCTTCGACAGCGCTTTCCTCTTCGACAGCATGGTGCTGCCCTCGGTCTGGGACACCACGGGGGGCGAGTGGCCCTGCGGGACCACCGGGCTCAACACCACCTGCGCCGTGGTCGACGCCGGGGTCGACGGCTACGGTCCCTACGATCCGCTGAAGATCGCCGGCGCTTTCGACGCGGTGAGCGGAGAGGAGGACGATCCGGCCGATCAAACCGGTCCGGCCGGGTCCAACAACCTCTGGCACGGGACGCGGGTCGGGCATGTGGCCCTGGGGCTCGACCGGGCCTACGGTGTGGCCCCCTTCGCCGCCCTGATCGACGTCAACATCGCCTATCCCGACAGCGATACGCTGCCCGAGGGGCACACCACCTCGGATCGGATCCTGGCCGCCTTCGACTGGCTCCTGGCCAACCGCGATCGCACCTGGTCGCCGGTCGGTGCGCCGAGCATCGAGATCGACCGCATCGATGCGGTCAACCTCTCCTACAGCGACCGCGGACCGATCGCGCTGCGCTTTCTGCCGATCCCGACCTCGGCGCCGGCGCTTTCGAACGGCTCGGACCAGCTCTCGCGCGCGGTCGACAGCTTGGTGGTCAACGGCGCTCTGCCGGTGGTGGTGGGAGCCGGCAACGAGGGTGCGCTCGGGGCCGGATTCGGGGGCTTGGCGGCGGCGGCGCGGGCGATCACGGTCGGAGCCTACGACGCCGCGTACCCGGACAGCTCGCTCGACTGGTCGAGCCACGGCGGCGGCATCTACGGCCTGGTGAAGCCCGATCTGGCGGCCCCCGGAGTCGACATCTTCACGTCCGATGACAAGGGTCGCGGCACCTCCTTCGCGGCGCCGCAGGTGGCCGGGGCGGTGGCGCTGATGCGCGCGCTGGAGCCGGACGCCAGCGCCGACCGGCTGGCCCGGGCGCTGCGCGACTCGGCGCTGCCGCCGGAGGGCGCGCAGGGGCACCACGACTACTTCGGCTACGGGCGCCTCGACGTGGAGGCGGCGCTGGCGGTGCTCGACACCCTGGTGGCGGGCGCGGAGGATGGATCGTGATCGCCGCCGCCGCCACGGGCGCCACCCAGGGCAACGATGGGCGCGGGGCCGATCGGCGCCTGGCGCGCCGTTGCGCGACGTCGCCACCGGAACGCGGGGCCTGGGAGCAGCTCTACGCGCTGCACGCGGCCGGGGTGCGGCAGTGGCTAAGGCGCGGGCGGCGCCTGGGTTCCGACGAGGGCATAGAAGATCTGCTGCAACAGGTTTTCCTGCTCTGTTCCCAGGGAGCGCTGGCGCGCTACCGGGGAGAGACCTCGTTGCGTGCTTATCTGCTGCGGATCGCCGAGCGGGTGCGAATCAGCGAAAATCGCCGCTTGACGCGCAAGTGTCGCGATGTGCGAAGCGAAGTGTCGTTGGATGGGCGGAGCGGGGACGAGGAGCGCGGAGAGTCCTGGAAAGGTCGCATCGGGGCCGACGACTCGCTACCGCACAGTCTGGGGATGTGGTGCTCACAGTTTGGCCGGCCGGCCGATGAGCTGTTGGAAGAGCGCGAGCGTCTGCAACAGATCAATGCGCTGGTGGATGCCCTCGATGATCCGCGCGACCGGCGAGTCTTGCGCGACTATTTCTGGGAGCGGCGCACCGACCGCGAGATCGGTGCCGCCATGGGAGTTTCGATCAACACCGTGACCTGGCGGCGACATCGCGCCCAGGCCCGCCTCGAAGAGGCCTGGCGTCTGAGCTCGAGTGGCGATGCGACGCCGGCCGAAGAGCGCCCGAAGGGGCGCGAGGGGAAGAAGCCGTGAAAGCTCTGCACTCCCTCTGCCCGGCTCCCGAGCGGCTGGTCGACTACGTGCTCGACGGGCCCTGCGACGAAATCAGCTCCCACATCGGCGAGTGCCTGGAGTGCTCGCGAGAGGTGATCGATCTGTTCAAGCGTTTCGACCAATGGAGCTCCTTGGAGCGCGAGGAGGAAGGGGCGGCGCTGCCCGGGGCGCTCTGGGACGCGCTGCACCTAGGCCATCGGCCGGCCCGGGATGCGGTGGTGCTGAGCATGCGGCTGCAGCCGAAGCCGAGCTTCGTCGACTCGGGCCGGGGAGAGGATCTTCGCGAGGCGGCGGTGGCAGGGCTGCGCGGCGGCGACGAGGAGGAGGGGCAGACGGTCGCGGAGCTAGCGATCAACGGCGGATTGCGCCTGGTGTTCGTGATCGTGGAGGGAGTGCTGACGGTGCGTGCCCTCAGAGAGGGGGCACCGCAGCAGGGGGTGCGCCTGGTGCTGGAGGGATCGGCGGCCGGCGAGGCGGAGGAGCCGGCCGCGGCGGGCGAGCAGGCGATCGGGTTGACGATCGCCACCGACGAGTCGGGGAGGGCGCGGATCGAGCTGGCCCCCTTCGCCGGCTGCCGGGGCGTGGCGATCCGCTTGGGGTCGACCTCGTTGGAGTGATCAGAGCGTAGAATCGGAGCGAAGGCGGCGCTGTGCCGCCGCGCGGCCCAGGCGGCGAGTGCGGCCGCCTTTTCTTCCAGCTCCCCTCTCACGCGGCCCAGGCCGAGAAGGCGCTCGATGGCGCGCACAGACCACGGCGAGAAGCGGCCGCCGGGCGTGAGTCCGGGGCAGGCGCGCGCGTCGGACGGAGGCCGTCTCGAAGCCGACCCCGAGGTGGAGCTGGAGGCGGCGCGGGCGCACCTGGCGGCGCTGCCGGAGGGCGCAGCCAACACCGAGCGGGCGCGGGCGCGGCTCGCCCTGGGGCGGGCGTTGCGCTCGCTGGGGCGCTATCGCGAGGCCGGTGCCGCGCTCGACGAGGCGCGGGCGCTGCCTTCGGAGGACGAGGATGACCCCGGCGAGACAGCGCTGGCGGCCGAGATCGAGCTGGAGCGGGCGCGTGCACTGTGGCAGGCCGGTGATCACCGGGCGGCGCGCCGTGCGGGGGCGGAGGCGCGGCGGGGCTTCCGTCGCCTGGGCGATGAGCTGGGCGAGGCCGAGGTCGACCTGGCGCTGGCCGAGATGCTGCACCACGACCTCGATCTCGAGGGGCGGCGGCGCAGCCTGGAGCGGGCCGTGGCGGTGTTTCGCAAACACGGCCGGGAGCGCCTGGCGGCGCGCGCCGAGGTGGCGTTGGCGGGGGGCGAGGCGCAGGCCGGAGAGCTGGAGGAGGCGGCCCGGCGCTATCGGTGGGCGGGCGAGGTCTTCGGCCGCCACGGCGATGCCGCCGCGCTCGCCACTTGCGAGGCCAACCTGGCCAACATCGATGTGCTGCACGGTGAGCTGCAGGCGGCGGTGCAGCGAGCGACGCGGGCCCGTGACGAGTACCGGCGTCTGGGCATGGAGACCTACGCGGCCCTCACCGAGGTGAATCTCTGCCAGCTCCTGCTCGATCTGAACCGCGCCGAGGAGGCGCTGCGGCTGGCCCGCTCCGCGCACGCGCATCTGCAAGCCGAGGGGCTGGCCTACGACGACGCGATCCTGGCGATCAACCTGGGGCGGGCATATGCGCGCTGCGGGCACGAGGGCGAGGCCCGCGCGGTGCTGGCCCGCGCGGGCGCGGTGTTCCGTGAGGCCGGGGCGGAGGTCTGGGAGGCCCAGGTCGACGTCGATCTCGCGGCGCTGGAGCTGACGGCGGGGCTGGCATCGGCGGCACGCACCCGGGCGGCGCGCGCCCGCGCGGCCCTGGAGGCGGCGGGCGCGCCGCTCTACGCCGCCTATGCGCTGCTGGTCGAGGCGCGGGCGAGCGAGGGAAGCGAGGAGGAGACAGCGCTGGGGCTCTACGAGCGCGCTCGCGCGCTCGGCGACGCCCACCGCATCGGCTGGCTCTCGTTGCGGGCACGGCAACGCGCCGCGCTCTTGCACGAGCGGCGCGGCACGCTCGACCCGGCGCGCCGCGCCGCCGAAGAGGCGCTGCATCTGGTGGAGGACGCGCGCCTGGCGCTGGCCGGCGACCTGGCCAAGAGCGCCTTCGTGGAGGACAAGCGCGAGCTCTTCGACACCGCGGTGCGCCTGCAGCTCGCGGCTGGCGACACGGATGCGGCGCTGCGAGCCGCCCAGGCCGCCAAGTCGGCGGTGCTGGCCGACCTCTTGGATGCCGGCGGCGAGCTGGAGAACGCCGCGGAGGATCTGCCGCAGCAGGTGGCGGCCGACTGGCGGGCGATGCTGCGCACCCGCAAGGAGCACAGCGCACGCGTCTCGGCGCTGGCGGCGGCGGAGGAGGCCGGTGCGGGGGGGACGGGGAGCGGCGGTGCCGGCGAGGGAGCCCTGGTGCGGGCGGCGGCGCGCACCCGCGAGCTGGCGGAGCGTTTCGACGCCCTGCGCGCGCGGCTCACACGCAGCGGCCACGGCGAGCTGATCGATCTGCAGCGCGCGACGCCGCTCGGCGCCGCCGAGATCGCGGCGCTGCTGGCGCCCCGCGAGCTCTTCCTCGATCTCTACGCGCAGGGCGGGGAGCTGGCGGCCTTTCTGGTCGATCCCGAGGGGCGGGTGCGGATCGAGCGGCGCGCCGGATGGGATGAAATCCGCAGCTGGGTGATGTGCGACTGGAAGGCCGAGGTCGCCGAGATGGCCAGTCTCGGACCGGAGCTGCGGCGCTCTCTCGCGCCGAGCTTGGAAAGCTCGGCGCGCGTTTGCCTGGACGCGCTCGGGGACGCCTTGCTGGGCCCCTTCGAGGAGGAGCTCACGCGCGCCGACACGCTCTACGTGGCGCCCCACGGCGTGCTGCACGCGCTGCCCTTCTGCGCCTTGAGGGCAGGGGGGGAGCCGCTGCTGATGCGCACCGAGACCGTCGTGGTGCCGAGCGCGTCGGTGTTGCGCTCGTTGGCGCTGCGGCCGGCACGGCCGCGCCCGCTCGGCCCGGCGCTGATCTGCGCCGTGGACGACGAGCGGGCGCCGCATTTCCGCCGCGAGGCAGGCGAGGTGCGCCGGGTGCTCGGGGAGCGCAGCATGCTCCTTCAGGGCGACGCCGCCGGCGTGGAGGCGGTGCTGGCGGCGGCACGCGAGGCCTGCCATCTGCACTTCGCCTGTCACGGCGAGTTCGACCACGACAGCCCAATGGCTTCCGCGCTGACCCTGGCCGGGGATCGGCTCCGGGCGGCCGATTTCTACCGCGCCCGGATCGCCTGTCCCCTGGTGGTGCTCTCCGGCTGCGAAACCGGTCGCTCGCGTGTGCGCCCGGGAGACGAGCTCTTGGGTCTGCTGCGCGGGATCCTCTTCGCCGGGGCCGACGCGGTGGTGGCCAGCCTGTGGCGCGTCGACGACCAGGCGGCGGCCGAGCTGATGGGAGCCTTCTATCGCCGTCTACAGGCCGGCGCCTCGGCGGCCGGCGCATTGCGTGGCGCCCAGCTCGAGCTGCGCACGCAGCGCCCTCATCCCTTCGACTGGGCGCCCTTCGCGCTCTTCGGGCGGGGCGATGTGGTGCCCTTCGTGGGTCAGACCCGAATGGAGCGGAAGTGAGCGCGAATGCGACCGGGGAGGGGACCGGGCTGCGGCGCTGGGGCGGAGCGGCGGAGTCGGCCTGCGTGCTCCTCTTCGTGCTCGGCAGGGCCTATGCGGAGCTCCAAGCGGGCGCCGCCTCGCCGCGCTCGGTGCTGGCCTTCGCGGCGGCCGGAGTGCTGCTGGTGGCGGTCGGGTCGGTGGTCGGGCAGAGCACCTCCTCGCACGGCGCCTCGCCGGTCTTCGCGCGCACGTCGGCGGTGCTCGGCGCTTGGCTGATGGTCAACCGCATCGCCTGGCCGTGGCCGGCTCCGCTCGGGATCGAGCTCTTCGACGCCGCGGTCGCGCTGCGCGGCCTGCTGAGCGGTCTGACGGTCTCGCTGGTGGCCCATACGGCGCTGGTCTTCCCCGAGCGCCACGGTCTGCTGCGCACCCATCCACGCGCGACGCTGAGCCTGGTCTATCTGCAGGCCGCGCTCTACCTCGCCGACGATCTGCTCGCTCCCTTCGGCCTGCACGGCGCCGCCGCCCTGGTCGATCGCGCGGCGCAGATCAGCGGGGCGGCCTTGCTGGCGGGGGTCGCCATCTTGCTGATCGCGCGCACCCGGCGCCTGCGCTCCTGGCACCGCGGCCGGCGCCTGGTCTGGGTGGTGCGCGCACTGGCCCTCGGGGCGCTGCTGCCGGTGATCGCGTGCGTGTTGATTCCCGGACCCATCCTCGGCGCCGCCCTCCCTTTCGGAGCCTTGCCGTTGCTGGCGATCGTGCTGCTGCCCCTGGGCTTCGCCGTGGCCATCCTCTTCGATCACGCCCTCGAGTCCGACCACCTGCTGCGCCGCTCGCTGGCCAGCCTGGCCGGCACCCTGGCCCTCGGCGGATGCTTCGTCGCCGCGGCCGGGGTCGCGGCCTACTGGCTCGCCGCGCGCGCCTCGCCTCTCACCCTCTTCGGCGGGATGCTCGCCACGGCGATCGCCGCCAGCCTGCTGCTGCGCGCCGGAGTCGAGGCGATCCGCTGGATCGACCAGCTTTTCGACCGGCGGCGGCAGCGCGACCGGGACCTGCTCGAGCACCTGGCGACCCATCTACCGACCCTGCCCACGGCGGCCGAGCTCGGTGCCGCACTGCGCAACCAGCTCCCCGTCGCGCTCGGCCTGAGCCACGCCACCCTGCTGGTGCGCATCGAGCAGGAGAAGGGCTTCGTCGACCCGCTCGACGCGACCCGCCGGATCGATGCCGGCGCCGCCGGGCTGGTCGCGCGCGCCTCGCGCACCCGTGCCGTGCTGCGGCGCCTGGAAGACGACGGCGGACCCGATCTCGCCGCCCTGCCCCGGGCCGAGCAGCTCCTGCTGCGCCGCGATCGCGTGGCCGGCGTGGTGCCGGTGGTCTGCGCCGAAAGCACTTTTGCGCTGCTCCTGGTCGGCGCCCCCGCCGGCGGCAGAGCGCTCGACGCCGAGGACTGCGCGCTGCTGCGAACGGTGGCGGCACAGGCCGCCGTGGCGTTGCAGAACGGCCGCCTGGTGGAGGTCGAGCGGCGCACCGCGACCCACCACCGCGAGGTGCTGGCGGGCATCGCCACGGGAGTCGTGGTGATCGACGCCGCCGGGCGCCTGGAGTCGTTGAACCGTGCCGCGGCCACCTTGCTCGGCATCGACGCCGCGGCCTGGATCGGTGCGGAAGCGGATTCGGTCGAAGCGCTGGCACCTTTCGGCGCGGCGCTCGATCACGCGGGGCCGGAGGATCCCCCGCTGCGCGGTGAGCTGGATCTGCCGGCGGGCGCGGGTGGCCGGCGCCAGGTGCGTTACATCGTCCAGCGCCTGCTGGCGCCGGATTCGGAAGGAAAGGAGCTGGGCACCCAGCTCTTGCTCGACGACGTCACCGAGCAGCGCCGCCTGGAGCGGGCCGCGACGCTGCGCAGCAAGCTGGAGACGCTGGGCCGCTTCTCCGGCTTCGTGGTGCACGATGTCGGCAACCTGGCCGAGGAGCTGGAGGGCGCACTGCTGCGCATCGGGCCCGGCTCCGGCGACTCGCCCGAGCTGGCCGAGGCGCTGCGAGAGTGCCAGCTGCGGGTGCGCCGAATCCACGAGCTGGTCCGCTCCCAGGGCGAGTTCGTGCGCGGGCGCAGTGGGCCCGTGGAGCCGCTCGATCTTCGTGAGCTGGCGCTGGCGGCGCTCGGATCGGTCCCCCGGGACGCCCGCCTCGAGATCGTGCGCCGGCCCTGGGACGAGGTGCCGCCGGTGCGCGGCGACGCCGCGAAGCTGCGCCGCGTGGTCGAGAACCTGGCCAAGAACGCCATCCAGGCGATGGAGGGCCGGGGCATCCTGCGCCTCGGAGTGTCGACCTCGAGGGCGGGCTCTGTAACACTGGAGGTCGCCGACACCGGACCCGGAGTCCCGCCCGAGTGGACCGCCGATCTCTTCGAGCCCTTCGCCAGCTCGCGCCCCGGCGGACAGGGGCTCGGTCTGGCCTTCGTGCTCGACACGGTCAGCGCCCACGGCGGGCGGATCGACCTGCACAACGAGCCGGGAGAGGGGGCGACCTTCCGGATCACGCTTCCGGCCGAGCGAGGGATACGAGAATGACCCAGTTCCTGGTCGTGGACGACGAGCGCGCGGTGCGCTGGAAGCTGGTCGCGGGCATCGAGGCGGCCGAGCTGGGGCAGGCGCACGAGGCGGCCGACCTGGAATCGGCGCGCGCCATGTTGCGCGGCGGGCGCTACGACCTGGTGCTGCTCGATCTCGGCCTGCCGCCGGGCGGCGACGATCCCCTTCCCAGCCCCGACGCCGGCCTGACTCTGCTCGACGAGATCGCCGCCGACCCCGGCGCCGGCCCCGACGTACTGGTGGTCACGGCCGAGGCCTCGGTCGAGATCGCCGTCGAGGCGATGAAGCGCGGCGCCATCGACTACCTGCAGAAGCCCTTCGACGCCGTGGAGCTGCGCCGCCGCCTGACCAACGCGTTGGCGGCGCGGGCCAATCGCGACGACCTGCGGGCGCTGCGCGAGGTCGTGGAGCGGGCCTCCGGCCTCGACGCGGTGGTGTTCGAAGCGCCGCAGATGGAGGCGGTGCTGCGCCAGGCTCGCAAGGTGGCACGCACCGCGTCGACGGTGCTGGTGCGGGGCGAAACCGGGACCGGCAAGGAGCTGATCGCCCGCACCCTGCATTTCGCCAGCCCGCGCCGCGAGGGCCCCTTCGTGGTCGTCGACACCCCCGCGATCCCCTCCACGCTGCTGGAGAGCGAGCTCTTCGGGCACCTCAGAGGGGCCTTCACCGGCGCGCGCGCCGACCGCAAGGGGAAGTTCGAGCTGGCGCGCGGGGGCACGATCTTCCTCGACGAAATCGGCGACATGGGACTGGAGCTGCAGGCCAAGGTGCTGCGGGTGATCGAGGAACGCGAGTTCCAGCCCCTCGGCGCCTCGGTGCCGATCGCGGCCGAGGTGCGCATCGTCGCCGCCACCCACCAGGATCTGGAGGGCGCCGTCGAGAGTGGCGGCTTCCGGCGCGATCTCTACTACCGGCTCAACGTGGTCCCGATCACGATCCCGCCGCTGCGCGGGCGCGCCCAGGATATTCCCCTCCTGGCCCGGCATTTCCTGACCCGCTTCAACCGCGAGCTGGGCACCCGGGTGGCCGGCTTCGAGGATGCCGCCCTGGAGCGCCTGGTGGCCGAGCGCTGGCCGGGCAACGTGCGCCAGCTCAAGAACCTGGTCGAGCGCCTGGCGAACCTCGTCGAGGACGACACGCTGATCGGGATCGACGATCTGGAGGCGGCGCTGGAGGAGCGCCGGCCGGGAACGCAAGCACCGAAGGGGGCGGCCGCCGGCCCCGCGGACGACCCTTTCCCGCCGCTCGAAGGCACCCTCGCCGATTGCGTGGAGCAGCTCGAGAAGGTGCTGGTGCGGCGCGCGATGATCGCCTGTCGAGGCAACAAGTCGGCAGCCGCCAGTCGCCTGGGACTGTCCCGTCCGGCGCTCTACTCACGCCTCGATCGCTACGGCATTCAGGACTGAAGTGGGATCGCCACGGCGCCCCTTCCGCGCCCGCGCGCTGGCACTCCTCGCTGTCCTGGTGGCGGCCGGCGCCCTGGCCTCGATTCCGCGATTCGGGATTCGTAGTGATGCCCATCCCGATGGTCGGGGGGGGTGGTTTTCGCGCGATCCCGACGGTCTCTACCATGCTCGCCGGGTGGAGCGAGCGCTGCGCGAAGGCCGCGTCGCCCAGCAAGACCCGTGGATGAACCACCCCCAGGGCGCGAAGATCCCCTGGCCTCCCTACTACGACGGGCTGCTCGCCCGGGTCTTCGGACCCTTCGTGCCCGACGCCGAGCCGGAGCGCCGGCGCTGGATCGAGCACGCCACGGCGTCGGCGCCGGTCGTCTTCGGCATCGCGGCGGTGCTGGTCGCGGTCCTGGCGGCGTGGCGCATCGGCGCAGCGGTCGCCGGCCTCACCGGCGCGGCGGTCGCCGGGGTCAGCGTCGCCTTGTGTCGCGGCACCATCAACTACTCGTCGCTCGGCAACGGCGATCACCACGCCTGGATTGCCCTGCTCAACGCCGCGCTCTTGCTGGTCGCCAGCGAGGCTTTGCGCCCTGATGCAATCATGTCGCGGGCCAAGAGCGCGCTGTGGGGCACCTTGCTCGGTTTGCTCTGCGGGCTGATGATCGGCTCCTGGGTGGCGGCGATTCTCTACGTCGTCAACCTGCAGATCGTGCTCGGCTGGATGCTCGTGCGGCGCTCGCAAGATACACTTCCGGGGGTCGCGACACTTGGGCTGACGCTGCACCTGGTCGCCGCGGCGACACTCTTTCCGGCGGTCTGGGACAGCCCGTGGCGGCATGAGCTGCCGTGGATGGTGGTCAATCTGTCTTGGCTGCATCCGGCGCAGCTGGCCCTGGGCGCGTGCGTGTTCGTGCCGCCCCTGCTGCTGGAGAGCGGGCGCCTGGCCGCCGGAAGGCGCGCCGCGCGAGCCTATCCCTTCGCGGTGGCGGCCGTGCTCGCTGCGTTCGCCCTGATCTCGTGGCGGCTCTCCCTGGCGCCGGCGCGCGGCATTGCCGAGGGCATCGCCTGGGTGTCGCGTGCCGACGCGTTCATGAGCCGGGTCGGCGAATCGCTGCCGCTGGTCGGCCCGGGGTCCGAGCCAGGGGTGCTCTTCTTCGCGCTCGGCTACGGGGTGGTGGTGCTGCCCGCGGTGCTTTTGCTGGCCGCCTGGCGCGCGCTGTGCCGCCGCGACGACCCACTGCTGCCCTGGGTCGTGGCCGTGGCCACCCTGCTGCCGCAGGCGCTCTTGCAGCGGCGCTTCGCCGATCCCCTGGCGGTGCCGATGGCGGTCCTGCTCGGCTGGGGCGCGGCCCTTCTGGTGCGCCGCGGCCCCGCCAAGCTCTGGGCCCCGGCCATCCTGCTGGCGGCGCTGGCGGCGCAGTGGCCCAGCATCCAGAACACCCGCCAATGGCTCAGCGCTGCTGAGCACGACTGGGTCGGCACCGAGGCCGATCCGGTGATCGGCGAGCGACGCGCCTTCGAGTGGATTCGCGCCTACCGTGGCGCCGCCGCCGAGGAGGCGGTGCTCTCGCACTGGGACCGCGGGCACCTGATCGAGTGGGCCGCGGCTGCCCCCAGCGTGGCCAACAATTTCGGCAGTTACATCGGCATCGACAGCTACCGCGCACCGGCCCTCTTCTTTCTCGAGGAGTCGCCGGCCGCCGCGGAGCGCATGCTCGAGCGGCGCCAGGTCCGATTCGTCTACTTGCCGGTGCAGATCATCTCTCTCACCCGCTCGCTCTGCAAGGTGGTCGGGGAGCCGAGCTGGGAGCGCTACGTCGCTCGGGCGCAGCGCTCGCCCTTGCCGGTCTCGTCGCGCTGGTTCGCGACCATGGCCGGGCGGCTGCTGGTCGGCGGCGTGCCGATCGATCTCGAGCGCCGCGTGGTCGGTGCCGAGGCCGGATCGATCGACTACCTGCGCTTGGTTTACGCGACCCCGCAGTACGCGGGCGGCACTGTCGGTCCGGTGACCGGCAAGCCCTTCCCCGTGGGCCAGGTTTGGGAGCGCGTCCCGGGTGCGGTGGTGGCGGCCGCCGGAACGACCGGAGCGCAGCTTCGAGTCGAACTGGAGATCGAGTACGAAGAGGCCGACTACCGACTCCCCTGGCGCGCCCTGGCGCCGGTCGGCGCCGACGGGATCGCCCGCATACGAATCCCCTACGGCACCACCGCGCCCAACGGCGACGCCCGGGTGGTCGCGGCGCGCTGGAGCTTCATGGGATCCGGTGGAGAACTGGTGATCCCGCAGTCGGCGGTGGTGGCGGGCGACACGTTGCGCGACCTCTTCTGAGCCTTTGCTGGCGCGAACCCTTACAGACCGTACGGCGCGATGTAATGCCGGGCGACGGAGGGGCTTCGGGCGCTCTGGATCGAGTCGTTGTACTGCAACGCGTTGGGCGTCGTGTCCAAGAATGGCACTGGTGATGCAAACAGGGGATCCGGCATTGCACGAAAGGCCGGAATCATGCTGCACCAGACGCGACGCACGGCAACGATTCTCGCCCTCTGGACTTCGACCGCGAACGCCGTCCTGTGGATCGACGACGACACACGATGGACCCAGATGGGCTCTCCCTACACCTTCACCGAGGATGTCGTGGTGCTTTCGGGAGCGACCTTGACCATCGATCCCGGCGCCCGAATCCTCATGGGACGTCTCGATCCCGCGGATCGCGGCGTGATGCCCGGGCCGAGTCTGGTCATCCACGGCGCCCTGGTGGCGCAAGGCGCGCCCGGACTTCCGCTGCGCTTCGAAGGTCTCGACGGCTCGACCGACGACTGGGGCGGCATCCATTTCTCGCCCTCGGCCGAAGGGGCCCGCTTCGACGTCGACGATCGCTACCTCTCGGGCAGCATCATCCGCCATGCCGAGATCCGCCACGCCGGCGGCTCCGCGCTCTTCGGGGAAAGTGTCGCGCCCTACATCGAAGCTGTGCACTTCGAGTCGAACGCCGCCCTCTACGACAAGGGCGAGGAGATCGTGGTCGATCCCCAGCAGTTGCCCGACGAGGTGGTGATGGGCGGCGCGATCTATCTCTATCGCCTCCTCGATCGGGTGCGGATCGTCGATTCGGTGTTCTCCGACAATCGCTCCATTCACGTCGGCGGCGCGCTGGCCATCGCCGAGGCGGAAGGGATCGAGGTCGAGATCGTGGGGTGTGAGTTCCGCGCCAACGAGGCGGTTGCGAAGGGGGGCGGGGCGGTGCGTCTGCTCGGGGCATCTCCGCTCTTCGAGGACTGTCTCTTCGCGGCCAATCTCGCCGAGCGCGGCGGCGCCATGCACGCCTCCTACGGCGCCCACTTCGAGACCACGGACTGCCTCTTCCACGACAACTTCGCCATCACCGCCGGGGGCGCGCTCTTCATCGCCCACCGCAGCGATCCCTCGATCCGCCGCTCGAGCTTCGAGTCCAACGAGCTCGACTTCGCCGCACCCATGGGCGGCGGCGCGATCGCGGTCCACGGCAACGGCTCGCCGGTCATCGCGCAGTCGTTCTTCGGCGCCAACCGGGCACCGCGCGGCGCCGCCATCGCGTTCACGCACCGCAACGACGCGGGCAAGCGGCCCGCGATCGTCGCCTGCAACCGCTTCGTCGAGAATCTGGCCCTGGTGGCGGGCGAGGCGGCGCTGCTGCACGCCTCCGATTGGCAAGATCTGATCGTGCGCGGCAACGACATGGATGCGGCCGATGGGCCCGGACCGACGGTCGTCGCTTCCAGCGGTGAGTTCGGCGGAGGCAACGACGTGACGCTCGATCTGACTCGCAACTTCTGGGGGTCTGGTGGCTCGCGGCAGCAGGTCGAGCTGCGTGCCGTGGAGCCCCACGCGCTGCCAGCCCTAACGCTGGGGCGCGATCTGGCCGGCCGGCCGGCCTGCTCGCGCGGACTCTAGTAGTGGGCCACTAGACGCGCTCCCGCAGCGTCTCCAGCAGCTCGCGCAAGCGCGCCATCTCCGCGCGCATTTCGCCCAGCTCTCGGCGCACCTGGCTCTCGATGCGATCGAGCCTGGCGTCGGCCTGCTCCAGGACCAGCCCTCCCTCGCGGACCAAGTGCTCGAGCTCGCCGCGGAGACCCTCGCTCTGCGAGAGCCGCGCCGCTTCCGCGGCCTCTTGCGGCGCGCTCCCGGAGTTGGGCTCGGCCGCCACGAGGGGGCTCGGTTCGCTGCCGCCCAGCACCTTGGCGAGCGCCTCCTCGATCGGCTCGATCTCTGCTTCGATCGACACCGGCGGCTCGCTCGGGTCGGTCTCCTGCTCCCGCGGCAGCGTCTCGCCGCTGGCCTCGAGGTCGGTTCGGGGCGGGTCCGCGTCGAAGATGCCGACCGCCGCCGCCTCGTCGTTCTCGACCGCGAAGAACTCGAGCGGCTCGATCTGCCCGGCTTTTTCGATCGCCAAAGGAGTCTCGCCCACCTCCTCCGCGACGACCGCCGCCTCGGCGACCGCCTCCAGCTCCTCCAGCTGCGCCTCGTCGAGCTCATCCATCACCCAGGGAGAGGGCGCCGGCGGCGTGTTCTTGACACTGGTCGTGGCGCCGCCGGAAGGAACGCTCTCCGCGTCCGCGGGATTCGCCACCGCCGCCGCGGCCGCTGCCTGATCCGGTCCCGTCCCCTGGTCCTCCGCCTCCTCCGGCATGAAGGCCTCGAAGGGCGAGGGTGCCGTCTCGCCCTCGGCATCGTCGGCGCGGGTGCGCCATTCCGCGAGCAAGGTCTCCACCGGCGGCGGTTGGCGCCGCGCCGGCAAGAGCCCGGGCTCGGTGTCGGGCGCGATGCCGGTGTTGGCCGCCGCGTGCAAGCGCTCCTCCACTGCGTCGTCCTCGACCGGCGCAACCGCCTGCAGCTCCCAGGTCTCGTCAAAGACCCACTTCAGCTTCGATTCCGATGCCCAGGGCCGCAGCAGGCTCGAGCGCTCGATCGAGAAACGCAGCCGCACGGCATCGCGGCCCTGCGGAGCCCGTCCCGGAATCGTCACCACCCGCCGCTGCGTCCCGGCATCGAGCGGAATCCGCTCCTCCCACGTCCCCACTCGCACCACCAGGTGCCCCTCGCACTCGGTCCGGCAGTTCAAGAATAGGCGGAAGGAACCCTCCCAGGGCGCCCCCTCGAGCGACTCTACCGCGATCCGCGAGAGTCGCCGCCGGCTTTGGACCGGTGCTTCGTAGGTGTAGAGCGTTCCGCTCCGTTGTTGCATCCTTGACCTCTCGATTCGATCGAAGCTGAGAGCGGCGCCCGCGCATGGGTCCCCCGAGCCGGTCGCGCCGCCCCCGGCTCGCGACCCGCGCGCCAAAGCTCCCACCTTCGCAGGATAACGCGGCCCGCGCTGCGGGGCGACAGCTCGAAGTCACCAGAGACAAACGATGAGCCACCCGACCTGGAATCCCGACCTCGAAGCCGAGGCCTTGGCCTTGATGAACGCCGCGCTGGTGCGCGACCTGGGAGAGCGGGGCGACGTCACCAGCGACGCCGTACTGGCGCCTGATGCCCGCGGCCGGGGCCGCGTGGTGGCGCGTGCGGCGGGCGTGGTGGCGGGGATGCAAGGGGCCGCGCCCTTCTTCGAAGAGGGGGGGCTGGTCGCCGAGCCGCGCTGCGCCGACGGCGAAGCGGTCGCCCGGGGGCAGGTCTTGCTGCTGCTGCGCGGCCCGCTCTCGGAGCTGCTCGCTCGCGAGCGAACGGCCCTCAACCTGCTCGGCCACCTCGGCGGCATCGCCACCCTCGCGGCGCGCTTCGTGGAGGCCGTCGAGGGCCACGCCTGCCGCGTGCTCGATACCCGCAAGACCGTCCCGGGGCTGCGCCACCTGGCGAAATACGCGGTGCGCTGCGGCGGCGCATCCAACCACCGCATCGGATTGCACGACATGGTGCTCCTGAAAGAGAACCACATCGCCGCCGCCGGCGGGATCGGCGCCGCCGTCGAGGCGGCCCGCGCCCACGTGCCGGATCTGGCGATCGAAGTCGAGGTGCGCAACCTGGAGGAGCTGCGCGAGGCGTTGCCGCTCGGCGTGGAACGCATCATGTTGGACAACTTCGACCTGGAGCTGCTGCGAGATGCGGTGGCGTTGACGGCCGGCGGCGTGCCCCTGGAAGCCTCCGGCGGGATCGATCTCTGCACCGTGGGCGGCGTGGCCGCGACTGGCGTCGATTTCGTCTCGGTCGGATCGCTCACCCACTCCGCACCCGCCCTCGATCTCTCGCTGCTTCTCGATCCGGTCGACTGAATCGACGTGCCCCGGCCGGAGTAGCAGGCACAGTATCTGATGAACCCCCGTGTGACCCTTCGGCGTAGGGGTCTGGGAGACGACATGGACCATTCCGAACAGCTACAGCTCAGCCCCGCCGACCGCCTGCTGAAGGTGGTGGGCGATCCGCGCGCGGCCTTCGCCGCCACCGCCGCCCGGCCACGGCCCTGGCTGGCCCTCGTCCTGGCGATGGCCTTGACCGTGTTGATCACCGTGCTGACGATGGACATCAGCCTGGAAGCCGGCCGCGACGCCGCGCTCCAGACGATGGAGAGCGCCGGCATGTCGGTCGCCGAGGCGGAGCGGGCCTACGAGCAGAGCCGCGGCGTGCAGCGCAGCGCCGGGCTGGTCTTCGGGCCGCTCGCGGTGCTCGCCACCGCCGCTCTCGCGGCGCTGGTCTACTGGGGTGTGGCCAACCTGCTCTTCGGCAGCCGTCCGCCCTACCTGGCGCTGCTGGAGATGAGCGCGGTGGCGGCTCTGGTCAAGGTCGTCGGCGGATTGGTGCGCGTGCCCCTGGTGCTGAGCACCGGCGACGCCTTCGCCTCGATCGGGCTGGGCGCCTTCGTCGATTCGGGCTCCCGCTACCAGGCCCTGCTGGCGCCGATCGATCCCTTCGCGATCTGGGCCGTGTTTCTGGTCACGATCGGCTTGTCGCGCATCTACCGTGTCGAGACCGGGCGCGCCGCCGCTGTGGCCATCGGCGTCTGGCTCCTGGGGATCGCCGCCGTCGGCGTGCCGGCGATGTACTTTTCCGGACTCGGCGCGTGACCGAGAGAAGGGCACTTCGATGAAGGGAATCGTCGCGCGGGCGCTCCTGGCCGGCGCTCTCAGCGCCGCCGCCGGCGCGTCCGCCGAGCCGCTCGATCTCGACGCGGCGATCGAGCTGGCGCGCGCCCGCAGCCCGGAGCTGGCCGGCTACCGGCAATCGGTGGCGGCGGCCAACGCCGGCCGCCTCGGTGCGATCGGCGCTTTCTTGCCCGCCCTGAGCGCCAGCGCCGGCTATTCGCGCATCCCGAGCCAATCGTTCTCGGTCATGGGGCAGACCTTTTCGTCGCCGAGCGAGAACTACACTCTCGGTGCTTCGGCCAGCCTGCCGCTCTTCGCCGGCTTTCGCAACGTGGCGGGTCTGGCACAGAGCGACGCCAGTCGGTCCGCCGCCGGAGCCGCCCTCGACCGAGCTCAGCAGAGCGTCGCGCTGGTCGCGGCGCGGGACTTCATCGACGCGCTCAAGGCGCAGGCGCTGCTCGGCGTGGCCCGCACCGATGTGCAGCGCTCCGAGCAGCAGTTGGAGCGGGTCCAGGCTCTGCTCGAGGTCGGCAGTGTGCCTCCGGTCGATGTGTTTCGCCAGCGCGGCGAGCTGGGCGCCGACCGCCTGGCCGAGCTCGATGCGCGCGACGCCCTGGAGAACGCCCGCAACACCTTGAACATCACCCTCGGGCTGCCGGTCCAGGATCGCCGGTTGCTGGCTCCGATCGAGGTCGAGTCGATCGGCTCGCAGAGCGCCACGCTCCCCGACCTGGTCGACCGGGCGCTGCGCACGCGCGCCGACCTGCGCGCCGCGCGCGACGACGTGCGGGCCGCCGAGGCGGGCCGGCGCATCTCCCTGGCCGGCTACTCGCCCTCGCTCGATTTGAACGCCAGCTACAACTGGAACGGCGCCGATCCGCCGGGCGGGATCGACGACCTGCGGGCCGGAGACTCCTACTCGGTCGGCCTGTCGCTGGCGGTGCCGCTTTTCGATCGCCTGGCGACTCCCGCGAGCGTGCAGCGCGCCGCGGCCGAGGTGGTCTATCGCCGCGCCCAGGTGCAGAGCCTGGAGCGTGCGATCGCTCGCGAGGTGGCGGGGACCCGGCTCGCGCTCGCCAACGCCGCCGAACGGGTGAGCTTGTCGGGCGCCAACCTGGCCGCCGCGGAAGAGGAGCTGCGCCTGGCCGAGGAGCGCTACAGTGTGGGCGCCGGCACGCTGCTGGAGCGTAATGTCGCGGCCGCGTCCTGGAGCGCGGCCGAGACCCATCGCATCACCGCGCTCTACGATCTTCTCTTTGCGCGCATCGCGCTGGCGGCGGCGGCCGCGGAGCCGATCGCGAGCTGGGCGTCCGCTGCGGAACAGGATGGCGAAGGGTGAAAAAAGGGCTGGTCACGACACTGATCATCACCGGCGTCGCGGTGATCGCCGCCGCCGCTTTCACCAGCACGCGGCGCGCCGAACGCCGCGGCACGCCGGTCCACGCCGAGGCCATCGAGCGCGACGACCTGGTGCAGATCGTCAGCGGCACCGGACGGGTTCGCCCGGTCAGCGAGGTTTCGATCAGCGCCAACGTCTCCGGACGCATCGTCGGCCTGGCGGTGCGCTCCGGCGATTCCGTCGCGGCGGGGCAGTGGTTGGTGCGCCTCGATCCGACCCGCTATCAGGCCGCCTTGGCGCAGGCTCAGGCCGCCCTGGCGTCGGCCGAGACGCAGGTCGAGCTGGCGCGGGCGAATCTGCGCCAGGCCGAGGCCGAGTACCGCCGGGTGTCCGAGCTCTCCCGCCGGGGCCTGGTGGCGACCGCCGATTTGGAGAGCGCCCACGCCACCCACGACGTGCGCGCGGCGACCCTGGAGGCGTCCCGCAACGACGTGCGCCGCGCCCGGGCAAGCGTCGACCAGGCGAGCGACGATCTGGCCAAGACCACCATCGAGTCGCCCTTGACCGGCACCGTCACCGAGCTGCGCAAGGAGCAGGGCGAGATCGCGCTCGGCGCCGACTTCCAGGAGGACGTGCTGCTGGTGGTCGCCGATCTCGACCGCATGGAGGTGCGTTTCGAGGTCGACGAGAACGATATCGTCAACGTCTCCCTGGACGACTCGGTGGGCGTGGAGGTCGACGCCTTCCCCGACACCGTCTTCCCCGGCCGGGTGCGGGAGATCGCCACCTCGGCCTCGAGCCGTGGCGCCGGCACACAGGAGTCGGCGACGGTGTTCGAGGTGCGGGCCGACCTGAGCGCCCGCGAGCCCGGCCTGCGCCCCGGCATGAGCGCCACCGTCGATGTCTACAGCGAACGCCGCGACGCCGCGCTGGCGGTGCCGATCCAGGCCATCACGGCGCGCTCCGCCGAGACCCTGGCGCGCTGGGAAGAGCCGCCGGCGGACGAGTCGGAGCGCGAGGGCGAGGAGGACCTGGAGGAGCTGATCGAGATCGCCTTCGTGGTCGAGGAGGGGGTGGCCCGAGCACGCCGGGTCGAGACCGGGATCTCCGGCGACACCCACCTCGAGATCCTCGGCGGCCTGGAGGAGGGGGAGCAGGTGATCACCGGCCCCTACCGCACCTTGTCGCGAACGCTGGACGACGGCGAGCGGGTGCGGGTCGACGACTCCGAGCAGGACCAAGAGCAGGAGCAAGACGATGACCGTTGACGCCGGTCCCGACGCGGTCATGATCGCGCTCCGCGGCATCGAGCGGATCTACGACATGGGCTCGGTCCAGGTCGAGGCGCTGCGCGGGGTCGATCTGGAGATCCGCGCCGGCGAGTTCGTGGCGATCATGGGGCCCTCGGGGTCGGGAAAGTCGACCCTGATGAACCTGATCGGCTGCCTCGATACGCCGAGCTCCGGGCGCTATTTGCTCGACGGCGAGGATGTTTCGGCGCTCCAGGGCGATCAGCTCGCGTCGATTCGCAATCGGCGCATCGGCTTCGTCTTCCAGACTTTCAACTTGCTGCCGCGGGCATCCGCTTTGCGCAACGTCGAGCTGCCTCTGGTCTATGCCGGCATCGCCCTCAAAGAGCGCCGCGCGCGGGCCCGCGAGGCCCTCGAGCAGGTCGGCCTGGGCGACCGCGCCGACCACCGCCCGAATCAGCTCTCCGGCGGGCAGCGCCAGCGCGTGGCGGTGGCCCGCGCCCTGGTCACCCGCCCCTCGATCATCCTGGCCGACGAGCCGACCGGCAACCTCGACACCAAGACCGGCGAGGAGATCCTCGAGCTCTTCGGCCGCCTGCACGCGGACGACAACACCATCGTGCTGGTGACCCACGAGGCGAGCGTGGCCGAGCGCGCCCAGCGGGTGGTGCGCATCGTCGACGGACTGGTGGCTTGACCGGCCTGGTCGAAGCTCTGCGCCTGGCGCTCGCCGCCCTTTTCGCCAACAAGCTGCGCGCCAGCCTCACCACCACCGGCGTGGTGATCGGAGTGACCACCGTGATGGCGATCAGCGCCGTGATCGCCGGTCTCGACCGCGCCTTTTCGCAGCAGATCGAGGGCATCGGATCGAGCGTGCTCTACGTGCAGAAGTACCCCTGGATTCCCGACGCCGACTGGTGGAACCTACGCAACCGCAAAAACCTGGGCTGGCGCGAGCACGACGCGGTCGCGGCCCGGGCGCGCAGCATCGAGGCGCTCGCTCCCTTGATCTCCCGCGAAGCGCGCATCACCCTCGGCAACCGTTGGCTCGACGGGGTGGCGGTCACCGGCACCACCGAGCGCTACCGCGATGTCTTCGACGCCGACCCGCAGCGCGGCCGCTTCCTGATGCCGGGCGACGTGCACTACCGCAAGTCGAATTGTGTAGTGGGCGCCGATGTCGCCCAGCAGCTCTTCGAGGGCCGCGATCCGCTCGGCGAGCGCATCAAGATCGGCGGGCTCTCCTACCGCGTGGTCGGGGTGCTCCCGGAGCAGGGCGAGATCCTCGGCTGGGATCGCGACGCCCAGGTATTCGTTCCGATCGGCGCCTTCGCCCGCCACTTCGGCAGCCGCCGGTCGCTCGATCTCGCGGTCAAGGTCGCCTCCACCGACCGCCTCGAGGCGGCGCGCGACGAGCTGCGCGGCATCGTGCGACGCGTGCGTCATCTGGCGCCCGGCGACGACGACGATTTCGCGATCAACGAGCAGTCGCTCTTGACCAATCTCTACCGCTCGCTGACCGCCGCCCTCTACACCACCGCGACCGTGGTCGGTGGCATCTCGCTCCTGGTCGGCGGCATCGGCATCATGAACATCATGCTGGTGGCGGTGACCGAGCGGGTGAAGGAGATCGGCATCCGGAAGGCGGTGGGCGCCCGCCGCGCCCACATCCTGGGCCAGTTCTTGCTCGAATCGGTGGTGGTGAGCGGGGTGGGCGGCGCGATCGGCGTGCTGCTCGGGTTCCTGGCGGCGTGGGGACTCGAGTCGGCCACCCCCTTGACCCCCGTGGTCACACTGCAGGGAGTGTCGCTGGGACTCGGCTTCTCGGCGGCGGTGGGGCTGATTTTCGGGGTCTACCCGGCGGCCCGGGCCGCGGCGCTCGATCCGGTCGCGGCGCTGGCCGAGGGGGGGGACTGATGCGTTTCGCCGTGGCTCGTCTGGAGGCCTGGAGCGAGCCCTTGCGCTCCGCGGCCGGCAGCCTGACGGCCCACAAGCTGCGCTCCACCCTGACCATCCTCGGGGTGATCATCGGCGTCGGCACCATCATCGCCATGCAGGCGATGGTGGCGGGGCTCAAATCCTCGGTCACCGACGAGCTGAGCATGCTGGGTGCCAACACCTTCCAGGTGCAGAAGTACAGCGCCGTCACGATCGGCGGTGCCGGCCAGCATCGCCACGACCGCGACCGTCCCGACCTTACCCTGGAGCACGCCGAGGGGATCGCCCGCCGCGCCCGGCGGGTGCAGGCGGTGGCTTCCGAGGTCTACTCCTGGACCGGGATGATCGAGACCCGCGACGCCCACACCGATCCGAATGTTCTGATCGCCGGCGCCGAGGAGCCCTACGCCGCCGCCAACGGCATCTTCGTCGAGCACGGCCGCTTCATCAGCGCCGACGACGTGCGGTATCACCGGCGCGTGGTGGTGCTGGGGCCCGACGTGGTGGAGCGGCTTTTTCCGCACTCCGATCCGCTCGGCAGCACGGTTCGGGTGCGCGCTCGCCCGCATCGGGTGATCGGTGTGCTGGAATCGCGCGGCGGCGCCTTCGGCCGCTCCAAGGACAACCTCGTGGTCGTTCCGATCACCGCCTTTCAGGACGCCTTCGGCGACCAGCGCTCGGTGAACATCACCGTTCAGACCGCCACGCCGGCGGGAATCGGCGCAGCGCAGGACGAGGTGGTGGGGATCTTGCGTGCGCTGCGGCGCCTGGCACCGGGCGAGCCCAACGACTTCGCGATCTGGTCGTCGGAGTCGCTCATCACCGAGTTCAACGAGATGAGTGCGGTGATTGCGGCCGCCGCGCTTGGCATCGCCTCGATCTCTCTCCTGGTGGCCGGAATCGGCATCATGAACATCATGTTGGTCTCGGTCACCGAGCGCACCCGCGAGATCGGCCTGCGCAAGGCCCTCGGCGCCACCCGTGCCCACCTGTTGCGTCAGTTCCTGATCGAAGCGGTGGTATTGACCGAGCTGGGGGCGCTGGTCGGGATCGCGCTCGGCATCGCCATCGCCCTGCTGGTGCGCTCCACCACACCGCTCGAGGCGCAGGTGCCGCTGCCCTGGATCCCGGGCGCCTTCGGCTTCTGCTCCGTGATCGGCGTGGTCTTCGGCGTCTATCCGGCGATCAAGGCGGCGGCCCAGGATCCGATCGAGGCCCTGCATTACGAGTAGGGTGGGGGCTTGCGTTCACGCCTGGTGCTGGGACGCCTCCGACTCCCAGCAGACCCGGTTCCGCCCTTGCTCCTTGGCCCGGTAGAGACAGCGGTCGGCGGTCTTGAGCAGGTCGTCGATCTTCTCCGCGTCCGCTCCCAGCTCCGCGAGACCGATGCTGACCGTCACCAGCTCGCTGCCCGACTCGTGAGCGATCGGGCGGCGGGCGACGGCTTCGCGCAGCCGTTCGGCGAGATGTGTCGCTTGCCGGAGCTCGGTGCCCTCGCAAATCACCAGGAACTCCTCGCCGCCAAATCGGAACACCTGGTCGTTGCCGCGCAGATTGGCCTTGAGAAGTGTCGCGACCTCGCGCAGCACCAGATCGCCGACCGCGTGGCCGCGGGTGTCGTTGACGATCTTGAAGTGATCGATGTCGATGATCATGCACGAGACCGCCATGCCGCGCGCGGCGTGCCGGCTCGCGTGCTCGAGCTGCTTCATGGCGGCGCGGCGATTCGGCAGCTCGGTCAGCGAGTCGGTAAGCGACACTTGCTCCAGGCGCCGATTGAGCACGCTCAAACGCGCCGCGACCTCCTGGATCTTCTCGCGATCTTGGCGCACCTGCTCCTGGAGACCGACGATTCGCTCACCGGCGCGGATCCGTGCGATCAGCGAGCGCGGCCGGAAGGGCTTGATGATGTAGTCGTCGGCGCCCGCCTCGAAGGCCTCGAGAATGCTCTCCTCGTCCTCGCGGCTGGTCAGCATGATCACGTAGATGCCGCGCGTAGTGTCGGCGCGGCGCAGCGCGCGACACAGTTTCAGGCCGTCGAGAGCCGGCATCATCCAGTCGGTCAGAATCAGATCCGGGAGCTCCTTGACGATCATCTCCAGGCCCTGGCGACCGTCGAGCGCCTGCTCCACCTGGTGTCCCGCCCGGGTCAGGTGGAGCCGCACCATCTTCTGCAACACCGGATCGTCGTCGATGACCAGGATCCTGAGCTTCTGGCGCCGGCCTTCGGGGCTCGGCGCTGCGGCGGGATGCGAGGGCGGCTCGTTCTCGACCACCCGGGAGGCCGGCGCGGCGATCGGGTCGGCGATCAGATCTTCGGGGTCGGCGGCCGGCGCGCCGCCCTCGGAGGGTGCGACCAGGGGACCCGGATCCTGGGTCTGGATCTCGAAGCCCTCCCCCCAGTCGCGCCAGGCACGGACGATCTCGGTGCAGAGCGCCGCCAGCCGCTCGGAGCCGATGCCACGCCGCTCGGCCAGCGCGTAGAGGGTCGGTGTGCGGCGCCTGCGCAGATCCTCGGGCGCCGCGCAGTGGTTCGCGAGCGCCCGTGCCAGGTGGAGGATCTCGGCGGCGCTCTCGGCGGGCGGGGAGCTCGACGAGGGCGCGGGGGCCAGGGTCTCGTGGCAGCGCACCGCCGCCACCAGCGCTTCGGGGATTCCCCAGTCGTCGAGCAGGGCCGCCCCCAGGTCG
Source organism: uncultured Gemmatimonadota bacterium (assembly GCA_964490075.1). Taxonomy (GTDB): domain Bacteria; genus CAZBBK01. Next base: position 18,191 of record CAZBBK010000007.1, on the reverse strand, counting down.
TTGTGATCGATCCCGAAGTGCTCGCGCTCCAGCCGCAGCAGCGTCGAGGGACGGCCGTCGGGGCGCGAATCCAGGAGCTTGGAGTAGCGCTCGGGATGTACGCAGGCCAGGCCGAGGCGGCCGATCTGGCCGAGCAGGCCGCAGGCGAAGAGCTCGTCGTGACGGCGCAGCCGCCGGTCGCGGGCGATCTGCTCCGCGGCCACCGCGACCGCCAGGGAGCACGACCAGAAGGCGGCGTAATCGAAGGCTTCGCAGCGTCCCTGGCGATGGCCGGAGAGCAACGAGAAGCCGAGCGCGAGCTGGCCCACGGCGCGCAGCCCCAGGCGGACCAGGGCATCGGGTACCGATGCGACGGCATGGCGCGACGCGTGCGAGACGGAGTTGGCGCGTTGGAGCAGGCGGCCGGTCAGGGCCGGGTCGGACTGGATGACCTTGGCGATCTCGGCGCTGGAGCTGTCCTCGTCGTGCGTCAGGCGCATGATCGCCAGGCCGACGCCGGTGGGCGAGGGCAGACGACCGGTGGCCTTGAGCTCGTCGATTCTGGCGTGTGGTTGCAATGGAGGTCCCCGAGGGCGTGCCGCTCTTTCGCCCATCGTCAGGAATTCAGGTCGATTGCAGCGCAACCGGCGCAGGTCGCTTGAGTATGCTTGCCGGCCCCCCGCAGGAAACGAGACCTCGATCGATGATCTGTTCCCTCTTGGCTCTGCAGATTTGTGTCGGCGGCGCGAAGGCGGCTCCCCAGCCGACGGGCGATCCGCCCGCGATCGGCTTCTCCGATCCGGCTCTCTCGCCCGACGGGGAGACCCTGGTCTTCGTCTACCTGGGGGACTTGTGGTCGGTGCCGGCGAGCGGCGGCGAGGCCCTGCGACTCACCACCCACGTCGACCGCGAGAGCTCGCCGTGCTTCTCTCCCGATGGCACTCGGCTGGCGTTCAGCTCCGACCGTTGGGGGAACGCCGACCTCTTCGTGATGCCGGCAGCGGGAGGCGCGGCGCGGCGTCTGAGCTATCACGAGGCCGACGAGTGGGTCTGCGACTGGAGCGCCGACGGAAGCGAAGTGCTCTTCGCCGCCGCGCGCGGCAGCGAACGCCCCCATCTCTGGGCGCTGCCGGCGGCGGGCGGCGATGCGCGGCGGCGCAGCGACTACCAGGCTTTCGACGGGGCGCTGCGGGGGGGCGGCGGGGCGCTGCTCGCCAGTGCCGGTTCGTCGCGTTGGTACCGCTGGGGCTATCGCGGCTCGGCGGCGGCGCGCATCGTCCTCGACGCCCCGGGCCGGGATCCGCGCGTGCTGCTTCCCAGCGAAACCCACGATCGCTGGCCCTTGTGGCTGAGCGGAGGGGAAGAGCTGCTCTTCGTCTCCTCGCGCGAGGGTGGGATCCCGAACCTCTACCGGGCGCCGGTGGCCGGCGGCGAGCCCCGCCGGCTCACCGATCAGCCGGCTCCCGGAGTCTCCTTCCCGACCCTCGACGCGGGCGGGAGGCGCGCGGTCTTCGTGCGCGAGGGGAGGCTCTTCGCGGTCGATCTCGAGGCGCGGGGCGGAGCCGCGCGGCCTCTGCCGGTGCGCGTGCGCTCCGACGACAAGGAGACCCCCCTGGAACGGGTGAAGACCCGCAAAGTGGATGGTGGATGGGATATCGACGCCGCCGGGGAGCACCTGGTCGCCGCCTTTCGAGGCGAGCTCTTCGCCGGCAAGATCGCCCCGGGCGATGACGACCGTCCCCGGCGTCTCACCCGCAGCGCGGGGCGCGACGATCAGCCGCGCTACTCGCCCGATGGCGAGCAGATCGTCTTCGTCTCCGACGCCGGCGGCGACCGCGACATCTGGGTGATCGATGCCGAGGGCCGCCAGCCGCCCCGGCAGCTGACCGACGACCCCCAAGAGGAGGGCGACCCGCAATGGTCGGCCGAGGGCGTCGAGATCCTCTTCGAGCGCGGCCGCGGCGACCTCTACCTGGTGCCGGCGGCCGGCGGCCCCGCGCGCAAGGTGGTCTCGGGTCCGCAGGTCCACACCCCGCACCGATCGCCGGCCGGCGACTGGGCCGCCTACGAGCGCCACAACGCCGCGGACGTGGGCGATATCTTCGTGGTCGATCTGGCCAGCGGCGAGGAGTGGAACGTCTCTCCCGATCCGGCGCACGACCAGCGGCCGCGCTGGTCTCCGGACGGGCGCCGACTGCTCTTCGAGTCCGATCGGGACGGCTCCTGGGATCTCTTCGTGCTCACCATGGCGGAGCTGGAGGCGGAGGAAGAGGACGCGAAGGCGGGCTCGGAGGAGGGGGGGAGCGATTCGCAGGACGGCGAAGAGGAAGAGGCCGAGCGCCGCGCGCTGGATGCCGAGCTGCGGCGCTTCCTGGAGCGGGGCCGCTTCGAGCCCGAGAAGATCGCCTCGACCGCCGGCGACGACCAGGATGCCGCGTGGTCGGAAGACGCCGAGCGGGTGCTCTTCCGTTCCAACGTGCTCGGCTCCTGGGATCTGTGGAGCGGCGATTCGAAGGGGGGGACGCCCTCCCAGCTCACCCACGACGGGGCCAACGAGAGCCGGCCGCGCTGGATCGCCGGCGATCGAATCGCCTACGCCTCCGGGGGACGCGTCTACACCGCGCCCGAGAGCGGCACGGCGCGCACCGCGGTCGAGCTCGAGGCGCGTTTCACCCTCGACCGCCGCAGCTTGCACGAGGCGGTCTTCGACGAGGCCTGGCGTGCCCTGCGCGAGCAGTTCTACGACCCCGAGCTGCACGGCGCCGATTGGGAGGCGGTGCGGCGCCGTCACTCCGAGCGCTTGCGCGGGGTTTGGGACCGGACCGATCTGCAGCGCCTGATTTCGGAGATGATGGGCGCGCTGAACGCCTCGCACCTGGGGATCTGGGGCGGCGGGGGGCGGGAGCGAACCCCCTTCGGCTACCTCGGCGCCCAGCTGGTGCCCGTGGACGGCGATTTCCGTGCCTGGCGTATCGCCTCGATCGTCGCCAACGGGCCGCTCGATCCGCCGCGCCTGGAGCCGGGGCAGGAGCGGCCGCGGGTGGGTGATCACGTGGTCACCTGGGAGGGCGTCCACCAGCCGCCGGGGGCCCTGCTCGACACCCTGCTGCTGGAGTGCGTCGACCGTCCCCTGGAGCTGGGGCTGGCCCGCCACGCCCGGCGCAAGGCCGCCTCCCTCTTCACCGCGCGGCCGGTGGCCTGGGGCGCGCTGCGCCGCCTGCGCACCGAGGCCCGAGTCGAGGAGCGTGCCGCGCGGGTGGCGCGGGCCAGCGCCGGGCGGATCGCCTACGTCTACCTCTCGGCGATGGACCGGAGCAATCTGCGGCGTTTTCGCCAGACCCTGCTGGGAGACGCCTACCAGGCCGAGGCGCTGATCATCGACGTGCGCGACAACGGCGGCGGCTACATCCACGAAGAGCTCCTGCAAGCGCTCGACCGCGGCCCCTACGCGTTGCGCCATCCGCGCGGCGGCGAGCGCACCCTGCAGCCGGCGAATTGGCGCCGGCGGCCGGCCGCGGTGCTGATCAACGAGCGCTCGGGCTCCGACGCCGAGATTTTTCCTGAGGCCTTCCGGGCGCTGGGGCTGGGTCCGCTGGTGGGGGTGGCGACCGCCGGCTCGGTGATCGGCACCGGAGGGATGAAGCTGCTGGACGGCTCCTGGCTCAGGCTTCCGACCGTGGGCTGGTTCACCCTGAGGGGACAGAACCTCGAGAACCGCGGGGTGGCTCCCGATGTGCCGGTCGAGCTGACGCCGGCCGACGAAGCAGCCGGGCGTGATCCCCAGCTGCAGCGAGCGATCGAGCGGATGCTGGAAGCGATCGGGGAGCCGGAAGTGGACGCCGCGGCCGAGCGTGGCGACCTGAGCGGGCGCGAGCGATCGGCGGAGATCGACGCCCGGGAGTGCGCGGCGGGACGCTGCACGCACCAGGCACATCGTGATGGGGACTGGATCGACCTGGAGAGCTGGAACTGATGGAGTCGCGCGCCGGGCGCCCCCGCAAGGGCGACGAGATCGAGGTGCTGCTGGGACCGATCGCCGAGGGCGGACGCACCGTCGCCAAGGCTGGCGGCTACGTGATCTTCGTGCGCGGAGGGGTGCCGGGCGACCGCGCGCGGATCCGCCTGCACCGGGCTCGCGGCAGCCACGGCGAGGGACGGGTGATCGAGCTCTTGGAGCCCTCGCCGGACCGCGTTCCGGAGCCGCCCTGTGCCCACTTCGGCACCTGCGGGGGGTGCAGCTTTCAGAACCTCAGCTACGACGCACAGCTCGTGGGCAAGCGCCGACTCATCGCCGACGCCCTGAGCCGAATCGGCGGCTTGCGGGGAATCGAGGTGGCGCCGGTCGAGCCCTCGCCGGATGTCTGGGCCTATCGCAACAAGATGGAGTTCTCGTTCGCGCGCCGGCGCTGGCTCTTGCCGGAAGAGCTCGAGGCTGGCGTGGATGGCGCTTCCGGCGCCGCGCTCGGGCTGCACGTGCCGCGGATCTTCGACAAGGTGGTCGAGGTGGCCGACTGCACCATCCAGGACTCGCGCATGAACCAGATCCTGGCCCTGACGCGCGAGGTGGCCCGCGCCTCCAGCCTGCGCGCCTACGACACCCGCGACCGTGAGGGCTTCTGGCGCTTCCTGGTGTTGCGCAGGGGACGCAACACCGGCCAGGTGATGGCCAACCTGGTGACCGCCTGGAACGAGCCCGATGTGGCCGGCGTGTGGGCCGCCGCGCTGCTTTCGCGCTTCGGCGAGCTGACCACCTGCGTGAACGGCATCGCGCCGCGCCCGGCCTCGGCGGTGATCCTCGACGAGCTGCACCTCTTGCACGGCGAGGGATCGATCGTCGACCGAATCGGCGATCTCGAGTTCGAGATCTCTCCCGGCTCGTTCTTTCAGCCCAATACCGCCGCCGCGGAGCAGCTCTACCGGATCATCGCGCGAGAGGCGGGGGATCTGCGTGGCAAGCGGGTGTTCGATCTCTACTGCGGCACCGGCACCATCGCCCTCTTCCTGGCCCGCGAGGCCGCCAAAGTGGTCGGACTCGAGCTGGTCGAGTCGGCGATCGCCAACGCACGCCGCAATGCGCAGCGCAACCGCATCGCCAACGTCGCCTTCAGCGCCGGAGATGTGCGCGGCACCTTGGCGGGCGCGGTGCGCCGGCATGGCGCACCCGACGTGGTGATCCTCGATCCGCCGCGCGCCGGGAACCATCCCAAGGTGCTGGCCGAGCTGCTCGATCTGCGTCCCGCGAGGATCGTCTACGTCTCCTGCAATCCCAGCACTCTGGCGCGTGATCTGGCGATCCTGGCCCAAGGGGGATTCCGCGTCGCCTCCGCGCACCCGGTCGACCTTTTTCCGCACACGCCGCACAGCGAGACGGTGGTCGCCCTGGAACGGGTGCCCGGCGGCTGAGCCACCCAACGAACAGCATCCTCGAGACGGAGTCATCGATGAGCGCGAGCTTCCTGCGTACAAGCCTCTTCTTCGCCCTCGCCACCCATGCCGCGGCCGCTCAGACGCAACTGCCGGATCCGCCCCCGGGCATCGCCTATCTGCGCAGCATCGAGGGCATCCACGAGTATCGACTCGACAACGGCCTCGAGCTCCTGCTCTTCCCCGATCCCTCGCAAGAGACGATCACGGTCAACATCACCTACGAGGTCGGCTCGGCCAGCGAAGGCTACGGCGAGACCGGCATGGCCCATCTGCTGGAGCACATGCTCTTCATGGGCACGCCCCGGCATCTCGAGGTGAAGGACGAGCTGGACGCCCACGGCTGCCGCTACGCCGCCACCACCTTCTTCGACCGCACCAACTTCTACGAGAGCTTCCACGCATCCGACGAGAATCTCGCCTGGGCGCTCGACCTGGAGGCCGACCGGATGATGAACAGCTTCCTTCGCGAGGCCGACCTGCGCTCGGAGATGACCGTGGTGCGCAACGAGTTCGAGGGGCGCGAGAACTCCCCCCCCGCGGTGCTCTACAAGCGCCTCCAGGCTTGCGCCTTCGACTGGCACAACTACGGCAACGAGACCATCGGCGCCCGCTCCGACATCGAGGGCGTGCCGATCGAGCGGCTGCGCGATTTCTACCGCGCCTGGTACCGCCCCGACAACGCGCTGCTGGTGGTGGCCGGGGCCATCGAGCCGAAGCGGACGCTGGCGCTGGTGGCCGACAAGTTCGGTCCGCTCCAGCCCCCCGATGCGCCCATGCCCGCCTTCTACACCACCGAACCGCCCCAGGACGGCGAACGTACGGTGACTCTGCGGCGGGTGGGCGACACCCAGCTGGTGATGGTCGGCTACCACATTCCTCCCGGCAGCCACGGCGATTCCGCGCCGCTGGAGGTGCTGGCGCAGATCCTGACCGATTCGCCGCGCGGGCGCCTGCACCGGGCGCTGGTCGAGAGCGGCCTCGCCACCGGCATCTTCGGCGGCGCCAATCGCTTGCGACATGCCTCCCTGCTCGTTCTCGCTGTCCAGCTGGCGGCCGAGGGCTCGCTCGACGCGGTGCGCGATTCGCTTCTGCAGGTCAGCGAGTCGTTCCCCGCCGCGCCGCCCACCGAGGAAGAGGTGGAGCGCGCCAAAGGGAGCCTGGAACGCTCCTGGAAGTCGACCTTTCGCAACAGCGCGCAGATGGCGGTCGAGCTCAGCGAGTGGGCCGCCATTGGCGACTGGCGGCTGGCCTTTCTGCACCGCGATCGCCTGCGCCGGGTCACGCCGGAGGAGGTTCGAAGGACGGCCGCCTACTATCTGCGGGAGACCAACCGGACGGTGGCGCGCTTCATCCCCAGCGCCGCCCCGGAGCATGTGGAGATTCCGCCCGCGCCCGACCTCGATTCCTTGCTCGCCGGCTACGTCGGTGGCCGGGCGCTGGCTCTCGGCGAGGCCTTCGACCCTTCGCCGCGCGCCATCGAGGCGCGGGTGCTGCGCTCCACCCTGGACTCCGGGCTGGCGCTCGCGCTCTTGCCGAAGAAGACCCGCGGCGAGCAGGTTTCGGTCCATCTGCGCCTCTACCTGGGATCCGAGCAGAGCCTGCGCGGGAAAGCCGCCGCGGGCGAGCTGACCGCCGCCATGCTGATGCGCGGCACCGCCCACCGGTCACGGCAGGAGATCGCGGACGAGATCGACCGCCTGGCGGCCCGGATTCGGGTCGAGGGCGACCCCGGGTCGGTCAGGGCGTCGATCGACGTGGAGCGGCCCAACCTGGCCGATGCCCTGCGCCTGGTGGCCGAGATCCTGCGCGAGCCGGCCTTCGACGAGGCGGAGCTCGCGGCCCTGAAGCGCGAGCGCCTGGTTGAGATCGAGGATTCGCGGCACGAGCCATGGGCGCGGGTCGATCAGGCTCTGAAGCGCCACACGGTGCCGCGTCCCCCCGACCACGTCGACTACACCCCCACTCTGGAGGAGAGCCTGGAGCGGGTGCGCGGCGCCGAGCTCCAGGATCTGCGCGATTTCCACCGCTCGTTCTACGGGGCCTGCGCCGCGCAGCTGGCGGTGGTCGGCGACTTCGATCCCCGGCAGGTCGAGGCGCTGATCGAAGATGCCTTCGGGGATTGGGACTGCGCCACCCCCCATCAGCGAATCCCCGATCCCTACCGGGAGCGGCCGGTGCTGCGCACCCGGATCGAGATCCCGGGCAAGGAGAGCTCGAGCATGATGGCGTCGCTGCCCTTGCCGCTGCGCGACGACCACGCCGACCATGCGGCGCTGACGCTGGCCGACCACATCATCGGCGGCGGCGCTGGCTCGCGCCTGTCGGAGCGGCTGCGCGACGAGGAGGGGATCAGCTACAGCATCGGCTCCTGGTACTGGGCCAGCGATTGGCAGCAGCGCGGCGACTTCGGCGCCTGGGCGATGTATGCCCCGCAGAACGAGGTGCGGCTCTTGAGCGCCTTCCAGGAGGAGCTGCGCAAGGTGGTCGACCAGGGATTCAGCGAGGAGGAGGTGCGCACCGCGGTCTCCGGCTGGCTGCAGCAGCGGCAGGTTTCCCGCGGGCGCGACGCGGAGCTGGCGCGGCGGTTGACCCTGCGCGGCCACGAAGGCCGCACGCTGATCTGGGACGCGGAGCTGGAGGCGCGCGTGGGGGAGCTCGAGGCTGCCGATCTCGGACGCGCCCTGGCGCGCCACATCGACCCCGAGCGGATGCACCTGGTGCGCGCGGGCAGCTTCGAGGGCGCACGCGAGGCCGATCCAGCTCCGAAGCCGTAGCGGAGATCGGCGCGCTCAGCTCTTGCGCAGCAGCGCGCAGGCCACCGTGTAGCCGGCGCCGAAAACCGTCATGCAGGCGTGCTCTCCGGCCGCCATGGTCGCCTCCTCGGCCAGGCAGATCGGCGCTCCGGCGCTGCTGGTGTTGCCGTACTCGAGAAAGCTGGTCGGGACCCGCTCGCAGGGCAGTCTCACGCCCAAGAGCCGCTTCGCCAGCGAGCCGAGAAAGAGCGCGCTCGGCTGGTGGAACATGAACTGGCGGACGTCGTCGAGCGCGAGACCGTTGCGCTCGACGATGGAACGCGTTTCGCGGACCACCACCGGCACCACATCCTTGACCACCTGCGGCCCGTCCTGCCAGAAATAGGGATAGGCGGCCTCGTCGGTGGCGCCCGATTCACCCGGCTCCTGGCGCGGCGGCTCGGGCGCGGCGCATGCCATGCGGGCCAGGAAGGGTTTGGTGCCGCCCAGTCCGGTGCGGATGTTCTGGCTCGGGATCGAGAGGCAGTGGGTGTCGACCAGCAGGTAGCCCTCGGGGCGGCGCGCCGATTCTTGCGACTCCACCAGCGCGGCGGCGGCGCCGTCCCCCCAGAAAAAGGAGTTGTTCGGATCGGCATAGTCGACCGCCGAGGTGAAGTATTCGGCGGCGACCACCAGGATCCGTCGATGGATGCCGGCCTCGATCAACCCGCGCGCCATATGCAGCCCGTAGACGAAGCTCGAGCAGGCCGCCAGCAGATCGAAAGCATGGGCACGCCGGGCCCCGATCTTGGACTGGATCTCGATCGCCGTGGTGGGGTAGATCCGTTCGGGAGAGGAGGTGCCGCAGATCAGCGCATCGACCTCTTCCGGGTCGACCGCGGCGGCGTCCAGGGCAGCGCGGCAGGCGCCGGCACCCAGGTCGGAGGCGTGCACGCCACGCCGGGAAGGGCGCCCATCGATCAGGGCCTGGCGGTCGATCACACGGCGGGCGTTGATCCCGATGCGCTCGGCGACATAGCGCTCGAAGATCCCGCGGATCTCTCCCTCCGACCAGGCCCCGGGAGCCTCGCTGTCGAGCTGCCGGCGGCACCACTGGTTGCGCTCCGCCCAGAGGCGCAGCTGCCGAGGATCGGCGAGCGCGGCCACGTCGGCGTTGCTGAGGGCCTCGTCCGGCAAGCGCATGCCGCGTCCGCTGATGATGGGCGGAGTGCTAGAGAGCATGGATCGATTCCAAATGGGTCGGTTGTGCGGTGGCGCGGGAGGGGGAATCTTAAGAGGCGCAGCGCGCTCTGTCGAGCGCGGGGCCCGCGCGTACATGGCGACGCCGGTCCGGGAGGATGGACCGGCGTCGCCTGGCTCGCGACCGAACCACCCGGGGGACGGGGGGCTCTCTCGTTCGGCACGCGGCCACAACACGGGGGAATGGACCCTAGGGGTCGGTTTGCCTTCTCTTACCTTCGTTGCTCGCGGTGAGATCGGGTCCATTCCCCAACATCGTGGGGGGGCGAGGGGGCGGGCCGGAGCCCCCTCTGGCGCCCGAGACTCCGGGGAGTCAGCGGCGCTGCTCTGCTTTTTGCAAGGCGCGTGCCCAATTCGCAAAGTGTCCGGCGCGCTGCGCCGCCCCTTCTTGACGCTGATCGGCCGTCAGCCTAGCATGTCAGCGACTGGGAAGACCGAGTGCAACTCCCTTCAAAATAATGCCTTACAGCGACCGAGAAGTACCGCGAGAACAACCGGAGGAGCGCCCCGGATCGGCGCGCCGCCGGCCTTCCGCCGCTGCATCGCCTTCGGCATCGACGCTGCCCCTGCATCGATCGCTGACCACCCGGATCATCGCCGGCATGGTGCTGCTGCTCGCCATCCTCAGCGTCGTCTCGTCGATGACCCTGCACCGCATGGGGCGGATGCAGGACCACTTCCAGACCGCGGTCGATGTCTACCTGGGGCTCTACGGCGACGTCCAGGAGATGCAGCGCCTGCACATCCAGCAGAAGATGGCCTTCTTCGAATACCTGGACGGCGGGCGCGACCCAAGGCACCAGGAGGGTTACGCCGATCTGGGCCAGGCGCTGGGGGAGGTGTTGCGAGCGGCGACGCGGCGCATCGAGATCGGCGCTCCGCGGGCCCCCACGGCGGCTCAGCGCGATACCTTGCTGGCATTGGAGCGAGAGCTGAACCAGCTCCAGACCAAGTGCACGCTCTGCGTCCACAAGGGGGCCATGGCGATGCGCAACGAGGCCTTGAGCAACGAGCAGCTCAGGGTGGAGCGCGACCGCTTCTCGGCCCAGCTCGACGCTTTCGTGAACGAGCTGATCGGCTATCAGAACAGGGTCTACCGGCTGGCGGAAAGCGGCATGTCGACCGGCCTGGAGCAGCACGCGCAGGCCAATGCCTTGGCCCGCGGCCTGTGGTCGATGTCGTTCGTGGCGGGGGGGATACTTCTGGTGATGGTGATCGCCTTCCTCTCGCCCCTGCGCGAGCTGGTGGGCGTTATCGAGACGATCGGGCGCGGGGATTATGCGCAACGGCTGGTGGTGCGCTCGCGCGACGAGCTCGGCATTCTGGCCGCCGCGGTGAACCGCATGGCTCTGGCGATTCGCGATCGCGAGACCTCGCTGGAGGCACAGGCCTCCGCCATCGACCGCGCCCGGCGGCGCTTCGAGGGTGTGTTTCAGGGGATCTCCGACCTGCTCTCGATCCAGGACCGCGAGCTGGTGATCGGCGAGGCGAATCGGGGGTTGGCGCAGGCCACCGGGCTGACTCGCGGAGAGCTGGTCGGCAGGCGATGCCACGAGGTGCTCTTCGGCCGCGAAACGCGCTGCGAGTGCTGCCCGGCGATCGGCACCCTGGCCAAGGGCACGGCCGGATGGATGGAGCAGGTCGACGAGCGCTCCGGGCAGATCTACGAGCACCACACCTACCCGATCCAGGATGCCGGGGGCCAGACCGTGGGGGTGGTGGAGTACACCAAGTGCGTGACCGAGCGGCGCCGGCTGGAAAGCCAGCTCGAGGAGTCGGCACGCATGGCGGGCCTGGGGCAGATGGCGACCTCGATCGCTCACGAGATCCGCAACCCCCTCTCCTCGATCAAGATGAGCTTGCAGATCCTGGGGCGGCGGTTGAAGCTGGAATCCAACGATGCCCGCCGCCTCGAGATCGCCGGGCGCGAGATCGCGCGTCTGGAAGAGCTGCTGAACGAGATGCTCGACTTCGCGCGTGCCTCGCAGGTCGACAAACGCGACACCTCGCTCCTGGAGCTGGCCAACGAGACCGTGGCGGTGGTCCGGGACGAGGCGCGCGAGCGCGGCGTCGACCTCAGCGTGCGGCAAGAAGGGCCGGCGACCGCCGCGGTCGATCCGGAGCGCATGAGACGGGTGCTGATGAATCTCTACCTGAACTCCTTCGACGCGATGGCCGGCCGCGAGACGCGCAATCTGGAGGTGACGGTGGGCGGCGACGGCGCGACCCAGGTCTGGGTGCGGGTCAAGGACTCCGGTGCCGGGATGGACGAGCAGACCCGCAAGCACATCTTCGCGCCCTTCTTCACCACGCGCGCCGACGGCACCGGACTGGGGCTGGCGATCGTCTGGAAGATCGTGGAGGCGCACAAGGGGCGCCTGGAGGTGGTGAGCGCGCCGGGCCAGGGCACCGAGATGTCGATCGTGCTCCCGCTGCGCGAGGAGGCGGCATGAAACGCGGCACCGTGCTGGTGGTCGACGACGATCGTTCGATCCGCGAGAGCCTGGAGCTCTATCTCGAAGAGGAGGGTTTCCTGGTCGGCCTGGCCAAGGACACCGTCGAGGCGCTGCACCGAGTCGATCAGCTGCATCCCGATGTCGTGGTGCTCGATATTCGACTCGGCGACGCCTCCGGGCTCGATCTTCTGACCGTGCTCCAGGAGCGCCAGCCGGGTCTCGCGGTGATCATGGTGACCGCCTTTTCCGACATGCAGACCACGGTTCAGGCGATGAAATGGGGAGCGGTCGACTACATCCACAAGCCGATCGACATCGAAGAACTGGGCGCGGCCATCGACAAGGCGCTGGCGACGATCAAGACCCGCCGCCGCTCCGACAACGTCACCATGGCCGGCGAGCTCTTCGTGGAGCGCGGCCTGGTGGGCGATTCGCGGGGCATGCGCGAGATCTACAAGACCATCGGGCTGGCCTCGCAGTCGCGGGCGACGGTGCTGATCCTGGGCGAGAGCGGGACCGGCAAGGAGCTGATCGCGCGCGCCGTGCACGAGCATTCCGACCCGGACCAGCCCTTCGTGGCGGTCAATTGCTCGGCGATCGTCGGCACGCTGCTCGAGTCGGAGCTCTTCGGCCATGTGCGCGGCGCCTTCACCGGGGCCGTGGCCCACGCCGAAGGCAAGTTCGTGGCGGCCGGCGAGGGCACCATCTTCCTCGACGAGATCGGCGAGCTCTCGCTGCCCCTGCAGGCCAAGCTGCTGCGGGTGCTGCAGGAGCGCGAGGTGCTTCCAGTCGGCGGCTCGGTGCCCAAGCCGGTCCTGGCGCGGGTCATCACAGCCACGAATCGAGACGTGGAAGCAATGGTGCATAAAGGCGAGATGAGAGAAGACCTCTACTATCGGCTGAAGGTCGTCTCGCTGCACGTTCCGCCTCTGCGCGAGCGAGCGGAGGACATCCCCTTGCTCGTGGAGCATCTCTTGCACCGCGTCAACCAGGCGCTGGGCCGGCGCGTCACCGTCGTCCCCCGGCGTGCTATGGATCGACTGATGGCGTTGCCGTGGCGTGGCAATGTGCGCGAGCTCGAGAACCTCTTGACCAGCGCGGTCGCGCTCTCCAGCGGCGAGGTGCTGGACGAGCTGCTGATTCCGGTTCCCGACGCGCAGGCCGAGCTCGACGGAGTGGTGGAGCCGGTGCGCTCCCTGAAGGAGGCCGAGCGGCTGGCGATCGAGCGGGCCATTCGGGCGCTCGGCGCCAACAAGGGCCGACTCTGCGCGGCGCTGGGCATCAGCCGGCCGACGCTGGAGCGCAAGCTCCGGTCCCATGGTCTGGCGGAGATGCTCGAGTCGCGCAAAAGCTGATCGAGGACGTGCCGGGCGTTGTAGGCTCAGCGCCGTCTCATCCACCGGAGAGCCTCATGAAAAAATGGATCGTGTTCCTCGTCTTGCTCGGCGCCTTCTTCGTGGCGGCGATGGTCGCGGTGGTGCTGCTGGCCGGCGAGGAGGAGGTCGAGATCGAGCCGGAGTCGGTACTGGTGCTGGAGCTCGATGGCGGGGTGGGCGAGGTCGAGGGGACGATGCCGATCCCCTTCCTGGAGCGCCCGAGCGTGACCCTGCGCGAAGTGATCTTCGCCCTGCACCGGGCGGCGGACGACGAGCGGATCGCCGGCGTGCTGCTCAAGCTGGGCGCATCGGGGCTCAACCTGGCCCAAGTCCAGGAGCTACGCGCGGCCCTCGAGGACGTCGGGAGCGACGCGCGCCCGGTGGTGGCCTACGCCGAGCTTTACGGCAACGGCGGCTACTACCTGGCCTCGGCCTGCGACCGGATCGCGCTGCTGCCGACCGGAATCGTCGATCTGCGCGGGATCGCCGTGAGCTCGCTCTTCCTGCGCGGCACCCTCGACAAGCTCGGAGTGGAGCCGGAGTTCGAGCATGTCGGGAAGTACAAGAGTGCTGGGGAGACCTTCACCGAGAAGAAGATGAGCGACCCGGCCCGGGAATCGATCGACGCCATCCTGGACGGCATCTTCGGGCAGCTCCTGGAGGGGATCGCCGCGGGTCGCGGCTGGACGGTCGAGGAGGCGCGCGCGGCCGTCGACGAGGGTCCCTACGAGGCCCAGCAGGCCTTCGAATCGGAGCTGGTCGATCAACTCGTCTACGAGGATCAGTGGGCACAGCTCTTCGACTTCCTGGACGGTGTCGACGAGCAGGATCTGCCGCTGGTCGACGTGCAGGACTACGTGCGTGCGGCGCGTCCCGACGACGAGGAGCTGGCCGAGGAGACCATCGCGCTGATCTACGGCGTGGGCAGCATCCACTCGGGAGAGAGCGAGTCGAACCCGCTGCGCGACGACCAGGGGATCGGATCGGCCACCATGGCGGCGGCGATTCGCGACGCTCGTCTCGACGAGGAGATCGACGCCCTGGTGCTGCGCGTCGACAGCCCGGGCGGGTCGGGCATCGCCTCCGACGTGATTTGGCGCGAGGTCTCGCTGGCGTCGGAGCGCATGCCCGTCATCGTTTCGATGGGCGGCGTGGCTGCATCGGGCGGCTACTACATCTCGGCACCGGCCGACGAGATCTTCCTCGACCCCGGCACGATCACCGGCTCGATCGGCGTGCTCGGGGGCAAGTTCAACCTGGCCGGGCTCTACGAGAAGATCGGGGTGAGCCACGAGACGCTGCGCCGCGGGCGCCATTCGGACCTCTTCTCCGAGACCCGCCCGTGGACCGTCGAGGAGCGGGAGCGGGTTCGCCGCAGCATGGAGGTCTTCTACGACGGCTTCGTGACCAAGGTGGCCGCGGCCCGCGAGAGCGACTGGGAGTCGATCCACGCGGTGGCGCAGGGGCGGGTCTGGATCGGCACCGATGCGCATGCGCTGGGACTGGTCGATCACCTGGGCGGTCTGAGAGAGGCCATCCTGCGCACCAAGACGCTGCTCGGCATCGACCCCGAGAAGCTGGTGCGGCTGCGCATCCTGCCGGAGGAGAAGCCCTTCCTGGAGCGGCTGCTTTCGGGCGAGCTCTTCGGCTCTTCGCTGGAGCTGGATCCTCTCGACGGCCTGCTCGGGGGCTCGCCCCTCCTGCGCCATCGCCGCCTCTTCGAGAGCAGTCGGCCCGGTGAGCCGCTAGCGCTGATGCCCTACTCGGTCGAGCTCGACCCTTGAAGGCCGCGCCGCCGCTGCCCGAGCCGGTGAGCGATTCCGAGCTGATCGACAACTGCATCGAGAGCTTCGGCGACCACCCGGCGGGGCATCCCGACATGTGGCGCCACTGGTATCGGCTGATCGGGCGCCACCACCCGCGGGCGGCGCTGCACTGGCTCTGCGCCTGGTCCTACATCCGCTGGGCCGACAACCTGCTCGACCGATCGACCGAGGACTTCGCCGACACCCTGGCCTGGGGCATGGCGCGGCTGCGGGCTCTGGCCGCCGGCGGCGATCCCGAGAACGTGCGCGAACAAGCGCTCTTGCGCTTCCTGCGCGGCGCCTGCCCCGAGCACGTGGAGCTCTTCTTTCGCGTCACCGCGGCCGCCGAGCACGAGAAGAGCCAGCTGCACGGCCCCCCCAGCCAGCAGGAGCTGGAGCGCATCATCGACACCAACGCGGTGCTGCCCGTGCTGCTCCATTGCCGGCTGCTCTTCGAGCCTCTGGGCCATGGACGCGAGCTGGTGGAAGAGTTCGGCAGGAGCTTCGGCCAGGTGACCCGCTACGCCGACGTCTTCGTCGATCTCGACGAGGACCTGGAAGCCGGCATCGTGCCGATCTCACGCGAGGCCTGCGCGCGCCTGGGCATCGACCCCGAGCGAGCAGGCGAGCGCTCCTCGAGGCGTCTGATCCTCGCCGAGCTCGAGTCCGACTACCTCATCCACCGCGCCCGCGCCCAGCACGCCCTCGAGCGCCTCGGGGTGAATCGCCGCATCCGCTTCGCCTACGGCATCGTGCTTCAGGCCTTTGACCGCTGCGTGCGCGGCCCCCGCGCCGCCCCCGCCTTTCTGCTCTTCCTGGCGCGTTTCGCCGATCAGGCCCTGCCGCTGGTGGGTTTCGTGGCACGTTCGGTCAGCGTCTCGCTCGCGGAGCGGCGCAAGCTGCGCGGGGGGAGTGTCTGAGGCCCGAAGCCCGGCTTCGGGCTTCGGGCCCGGTCGGCCCCTTGCTGGGTCGACGCGCCTCTCTCACCACTCGCACTCGTGCATCGGCACCGGTGCCTTGCCGCGCTGACCCGGCCCGGGACGCAGAGCGCCCTCCACCAGGCTGAAGTGGGCGTAGCCGGCCGAGGCCATTCCGACGAAGATATGCGTGCGGTCGTCCGTGCCTTGCGCGCTTCGGATGTCGACCGGGGTGCTGCCGATCGGCGCCGTGTCGAGCACCCGGTAGGGCTCGCAGAGGGGCGAGGTCAGTACGTAGAGCGTCTCGGAGGTGGCGGCGAAGGTGTGGGTGGAATCGGCTGTGGCCGCCCGCACGTTTTCGTGCGCGTCGTTCCACGAGTCGATCGGCACTGGGCTGTCCGGATTGGAGAGGTCGTAGGCCTGAACGCCTTCGTAGGTCGCCACGGTCAGCGTGCGGTCGAGGAGCGCTACGTCGGTCGGAGAGCTCTCGACCAGGTACCAGGCCTCGCGCAGCACCGCTCCGGTGTCGCCTTCGGTGTAGGTGTAGAGCCGTAGGTGGTCCATCCAGGGCCAGGCGATCGCCAGCTCGGCATTCCACTCGGCGATGTCGAGCTCCGACCGCGCCCAGATGTCGTCGCCCTCGATCAACGTGAGAAGCTCCAGCTTCGGCCCCGGCCGGAGCCCGAATAGATCGATCTCGCCGTTGCCGGTGAGGGCGATGTGGGAGTCGGTCGCCGCGCCGCGATCCGCTCGAGTGAAGGTGCTGGGAGCGGTGGCCACGCGGCGTGGCTCCGGCGCGAGCTCGAAGAGCTCGACCAGTCGCTCGAAACGCATGGCGACCATGAGCGCGGTTTCGGGAATCAGTGTCGCCAGCTTCCAGACTTCATCCTCCGATTCGATCGGCAGATGGCCATCGGAGTGAGGTCGGCTCAGCGGGTGCCGCCGCCAGCGCAGGCCGTACTCGCCCTCGGCGGAGACCAGCAAGGTGGGGGAGAGATCGAAGGTGAACATCTTACCCGGAAGCGACAGATGATCGCGCTCGGTGAGGGCGCCGGCGGCGTCGCGCTCGAAGAGGGTGATGCCGTCGCGGTCGTCTTCGGTGACCAGCGCGTTGTCGCCGAGGAGCACGATGTCGTCGGCTGGGGCGACGTCGAAGTCGATCACGTCCCACGACTTGGGGCCGAGCACACGAATCGCGGCCACGCCCCCGTCGCCAACCCCTCCGGGTTTCCCGGAGGCGTAGACGAGGGGGCCGGTGATCTCGAGCTTTGCTGCTTCGAAGACATGGCCGCTGGCCGTGCTGCCGCGCAGGTGCTCGAGCGTCCCGTCCCGGAGTCTGTAGCCATGCACACAATCGGGCGACCCGAAAATCCCCGAGCTTCCCAGCAGCCAGGGTGGATCGAGCGCCAGATCGCGAGTGTCGCAGCCGCGGTGGTCGCTGTCGATCCACTGCAGACTGTCGCCGGCCAGGCGGGCGTAGAGCTCGATTCCATCTTCGGTGCCGACGACGACGGAAGTGGTGTCGATGGCGAGGTCCCACTTGCTCGGGAGATGCGGTATGTGCGAGATCAGCCGCGGATTGGCCGGATCCCCGACGTCGTAGCTCCACACTCCTCGCGACGGAGCACCCGTGACGAAAAAGAGAGATGTTTCATCGGCGGCGAACCCGCGGGGACTTCCGTCCACAGAGAAGCGGGTGAGTGTCTTTCCGTCATGCGTGAGAGCGAGGATCGTGTTGTCTCGGCCACCTGTGAACAGCGCCTGACCATTGGCTGCTATGCCCAGAGGATTGGTCGGCAATGCGCGCACCCAGATCGGAGACAAACGCCAGTCGTTCCCAATCTCCAACGCCCCCACCAGGCCCGTCGCAAGAAAAGCGACCGTGGAGTCATTGACCGCCGCGATGTCCCATACCATCGGCCGCGGCCACAGCTCCTCGAGGCGCAGGACGGCCTCGCCGCCCCACGCGTTGCTCGAGAGCCCGAAGGCAAGAGCCAGGAGCCCAACTCGGCTCCTCACAGGCCGACCCTCGGGATCGCGACGACCGCGGAGACCAGGCCCTCGTCCTTCATCGGCACTTCGACGCGATAGACGAGACCGGCCGTATTCTCCGCGCAGGTGCTGCCGCAGATCTGGTCGGCGTCGGGGTTGTCGCATCCGTCCAGCACCTCCCAGGCCAGCATCTCTTAGACGCTCGCCAGAATTGACCCGGGTCCGCTCACGAGAATTGACCCACTTG